>NZ_NVWY01000032.1 GCF_002733835.1 Alcanivorax sp.
TTTTAAAAAGGATGTTTTCCATCACGTAAGAGCCATAACCGCGCTGGAAGCTGAATTGACGTTGTTCTTCCGGCTTGATGGCCTGGTCCTTGTTGGTCTTGCTGAACAGCACATCGTAGAACCCCCACTGGGGCGCACTAAGGGCTCCGGGGATACCCATTTCTCCACGCAGGGCGATATCGGCGAGGCGTACAGCTCGGCTGGTGGCATCCCCCGCAGCCCAGGATTTTCGTGAGCCCGCATTGGGAGCATGGCGATAAGTACGCAGTGCCTGGCCATCCACCCAGGCATGGGAGACCGCAGACAACATTTGCTCCCGATTGCCACCCATGAGGTATGAGACCACCGCGGTGGACGCAACTTTGACCAGCAACACATGATCCAGCCCGACACGATTGAAGGAGTTCTCTAGGGCCAGTACGCCCTGAATTTCATGGGCCTTGATCATCGCTTCCAGAACCGCCTTCATGGCCAAGGGCGGCTCACCGTTCGCTACTCGTTTTTGTGAGAGATAATCGGCTACCGCCAGAATGCCGCCCAGGTTATCCGATGGGTGCCCCCACTCTGCAGCGAGCCAGGTATCGTTGTAATCCAGCCAGCGGACCATGCAGCCGATGTCCCAGGCCGCTTTTACGGGATCCAAACGGTACGGGGTGCCGGGAACCCGAGCCCCGTGAGGCACCACAGTGCCCTCCACTATCGGGCCAAGATGCTTGGTGCATTCCGGAAAACGTAGGGCAAGGAACCCGCAACCGAGGGTGTCGAGCAAGCAATAGTGCGCGGTTTGCCAAGCTTCTTCCGATTCGATGCGGTAATCGCGAACGTAGTCAACAATGTCCTGAATAACTTGATCGTAATCGGGTCGCAGATTCTGGTCGGTATTGCTGGCCATGGTAGCAGCCTCCCTGGACAGGTTGGCTTTCAGGGTCTCCCCCTGGATGGCAGAGGGTCAAGCATTGCCGGGGTTAATTGAGCGGCTTTTACAGTTGCAGATCGGGTTCACCCAAGGGCACAGAAAGGCAAAGCCGTAACCCGACAATGGATTTGTCGGATTACGCCTTCAGGCTAATCTGACCTACAGTGGCGTTAGCTGCGATGAGGCACGCCTACATCAGAAGCAGTCTCCGGGAATGCGGACATTGCCTTCCATCAACACACGGGCGCTACGGCTCATGCTGGCTTTGGTGGCCGTCCACTGCCCATCGATCTGTTTGGCACCCGCGCCAACCCGCAGCGTGCCCGACGGATGACCAAAGGTAACGCTGTCGCGCTCGCCGCCGCCGGCAGCCAGGTTCACCAAGGTGCCGGGTACCGCTGAAGCGCTGGCGATGGCAACGGCGGCGGTGCCCATCATGGCGTGGTGCAGCTTGCCCATGGACAACGCTCGCACCAACAGGTCCACATCTTCTTCACCGATTTGCTTGCCGCTGGAGGCGGCGTAGCTCTTGGGCCTGGAGACGAAGGCAATCTTCGGGGTGTGCTGTCGCGCTTCCGCTTCTTCAATGTTGTCGATCAGGCCCATGTGCTTGGCACCGTAGGCTCGGATCGTTTCAAACGTCTGCAGCGCTTCCTTGTTTTCGTTGATGTCACCCTGCAGCTCGGTACCGGTGTAACCAATATCTTCTGCGTTGACGAAAACGGTAGGAATACCGGCATTGATCATGGTGGCCGGGAAAGTACCAACGCCCGGAACCTCCAGTTCATCAACCACATTGCCGGTGGGGAACATGGCGCCCTCCCCGTCGGCCGGGTCCATGAAGTCCACTTTTACTTCGGCGGCCGGAAAGGTTACGCCGTCCAGTTCAAAATCGCCGGTTTCCTGCACTTCACCATTGGTAATGGGAACGTGGGCAATGATGGTTTTCTGGATATTGACCTGCCAGATGCGCACAATCGCAATGCCGTTATCCGGGATACGGTCAGCAGACACCAGGCCGTTATTGATGGCAAAGGCTCCGACGGCGGCGGTCAGGTTGCCACAGTTGCCGCTCCAGTCCACGAAAGACTTATCGATGGAAACCTGCCCAAACAGATAATCCACATCGTGATCGGCCTTTTCACTTTTCGCCAGGATTACTGACTTGCTGGTGCTGGAGGTGGCGCCACCCATGCCATCGGTGTGTTTGCCATAAGGATCGGGGCTACCGATCACCCGGAGCAGAATCTTGTCGCGGGCTTCGCCGGGAACCTGCGCGGCCTCAGGCAGATCCGTCAGGCTAAAGAAAACGCCTTTGCTGGTGCCGCCACGCATATAGGTTGCGGGGATTTTAATTTGTGGGGCGTGAGCCATTGTATTGCTCCCTTTAAAAAACCCCGGCGGTGATACCGGCGGGGCTGGATATTC
Organism: Alcanivorax sp.; assembly: GCF_002733835.1. Taxonomy (GTDB): domain Bacteria; phylum Pseudomonadota; class Gammaproteobacteria; order Pseudomonadales; family Alcanivoracaceae; genus Alcanivorax. The sequence goes on from NZ_NVWY01000032.1 coordinate 2,345, forward strand.
GCGTGCAAGCACGCTCCTACAGAAATCGGGCGGTAGGCGCTTGCCTGCAAACAAAAGATCGCCTGCAGGCAGGCTCCTACGGTAGTCATTGGTGGGAGCGGAAGTGGTATGTGGGAGCGTGCTTGCACGCGAATATTCGTTTGCAAGCAAACTCCCACAGAGTCTTCTGCTCTAGTCCACTCTTGCACAGGGCGGCTGCTCTATGCCGCCGCCCCAGAGACGCCAGACTTAGCCCGCTTCCGCCATGAACTCGTTGGCGAATTTTTGCAGGATGCCACCGGCGGAATACACGGACACTTCTTCTGCCGTATCCAGGCGACACAGCACCGGGATGCGCTCTACGTCACCGTTGGCACGGTGCATGACCAGTGTGAGCTCAGCCCGCGGAGCCGGGGTGCCTTCCACATCAAACGTTTCCGTACCGTCGATGTTCAAGGTCTTGCGCGTTGTCCCTTCCTCGAACTGCAGGGGCATTACACCCATGCCGATCAGGTTGGTGCGGTGGATACGTTCGAAGCCTTCAGCCACGATGGTTTCCACCCCGGCCAACGCTACACCCTTGGCGGCCCAGTCACGGGACGAGCCCTGACCGTAGTCGGCACCAGCGATAATGATCAGCGGCTGTTTACGCTCCATGTAGGTTTCAATGGCTTCCCACATGCGCTTCACTTCGCCTTCCGGCTCAACCCGGGCCAGAGAGCCCTGGATCACATTGCCCGCTTCATCCTTGACCATTTCGTTGAACAGTTTCGGATTGGCCAGCGTGGCACGCTGGGCAGTCAGGTGATCGCCACGGTGGGTTGCATAGGAGTTGAAGTCTTCTTCCGGCAAACCCATCTTGTCCAGGTACGCCCCTGCCGCACTGTCCAGCAGGATCGCGTTGGACGGCGACAAGTGGTCCGTGGTGATGTTGTCCGGCAGCACAGCCAGTGGACGCATGCCTTTGAGCGCGCGGGCTTCGGCCATGGTCCCTTCCCAGTAAGGCGGGCGGCGAATGTAGGTGGACTGTGGACGCCAATCGTACAGCGGGCTCGCTGCACGTACACCATCGCCTTTTTTCTCGAACATGGGAATGTAGGTCTTGCGGAACTGCTCCGGCTTCACCGCAGATTTAACGATCGCATCGATCTCTTCATCGGACGGCCAGATATCCTTGAGCATGATCGGATTGCCGTCCTGATCGTGGCCCAACACATCCTTCTCGATATCGAAACGAATGGTGCCGGCGATAGCGTAAGCGACTACCAGTGGCGGAGATGCCAGGAACGCCTGCTTGGCGTAGGGGTGAATCCGGCCATCAAAGTTCCGGTTGCCCGACAGCACAGCGGTGGAATACAGATCACGCTCGATCACTTCTTTCTGGATTTCAGGATCCAACGCGCCGGACATGCCGTTACAGGTGGTGCAGGCAAAGGCCACCACATCGAAGCCTAGCTGCTGCAGCTCGGGCAGGAGGCCTGATTCTTCCAGGTACATTTTTACCGTCTTGGAACCGGGCGCCAGAGAGCTCTTAACCCAGGGCTTACGAATCAAGCCCAGCTTGTTGGCGTTACGGGCCAACAGACCCGCACCGATGATATTGCGCGGGTTTGAGGTATTGGTACAGCTGGTAATGGCAGCGATGATCACGGCGCCGTCAGGCATCAGGCCTTCTTCCTCCTTCCATTCCTTGGCAATGCCACGGCTGCCCAGCTCGGAGACCGGCAGCAAAGAGTGAGGATTGGAAGGACCAGCCAGGTTACGACCAACGGATGACAGATCGAACGACAGCACGCGTTCGTATTCCGCTTCTCTCAAACTGTCAGCCCACAGGCCGGTTTCCTTGGCGAACTTTTCTACCAATGCCACCTGATCATCTTCACGGCCGGTGAGGCGCAGGTACTCAATGGTCTGATCATCGATAAAGAACATGCCAGCGGTAGCACCGTATTCCGGTGTCATGTTGGCAATGGTAGCGCGATCGCCAACGGACAAGCTGTCGGCCCCTTCGCCGAAGAATTCCAGGTAGGCACCAACAACACGCTCTTTCCGGAGAAACTCGGTCAATGCCAGCACCAGGTCGGTACCGGTGATACCCGGATGCAGCTTGCCGGTCATCTCCACACCAACGATATCCGGCAGACGCATCATGGACGGGTTACCGAGCATGACATTCTCGGCTTCCAGACCACCCACGCCCACGGAGATAACGCCAAGCGCATCCACCATGGGGGTGTGGCTGTCAGTGCCCACACAGGTATCCGGGAAGGCCACGCCATCGCGCACCTGTACCACCGGAGACATCTTTTCCAGGTTGATCTGGTGCATGATGCCGTTACCCGGGGGGATCACATCCACGTTATCGAAGGCGGTTTTAGTCCAGTTGATAAAATGGAACCGGTCCTCATTGCGGCGCTCTTCCACCGCGCGGTTCTTCTCGAATGCGCCCTCTTCAAAACCGGGATGCTCCACAGCCAGGGAGTGATCCACGATAAGCTGGGTCGGCACCACCGGGTTCACCTGGGACGGATCACCGCCCTTCTCGGCGATGGCATCACGCAGGCCGGCCAGGTCTACCAGCGCGGTCTGGCCGAGAATGTCATGGCAGACAACGCGGGCCGGATACCAGGGAAAGTCCAGGTCGCGTTTGCGTTCGATGAGCTGCTTGAGCGCACCGGTCAAATCCTGAGGTGCACAACGGCGCACCAGCTGCTCTGCCAGAATTCGGGAAGAGTATGGAAGTTTTGCATAGGCCCCAGGCTGGATCGCATCGACCGCCGCGCGGGTGTCGAAATAGTCCAGCTCGGTGCCGGGAAGGGATTTGCGGTATTCGGTGTTCATAGCCTGGGGATCTCTTGTCTGGGTGCTTTAATGTAAGCCGAGGAATAAATACATTGGCGCTGGATGGCAGACGCACAATGCCCGACGGGGTTAGCGTCAGGCATCGAGCGTCAGGCGCTAGGCGTTATCAACCCCGCTCAGCGATCGGCGTTACCGCCCGCAGTTCTTCACCGGTGTAATCCGCGCTCGGACGAATAATGCGGTTGTCTGCACGCTGTTCCATTACGTGGCCGGCCCAACCGGTCAGGCGGCTCATCACGAAAATCGGGGTGAACAGCTTGGTCGGAATGCCCATGAAGAAATAGGCAGACGCATGGAAGAAATCGGCGTTGCAGAACAGTTTCTTCTCGCGCCACATGACTTCTTCACAACGCACGGACACCGGATACAACACGGTATCGCCCACATCCTGGCCCAGCTTTTCGGCCCACTGTTTAATGATGGCGTTGCGCGGATCGGATTCGGTATAGATTGCATGGCCAAAGCCCATGATCTTCTCTTTACGCTCCAGCATGCCCATCATTTCTTTCTCGGCATGATCCGCATCGGTGAATTTTTCGATCATGTCCATGGCCGCTTCGTTGGCGCCACCATGCAGCGGGCCACGCAGGGTACCGATGGCACCGGTGATACAGCTGTGGATGTCAGACAGCGTGGAGGCACACACACGGGCGGTGAACGTAGAGGCGTTGAATTCGTGCTCTGCGTACAGAATCAGCGAAACGTTCATAACACGCTCATGCAGCTCGTTGGGCTTTTCGCCACGCAGCATGTGCAGGAAGTGGGCGCCAATGGAGGCATCGCCAGTGTTTTCGTCAATACGCACACCATCGTGACTGAAGCGATACCAGTAACAGATGATGGACGGGAAACAGGCCAGCATGCGATCGACACAAGCTTCCTGGGTCGGGAAAACCCCCATCGTGCTAGTGTCTTCCTGTTCCAGATTGCCCAGCATGGAACAACCGGTGCGGATCACGTCCATGGGGTGAGCCTCTTTCGGAATCTGCTCCAGAACGGTTTTCAGTTCTGTTGGCAGGCTGCGCAGACCTTGCAGCTTGGTCTTGTAGGCATCCAGTTCGGCCTGAGTCGGCAGCGCGCCCTTGAGAATCAGGTGCGCCACTTCTTCAAATTCACAGTTTTCCGCCAGATCCTTAACGTCGTAACCGCGGTAGGTCAGGCCTGAGCCAGAAACACCTACAGTGGAAAGTGCGGTTTTACCGGCTACCTGGCCACGCAGACCTGCTCCGCCGAGTTTTTTTGCTTCTGCCATGATCTATCTCCTTTCAGGGAATCTCATTATTGCTGTAGGAGGCTGCTTGCAGCCGAACCGTTTTACCCGGCATTCAAGGGGTATGGTTCGCGTGCAAGCACGCTCCTACGGTAATCAGTAAACGATGTTTCAGCCCTTGCCCTTGGCGAAGAGTGCATCCAGTTTCTGCTCGTAATCGTGGTAGTTCAGGAAATCATACAGCTCCATACGTGTCTGCATGATGTCTACCACGTCTTTCTGGTGGCCCTGTTCACGGATGCTCTGGTACACCTGCAGCGCTGCTTTGTTCATGGCACGGAAGGCACTCAGTGGGTACAGGACCATATCGGCGCCGGCCTCGGCCAGCTCTTCGCGGCTGAACAGCGGGGTGGCACCAAATTCGGTAATGTTGGCCAGCAACGGCGCATCGCCCAGGCCTTTCTTGAAGGCTTTGTAATCTTCCAGGGTATGTACCGCTTCTGCGAAGATGCCATCAGCACCAGCATCGATACATGCGCGTGCACGCTCAATCGCTGCTTCCAGACCGTCTTTCTGGAAGGCATCAGTACGGGCAATGATGAAGAAATCATCGTCCGTCTTGCCGTCAACAGCCGCTTTCACCCGGTCGACCATTTCCTCCTGGGAAACGATTTCCTTGTTCGGACGGTGACCGCAGCGCTTCTGGGCAACCTGGTCTTCCAGGTGTACCGCACCCGCGCCAGCCTTGATCATTTCCTTAACGGTGCGGGAAATGTTGAACGCCCCACCCCAGCCAGTATCAATATCCACCAGCAGCGGCGTTTCCACGGCACTGGAGATACGACGCACGTCTTCCAGCACGTCATTCATGCTGGTCATGCCCAGGTCAGGCATGCCGTAGCTGGCATTGGCCACACCACCACCGGACAGGTAGATAGCACGGTAGCCGGTCTGTTCGGCCATCATTGCCGCGTAGGCATTGATGGTACCCATGATTTGAAGGGGCTTTTCTTCCGCGAGCGCTTTACGGAAGCGGGCGCCGGCGGTCAGGTTTGCTGACATGGCGTTCTCCTAGTTATCCGATTTCAGGTTTTCCGCCTTGTGAGCGGCATATTGGGTTTCGATGTTCTTGCGGGCACTACTGATATGGCGGCGCATCAACAGCTCCGCCATCTCGCCATCGCGGGCTTCAATGGCTTCCACGATACGGCGATGTTCGTTAAGGGCTTTTTGCGGGCGATTGGCCACCGAGCTGAACTGATAACGGTACATACGCACCAGATGATAGAGCTCACCAATCAGCATCTGGCTGAGGGTCCCGTTGTGGCTGCCCTGGATAATGCGGTAATGGAAATCCAGGTCGCCCTCTCGCTGGAAATAGGCGGTGTCCTGTTGCAGATCCTGCTGCTGTTCATGCTGGGCCAGCACGTCATTGAGGCCGTTGACTTCCTCCGCTGACATTTGCTCAGCAGCCAACCGCGCCGCCATGCCTTCCAGCGCTTCGCGCACATGGTAGATTTCGATGAGGTCATCGAAGCTCAGGGAGGCAACACGAGTACCCACATGGACAACACGCTCTAACAGCTTGCGGGATTCGAGGCGACGGATGGCTTCGCGGAGCGGGCCGCGGCTGACACCGTAGCGCCCTGCCAGCTCGGTTTCGCTGACTTTGGAGCCGGGCGGAATCTCGCCACGCACAATATCGTCCTGCAAGCGGGCGAAAACCCGGTCAGCCAGGGTACGTGCAGATTCTGGTGCAGTGACAGACATAAAACAGCCCGATTGTTGACAATTTCAACGACCGGGCTGGACTTTACGCCCTAACAATAGGGACTTCAAGGGCAATTGTTGACAATGCCTGACTTAAACCATCAAGGCACCAGTGGATCGCAGCCACCGCCGGGGGCGCCGGCAAAGAACTGCACGGCGCCACGCCCAATGGAAAACAGGAAGGCTTGCTGATCATCGCTAAGCGTTTCACCTTCCGCAAGCGCCTCCCGCCATTCCTTCGACTGGATAACGGGGTAGAAATCATCAACCCAGGCAGCACGGACCTTGTTATCAAAACCGGTAGAATCATTGGGACCGCCTGTACGATACAGCGGATAACAAGCGTCATTCATGTCTACTCGCCCCAGAATAGTGACACCGAAGTTTGCGGCACCACTGTTTTCTGCCCCCGGCGCCAACAGCAAAGTGAGGTTAGCGCTTCTGTTTGAATTATCAGGATCTTCAAGGGTGCGACTCACAAAGCCCACATCCCACTGGTCGCAATTTCCAAGCGGCCCGGCAGTGACCAGACCATTATCCGGATTACCCGCATCACTAACCACCGCGACACAAAACTCCGTGGTATTGTCGACATCGCTTGCCACTCTAGGCATTTCCTCTTCAACAGGAACCAGAATTTCTGTTGGATAGTTTTCGCTTGCACTATCGCCTATTTCAAATTCCTCATTATCTATAGGACGGCATGTAGACCCGGCCTCATCAATATCCTCTTGTAAACATGCCCGCATCAAACGAACAGTGAAGGGACCAGCCGCCGACAGATCATTAATATATGCTTGATCAGGAACGACTTGGGGCACGGTAAGCACTTCCGAAGTGAGAGGCAATTCAACGTCATCGCCGCCCAGCAAGCGGCCTGTCGCCTCACCTTTTTCGGCTTCCTGTAAATCCGGGCTTAATGAGGGATAATCGCGCTGTATATCATTTTTGGTGTCATCTTCAGCCCGGTCGGGCAGAAAAGCACTATAAATTCGCTTATTGAGAAAGCGTCCTTTGAAACTAATCTGTACATCTGCCCCGGCCTCGACCGAGAGAACCTCACCATCCAGTTGCAGTGTTTCATCGACAGTCGCATTTTGCGAAAACGCCACAAGGGTGGTGAGTGTTTCCAGGTCTTCACCCTCACCCTGCGTCTTCACAGCCTTACCCAAGCCCAAAACGCGGCCGTTGGGTAGTATCAAAGGAGGCTCAGCAGTGACTTCCTGCCCATCTACAATGGTCCCATCAGGGAAGCGCAAGTCTATACCCACAATAGAGTCCGGAAGCTGATCACAAAACAGCAGCGAAATTTGGCTTCGGCAGGTATCAAAGCGGTAATTTCCGGCGAAAGAATAACGGTCGGCCTCTAGCACATTTGCCAAGGGAATAGCCGAGCTTGGATTAAGCTGCGCGACACCGCCCGCTACCGCGTCATTCACCTCTGCGAAATAACCGTTACCCTCAGCACCATTCCCCCAAGCTGCCAGAAAATCATTATAATCTTCCAGCTCAAAGGTTTCCTGAAGCGCTGTATCAGTCGACACGTTGCTGTCGCCAACCGCCTGCTCCACTAAAGCTTCAGCCACGTCATGGGCCTCATTCGGAATATTTACAAAAGCCTCATTGGCGGAATCTGTATCCAGCCCTTGAATGAACGCAGCCACATTTCTCACCTGCGCTGACACCGTGGCTGCTTCCCTTCTAGGTGAAATCACCAAATCAGAAACCGTCACTGTATAACTTTCCGCCAAGGCGTCGGCAGGGAACACAAGCTCACCCAAAGAAATATAGTGGCCTTCAAATAACGCATCGCCGACCAAAAACTCTACTCCACTGGTGCCGGCAGGACATAAAGCGTTAAAAGCAGGAATAGTCACTTGCGCACCAGTACTGCTGACGGATTGCTCTTCATCTTGATTGGTGAAATAGACGACATTGCTCCCCGTACAGCTATACCCAAGGTTATGCACCCGCGGCCCAACCAGCTCGACCAGCACCTCACCACGGGTATTAGGCTGACAACCAGCACCGGCCGGGCAACCTGGAATAGTTGCATCAGAGAAATCTTCGCCGCCATTGCAACCGGCCAAACCCATCGATAGTGCTGCCAGAATTAAAATAAATCGCATACGTTATACCTGTGAGCTCGCGATATGGTTGTTAGGCCTGCTATGGTGCAGACAGAACCAGTTCGCCTTCAATTACCTGTTTCAAGCCATCAGAAGCTGGCCGAGCGTCCAAATAAGGAAGAAAAACAATGAGATAGTGTTGACCCTGTTCACGCTCCAAGGTTCCCTGCAGGTACCCGTAACGATACCATGTTTCCGGGTATTTCCTGCTAAACGGCTGATCAATCATCATGACCGGCACGCCTTTTGAATTCAGCCATAACAACTCTGCACCCAAATACCCTTTCTTTCTGATAAAGGATACCAGGGAAACCTCCGACACCTCGTCGGCCGGAGCGAAGGCCACTGCCCGCCATGGCGAATCGCCTTTCAAAACCAGACTTTCACGATCAAACGTCACGACACTCTCTGCGCCTGGCTCCAGAGGCTTGGCCGTCTCAATAAGATGCATACAGCAATCTGCCCGTAATGCTCTGTAGGTCTCCAAAAACGCGTCCTCGGCAACCTCTTCATAAGGAGCAGGAGCGTCCTGAGCGGCTTTACGCTCTGCTTTCATATCCAAAGGACGACTGACTAACTGACCCATTTCATCCACATAGGTAATGAAACGCTCATTCTCTCTTGCCGCCAATTCCTCATCGACTTCTTCACTGGGGCGGTAATCATCAACATCGCTCTGCGAAAACGCTTCGGAGGTCGGGTCGACTTTTGAGGTTACAGCTGCGCTCTGCTGGTAGGCCTCTCGTCCACCATTTTTTGGCGCGGCCTTTGTCTCCGCGCGCCGCATTGTTACCAGATTTCCTTGGGCGTCAGTGTATACGTAAAACCCTTCGCTATTGCTCCTCGTGTTACCAGATTGATTCTGGCAAGCACTCAGCAAAAGCAGCAGAGATAACAGGGCTAATCGTTGCATAGAGTTGCCGGTGGTTATCAGGCTCATCGCCTGCAAACCTCCGCTATAAACATTTCTTACAGCAGATTTTTTGCAAACGAACATTTCTTGCCTACAAACTAGAATTTGGTTCGGAACGCCAAGCCGACGATAGTCACCGTCGCTTCAGTCTTGATGTCCAAACCTGCATACGGGTTGTACACAACATTGTCGATCCCTGTGCAGTTGGCAGCACAACTCGTGTTAGCAGGGATTTCATCTTTGCTGCGCAGCTGGCCGATACCAAGATCGATATCTGTATCTTTATCCCATTTATAACCCAGGCCCAAGCTGTAATAACGTGCTTCATTAATCGGCACCATGGGGCTTCTTCTATCTTCAGGAATTGCTGACGCTCGGGGCTCATAACCTGCCCTTAACTGAATTCGACCGGTCAAATCATATGCTGCACCAAACGCCAGGTTCCACGTGGACTGGAAATTCAGTGGGTAACTTAACTGTGTAGACGTGGAGCCAGGCGAAAACAGTCGTGCCAGACTCAGCACCGCAGAACTACGGTCGAAGACGATATTGAATGCGTCCCACTCTTTGTAGTCCGCCCAAACCGCATCGACATTAAGTTGCAGTCGTTCGGTGGGCTTGAATTTGATACCTGTCTGAAAAGTAGCTGGCATGGTTAAATCCATGCTTACCTTGCCCACTTCCTCTTCAGGAACGTAGGAGGGAATACCCAATACAGCCAAGGCAATGGCACCGGTTGCCGAGCCACCAATACCATTAATGGTGGAGCGCGCGGCGTTGGAATAGGAAATTTTGTAATCCCCTTTCATGTGCGTTTTAGCCTCTGAACGCCACACGGCTCCCCATGCAAAGCGATCATTCGGCTCCCACAACACCCCCAGGTTATAGGACGGACTGAAACGCTGGTCCATGGAGACATCCAGCGAGGCAAGGTTTTTAAACGGCCCAAGGCCTTCCTCAGGGCGACAAATACCAAAAAGGATCAGGTCGAGCGCAATATTTGACTCCCCCTGGAAGGGAGCACAGATACTTTCATCAAGAGTTCGTGCAAACCCCAGCAGTTCGTTAGGCGCTCGGAAATCCTGCTCCAGAGCGATCGCCTGAAAGCTCATGCCGATGGAAGCACCCAGCATAAGCTCATCGTTAACCCGATAGCCCACAGAAGGCGACAGATAGGTGATGCGCTCCAGCGCCATACGCTCACCCATATAGTTACCCACATCATCTTCATCCCGGTAGAACCCAGCTGCCAGCGGCAAATAGGTTGCGGTACCAAAGGTGAATTTAGAGCCAGCTGGTCGAATAGAAAATGAAGGAAGCGGCCCGGCAATAAGCGGCCCAGGCGGCAGATCTACCGTATCATTAATAAACGGCACATACAGAGAAATGCCTTCCACCGTACTGGTTGCAGATTTGAACTCGCGACAGTAATCCACGCCATCATCGGGAGCATCGCTACAGACGATGGGGTCGTCCGAAAACCCAAAAACGTTATATCCTGGCGGCGCTGAAAACTCTGACTCCAGCTGAAAATCCGCACCCACGAACTGCAACTCCACACGGCGACCATCCAGCTTCGCCAAGCCAGCCGGATTGAAGTGAATGGCCATAATCCCGGGAGGATCAGCGGTAACCGCATGCCCCATACTCATTGCTCTCACATCAAGAGCGATGTTGTTAGCAAGCTGGGCATGAGTCAGCCCCACCGCCAAACTGGCAATCAGGCCAAGCAGTTTCACGCCAAGCTGCTTATTGTTCTTTTTCATGGCATACCCCTTCCGACTGCTTGTAACGGCTTAAGCACCTGGCTTCAGGCCTGAGAAATCGATCGGCATAGAAATGCCAAGCAGCACATCTGGGGAGTCTTCGGTTAAACCAAAGCCAAAACTCAAGTTCACAATGCGGTTGCTGGAAGTACGCAAGCCCAGTGACGTATTCACGACACTGGATGTGGAATCTTCTGACTGAGCGGAATAACTTTCGAAAATAAAATTGGTATCGAAATTATACGATTGCTGATAACTCGCGCTCAGGGACACCTCATATGAAAGCGCATACGCAAAGCCCATGGAGAAATTCAGGCTATCGCCCGGCTGCACTTCGCGCAGAATCTGGTTTCCTCGCAGCTGATTCAACCCGGTGGCGTCAAACGCGTAGGTGTACCCTACAGAGCCGAAAAGCACGACTGGATCAATAACTTTACTCGCGCTGACGCCAGCACCCAAAGAGTAATACCCCGAGCCACTCGACACCTCTTCACGCGTATTAATGTCGTAGGGGCTATCCCCTGTTGGCGTACTCAACGTGGTATACAAAGTGGTATTCATTGCGCCTGGTTTTACCGGAAAGGGCTGATAACGCAAGCTGAATGAAACATCGCCCAGCGCCGCTTGAGAGACATCTTTCTGGGTATCGTATTTATAGGAGACAGGCAGGCGCGTGTTAAACGTCAGGTTATTCCAGATACCGTAATCAAGGGAAAGAGACGACGAAAAAGCGTGCTGTGCATCCTGCTCGACCCGGAACCGGCTAATGCTGCCTGAATTTTCATCAATCGCGATATCAATACGATCATCACGATAATAATTGTAATTGGCAGAGAAATTGAGCGACATCTGGCCACTTGGCAAAAGCGAGTATTGTTTTTCCGCTGCCTGGAACACCTCTTCCAGGTTTTTTTCCTGCGTGACATCATCTTCTTGGGTCTGCAAGGCATCACGTGCTTCTTCCACGCTATCTGCCGCCCAGGCAACATGCTGCAACAACATGAAAGCAGCAGTTGCTGCAACCTTCCCAGACATCATTTTCATGCAAGCCTTCCTTTGTTCTGGTTGTTATTAGCCACTGCAGGCTTTATTTGTGGAAGTAGGTTCGCGTCGGCACGTTAATTACGCGTTTGCTACCGTCGTCTTCTGTGATCTGCACTCTCTCGAGAGTACTGGCCTTGTCTGCCCAGTTTTCTATTGGCGCAGTAAACACTGGAAACACTTCGAATGCCCAACGGTTAATGGTTCGTTCATCCATCAGGCGCAGATCATAATCCGTTAACTGGAGCCCATCCTGAGGCTCAAAACCGTTCGGGAACACGATAAAGAGTACGTTTTGATCCCAGACTTCCTGAAACTTTGTCTCACTGAAACTGATATTCCCCAAAGCAGGATCGGCAACATAGACATGGCCATTCTGATACTTCTTAAGCACAACGAAATGCTTAAACCCACCATAAGCGATCGGAACAATAGCGGGGTGATCCAGCGTCTTAATATCTGACATTTCGGCTCTAAACCCCCCACTAGGGTGGCCCAGTGCTGTCGCCAGACGCTTCATATCAAGAAGGGAAAATCCTCGGCGCTCGACAATCTTATCCGTTTCACCAAATCGCAACAGCCCTTCCATGATCTGGCGCTCCTGGAACTGGCGTCCAAGATACTGATTAAGCACCGTCGTAAGGGCTGCAGAGCCACAGGAATAGTCATACGCCTGGCGCGTAACATTGTGATAACGGAACTCCGATACCGGTTTAACCACGATATCCCGTTCACGTAATGGCACTGGTGTCGTCGGGTGTTCGTAGTAGACCTCCCCTTTCTCGGGGGGTTCGATCACAACAGACTCATTGGCTGCAAAAAATATCAGCGCCACACCCAGCATGGAAGTCAGCATCTATGGCATCCAGCATTATTGTTATTGTTTGTGTCAAATATGGTCAGACATGTTAACCACGTCACCCAGCACAGGCAACCATGTTAATTCGCCGAAGAAGCAAAGTTGCAAGCTTAGCGGTCATTCCAAGTGCTCACCACCATCGCAACGTATAAAATCAACAGGTTACAAACCGCCCAAGAACATAAAGACTTCACCCACACTCCCTTCCCCATTGGCAACTTACATTAGGCTACACGGAAAGGTCATACCCATAGCGCTCAGCAGCCGCTTTGAATTGTGGCAATACAGGCTCCAGCCATGGAGCGTAATGCCTCCAGCGGCCAACTGAATCGGTGTAAATTTTCTGGGTCACCCCGCCATAGCTGGGCGTGGCCAGGGTTTTTCTTTGTTTCGCATGCAGGTCAAAATCCAGAACAGCGTCATCCCACGGTAGACCGAGGAAAGACAGTATCTTTTTTGCCTCTGCACCCAAGTCCGCCACCACATCCTCATAGCGAATTGTGTGCATACGCTCGGACAAGGCAAAGACATCCTCATATTGCCAAAGCAAGCTCATGACATTTCTGTAAAATGTCGCCGCCGCCTCCAGATCCACAAAATTGGCCATGGACTCATTCATCTGAAAGGACTGCATGTAACCACTAAGCACGCTGTCGCAAGGGTGGCGTACGGCAACAATAAATTTGGCCTTCGGAAACAAGCGAAGAATCAAGCCGATTTCCACTGAATTCAGCGGCATTTTATCGATTAGCAATTTCCGCTTGTCTCGCCGCAGCCGCTCGCTTACCACCTGAAAATAGGTGCTACGAAGCGCTTTAATCTGGCTTTCTGGCAAATTGCTCATATAGCGAAAACCGGCAAGCCATTGCTCTTTCCAGCCCTGGGACTCATTCATGGCACCATCCTTTATGGCCGAAGCATTTAGCCATGGGATCAACGCCTGCATCACTCTCGCTGTCGTTGGTGGCTCTTCCAGCGCCTGAATGCCTGCATGAGCGTCCAGCACCTGCTCCAGCAATGTGGTTCCCGAGCGAGGAAAGCCAACCAGAAATACTGGCTCATTATCCGTAAAATAATGCTCCCATTGCGCGACCCACTCCTTGTCGTAAAGCGAGCGATACACCTCAATCCGCCTTCGCAGCGGATTCTCGGCAATATTTTGGGTCTTGGCCAGGATGCTGTTGGCACGCTTGAAGGCGGCAAACGCCTCCTCATAACGGCCCAATGCATCCAGTGCCTTGCCCACTACTTTCCAGGCACTGGCCACGTATTGATCCTCTGGCAAGGATTGCAGCACTGGCTCGATGGTCTCAATCACCGCTTGGCGGTCCTTGAGTTGCAGCAATACCGTCGCCCTGAGATACCAATGCCGCGAATTCCCTGACACCGCTTCCAGCTCAGCCTGGTGATCCAGCGCCTGCATCGCCTCCTCCGGTCTCAGCAAACGCTCAAGCGCTTCCGCTTTGGCCAGCCAAACCCAGGCCATGGAAGCCGGCGACAATTTCTCGATCTTGTTAAGTGCCACCAAGGCATCCGACCAGCGCGCCGAAGCACGAAACAGCTTGTAACGCAGCTCCCAACCCTGCCATTCGCCGCTCCTGTGTTTTATCACACGGTCAACCAAGGGCTTAACCAAACTGGCGCTATCCTTTGCGAGTGCCACATCCAATACGGTGTGCAGGCAGCCATAATCCCAAACGCCTTTTCCCGCCAAGGCTGTCAGCAGCTCAACGGCCCTCACAAGCTGCCCAGCCCGGCAGAGCTGTGCAACCTGCCCGCGTAACTGTTCTACCGTTATCCTTTTCTGCATTCAACGACGCCTATAGATCAGCCTTCTTCGAAACAAAAAAATACCCGGGCAAGCCCGGGTATTTTTCAACTCGCAACCGAAGTTGCAGCCATTATTAGTGACCAGAGATAGCCACCGTAGTACCAGCAAGGTCAAGACCGGTCAGGTACACGTTCCCCAGAGGATTCTCCCCCGGTTGCCCCACGCCGTTATCACCCAAAGTTAGGCGAGAAATATCCACACCCACATTGGTAGCACCGTCACCCACGGTCAGCAGAAGACCGGCGGCATTCAGGTTAGCAGTAGTGACATTGGTGCCTGCACCAGCCCCAAGATCCAAGTTGGTAACCGCAATTGTTTCTGCACCAATCCAGCCAGCATTACTGGTGCCACCAAACAACTGCACATCGCTCAGTTCCACCCCTACAACACCGGTCAGTTCCAAGAAGTTGGAGGAGCCAGCAGCTGGAGTGCCTGCATCAGGACCCAATTGCATAATCAGATCGGAGGCCGCCAGCGTCACTGTGCCTACGGACAGCACTGTAGTGGAATCGCCAATCAAGCCAAGACGACCCGCATCGGCAGATTCCCCAGCAGTTGCGGAAGAGCCTTGAACACCGATTTCCAAGTTGGTCAGCGTAATATCATTCGGAATGCCAATGGCAACCTGAAGCACACCAGTGTTAGCACCAGCTGCACCGCCAGTACTACCAGCATCAATATCAATGGTAACGTTGTTCAGGTTAACGCCCAAACCCTCAATCGTCATGAAACCAGCAGGACCAGTGCCATCAAGACCATCGGTATCTTCAATCCACACATCAGTGCTGATGCTACCATTGATTTCCATGCTGATACCGTCCTGACCAGTCACGCTGGACAGGGCTTCATCCTGCATCGGCTCGAGAGCCAGGGCGCTCATCGGCGCGACGGCTACGGCAGCAGCCAGAGCAAGTTTCTTGAAATTCATATTGTTCTCCTCGTGTGCACAACGTTGTTGTAATGCTTATGTGCGCCCCAGTCTTCGCAGAGCACGTAGTTACGTTAACACAACAGTTACAAAAACAAATATGCTCGTTACAAAATGGTTTTTGCCCCAGAGCGATACCTATCTCTTTGTAATTGTTGAGCTTTATTTTTTTGGTACATCCGTAACAAGTTTTCGCCCCGTAAGCCTCAGCACCCTTTTCAGTGGAACTGTTACCTTGAGTAACAGGATTGGGCATCGTTGCGTTACAGGGTTAGACTAGCCAACCCATTTTACTCTGGCCGGCCATGACTTTCCGTTGCGTTTTTCAATCTGAGGGCGAACTACGCTGGCTCGGCGAGCCAGATGCGGTGCTGCGCGCGCGCTCTCGGGCTGAGCTGCAGCAGTTACAGGCCAGTGTGGAGCAAGCGCTGGCGGGGGATTTTTGCTTCGCTGCTGGCATCCTGCCCTATGAGGCCGGTGCCCAATTGCAGGGATTAACGGCTGCGCCCTACTCGGCATGGGTCTACCTGTATAAGGATGCGCCCGGCAGAAACGAACCGGGTGATCCCCGGGCAACAGAAACAAAGCCAGCCAGCTTTGCTCTGACATCCGCGTTTCAGCCCGAACAAACGCGCAATGACTATCTGGACAGCCTTGCCAGGATCCGTGATTACCTGCGTGCGGGAGACTGTTACCAGGTCAATCTTGCCCAACGTTTTTCGACCCGCTTCAGGGGCTCCACCCTGGAAGCCTGGCTGGCATTGCAACAGGCCCACCCTGCTCCGCACAGCTGCTTCTTCAAGAACGAGGATGGAAGCAGTGTATTCGGGGTCTCTCCGGAACGGTTTCTCTCCATCAGGAATCGGCAGGTAATTACGGAACCGATCAAGGGCTCCCGGCCACGAGGGCGCACCCCCAAAGAGGATGATTTTTTGGCCGACGAGTTGCAGGCCAACCCCAAGGATCAGGCCGAGAACCTGATGATTGTGGACTTGCTGCGCAATGATCTGGGCATCAGCTGTGAATCCGGCAGCATCCAGGCATCCCCGCTTTTCGAACTGCGCCGGTTCAGTAATGTGCAACATCTGGTGAGCACCATCACTGGCACCCTGAAGGCTGATGTCACTCCGCTTCAGGCCTTGTTCAGCGCCTTTCCGGGGGGATCGATTACTGGGGCACCCAAAAAACGAGCCATGGAAATCATCGCCGAGCTGGAGCCGGTGCCCCGCGGGGCCTATTGTGGCAGCTTCTTCTGGATGGATGACCAAGGGAACCTGGACAGCAATATCCTGATTCGCACCCTGCAAACCGAGGGCGACAATCTCTATTGCCACGGCGGAGGCGGCATTGTGTTCGATTCCGAGCCGGAAGCGGAATATGAGGAAAGCTGCTTCAAAGTCGCCAAATTGATGGGGGCGCTGGAGGAGCGCTTCCTCTCATTGTAGGAGCTTGCTTGCAAGCGAACCCGCACCTGCCTTAACGAAGAGCATTCGCTTGCAAGCAAGCTCCTACAGCATTTGTCTGGACCCACCGGCACGCAGAATAGCGCCAGTCCCGCCCCAACACTGAACCTCGCATGTCAACCTTGCACCATGAAACCTTACTATCAAGGCAAAGCATTGCGACATGGCCGTTATAGCGCTGCTGGCAATGTGTATATGATTACTGCCGTAACAGCGTGTCGCCACCCTGTATTTGCTGATTTTCTGCACGGACGGAGTGCCATCAAAGCCATCCGCGATAGCGACAGGCGGGGCTTCTCGACGACCTATGCGTTTGTGGTGATGCCCGACCATCTTCATTGGCTGTTTCAGCTTGAAGCAGAAGAAACGTTATCCAGGGTCGTACAGCGAGTTAAGTCTCAGACGACACGAGAAATCCGGCGACAACCAGGCACAGTGGTTCAGGTCTGGCAGGCGGGTTTCCATGATCATGCCATGCGGGATGAAGACAGCCTGATTCAGGCAGCCCGCTATATCGTGGCTAATCCGTTAAGGGTCGGGCTATGTCGCAGTGTTCGTGATTATCCGCATTGGGATTGTATTTGGATGTAGCAGGCTCGCGTGCAAGCACGCTCCTACATTATGCCATTCTGTAGGAGGCTGCTTGCAGGCGAACCGGGTTGGCAGATCAAGGCCGATGTTCGCTTGCAAGCATACCCGTGGGACACAGAGCGCTCCTACAGGGTGCTGGCTACAGCGGAATATCGCGCTCGCTGGCTTTGATGATCTCTTTCTTGAGGTCAGCGTAGCTGTGCACCGCCGGGAACTGCGGAAACTCGGCGATCACGTTGTCTGGGGCATGGAACAGGATGCCCTGCTCGGCTTCACCCAGCATGGTGGTGTCGTTATAGGAATCACCGGCGGAAATGACCCGGTAGTTCAGGCTGTGGAACGCAATAACCGAGGCCCGCTTCGGGTCTTTCTGGCGCAGTTTGTAGTCGGTGATCCGACCTTTCTCGTCCACTTCCAGGCGATGACAGAACAGGGTCGGCCATCCCAGCTTCTTCATCAGCGGCTTGGCGAACTCGTAGAACGTGTCGGAAAGAATGATCAGCTGGAAGTTCTCACGGGCCCACTCTACGAATTCCTTGGCTCCGTCCATCGGGTCCAGGGTATCGATGACCGCCTGAATGTCGGGCAGGCCGTAGCCATGCTCATCCAGGATTTTCAGGCGCATGCGCATGAGCTCGTCGTAGTCCGGAATATCCCGGGTGGTGGCACGCAGTTCATCGATGCCGGTTTTTTCAGCGAAGTTGATCCAGATTTCAGGGATCAGCACCCCTTCCAGGTCCAGGCACAACAATTCCACGGTGTTTCCCCTTTGGGTTGATAAGGCGCGCACAATGTAGCGGCGCCCCGGGGGCTTTGCAACGGGTGAGCCATTAGGCGGGGGCGTTTGCAGCAAAATGCTTACGGATAATTTTGTGTAGGAGGCTGCTTGCAGGCGAACGGTGCAAGGGTTCGCTTGCAAGCAAGCTCCTACAGTAACGGCCTGCTAGCGGATGGGTAGCTCAATGCCTTCGAACAAGGCCTCCCGCTCTTCCCGGTTGGCTGCCTTGATGGCTGCATCTACTCGTTCACGGGTGAGGTGAGGGGCAAAGGCCTCCAGAAAGTCATACATGAAGCCGCGCAGGAAGGTGCCTTTGCGAAAGCCAATGCGCGTGGTGCTGGATTCGAACAGGTGGCTGGCATCCAGCGCCACCAGGCCCTTGTCTTCCACTGCATCCACCGCCATGTGGGCGATGATTCCCACGCCCATGCCCAGGCGGACATAGGTTTTTATCACATCGGCATCTGCCGCGGTGAATACCACTTTCGGGTCCAGACCTTTGTCCACGAAGGCATCATCCAGTTTGCTGCGCCCGGTGAACCCGAATACATAGGTAACGATGGGGTATTCAGCCAGCGCTTCCAGCGTCAGCGGGTTTACGCCGGTGAGCGGATGCCCTTCCGGTACCACCACGGTCCGGTTCCAGCGGTAACAGGGCATCATGATCAGATCGGAAAACAGATCCAGAGCCTCGGTGGCAATAGCAAAATCCACACTGCCGTTGGCTGCCATCTCGGAGATCTGCATGGGCGTGCCCTGGTGCATATGCAGTGACACATCCGGAAAAAGCCCAGTGAACTGGTGGATCACCGGCGGCAAGGCATAGCGCGCCTGGGTATGGGTGGTCGCAATACTGAGTTCGCCACGGGATTCATCCCGGAACTCCTGGGAGACGCGGCGAATGGATTCGGTTTGCTGCAGGATTTCACCGGCAATCTGCAGGATAGCCTGCCCGGCTGGGGTGATATGGGTAAGGTGCTTGCCGCTACGAGCAAAAACCTCTACCCCCAGCTCGTCTTCGAGCATGCGGATCTGTTTGCTGATGCCCGGCTGCGAGGTATAGAGCGCCGCTGCGGTGGCTGACACATTCAGGTCGTGGCGGGCCACTTCCCAGATGTAGCGTAATTGCTGCAGTTTCATTCCTGCCTCCGCATTGAAGCCGTAATCGGTTATAAGAATATAATCGATTATTCATTCAACGCATAGATCACCGCGCCTGGTGCTGCGCCGTGAATTCGGTGAAGTGACGGCACAAAGGAAAGCGCCCTTTTCAGCGACAAGCCATTGTTACACCAAACATGCAACTTTGCTCAAACCGGTGTCGAGTCTTTCTTTTTATTAGAAATGCCATGGGGGACATGGCCGGCTGCCACATGCTCGGCTGCAGACTCACAATGACCCTGTTGATCATCGAAGAACACATCCGCCCCAAAGGCACGCAGGAACTCTCCTTTGGATAACCCGCCCAGAAACAGGCTTTCGTCCAGGCGAATGTCCCAGTCCCGCAGGGTACGCACCACTCGCTCGTGGGCAGGAGCCCCCCGTGCGGTCACCAGGGCGGTACGGATTGGACAATCCGCCACCGGGAAGCTGTTCTGCAACTGATGCAACGCCGCCAGAAACGGCTTGAAAGGGCCGCCATCCAACGGCTGCCTGGCGGACTGGCGCTCATTCTCGGTGAATGCCTCGAGGCCATCGTTCTGGAAAATCTGTTCCGACTCATCGGAAAACAACACCGCATCACCATCAAAAGCAATGCGCAAGATGCCATCCGGTCGCTGACACTGGCCACCGGACAGGATCGTCGCCGCCGCATAGCCCGCCTCCAGCACCTGCTGCACATCCCCCGGGTCCGTGGATAAAAACAGGTGCGCGCCAAACGCTGATACATAGCGGTGTGGGCTCTCACCACTGGCAAACGCCGCACGTGTAATAGGCAGCCCATAATGGTCTATGGAGTTAAACACCCGCAGCCCGGTATCCGAGCTGTTGCGCGACAGAAGAATGACTTCGACTCGTCCTTTGCCCTGCTCAAGATCGTTAATCGCCAGAAGCTTCTGCACCAGCGGAAAAGCATCCCCCGGTTCCAGCAAATCATCCTCGTGCTGAACCTGGTAGTCCTGAAAGGCTTCCAGCCCCTCTTCCAGATAAACCCGGTGACTGTCGGAAAGATTGAACAAGGCCCGTGAGCTGATCGCGATGACTAACTTGCCATCGAAAGTTACCGGCATAATTCCCGTCTCGATCATGGTTGATGATGCTCAGTATCCAGCCCCACTGCTAAAACCGCAACGCCATGCTGATACGCGGGATGATTGGCGCTCAACACCTGACAGAAAACCACGCGCCAGATAAAAGGTGGTAGCGAACCGAGGGGGGAGCTGCCCCGTCCCTCCCCTACTTGCCCGGCACGTCCGGCATCTCATAATTGATCAATGGTTGTTCAACGTTCATATGTGGCATAAAGTTGCAACGGCAAGTGCGTTGATCTGGGCCAGCGCTCATCCCGAGCCCGTTGGCCATTAACGAAATAATCCGTAGGGGAAAGGGAGTCATCCATGGCTGCTAGCAAGGTGAAAGATACCGTCGAGGAACTTCAGGCTCAGATTCGCAAGCTGGCTGAGCGCTTCGACAAGGAACGTGAGAAGCAGATCGCACAGTTGGAAAAGCAACTGGATAAAGTGCGAGACAGCCTCAACCAGCAACTGAAGCGCCAGCGCGAATATTTCGCCAAGCTGGAAAAGCTCCAGGCCGAATACCGTGAAAAGGCCACCAGCACCGTAAAACGTCAGCTTGACCGCGCCCGCAAAACGGCAGACGAAACCCGCAAACAGGTGGATGATTCCGAAGCCCGCAAGCGCATTCTGGAAACCGAGGTCAAGGTTCTTAAGGCCACCGCCAAGCAGGCCCACAGCCTGGCACGCGTGATCGGCCAGTACGAAAAGGACCTGGAAAAGCGCGCCAAGGAAATCGAGCGCAAGGTAGCGCCAAAGAAAGCGGCGAGCAAAAAAGCCCCGGCCAAGAAAAAGGCCGCAGCCAAGAAAGCGCCCGCTAAAAAAGCCGCTACCAAGAAGGCACCGGCCAAGAAGAAAGCTACCGCCAAGAAAGCAGCAGCAAAGAAGGCTCCCGCTAAAAAGGCGGCGGCGAAGAAAGCACCAGCTAAAAAGGCGCCTGACGCGTCTTGATTCTGGGCTCCATAAAAAAACCGCCTTCATGGCGGTTTTTTTTATGGCTGTTCACAGCCAGGAAATCGGTACCTTCCGAACCTCACCGCATCCGGACACAGATTTCACCTGGTGCCCGGCGTTCCGAGCAATGGCTCCATCCCCGCCAGATAGCGAATCTGATGTTGATCGGTGTCACCGACCAGTTCGCGCAGATTTGAATAGGTCCGCAACCCGATTCGGTAGGCCTGCCCTGCCCGCTGGCAACTTACCACTTCAGCAGAAACCCGTCGCAGGATCATGCCAGGCGAATAAAGATCAAGCTGCAGAATGCTGCCATTACTGAACTTGATTGGGGAGGTCAGGCCGATACCGTAGCGGTTATAATCAAGCGCCTTGGCCCGGGCCATGAAGCGCCACCCGCCAAACAGCCGGTGGCGATAGATGTCGATACGCATTTGCGTGTTGATTCGTGCCAGCTTGCGGCGGTTTGCGCCGCGCGTTTCCCTGCTATCCATCATCGAACCGTATAAGCATGTTGTCGAAGTAATTGACCACCGCCTTCCTGGCGTTGGTATCCATGGCTGTCAGGCCTTTGTGTGTTGCCGTGGCTGCAGCTTTACATATTGTAACACGAGCAGCGGACACAAGGGCACGGTTTACCCTGCCCAGCTGCAGACAGGAAACGGAATTATCCATAAAGTTTACCACTGCGCCCTCATTGATCGCCTGCATGACACCCAATAATGCCTCTATCTGCCCGTCGCCTTGCTGATACTCAAGAAACACCATGGACGCTTTTTCCGCCACAGCCGGATCCAACGGGTACGCCGCGTAAACCCTGCCTTTTAAGGTCTTTCTCAGGCTCCGGAAATAGCCGGCCAACGCTTGCTGTTCTGCTACCGTGGTATTGCGAATCAGCCGTCCGACCAGGCTGTCGGCAGCCCGGTTAATCACCCTCATTGCCCCCAAAATCAGACGGGCCGCCGCGCCCTGTGTATTTGCGGCTTCGATGGGCCCCTTGAAGTAAACGGTTAACACAACATCAACAAACTCGGTGACCAGTAGCTCCAGCTCCGCAACATGGGAGGCTCCCGGCTCCCTCTCACATTGGTTCAGATACGCATCAAGGGCATCGCGCAGTGGCGCCGGGGCGGGAAAGGCGACGTGCAGGGTATTTTCATCCATACTTGAGAGACCGTATTAACAAAAACGTCGGGGGCGCCTGAATACGCCTTTGTGCTTGGACCTGAAACACAACTGTCAGCAATCACGAGCACAGTTATGTTTCCTGGCTCACCGTAATTTGCCAGGAAAACACGGAAAGGCGCATGGCTGTTTCACCTCCCCAACAAAGCAGGAACCCAGGGAAAGTGGCGAATCATACTGGAATATTCTCGCCGGGACGGCTGCTGTACTGCCTGGCTTTTATGGCGTGCCAGCCATTGGCCGCTCAGGAACCTTTTCCCGCCGAACTGCGGCCCGCTGAGGGCACTTACCGGGTAGTGGTCAATGGCATTCCTGTGGGTCTAAGCGCCTCTATTCGCCTGGAAAAAGCCGAGCCCGGGTATCGGCTGCATTTCACCGCCCGCAACCGGCTGTTCAGCCACGAAGAAAGCGCCCATTTCGACTGGCATAACTGCGAAGCCACCCCCTATCACTATCAACATGCCAGCACAGGCTTCGGGATGCAGCGAGGCGGCGAAATCCGCTTCGACTGGGACGCGGAACAAGCACTGGGCAGCAAGGCCACCTATGCACTGGCAGCGAACACCCTGGATGCACTCAGCGTAGCCATGGTTGCACGCTGCCATATGGCAAACGGCGATACCGCATTCAGTTACGCCGTTGCCGAGCCTGATGGGATGACCGACTACCACTATCAATCACTGGGCACGGAAGCACTGGAAACGCCTGCAGGGACCTGGCAGGCAACGGGGCTTGAGCGGGATTATGCAGAACGCGGCCGCCATTCCGAATTCTGGGCCGCCCGCGAACTGGATTACTTCATGGTGCGCATGGACCACCGGGAAAACCCGTTCATTCGCGGCCGCATCGAACTGACCGACTTCCGCTATCTGGATACACCCGAGAGCAGCACCGAACGCCAGGACGGCAACACCGTTACCAGCCGCTGAACCGCATCACCGACAACAGCGGCCTGTTCTTCCTCCAGCTGCCACCGGTAATTGTCCTGATTATGACGGGCCCGGGCGGTCAGTCCGTCACGATTCTCTCCCCGGTCGAACTGCTGGCATGTCTCTGCAAATTGATGGATTGCCGCTACATCCACTTTCGGAGCAATATCCGCCGGCAGGCTATCCAGCAAGGCGCTGATACGAATGGCCGCCTCACTCAGTTCGACTTGCTTCTGATCAACCGCACGGCAGAGCACCTCAAGGCTATCGAGTATCTGCGTGTACTTCGCGGCACTGCGGCCCTCCTCCGCCAGTATCAGGGCTTTGCGGTGGCGCGCCATCCAGACTTTCCAAACCAGCAAACCGAGCACGGCGCCAATCAACAGTCCGATAACGATTGCCAGTACTACCTGCCCGGCCATGGCCATATCGAATTCTCCCGGAAGACGTGATCGAACCCTCCAGGGGCACACGCCTTCATCGATTATTTATCTTGGCGCCAAGTCGGCAGTTACCACTGCTGATGCTCAACACGGAAATGACAAATTTGCTTCATGAATAACGCATCATATCCACGTAACCATGATTGAAAATTGCCTGTCATCGCGCCATTGTACGTTCCACTGAGCGTACGTTCACACTATTCTCCGGAGGCCGATTGAACGCTGACCTGCCCGGGTGGCTCGCGCCACTGGCCCAACAACTGGAACCCTGGTTGCCAGCCCTGACCATCACCGGGGTAATCATGGCCGTGGCCTCACTGGTGGCCTTGCCCTGGTTCCTCGTGCGAATACCGGAAAACTATTTTACCCAGTCCTATTCGCCGCACCAAAACCGGGGAATGGTTGCCTGGCTGGTGTGGCTGTTGCGCAATCTGGTCGCAACGGTATTACTGGTCGCCGGCATCCTCATGCTTATCCTTCCCGGCCAGGGCCTGCTGACCGTTTTAATCGCTATCATGACCAGCACTTTTCCGGGGAAGTACCGTTTGGAACGCGCTATTATGCGCCGCCCCGGGGTCTTCCGGGCCGCAAACTGGATCAGGGCCCGATACCATCGCCGCCCACTGGAACACCCGGACGCATTCAAGGAGTCCCCCCATGGCCATTACCCCCATGGTTAATAGCGCCGCCATTCGCTGGCACGGCGATCGCCTGCAGTTACTGGATCAACGCCACCTGCCAACGGAAACCCTGTGGCTGGATATTCTCGACAGCCAGCAAGCGGCAGACGCCATTCGCGATATGGTCGTGCGTGGCGCCCCGGCCATCGGAATCACCGCCGCCTACGGGCTGGCGCTGGAAGCCCAACGGCTCGGCGAGAGCGCTACCCTCGCCTCGCTACAGAATGCCATTGCCTGCCTGGCAGCCAGCCGCCCGACAGCCGTCAACCTGTTCTGGGCACTGGAACGATTGCAACGTGTGGCCGGCGATCTTCAGGGCAACGCCTTGTGCCAGGCGTTAACGGACGACGCAGAGAGCATTCACCGCGAAGACCTGGCCGCTAACCAGGCCATGGGCGAATTTGGGGCCGACCTGCTCCCTGATGGCGCCACCGTTTACACCCACTGCAACACCGGCGCCCTGGCCACCGGCGGGCATGGCACCGCCTTGGGCATCATTCGTAGCGCCTGGGCCCGTCAGCAGCTCTCCGGCGTCTATGCCGGCGAAACCCGACCCTGGTTGCAAGGCAGCCGCCTGACCAGCTGGGAACTGCTCAATGACGGCATTCCCGTGACGCTGGTTGCCGATAGCTGCGCAGGCCAACTTATGCAACAAGGAAAAGTGCAGGCGGTTATCGTCGGTGCCGACCGGATCACCGCCAACGGTGATACCGCCAACAAGATCGGCACCTATAACCTGGCCGTACTGGCGCAGCACCACCAGATTCCTTTCATCGTTGCTGCCCCCGTTTCCACACTGGACCCTGCCCTGCCCGATGGTAGCCACATTATGATTGAACAGCGCGATGGCAACGAAGTGCGCGCCATTCAAGGCAAACCGGTGGCCCCGGATAACTGCCCGGTGTACAACCCCGCTTTCGATGTCACCCCCGCTGCGCTGATCACCGCCATCGTCACCGAACAGGGTGTTATCCATCACCCGAATACGGAAAAGCTCAAGGCCCACCTAAGCCAGGCAAAGGATCGCCGCCATGACTGATCGCCCCTATTCCACCAGCGCATTCCGTGACGCCGCCCGCGCCCTGGCCGCCACCGGGCAACGCATTTATGCCAATGGCTGGTCCCCGGCCACTAGCAGTAATTACTCCCAGCGCCTGAATGCGGACTTTGCTGCGGTGACGCAATCCGGCAAGGACAAGGGCCTGCTCCGTGAAACCGACATCATGGTCGTAGACATGGAGGGTCAGCCGGCTTCCGCCGGTAAACCCTCGGCCGAAACCCTGTTGCATACCCAGCTTTACCGTTTTGATGCCAACATTCAGGCGGTGCTGCATACCCACAGCCACGCCACCACGGTGCTGACCATGCACTGGCCCGCCAACAGCATTACGCTGGAAGGCTATGAGCTGCTCAAGGCCCTGGAAGGCATTACTACCCATGACAGCCGGCTGACCATTCCCGTCTTTGAGAACACCCAGGATATCGCCGCCCTTGCCGCCCAGGTGGACAAGGA
This sequence comes from Alcanivorax sp., assembly GCF_002733835.1. Classification (GTDB taxonomy): domain Bacteria; phylum Pseudomonadota; class Gammaproteobacteria; order Pseudomonadales; family Alcanivoracaceae; genus Alcanivorax. Next base: position 28,403 of record NZ_NVWY01000032.1, read on the forward strand.
AATGCGCGCCGGTCATATCAGCCATGCCTATCTGATTCGAGGTCATGGCCTGTACACCTGGGCGCAGGACCTGCCGGCCTGCTACCGTCAACTGGAAGCACTGGAAACCCTGCTGGCCATTGAGCTGGAGTGCCGTCGCCTGCGAGGATGCTGACGCACCCGGCAAGACGACAAGACAGAACGCGCAAAGAGAGAACTGATAAAGAGGTGTCGCCATGCACAGCGAACTGAAAGTCTTTTCCGACCAGGCACCCGACGTGCTGGAACAACATCACACCGACAAGGCGGCCATGGCGCGGGTGCTGGCCAGTGCCGGGGTACGCTACGAACAATGGCAAGCCAACCAGCCGTTATCCGAAAGCCCCCAGCAGGATGAAGTGATTCAAGCGTATCAGGCAGACATCGACCGACTAATCGCCGATGAAGGCTACCAGACGGTGGATGTGGTCAGCATGGTTCCGGACCACCCCGACAAAGCCGCCTTCCGGCAAAAGTTTCTGGAAGAACACCGGCACAGCGAAGATGAAGTGCGCTTTTTCGTGGAAGGCCAGGGGCTGTTCACCTTGCATATCAATGGCAAGGTCTACGAAGTGCTGTGCACCAAAGGTGACCTAATCAGCGTCCCCGCCAATACGCCGCACTGGTTCGATATGGGCCCCGCCCCCCGTTTTGTGGCCATTCGCCTGTTCAATAACCCGGACGGCTGGGTGGCCAACTTTACTGGCAGCGACATTGCCCAGCGCTTCAACCGGCTGGGCTGACGTAACCACCGATATACAGCCAAATCCTAGCGTGCAGGCACGCTCACACAGCAGGGCTCGACATTCATGATCAACGCCATCATCACTGACATCGAAGGCACCACCAGTAGTATTGCGTTTGTGAAAGACGTGCTGTTTCCCTATGCCGCCAAGCAGTTCCCCGCCTTTCTCCAGGCCCACTGGGACGATCCATCGGTACAGGAACAAATTCAGGCCGCCGAAGTCGAGGCCGGCGAATCCCTGGGTAACCCGGAGCAAGCCAGTGCCCTGTTCCGCCAGTGGATTGAGCAAGACCGTAAAGCCACACCGCTAAAGGCCCTGCAAGGCATGATCTGGAAGGCGGGCTATGAAAATGGTGATTACACCGCCCACCTGTACCCGGACACCGCCCCGGCCCTGAAAAAGTGGCACGACAGCGGGCTGCCCTTGTATGTGTATTCCTCCGGCTCCATCGCCGCCCAAAAACTGTTCTTCGGGTACAGCGATGCCGGCGATCTCACCGGCTTGCTATCCGGCTATTTCGATACCACCACCGGGCCCAAACAGGCCGCAGACAGTTATCGGAAGATCCAGCAGGCCATTGGCCATCCTGCCAACACCTTGTTGTTTTTATCTGATATCGAAGCAGAGCTGGATGCCGCGGCTGAAGCAGGCTTTCACACCTGCCTGCTGGACCGTGAACAGGCCGGGCTGGAAAGCCGACACCCGGTGGTCAGTGATTTCAACCACATCAATTTCCCTGACTAGGGGTTACTACCGAGATGACGGTTGCTGGCAACGCCACACCACAAACTTGGCGTTGCTGGCCAATACCGTCACCGACCCGAATCGACGGGAAAGCACCTTGTGGTAGCCCAGATGGCGATTACCAATAACCCGTAATTCGCCGCCCGGCGCCAGGGCTCGTGCCGCCTGATTAAACAGCCGCCGGGCCACATGATCACCAACCACATGGCCGTCATGAAAAGGCGGATTCAACAGAATGCAGTCGAAATCATTCTCCAACCCCACCAGACCATCACCATGGTGAAAGCGGCACTGCCTATCGGGAAAGTAGCGCGACACATTGTCACGGGCGCTTTCCAGTGCCTGCCAGGATTCATCACAAAACGTCATCTCGACGCCGGGGCTGGCCTGTAATGCAGCCAGACCGATCACCCCATTGCCGCACCCCAGATCCACCACCCGTGAACCCGCCGGCAACGACTGCGGCAGATGATCCAGGAAAAATCGCGCACCAATATCCAGCTGCTGCTGGGCGAACACGCCAGCATGCACGGTTAATTGCCAGTCCCCTGCTTTCACCTTGCTGGGGTAGCCGGTGTCAGCCAGAACCTGCCCCGGGGTCTGTGCACTGAACAAACGGGCTTTCTTCCAGCCGTACTCGGCACGACCGTTACCCAGATAACGTTGCAGCAATGACACCAACTGCCGGGGCAAGTGCTTGTCCATGCCTGCCAACCACACGGGGACACCCTGCGGAAGATGTTGGCTCAGCCAGTGCAGCTGCCACTCCAGCAGCGCAACCGACTTGGGGACACGCATAATCACTTGATCTGGAGTCTGGCCCGGCGCGTCAAAAGGCCACAGAAACCGGACTCCCTGCAGGCTGTTATCCTCGCCATTGGCCAGGGTGGCAGCCTGAGCCATAAAGGAATCACCACTGCTTTCCACCGCTGCGCTACCCGCCGTGGCCGCTTGCTGTAACGCCAATGCCAGTGCGCCCTGCTGATCATTCAGCACCAGGGTTTTAGCGCCGGCCTTTGCGGCTTCATCCGCTTGCGATACAGGCAGGCCGCGTTCTGCCAACGTATTGAGCAGGTACCGATCCGCATTATCCCAGGCCTGTAAGGTCTCATTGCGCCGGCGCGGCCAGCGCTGCAATGCAAGCTGGCCCCAGGGGTGAAGGAAAGCTGTCATTCGGGTCCTTTCATCGAGAAATACATGGGTGAAATACCTGCGGGCACGCATTTTGCCCGCTGATTGCAGGATTGGCCAGAAACTGCGCAACCACGCGTCCCCGCCGCATTTAGGTATGGCATTTTCTGAATTGGCTGCTAGAATGCGCAGCCATCGGAGTATAGCTCAGCTTGGTAGAGTACTACGTTCGGGACGTAGGGGTCGCAGGTTCGAATCCTGCTACTCCGACCAAAAAAGGCCCTATAAACAAGGGCTTACGAAGAGGCCGCGAAAGCGGCCTTTTCTGTTTCTGTCTCTAGGGTCCAAATAGGGTCCAACGTGCAACAAATCCCCCTGAATCATCCCAACCAGACACACTGCCCAAAGGGTCAGTGTTTACCACCTACAACCACAACCCCCTAAGGGATTTAATCATCTGCGTGCGCCGCGCGGTCAGCGCCCCCGTATGACCCAGATCCGGGGAAGGACCCAAACTGTGTTTACCCCCTCACTGGGGCCTATAGGTATAACCCCCTAGCAACCCATCCATCTGCATGCGCCGTGAGATCAGCGCCACCGTATGCCAGCTCAGAAACAGCCAGACAGATCCGCCAGCAACCACCTCAAGATTGAGGGCGTTAACCAGGTACTAACGAAGCCCAGCCCGACCACCCCAGTGGTGAATCTCTTTTCAATTCCTCAGGCGCAAGAAAAGCATTGAGGGGGCGGTGTCCGCTGACGGGCCTTGGGACTTTCACACTACCCCCTACCCGTACAGAATCCGTGTGAGGCCAATACCACTGGTCTCAGTGGTCTCACCGGTCTCAGTAGAAGAACAGGGCAATAAAATCAGTTGGTTAGCATGGAACAGGCTGAGACCACTAGCACAGATGCCACTGGTCTCACTGGTCTCAGGGGGTGTTGCTGAATGATTACAGAGAGGGATGGAACTAATTTGGCGCGCACCTTACTGATTTCCAGATGGGGTACGGGGAAACGTATAAAGCGCCTAACTGAAGCTTGGTCAGGTAGGTGAATGGGTCAGGTCATGGAACTGAATACCCGCCGCGCGGATCACCGCCGTCATGGTTTTCAGCGTCGGATTCCCCTTTGGCGACAGCGCACGATAGAGGCTCTCACGGGATACCTTCGCCCGTTCTGCCACCACAGCCATACCACCTTGCGCCTCCACTACATGACGGAGGGCCAGCAGAAAAGCCGACTCACCACCCAGTTCATCCAGTTCATCAAAGGCGGTCCGCAGGTAGTCCACCGCCATGGAGGGATCTTCCCGCAGCATCTCAATCACCGCATCATCATGCTGTTTCATGGTTTCCTCTCCTGATAATCCGCCAGTAAAGCCTTGGCTTGATCAATGTCTGCCTGCTGGCCTTTCTTGCTGCCACCGGTTAACAGCATCACCAACCGATTGCCAACCTGAGCGTAGTAAACTCGATAGCCAGGGCCGTAATTGATACGAAGCTCCATCACACCCCCACCAACAGACTTGCAATCGCCGGGGTTTCCCAGTGCCAAACGGTTGAGCCGGGTCAGCACCCTCATCGCAGCCTGCCGGTCCTTGCGCTTCAAGGCATTCAGCCAGGACTGGAAAGGGTCGTGACCGTCACTGGTCAGATAATGAGTAACTTCCATCATACCGGGCATTGTAGCTTATATGCTACACAATAAGCCACGGGCAACCACACAGAGCCACAACAAAGAACCATGAATACACTCTTCCTATTATTGGCCGAATTTGAGACAGGCATAATTCCTCTGGATGATATTGCGGCTAAATACCTTGGTCTAAGCCCAGCCCAAGCTCGCCGCCGCGCAGCAAGCCAGGCTCTGCCCTTCCCTGTACATAAAGCCATAAGCAGCCAGAAAGCCCCGTGGCTGGTAAGTGCCCATGATTTTGCCAAGCACTTGGACCAGCAACGAGAGGCAGCCAGAAGCGAATGGAACGCCTTGAACCGCTAGGCCGCCTGTTTGGCCTGGGCATCAGGATATAGAGCGGCAGCCTTGATGATGTAGCAGCGGGTTTGCTTCATGCCCATGCCCGGTAAACGCGCCCTGCCCTGCAAACGCTCACCATCGCACTCAAGCGCCCCAAGATCCGCCAGCACCCTAGCCACTCGCTTGGGGTCATGCCCCTTTGCAAAGGATTCCTTAAACGCGCCCGGGAAAACATAGAACAAGCTCTCCGTAGACTTGCCATCCAACTGGCTGTTTTGCTCAAGGGTCCGCCGAAAGCCCCACCGCTCCATGGTACGGGGCGCATGATCATCAATACGGGAGTCCTCGCTATCCCACCGGGTAAACCGGCTCTCCCCGTAAACCTCCAGCAGGTAGCGCACGGCATCAATGATTTCCCGCTCTTCATGGCTACCTTCACCACCACGGCGATGGAGCCAGGCAACAAAGCAGCTCACCGCCGCGCCGAGCGCCTCTCCCGGCTCCCAGCTAGTCACGCCCCACTCTGTGGCTAATTCACCCGCAGCAGCCACCAGAGAGAACTTGTCCGCAGCCCTTCGGGCCTGTCCGCTTGCCTTATCCGTCAGGCAATCAGCCATGAAACGCAGCCGGATAGTCCTGATTCGCTCAGCAACAGACGCAAAGCGCGAGGGCTCTAGCAGGGCCTGCAGGAATGCAGGGAAGGCGGTACCGTGTAACTCAGCCACGGTGCTATTAAGATGATCAGAAAGCGCAGCACCGCCGTTATAGTTGTGGTCCGTCTGGTAGATCCCCAACCGTTTGCGGTCCTGTTCATTCTCATGGAGGCATGCCGGCACAGTGAGCAACCGCATCTCCATCCCCGCTTGGGGCTTTTTCCCGGCGTCGGTCATATGGTCCAGCAAGGTGCGTTCACCTGAGGAGAGAAACACCACTCGCCAACGGTGCTGAATATCACGGGCACCGCCCCGGTCATTGGCCCGGGCCTTACCTTGCCCATTGCCCAGCATGTAGACCGTCTCGCCAATAATGCGCGGGTCACACTGGCCGATTTCATCCAGAATCAGCAGGCAATCAGAGTGAGCCGCCGCCGTGGCCTCAAGGGCATTGTCTGTTGCTCGCCAGGTGCGCGGATACTCTGCCGGACCGCCATAGACCGACGCCGCAACCTTGAGCAAAGTGCTCTTGCCCAATGACGAATCCCCCACAAAGTGAAAGCCGCAGGTTTCCGCCCCGATCAGATCCAGCAGGGGCGCAGCAAAGGCCGCACTAATGGCGAACATAACCAGGTCATTCCCCTTGGCCATGCTGGCCACCTTCTCTTGCCAGTCCGCCAGCTCCCCCTTCTCAGCCATACGACACACAGAGGGCGCATCAGAGTAGTAATGCAATGGCTCAGCCGGTGTACCAAGCACCCTGTCAGGGAGCATGAAGGCATTGCCGTGCCACCCCATCTTGTTAACCAGAGTTACCCGGGAAGACACATCAGAGCCCATCAGGTACTCAATAAGCGGCCTTCTCACATATCGGTCTGACTCGATCTTGAGCCCCATGCTCAACAACTTCTTAACGACTTCGGTACCGCCATCAGAGCCAAACAGCTCATAGGGGATATTCCATTCTCGGTCCACGCCGTCTCGATCCTTGAAGCGGACCAGAGCCCCCCATTCCCTGCCGGCATCAGTACGGGACTGGGCAACCACCTCTAGCCAGTCACAGAGCCGTTTCCAGAGAGACACCTTGGGGTTAGCATCAAACCACCACACCCCGCTCTGATCGACACGATAACGGGCACCCTCTTCCTTGCTCTTGCTGTTGCCCGGTTTCTTTCTGCCGTTGGTGCTGGCGGACTGGGGCTTACCCGTTGGTTTCAGGCTGTCAGCCGTTGTTTTCTTCACAAGCGCCCCTCCAATTCCAGCAAGTACCTATCGTTGTAATCGGTGCCAGGTAGCCCATCAGGGAAGTCCGGCACCATCCATTCACCGCCTACCGCTTTCGCGGCCTCGATAGCGGCACTCTTGCCGGGGTTTCCATCAGTGAACCGGTCATTGTCGCCGGCAATGATCAGCAGTCTGTCCACATGGCGCTTGCGTAGTGACTCGGCCACGGGCCGCAGGTTGCCGCAATTCATCGCACAGGCCACAGCAGCGCCCGTGAGGGCATGAATCGTTGCCCCGGTGGCCCAGCCCTCGCACACATACAACGGGCCATCAGCGCCCCCCAGTGCGCTATAGCAGCCGGTAATACGTCCGCCAGCAACAAACCGCTTTTTCCCGTCTGGATAAATGCGCTGCAGATTCACCAGCGATTCACCATCAACCAGGGGAATCAGTAACGCGCCGTCATGCTTGTCCTGCCGCAGGCCATAGGGCTCAACTTGCTTTGCCTGCAGGTAAGCATGGCAAGGGTCCGCAGGGTTGGCCCAGTGCCACCAGGTCTTTACCTTCATGGCAACCAGAGCCTGCCTCTCTTCACGCTCTTTTCGGGCCTGAACCTGTTGCTGGCGGACCCTCTCAGCCATGGCGGCACGTTCTTCAGCTGACAGCGTGGAACGGTCCACAGAGCACCACGATTCCTGTACGCCGGTTTTCCAGTTGCCATAGGAGCCGGACGGCACACCATCGAGAAAAAGCACATACCAGCCGCTCTGGTGGCCTCTCTTGTCCTGTTCTGTGCGGAACCGGTGCAACTGGCCGTCAGCATGTAGCTCACCCGGTATTGGGCCATTCAGGGACTCGACTGCCACCCGAAAGGCGGCAACCACATCGGAGTAATTCGGAAGGGGTGTCACGGTCCACCCTCCCCGGCTAATCGCCGCCTATGGTCAGCATCAACAGCCAACTCCCCAAGCAGCATGGTCAGCCGGCCAAGATCCGCCAGCAACCAACCCGCTTTTGCCAAGGTGCCGGGGTCCACTTCCTCAGGTGAGGCAGACGCAGCGACCAGCAGTTCACCGATAGCAGAAACACCCAGCTGCAGATTACCCAATGACATATCCGCCGCATCGCAGATCCGCCCCAGTGATTCCTTGTCAGTGGGCGGGGCCTTATCCAAAGCCACCAACAGATCCACCCAACCGGGCACAACGTAAGGGGCCGTCATACGCCACCCCCTAGCTCTGCCTGAGCCTGTTGCGCCAGGTACACATCATGGCCAGTAATACGCAGCTCTGTAGGGTCATTAGGCAACGCCTTGCCGCTGTATAGGCAGGCAACACGATCAACCAGGGCACGTATCGGGCTGGCCGCTTGCGGTGCTACAGGCTCACTTTCCCCCTTGGGGGCATCAAGAAGCCGTGACACCTCAGACTCAATGGATTCAAAGTCACACAGCGCATCCTCTGCCACATCAAAAGCCAAGCGGACAACCACCGCATCAGGCTTGTCACTCACCAGCTCAGAGCACAAGGCCTGTATTTGGCTGCAAACCTCAATCAGCAGATCAACACTGTTCTTGTGCTCACCTACCTCCTCAGCAATAGCGGGGCCGCAGACATTGTTTTGAGTGCGGCATAGCTCAACCAGGTCCGCCAGCTTCAGGGCATCCCTCTGGAAAATCTGGCACCACTGGCCAGCCTGGCTGAAGGCACAACGCATCAACGCCACCCGGTGAGGGTCAGTAGGCTCACGCCCTTTTTCACGCATCCACAGGGTGCGACACAGAGCCTCAAGCTCTTCCAGCTTCTCAACCCCAAGGGTCACGGTGTCATAGTGGTGGCTGACTACATCAAAGCGGTTCATGCCACACCCCCTTGTACAGTGGGTACCTGTACAGGGCATTGTGAGGCGACGGCTTCAGCACGGGAGGCATGGGCCTGCAGGCTGCGAGCCTTTTCCATGTGGTGGTTATAGCGGCGCAGGCGGTTGCTCAGACTGGTATCGCTACGCAGTGCGGCCAAGGCCATGGCACGGTGCGCACGGGCACGAAGCGCAGACGGAATACGGGTAGGTTTCATGGGTATTGCTCCTTTGTGTTTGGAGCCGTCCCCGGTTGCGGCCAAGCAACGAATGGGGGCGACTGTACGCGGGTTGGCCGACCGGTCACAAAGGGAACCGGCACACCCGAAGGTGTCCCACGCACAGCCACCATAACGCTGAGTAGCAGACACAAAAAAAGCGCCTGCTAGACGGTGGGCGCTTGTGCGCCTTTGTGAATTCGACCGGCCAAGGTCGGCCACGGATTTTGCCGCAGCAAAGAAACTGTATCGCGGCCAGGGCAGCAAGGCAACGGCTCTTGCGCTTATCCGATCCGCCAGAACCCTGCATTCATTGCGTGAAAGCATGGAGACAACTCCTCTCCCCCTGCCCCTGCAGGGGCTATACAGCCCGCGCCATGGACAGAGGGACGTTTCTCGGATTAAGCAGCCAGAGGGGTCTCTGGTGCTGGCGGTGGTGGTGCGGACGGGTCCCGGTAGCCCCACTGGCTCAGCAGAGCCAGCACCTTCTCTGCATTGCGCTGGTCTCTCTCGAAGTCAATGGAGTAGCGCACTAGGCGAGAGCCCTTGCCGCGGTAGGCCGCTACGGTGATGGGCTCCCCGTCGATCCTTACCCCGTAGTGATTGCGCAGAGTGGATACCGTTGAATTCAAGGCGGTGTCATGCAGGCGCATAGCCTCGAAGCGGTGCAAGCCGTCACGGGTCGCCAACGCATGCAGAATCCGGGCGATTTTCTCCGGGTCCTCCGGTGGGATCAGCCTGCTGAAGTAATCACGATCAATCATGGCAGCGATCCCCCAGCTCAAGCCGAAATTTACCCATAAGCCGAAGCTTACGGCTTCGAAGATCCTCTTCTTCCTCACTGCCTGCTGTTACGAATGATGCCTCACGGTAAACCAGTGAGCCTGGTACAAAGCTCTCTATTTGCTCCCATTCCTTTGGCGCGGCCTGAACCTTGGCCAGGGCTTCAGTTTCACTATCGGCATACACATAGCGGGAGACCGCAAACACGCCGGCCACATCGAGCCGATACAGCTTGCTACCCGTCTTGCTGTGGTTGCTGGCGGACATTACTTGCCCCCCTGTGCGGCCTGAGCCGTATTGGACACCGGGTCAAACTGACTCAGCCAGGCATCCAGTTCCGCCAGGGGGTAGAAGACACGCCGCCCCAGCTTGAGATACTTTGGAGCGGGAACGCCACCCAGCTCACCAGTAGCACGGCTCTTGCGAAGAGTGGCCTGGGCAAAGCCAAGGTAATGGGATGCCTGAGCCTCGCTCAGGCGCTGGGGAAGGCCGTCACGGCCAATAGCATTAGCGGTTAGTAGCGTCATCGGTATTTCCTCATGCATCCGTCTTGGTCACGAGGAATTAGCGCATTAACACCTACTGATTTCGCGGGGGTGTGATTTTCAATTTAAACGCAGAAATACCCCCAATTTCGCGCTGAGCATCACTAAGCCCGGTCCCTCTCGGTTCATAAAACCAGTTGCCTTTTCGGCCTAGCATCCCAAGCGGTCGTCGCATTGTAGGCCACGGGTACCAGATAACTTTGTCCGTGAAGTCCCGCAACCTATCCTTGACACGATCAGCATTCCAACCACCTTCATCGCTCAAACAGTCGTTGATGATAAGTGAGACCAACCCCCTACAGGGCCGTCCATCACTCGGCATTGTCATACCGTAGGTAACAACTGTTCCGACGGGCTCTTCAGTAAAGTTAGCGGTATTCGCAAGCCTTGCCGTGTACACCCTGAATCGTAACTCAAGATCATAAGCCAGCAGGGTCTCAACGCTAGGAGGCAAGGCTGTATTTCCGCCGGCCACAAACTCGACGCAACCGAATGGTTTTCGCTTAAAGTTCACCTGAGAAGTATGCTCTTCCCCATCCTTTGCATAGCGCCAAAGCTCATCAAGAGCACTCACAAAGAAAGATGGCGCAACATGCAGAGCATAGTCAGGATGCAAATTCTCAGCTATTGGAGTACCGGCGATATCTAAGTTTTTGAGCGCACGACCTAAAGCAGGGGAGCCGTTCTCAAGCGACGGAGCCAAGTAGTCTAATACCTTCTCAACCGCCTCTCTGTAACCTGTCCAGTATTCCCCCCGATCTTGGCCTGGGAAGATTAAATCATCGACCGGTTCCTGTAGCTGTGCCGACCAAACGGAATAGGCCACATCAACAATCAAGCTCTGCGCCAGACTAAACGGCCAGCCCTTAACCAGTTTCTCCAAACCGGCACGGACCTCCCTAGGCAGGCCATGGACCGCATACCAATGAGCAAACTCCCCGTGATAATACTCAGGAGAGAAGTATTCGTTACAGGGCTCTTCAGGAAGGACAAACAAGTCTTTACTCATGCGCAAATTCTAGCCAATCCCTACAGAGAAACACACAGCACTAATCCTGTGACCAGTTGAGACCAGTGCTATTTCTTCATGTGGTCACACACGAATCCACGCTAACCCTATGACTTAACTGCCATTCGCATCAGCTGAGACCGGTGAGACCGGTGAGACCGCTGAAAAATCCGGGTCTGAGGATTCAGCAACCGGGGTGCTGGCGGACGCAAAGGCATCAACCACGTCCCTTGCCCGGTTGGGTTGCAGGTGAGCATAGTGCTGAATTGTGGTCTGGATATCGGTATGCCCCATCAGCTTGGAGACCGTCAGCAAGTCCACGCCATCCATCACCAAGCGGGAAGCAAAGTTGTGGCGAAGGGAGTTCAGCGCCAGCGCATCAGGCAAGCCCCCCGCTTTCTTGATTGCCGCCCACGGTTTGCGCATTGCCGACTTGTCCAGCCGGCCTCCGGTACGCTCTGACGGGAATACATAGCCCTCCCCAGGCTTGCCGCATTGCTTCCACCAGTCCGCCAGCACCTTGGCCAGGGCAGATGAAATAGGGAACAAGGTTGGCTGTTGGTTGTGGTGGGCAGTTTTCTCTATCACCTTGCGGATAGTCTTGAATCGCAGGTTCACATGCTCCCAGCGCAGCCCGAACAGATCCCCCGGGCGAAAGCCGGTATAGAACATGGCCAGCACCCAAGGGGCCACATGGTCCGCATAGGGCACGGCATCCAGATCCGCCAGGTAAGCGCGGCCATGGGCGCGACTGTTGCGCCGTTGCTCTCGCTTCTTCTTCTGGTACCCCTCAAGCCCTTTGAACAGCAAAGACAACTCTTCATCGAGCAGGTACCGGCGCGCCGTTCCCGCAGAAGCCAGCTCTTGCTCAGTGAGTGCGGGTTTCTGCAGCTTCACGCCGGCCAAGGGGTTGGCATCAATCAGGCCATCACTGGCCGCATGGTTGAGCATGGCGCGAAGCGCGTCCCATGCTCTGCTTATGGTGGGATACTGCAGGCCGTCAGCCTCTTTATCAGCCTGCCATGCCAGCAGCTCTGATTTCTTCAGGCTCTGCATTGGCCGGGACAGCCACTGGCCGAAGTGGCCCTTAATCATCCGCTTTGTCTGGTCCCCGGACTTACGGCGAGCCAGGTAGGCACCATAGGGACCCTCAAGGTATGCGCCAAGGGTCTGGGCCTGTTGCCGGCGAGCATCCAGCTTTGCAGCCTCCCGCATGGCGCTGGGGTCTCGCCCCGCAGCTACCTCACCCAACCGGGCTCTTGCTTCCTGCCTCGCTTGCTCAGCCGTCACCGCACCATAGCGCCCAACAGTGAACGCTCTACGCTGGCCAGCATCATTACGGTACCGGACTCGAAAAGACGCACCACGGCTACCGGCTCGAAGGTGGAAGCCTGGCAAATCCGTATCGTGTAACTCGGCTCCCGGCTTGGGGTCATCAGCAAGGAATTTGGCCGCGCTTCTGGCAGTGATTTTTTGCTGCATTTTGGGCGACTCCGTTTCTAGGGTCCAAATAGGGTCCAACAAAACGCCCTATCTAGCAACTACCGGAAACGGAGAGAAACACGGAAAACCAACACAACACACTGTTTTAGCTTGTATTTATTGTGGGTTATTGTTGCTGGCGGATTCTGTAGATTTTCCCCTTCTACACGTTCGGGACGTAGGGGTCGCAGGTTCGAATCCTGCTACTCCGACCAGATAAGCCCCTGAAATAAGGGGGCAGTAAAAAGGCCGCGAAAGCGGCCTTTTTCGTTTCTGGCCCATTCAGGGCATTGCAAGGCGAAACCGGTAAAACCCCATCCTGCCCTGCTCATTAATCCGGCATGTCACCCTTCAGCCAAACGTGGATTCAACGTATAGCTCACCGTCAGACTGGCCTGATCCAGTGCATGCGACTTGATCTGTTCAGCCAGCGCTGCACCGCTCAGATCCTTGCCGTCCGGCAGGGTTTCCACATCCAGTGCATAGACCGTAAAGATATAGCGGTGCACGGTGCTGTCATTCCACGGCGGACAAGGGCCGTCGTAACCGAAGTACTGGCCTTCCATGTCTGCGTCACCCGCAAACCAGCCCGTGTAGTCATTAAGCCCATGGCGCTGCCCGTCCGGTGCCGCCGGGCCGCGTTTGCCTTTCGGGGTGACGCTGTCGCAATGGCTGCCTTCGCGAATTTCACTCTGGTCCGCAGGAATGTTGAACAACGTCCAGTGATAAAAATCGACCCGCGGCAGGCTGGCCGGCACTTCCCGGTCTTCCTGGTTCACATCATCGGCCGCACTGGGCGCGTCCGGGTCCAGGCACACCACCGCAAAGGAGCGCGTCCCTTCCGGGGCTCCCTTCCAGGCCAGATGCGGGTTGATGTTGCTCGACAGGGATACATGGGTATCCGGGTCGATCACCGCAAAGGCAAATTTTTCCGGAATCGGGGCCTGGTCGGTGAGGCTGTTGCTAAGTAACTGCATCGGTAAGCTCTCCTTGTTGCACTGCATGCATACTCTATCAGGCATGCGGGTAATAACGGGGAATTCAAGTTACTGGATGCCGAACGCATAGCACCCCAGGCCATTAACCGGCTAATCACCCGCCATCAGGGGAAACTGCGCCAGCGGCTCATAGCTCGGAAACGGCTCGCCCAACTCACTGCGGTACAACATCAACGTATTGACGGGTAACACCCAGTCTCCAATGGCCTTGAAAGGCGTCTGCGTCGGCCCCGGTTTGGCCAGCGTAATATGGGGACGAAACGGCCGCTCCTCCGGCGAGAAACCGTAGCCCTGAAGACACAACCAAAGGTCATGGTGTAGCTGCTTGAGCGCCGGGCACGCGGCACCGGTCAGCGCCATAAAAGGGCCCTGTTCCCGGGGAAAAGGCTCACAACGGTTGAGTAACTGCTGAAACGGTGGATTCTCGCCAGCGAGCGCTGTCAGCGGGCCATGCAGCTGGCTCAACGCCGATTGGGTCTGCTCCCCCAGAAACGCCAGTGTCAGGTGCAGGTTGGCTATGGGGGTCGCACGGCCCATGCTGTGGGACAATGTCACACACTGGTCTGCCAATGCGTCAGTGACCGGAATCCCGATAAAACAGCGCATGTGTCCTCTTGACCTCCCAGTCGATGGCATGGCGTCCCGACAGGGACAGCGGTAGAATGCCGCCCCGGCTGGCCGGAACCCTGAACGTATTCGGATTAGAGCCTCGCAGCTCAGGCTATCAGCTCGGCCACGATGCGAACATGACAACAGACACGCTCTGCGTGCCGAACAGTCTGACCGTTTTCTCTTCAGCCCCTTCACACCTTCACCCGCGGACGCCGCCCAATGAAAGATCAACCACTAAAGGGTGCCTTGCTGCTGATACTCGGGGAAGGCCTGCTGGCGGTAATGGCTGCCATGATCAAGCACCTGTCTGATCACCTCGACACCGAGGTCATCGTGTTTGCCCGTAACCTTTTCGGACTGATGTTCCTGCTACCGATTATCGCCACTCGCGGCGGCTTTGGGCAGCTGCGAACCCGCTTTGTGCATCTGCACCTGATCCGAGCTTTTACCGGCGTCAGTGCCATGTTTTGTTTCTTTTACGCCATTGGGCATATTGCCTTGGCAGAGGCGGTACTGGTCAAAATGACGGTGCCGTTTTTCCTGCCCATCATCGCCTGGCTATGGCTCAGTGAACGGATTGGATTACATACCTGGCTGGCCATCATCGCCGGCTTTATCGGCGTTGCCATCATTATGCGCGCCGGCCAGGGTCACATTGACCCGGTGATGTGGGTAGCCCTGGCCGGCGCGGCCATCATGAGCATTGCCAAAGTCAGCATCCGACGCATGGCGGTTTCCGAGCCCGCCCAGCGGGTAGTGTTCTACTTTGCGCTCTTTGCCACACTGTTTTCGTCTCTGCCTTTACTATGGGCCACCACCCTGCCTGCGGGTACCGATTACCTCTGGCTTCTCGCCATCGGCCTGGTGGCCACCGGCGGACAGTACGCCATGACCACCGCCTACCAGATTGCCCGGCCCGGCCAGGTCGGTGTCTACAATTACTCCTCCGTGATCTGGGCTGCGTTGCTTGGCTGGATGTTCTGGGGGGAAACCCTGGTGCTGACCACCATCATCGGCACCCTGTTGATCGTGGCCGCAGGAATCTGGAATCTCAAGTCCCGTTAGGAAACCCGCTCAGATTCGAAAAATGGCCCATTCAGAAGGCTATTTTCGCTGCATATCCCCTATGCTTGGCCCAGCTTGGGCAAGGCAGTCTCCTTTTCGCTTCCCCACACAGGGGAAACGAAAAGAGCCTTGAAGGTGACGCCATACAACGGAGAGTTCGGCATGAAACCGAAGCACCTGTTTCTTTTTATTCTGTGTACTTTCTTTTTGAATGGCTGCGAAGACGCAGCACGCTGGGCCTATGATAATGGCCTGAGCATGGAGAAAAGCCGCGCCGGCCTGGAAGACCGGACCCTGACAACGGCGGACGGCATCGAGTGGCACCTGCTTGTCAGTGAACAAAATAGTGAAAACATCTCCGACAAGGAAACCGTACTACTGATTCATGGGTTCAGCGCCGATTCCAGTAACTGGATTCGCTTTGCCAACGAACTGGAAGGTGACTTCTTTTTTGTCATCCCGGACCTGCCAGGCCATGGCGAAACCACCCGCACACTCAATCTGGATTACACCATGGCAGCCCAGGCCTCCCGCCTGCTAACGCTGATGGATGCTCTCGACATCCAGCAATTCCATGTGGCGGGCAACTCCATGGGTGGCGCCATTTCCCTGGCCATTGCGCAACAGGCCCCGGAGCGTGTGCTTTCCATGGGCCTGGTGGACTCGGCCGGGCTGACTCGCCAGACCAGGGAATTCAAAAATGTTCTCGCCAAAAGCGAAAGCAACCCGCTGATTCCACACAAGGCGGAACAATTCCAGACCACCCTGAAGTGGGCCATGGAAGAACCGCCTTACATGCCCGGATTCTTTATCGACATCATGGGGCAAAAGAAAGCGGAGAACGCCGATGTGGCTGAAAAAATATGGCAAGATCTGATGGACGACCCAGGCATGGTGCTCGAAGACAAAAACGTGCTGCCCGCTATTCAAACACCAACCCTGGTGCTATGGGGTCGCGAAGATCGCTTGCTTGGAGTCGATAATGTAGACGCCTTTCTCGAGGAATTACCGCAATCCCGAGCGGTGATTCTTGATGGCATTGGCCATGTTCCCATGGCAGAAGCGCCCGGTAAAAGCGCCGATGCCTTCCGTGCCTTCTGGCGCGAAGCGCGCCCCTGAAACGCGCCTGAAACCCAAGACTGATCAAGCTCCGCCGACTCGTTGCTCCGGCGGAGTCCAGTCAAACGGGACCTGATAGCTCATCAGAAAGCCTCCCAGCGTTATCAGCACCCGGGAAATGCCGATATAGGAATCGGGAATGCTGATGCGCTCTTCCCGAAAGCGGCTCATCAATTCGCCCATGGCAGCTATTGGCCCCTGTTCACTGAGGCGATCGGTCAGCACATACAATGCCAACTCCTTCAGGGTTTCCGGGCTGCCACCCTTGAACCCGGCCTGAACAAAAAGCTCACCGATATCCACCGGCCCCTCAAAGCCCATCAATCCATATAGCAGGCGGGAGTAACGCCGCACCTCATCCGCCGTGAGCACACCAATAGCGCCGTAATCCAGAATCACCACCTGTCCGTTATCATTCACCAGAAAGTTACCCGGGTGCGGGTCCGCCTGGTAAACGCCAAAGCGTGTGACCTGCTGAAGATAGCTGGTCAGCAACACTCCCAGCAGGTCCTGGGCTTTTTCCGGGTGAGTATCCAGGTAATTGCGCAGTCGCTGCCCGCCTTCCCAGCTGGTCACCAGCACCGATTCACCGCATAAACCCTCGATGATATCCGGGATGCGAATGCGCTTGTGATGGGGCTGGCGGGAAAAACGCGAGGTATTCGCGGCTTCGTTACGGAAATCCAGCTCCATGGCCGTCATGGTCAGTAGCTGCTCAATGGCCTGCTGCAGATCAAACTCACGGAAGGTGGGCGCCACCAGCGCCGCCACTGCCTGGAAAACTTTGGCATCCTGCTCAAAGACTTTCTTCACACCAGGCAAACGCACCTTGACGGCGACCTCCCGGCCATCCTGTAGCTGTGCCTGGTGTACCTGGGCGATGGACGCCACCGCCACCGGCGTTTCATTGAACCAGGCAAACCGCTCACGCCAGTCCCTGCCCCAGGAACGTCGCAAGGCTTTCTCGATCAATGGAAAAGGCACAGGCTGGGCATCATTCTGCAATTGCTGAAACGCTTCAATGTATTCCAGCGGCAGCACATCAGGACGGCAGCTGAAAAACTGGGCAGCCTTGACCCAGAAAGCCCCATTGCGACGGCACAACGCGACCAGAATCTCCGCGCCGCGACGATGACAGGCAACACGGTCCCCACTACGTAGCCCGGACGCATATACCGCCCCAATTCTGGTCACCGCAGCAACAGCACGAATGTACCGCGATCGCCCTGCAGCCAGCCCACCCAGGCCCACGATGCTTTTCCTGATCATTCTGTTTTTGTCACTTGTATTGCCATTCCTGCATTATGCCTGTGATTTCATACTTGAATCACAGGGGGCTTGACCGTACTGTTCCCAAACTTTGCCGCTGGTGAGCGATTATGTCAGGAACAGTTATACGTGCTGGAGAACCCCATACCATTCGCACTCGCGGCATTACCCTGCTGCGTTCCGGCCACAAGGAAGTACGGCGACTGAAACGGGCCAACCACACGCCATCAATTCACGGCAACAAGGTGTGGAATTCCAGTTACCTGATCATGGACCATCTGACCAAAAGGAAGCTGTCTGCGGATCAGCACCTGATGGATATCGGTTGCGGGTGGGGGCCACTGTCAATTTTCACGGCAAAACGCTTTGGCTGCCGGGTAACCGCAGTGGATGCCGACCCGGATGTGTACCCCTACCTGGATTTGCATGCCAGCATCAACAAGGTGGACGTGACGCCGCTGCAAGCCCGTTTCGAGAAGCTAACACAAGCCAGACTGGCGGATGTGGATATCGTTGCAGGGGCGGACATCTGCTTCTGGGATGAACTGACGCCAGTGCTATATAACCTGATTCGTCGCAGCCTGCGTGCTGGCGTCAAACAGATCATCATTGCCGACCCGGGCCGTTCTCCGTTCTATGCACTGGCGGAAAAATGCGAAGCAGGCAAGCTGAACAGCCGCGTGGTCGAACGCCGTACCAAAACCCCGAAGGCCCTGTGCGCGGATCTGTTAATCATCGACAATTGAATTTTCCCGCCTCGCCACCATGTTCTTTCCACGGACCATGGAAGTGACAGGATTATGACCGACAACGATAGCGCCCATCAGCATAGCGACAAACGCCCCTCAGACAGTGCAGGGCAACAGTCCGGCAGCCTCACTGTACCGGAGCACACCCCGCCACAGCGCATTTACCTGATTCCGGTCAAACACCGCCCTTTTATGCCGGGGCTGGTGCAACCGGTCATGCTGGAAAAAGAACGCTGGCAACAAACCCTTGAGCGCGTCAGCCAGACCCCGCACCAGTCCCTGGGGCTGGTGTATGTGGGCGAAAAGAACCCGGACTCAGTGACCGCCGAGGATTTTCCCGAGTTCGGCTGCCTGGTAAAAGTCCATGCCCTCAACGAGGAAAACGACCAGTTTCAACTGGTAGCCCAGGGCACCGCACGCTTTCGCATCAACAGCTGGTTGAGTCGAAAACATCCGTTCATGGCGGATGTGAGCTACCCGGAACCCCGCGCCGAAGCCGATGAAACCATCCGAGCTTACGGGATGGCGATCATCAACACCATCAAGGAACTACTGCCGCTCAACCCGCTGTACAACGAAGGGTTGCGCCACTACCTGCAGAATTTTTCGCCAAGCGAGCCCTCGCCGCTTACCGATTTTGCCGCCGCCCTGACCAGTGCCAATGGAGTGGAGCTACAAACCATTCTGGAAACCGTGCCGCTCAAGCCGCGCATGGAAAAAGTCCTCACGCTGGTAAAAAAGGAGCTTGAGGTTGCCCGGCTGCAAAGCGAAATTTCCGATGAGGTTAACGAGAAGGTCAGCCAGCATCAGCGCGAATTCTTTCTCCGCGAACAACTGAAAATCATCCAGCGGGAACTGGGCCTGAGCAAGGACGATAAAACCGCCGAAGCGGACTCCTTTCGTGAACGCATGCAAGCCCTCGCCCCTCCCGAGCCGGTACAAAAACGCTTCGACGATGAATTACAGAAACTGTCCGTGCTGGAAACCGGCTCGCCAGAATACGGGGTGACCCGTAATTACCTCGACTGGCTGACCAGCGTGCCCTGGGGCCAGTACAGCGATGACAATCTGGACCTGGGCCATGCCCAAACAGTGCTCGGCGCACACCACAGCGGGCTGGATGATGTGAAAGACCGCATCATCGAGTTCCTCGCCGTGGGGGCCCTGCGGGGTGAAGTGAAGGGCTCCATCATTCTGCTGGTGGGTCCGCCCGGGGTGGGCAAAACCAGCATTGGCAAATCCATCGCCGATGCCCTGGATCGCCAGTTCTACCGCTTCAGTCTGGGCGGCATGCGTGACGAGGCGGAAATCAAGGGGCATCGGCGCACCTACATCGGCGCCATGCCCGGCAAACTGGTCCAGGCGCTGAAAGAAACCGGCACCAGCAACCCGGTGATCATGCTTGATGAAGTCGACAAGCTGGGCCAATCGTTTCAGGGCGACCCGGCTTCCGCGCTGCTGGAAGTACTCGACCCGGAGCAAAACCAGGATTTCCTGGATCACTATCTGGATGAACGCCTGGACCTGAGCCACGCCTTGTTCATCTGCACGGCCAACACCCTGGACAGCATTCCCGGCCCCCTGCTCGACCGCATGGAAGTGATCCGCCTGTCGGGTTATATCACCGAAGAAAAGGTCGCCATTGCCCGGCAACATCTGTGGCCCCGCTCCCTGGAACGGGCCGGCGTCAAACCCGGGCAGCTGCGCATCAGCGACAGCGCCCTGCGTCATGTGGTGGAAGGCTATGCTAGAGAAGCCGGGGTGCGGAACCTGGAAAAACAGCTCAACAAGATCATCCGCAAAGCCGCAGTAAAACTGTTGGCTGGCGAGAAGAAGCTCAGCATCTCCGGCAAGAACCTGACCGATTTCCTCGGCCAACCGTATTTCCAGACAGAGAAAACCCAACGCGGCGTGGGCGTGGTTACCGGACTTGCATGGACATCCATGGGCGGCGCCACCTTGTCCATTGAAGCCAATCAGGTACACAGCAAGCAACGGGGATTCAAGCTGACCGGGCAACTGGGCGACGTGATGAAAGAATCCGCCGAGATCGCCTACAGTTACGTGGCGAGTAATCTGGCGCAGTTTTCCCTGGATTCGGCGCAGCTCGATGAGGCCTTCCTGCACCTGCATGTACCTGAAGGGGCTACGCCCAAAGATGGGCCCAGTGCCGGCGTCACCATGGCCACCGCCCTGCTCTCGTTGCTGATGAAAAAACGGGTACCGCGCAAGGTTGCCATGACCGGGGAGCTGACCCTCACCGGTCAAATATTGGCGGTTGGCGGCATCCGCGAAAAAGTCATTGCGGCACGCCGCGTGGGGATCAAGGAAGTGATTCTTCCGGAAGCCTGTCGCCGGGATTTTGATGAACTGCCCGACTACCTGAAACAGGGACTCACCGTCCACTTTGCCGAGCAGTACAGCGATGTCTTCCACATCCTCTGGGGCTGACAATGCGTCCTACTACATTGTCCCCCTGTGCCACGAGCGCGTGGGAACGGTGTACCGGGATGCGCATATCCTGCTGATCAACAAACCCGCATACCTGTTAAGCGTTCCTGGCCGTGCGCCGGAGAACAAGGATTGCGCGGTCCGCCGCTTGCAGGCTCAGTATGCAGACATTCGCCTGGTACATCGTTTGGACCTGGATACCTCGGGGATCATGGTGTTTGCTCTCACCGCCCAGGCGCAAAGCAGACTGAGCCGGCTATTCCAGCTTCGCACGGTGCAAAAACGCTATCAGGCCGTTGTACATGGTCTTGTGGAGCACGACAGCGGCAGTATCGACCTGCCGTTGATTGCGGACTGGCCAAACCGCCCCTTGCAGAAGGTCTGCCACGAAACCGGTAAAAATGCCTTAACTCACTACCGGGTGCTGGAGCGGGACATTCCCGGCAACCGGACCCGCTTGCTGCTCAGCCCCGTCACTGGCCGCAGTCACCAGCTGCGCATTCATTGTCGCGAGCTTGGCCATCCGATCATCGGCTGCGACATGTATGCCCCCGCCAAAATCGAAGCCCTCAGCCCGCGCCTGCTGCTGCACGCCGAATGGCTCGCGTTCAACCACCCTGTCACAGGGCTGTGGCAGGAATTCACTTCCCCCTGCCCATTCTAGTTCAGGTCCACTCTTCACCGTAATCGTGAAACAGCTCGTCACCGGCCTTGATTTTCTTCAGCGCCACCACCGTCAAATCATCGTAATAGGCAACATTGGCGCGCTTGTTATGATTGATGAAACGTAAATCGCACAACACCCGATAGCGCTCCTCGCCCTCATCATCCAGCCACAACACATAAGGGCCGCTACCCTTTGCAGGCTTAACCTTGCACTGCCCCAATTCGGTATTGCGGGCGATATCCCGGCTGGCAAAAAGCCCCCGGCCGTGGACCTCACTGTTGCGGACTTCAACCAGATCATCGCGTAAATAGTGTTCAGACATGTTTGCGCTTTACCTTGGGAACCTCTGAATAACTCCTTGCGTACTCAGCGTGGCCTGAAGCGTGCAGCTGTTGAGTCTTGTCTTGACGGACAGGGTGGCTCCCTTTCCTAAAGGCAAGGCGCAGCAGATGTGCGCTTCAGGCCACGCCCTCCGGGTCTTCCAGGCTGGCCCGCACTCGTCGTTGCGTTTTTTCGATGGATGGACATATCTCGATCCCAGTTAGGGGACACCTTCAAAATCGCGCCTAGATTGCGAGCCAGCCTGAAAGACTGAGCATGCAAGGAGTTATTCAGAGGTTCCCTTGCAGTGATTACCATGGCATCTTGCCAGAAAACCGATAATGCTGTTAATAGCCGGTTAAGGCCCCTTAACGGCCCAGCAGTCGTTTTACCGGCCACTTGTTGCAACCTTGCGACAACGCCTTCGAACGGGCAACACAGCCCAGCCTACAGGGACAATGTTGTGAACCTTTTGCACACAGGCAAAGATCTACTGCGCATGAATGAACTGGCGGCAATCCTGCTCAAATACGGGTTTGCAGACGTGATTCGGCGGCTGGGGCTTTCCACCCCGGTCGAGCATGCAGGCAAACTGGTTCGCAGTAGCATGAAGCCGGACATGCTGCGCATGCGCACAGCAGAACGCCTGCGCCATGCCATGGAGGAAATGGGCCCCACCTTCGTCAAGCTTGGTCAGGTGCTGGCAACCCGCGTGGACATGTTCCCCATGGACTGGATTGCCGAATTCGAGAAGCTGCAGGACCAGGCCCAGGCGGCACCATTCGATTCGCTCAAGGCTGACATTGAGGCCTCGCTGGGAAAACCTGTCGACAGCCTCTTTGCCCGCATTGATCCGGAGCCGATCGGTGTGGCTTCCATCGGCCAGGTGCATAGCGCACTGACTCGCCGTGGTCAGAAAGTGGTGTTGAAAGTTCAGAAACCGGGCATCCGTGACAAAATTGATTCGGACCTGCGTTTACTCGACCAGCTGGCCAAACTGGCCGCCGACAATTCCGTTGAATTACGGCGCTACCGGCCTGTAGAACTGGTGCGCGAATTCAAGCGGTCGCTCACCCGGGAACTGGATTTCACCATTGAAGCGCGCAACGCAGACCGTATCCGTAAGAACCTGCGACAGTTCAAGTGGCTGCAGATTCCCAAAGTATATTGGGACCTTTCATCTCCTACCGTGCAGGTGCAGCAGCATATCGAAGGCATTCCGGCAAAAGCCGTGGAGCGGCTCGATGACGCCGGGCTGGACCGGGAATTAATCGCACGCCGAGGTGCTCTGGCCGCCTGGAAAATGGCTCTGGAGGACGGCTTTTTCCATGCCGATCCGCACCCCGGCAACTTTATCATCATGTCGGGAAACCGCATTGCCATGCTGGATTTCGGCATGGTCGGCAAACTCAGCCACAGCCGCCGCGAGCAGATTCTGCAGATTACCCGCGCCGTGGTGCTGCGTGAGGCCGAGCAATGCGCCGGTGTACTGTCTGGCTGGTCCGACGGGCAACCCATCAAGTTCGACCAGCTTGTGTCCGACGTGGAAGACGTGATTAGCCAGTACCACGGCGTGTCCATTTCCCAGCTGGATATCACCGCCCTGCTCAATGACATCACCGCGCTGGTACGCAATCACAACCTGGTATTGCCCAGCGATATTGCGCTGTTTATCAAGGCCATCATTACCCTGGAAGGTTTTGGCCGACTACTGAACCCGCAATTCGACCTGATGAGTGAGGCCGAGCCGCTACTCAAACGAATGATCCGCACACGCTATTCCCCAGTTCGCCTGGCAAAGAGCCTGAGCCTGCGAGCGCTCGATGTGGTCGACAAGGTCTATGCGCCGCCCCCCGTACCGGGCCAGGCCGCTCCCGGTGAGGCAGGCATTGATCCTCGTCATCTGGAACGGCTGATCACACGGATTGAACGCGGTCAGTACAGACAGGTCCAAACCCTGCTGGTAACCGGTGGATTACTGGCCGGCGCCATCATGTTGAGCGGCCGGGTGCCCCCTGCCCCTTGGGGAATCTCGGTGTTTGGCTTTATTATCTTTCTCTCAAGTGCCGGCTGGGCTGGCTGGCTAATGTTCGTGTCCCGACGTTTCCTTCGGGAATGGGAGTAAAATAGACAATGACGTTGCGTAAATTTCTCACCCTTGGCGTGCTTGCTGGCAGCCTCGCCGCCTGTGCCACCTCTCCACTGGGTCGCCAGCAGTTTCTGTTGCTGCCCGCGGACCAGATGGATGAAATGGGTGTCACCGCCTATTCCCAGATGAAAAATGAAAAACCGCTGAGCAGCAGCCAGCAGCAGACGGCTTATGTCCGCTGTGTGACCACGGCGATCACTGCCACCCTGGATGGCTCCCAGCAATGGGAAGTCAACCTCTTCCAGGACGACAGCGCCAATGCGTTTGCCCTGCCAGGCGGTAAGATCGGAGTGAACACGGGTTTGCTGAAAGTGGCCAACAACCAGAGTCAGCTCGCCACAGTGATTGGCCATGAAATCGGCCATGTGCAGGCACAACATTCCAATGAGCGCATGTCACTTCAATACGCCACCCAGAGCGGCATGCAGGTACTTGGCGCGCTTGCGGGAGAGGACAGCGCCACCAAACAAGGCGTATTGGCCGCGCTTGGCGTTGGCGCCGAATATGGGCTGGCACTGCCTTTCAGCCGCAAACATGAAGCCGAGGCCGATATCATAGGCCTGCAACTGATGGCACAGGCCGGCTTTGATCCGCGTCAGAGTGTATCTCTGTGGCAGAACATGAACGCGGCCAACGGCAACGAGCCGCCTGAATTCATGTCCACTCACCCGTCCAATAGCACCCGTATCAATGGGCTGCAGGCACGCATCCCGGAGGTTATGCCGCTGTATAACCAGGCGAAAGCCGCAGGCCGTAACCCGCAGTGTGGGTAAAGAATAGCTGCGAACGGCGAGCTGCCAGCAACGAGTAAAAAAACAAGATCCATAAAAGCAAAAAACGCAGCCCAAGGCTGCGTTTTTTGCTTTTCTAGAAGCTAGATACTAGAAGCTCATAGCGGTTAGCTGTAATACGCGTTGTCCGTCACCGAGTGGTCCGTCTTGTCCCGCACACCGGCCAGCTCTGGAATCCGCTCCTGCAGGGTTTTCTCTACCCCGTCGCGCAGCGTCACATCCACCACAGAACAGCCCTGGCAGCCGCCGCCGAATTCCAGCACGGCCACGTTGTCCTCGGTCAGTTCCAGCAGCTGCACACTGCCACCGTGGGCCGCCAGGTTCGGGTTAATCTCGGCGTACAGTACGTAGTTGATCTTTTCTTCGATGGTGGCATCTTCGCTGATATCCGGCACGCGGGACTTGGGTGCACGGAACGTCAGCTGGCCTCCCATGCTGTCTTTCTTGTAGTCGATAACCGCGTCTTCCAGATAGCGAACGCTCTTACCCTCGATCCAGGCATGAAATCCTTCATAGTCATAGCGAACATCACTTTCTTCCTGTTCGCCCTCCGGGCAATATGCCATACAGCATTCCGCATGCGGGGTGCCTGGGCGCTCGACAAAGATACGCACACCAATCTCGGCCTGATCCTGCTTGCTCAGCAAGTCACGCAAGTAATCCTGGGCGGTTTCGGTAATGTCGATCAACTGCTCTGCCATCATGATTCCTGGTCGGTATGAATGAACCCATACGCAATAAACAGCGTAAGAGGTAAAAGCGGCGGTGGACGCCGGCCTCATTTCCTGACTATTTTAG
This sequence comes from Alcanivorax sp., assembly GCF_002733835.1. Taxonomy (GTDB): domain Bacteria; phylum Pseudomonadota; class Gammaproteobacteria; order Pseudomonadales; family Alcanivoracaceae; genus Alcanivorax. Next base: position 53,779 of record NZ_NVWY01000032.1, read on the forward strand.
TCAGGTACTCACCAGTTGCAATGGCGACACCACACACTCAATTCAAGTCCGCCTGCATGATGCTGTCGCCAGGCCGCTCGCAGGGGTACAATACGCCCCCCGGTGACGCGTGTTTGTTATACGCGGCCGGCATCCAACGTTTAGCCTTCAGCCAAAACACAGGATTACCCATGTCAGACCAACACCCCTCACAGGATCAGGCTCACGAGCCCGATGACGGCAAGCCCACACTCTGGCAGACGATTCACAGCATTCTGGCCGGCCTTCTCGGCGTGCAAAGCAGTAAAAACCGGGAACGCGACTTTACCAAGGGCGATGCGGGCAACTTTATCGGCGTGTATGTGGTGATGGTATTGGCACTGGTGATCGGCATGGTGGTGACCGTGAATCTGGTGCTGGATGCCGCAGCTAAATAGCCCTACGTAATAGAGATATGCCAAGATATTTCTTTTCACTATAAGGGCGCTTTGCTAGAGTGCCGCTCTGCTCCCTCCGGGAGCGACGCTTACCTATTGAATTTTAAGCATTTAAGGACGGTGATACAGTCCCATGTACGTCTATCAGGAATACGATCAACGGTTGCTGGAGGAGCGGGTGGCGCAGTATCGCGATCAGACCCGCCGTTTTCTCGCCAATGAGCTCAGCGAAGACGAGTTTCTGGCACTTCGCCTGCAGAATGGCCTCTACATTCAGCGTTATGCGCCCATGCTGCGTATTTCCGTTCCTTATGGCCTGTTGGCAAGTCGCCAACTGCGTCGTCTGGCGCACATCGTGCGGACCTACGACAAGGGTTTCTGCCATGTCAGCACCCGCCAGAACATTCAGTTGAACTGGCCTTCCGTTGAAGAAGTGCCGGATATTCTGGCGGAACTGGCCGACGTACAAATGCATGCCATTCAAACCAGTGGCAACTGCATCCGTAATATCACCACCGACGAATTCGCAGGCGTTAATCCCAAAGAGATTGAAGACCCGCGCCCCTGGTGCGAAATCATCCGCCAGTGGTCCACCTTCAATCCGGAATTCGCCTACCTGCCGCGTAAATTCAAGATTGCCGTGAACGCCGTACCCGACGCCGATCCGGCCTTGATCGGCGTGCACGATATCGGTGTGCAGCTGGTCCACGGTGCCAACGGCGAAACCGGCTTCCAGGTATGGGCTGGCGGTGGCCTGGGCCGCACCCCCATGACCGGTGCCATAATCGGTGAATTTGTGCCGTGGCAGGACCTGCTGGCTTACCTTGAGTCTATTTTGCGGGTTTACAACAAGTACGGTAACCGCGACAACAAGTACAAGGCTCGCATCAAGATTTTGGTGAAAGCCCTGGGCGCGGAGAAATACCGCGAACTGGTGGAACAGGAATTCGCCGAACTGAAAGGCGGCGAGATGACCCTGACTGCGGAAGAAGTGGCGCGCATCAAGGGCTGCTTCACCGCCCCGGATTACCAAAGCGTCGATACGGCCGCACTGGATGCCAAGCTGGTCGAAGACAAGGCCTTTAGCCGCTGGTTCCACACCAATACCCGTGCCCACAAGCAGGCCGGTTATCGTGCCGTTACGCTGACACTCAAGCGTACCGGCCGCGTCCCTGGTGATATCAGTGACGAGCAGCTGGAGGCCGTGGCCGATCTGGCTGACAAATACAGCTTTGGCGAGCTTCGCAACAGCCACCAACAGAACATGGTGCTGTCCGACGTGGCCGCCAACGACTTGTATGATCTATGGAAAGCGCTGGATGCACTGGGTTTTGCCACACCGAACCTGGGCCTGCTCACCGACATCGTGGCCTGCCCTGGTGGCGATCTGTGTGCGCTGGCAAACGCAAAATCCATCCCTGTTGCTGAATCCATTCAACGCCGTTTCGACGACATGGACTATGTCCACGATCTGGGCCCGTTGGACCTGAACATTTCCGGCTGCATGAATGCCTGTGGTCACCACCATATCGGCCACATCGGCATCCTGGGTGTCGACAAGAAAGGCAAGGAATTCTACCAGGTCACGCTGGGCGGCCGCGGCGACAAGCTGTCCCGTGTGGGCGAGAAAATGGGCCCGTCTTTCGAGTCCGAAGAAATCACCGATGTGGTAGAAAAAATCATCAAGTTCTATGTGGAAAAACGCCTCGAGAATGAGCCGTTTATCGACACCTACGAGCGTATTGGCATGGACCCGTTCAAGGAGCGCATCTATGGGTAAGGTAATCATTGATGGCGCCATCGTGGATAACCAGTGGCAACGCCTTGAAGGTGACACGCTGGAAGGCGAGCTACCCACCGGCAACATCATTGTGCCGCTGGCCTACTGGCAGGCGAACCGTGATGCGCTGCTCAGTCGTGGTGATGTGGCCGTGTGGCTGGCGCCGGGCGAAGAACCGAAAGATCTGGAAGACGACCTGGCCGCCCTGCCCTTGGTCGCCATCCATTTCCCGGCATTCAAGGACGGCCGCGGCTATTCCTACGCTCGGGAGCTCCGTACCCGCTACGGCTTTAAAGGTGAAGTGAGAGCCACCGGTGACGTACTCCGTGACCAGCTTTTCTACATGACCCGTTGCGGCTTCAACGCGTTTGAAGTGCGTGAAGATCGCAGCATCGAAGAAGCACTTGAAGGCCTGAACGACTTCAGCGTGACCTACCAGGGTGACGTGAACGAACCGCGCCCTCTCTATCGGCGCGGCTAGTCTTCAAAAGCCTTCGTTCCGGGAAAACGCCGCTGTCGCATTAAAGCCAGCGGCGTTTTCGCATCCATACCAGTACCCCCACACTGACTACACCAATTCCCGCCATAAACCACCAGAACCCCGCAGGATCTTCAACACCTGGCAGGCCTCCCACATTGATCCCGAACAGCCCGGTAAGAAAACCCAACGGGAGAAACAACGCCGAGATCATCGCCAGTAGATACATGCGGTCGTTGATAGCTTCGTTTTGTACCGAGAAAACCTCCTCCTGCAACAAGGTGGCATGCTCACGGGCCGCATCCAGATCTTCCAGCAGACGCTGCAAGCGATCACCGGCCTCACGAAGCAACAAGGCATCGCCACCGGTGAACATGGTTTCGTTCTGCAACCGGGCCAACGCTTCACGCTGCGGCGCAAAAAAACGTCGCAACGTAATAGAGCGACGACGAATCTGGCTGAGACGTGGAGTCAGACTAATGGTCGGCGTCTCCTCAATGGACAATGCACAGTCCTCCACCTCGGATTCCAGATTTTCGATCACGTCTTCCATTCGCCAGATCAGCTGATCCACAAGCCGTGCGACCAAGCCCGGGATACCGACAGCGCCCTCACCAGCATCCAGCTCTTCTTGCACCGTCACCAGCGACAGCAATGTCCGTTTCTGGGTGCTGATCATGCCTTGGGGGCCGACCCACAATCGCAGAGCAATCATGTCTTCAGGGCGCGCTCCAGGATGGAGGTTCACCCCGCGCAGATACACCAGCAGACCACCCGCCACCTCCGTGGCACGAGGCCGCGTTTCCATGGCGGTGAGCGCCGAAATCACCACCGGCGGAATGGATTGCCGCTCAAGCCACTGCTGACTCTGCGGCTGGGTATAATCCAGGTGCACCCAATATGGAGAGGTTTCGGTTAACGGCACCTGCGCATCAAACGCACTAGCCCCGCCCTGCCCATCCAGGGTTAGAGCTATTTTCAACCAGTGAGACTCGTTCATAAGCGTCCTTTACACTCAAAACTGCATCACATCCTGCTACCCTAAACAGCATGCTTTAGCTGACAAAAGTGCACAAATAAAAAAGCGCGGATAAACCGCGCTTTTTACCTTTTGCCAGCTCTGTTTAAGCTCGGAGGCCTGCTATTGTCATGGCAGTTTCACTACAACTCGCCCGCGAACCCCGCCTGCCAGAATACGATCTATCCAATCGGTCACACCAGCAAGATCCGTTTCTGCAGCCTCCAGCAGCGCAAGCTCTCTCGGCATCCACTCATCAGCCAGTAGCTGCCACATTTGCTGTTTGATCTCGCAGGGCAACTCAACACTATCCACCCCCAGCAAGTTGACGCCACGCAGAATGAACGGAAATACCGTCATCTCCAGTTTGGGTGATCCAGCCAGCCCGCAGCATGTCGCACTGCCACCATACTTGAGCCCCTTGAGGGCAGCAGCAAGCATCTCACCACCGACGCAATCCACCGCACCAGCCCATTGCTCTTTAGCCATCGGCTTGACCGCGCTTTCCAGAAACGCCTCACGGTCAATAATCCGCGCGGCGCCAAGAGCCGCCAGCCATTCACTGACATCCGTTTTACCGCTGACGGCGACCACCTCAAACCCCAGCTTGGCCAGAATCGCCACGCAGACACTGCCTACGCCACCAGTAGCGCCAGTCACCAGCACCGGACCCTGATCCGGGTTAACACCCGTGTCGAGTAGCGATTCCACACTCAGTGCCGCAGTCAAGCCTGCGGTACCCAAGAGCATGGCATCACGAGGCGCCAGGCCATCCGGTAGTGGCACCAACCATTCCGCAGGCACGCGGATATATTCCGCATAGCCACCATCGGTGTTCATGCCCAGATCATAGCCGGTGCAAATCACTGCATCGCCCACGCTGAACGGGCCATCACTGGCCTCTTCAACCACACCCACGGCATCAATACCCGGCGTGTGGGGAAACTTGCGGGTGACGCCCTTGTTGCCGGTGGCCGACAGCGCGTCCTTATAGTTCAGGGATGACCACTGAACTCGTACCAATACACCGCCTTCACCCAGTTCACTCAGTTCACGCTCTACCAGCGAGTTGGTATAGCCGGTATCCGTTTCGCGGGTTTGTAATGCCTGAAAACTCATGGGCCACTCCTCTGCGGTGCTCGGCATAAATAAAATTAATGGATCTGGCGCTGGCTACCGCGGTGCCAGAATTTTTCCAGCACCCGATGCAACGTTGCTTCCAGCGAGAATCCCAGCCTCTCGCCCAGCTTGCGCTTCGCTTCCCACTCGACCTGGTAGAGAGTCTGGCTGTCTTTGCGAAGTTGTAACAGCTCATCGCTGGTCATGATTTCATCAACAAGACCCAGCTCCTTTGCCTGGCTACCGAACCAGTGCTCGCCGGTGGCAACCTTGTCCAGGTCCAGCCCACGGCGGTTATCGCGCACGAAGCTTTTAAACAACTGATGGGTATCTTCCAGCTCTTCCTGGAACTTGGCCCGGCCTTTCTCTGTATTTTCACCCAGCATGGTCATGGTGCGCTTGTACTCACCGGCGGTCATCAACTCCACATCAATATCATTTTTCTTGAGCAGGCGATGAAAGTTCGGAATCTGCGCGACCACACCAATGGAGCCAATAATCGCAAAAGGCGCGGCGACAATACGATCAGCAATACACGCCATCATATAACCCCCGCTGGCGGCCACCTGATCCACCGCAATGGTCAACTTGATGCCCTGATTACGGATACGGCGCAGTTGCGAGGACGCCAGCCCATAGCTGTGCACCAGCCCCCCCGGACTTTCCAGGCGAACCAGCACTTCGTCATCCTGGCTGGCGACCTGCAAAATGGCGGTAATTTCACGGCGAAGGTGATCCACGCCACTGGCCTGAACGTCGCCGTTGAAATCAAGCACAAACAGGCGCGGCAGAGTCTTGTCTTCGGTACCGGCTTTCTTTTTTTGCTTGGCTTCCAGCTTTTCCTGTTTGCGTTTGGCTTTGTCAGCCTTCTTGCGCTGAGTCTCCGGAATGATTTCCGCTTCCAGGGACGCCTTAAGATCATCGAACTCATCATTGAGATGGCGGACTTTCAACTCGCCATCCTGGTCGCCCTTGCCCCGGTTACGCGACGCTGCTGCCGCAATGCCGCCCAAAATAAACAAAATCGCCACTACCAGGGTGGCGACTTTGGCCAGAAACATGCCGTATTCCATTAAAAACGCGATCACTGTTTATCTACTCTCCAGGGGATCCGGCGCGCGGCGCCAGTCAATTCAGGGAACTCAAACTCCCGCTGATTCTACATAAGCCAGAGCCATTGGGGTAATCAAGGGAGGACAAAGATCGGGCAACGCAGCGCGTGCCAGGACAGGAAACACGCCAGCGGAGCATCCCCGCTGGCGGTATGGAGGATCAGTCCCAACCAGAAATGGCTTGCTGGGCACTGCCGTTCATGGGACGGGCCACCAGCCCGGTGGGCCCCACATTGACTTGAAACAAGGCGCCATCGGCCATGGGCAGGTAAGCTGCGCTACCGTAGCGGGCATCAATAATCAGGCTCCAGCCTTCCTTTGCCAACAACCACACATCCAGGCCAACCGGGTCGCGGTGCAGGCTGTAGACCGTGCGGTCGCGGGAGCGCTCATCTTCCAGCGCATAATAGCGGCCCTGGATGCGATCCAGTTGATAGCCCGGCTTCAAACCAAGCAAACTGAACGGCATCTTCCATTTGATGATCCGCGCATCCAGTTGCCACTGATCCCCTTTCAACCGGAAGTCCTCAGCACTGCCGTCCGTGCGGGTGACCGTGGCAATGAAGGATTGCTCACCGGATTCACGGAAACTGACCGTAGCCACCGAGACCTCCTGGGCATATTCCTTGTAGCCGTAAAGATTCAGCGCAAAAACGCTCATGTAGCCAGCCACTAACAGTAACAGCAGCCCTGCGGTGCCTTTCAGCCACTGCAACACCCACTTTTGGCGCAGCAATATCCAGGCGCCCAACAAGACGAACAGGAGACTGAAAGCGATAAGCACCAAGGGTGCCAAGGTGTAATTCATGCTCAAATCCTTCTAGAAACGCGCGATCCATTGATCTATCAGCGAACGGGCAATACTGCCCGGCGGCGGCACCATGGGAAGATCCTGATAATGAAACCAGGCGGCATCAACGATTTCGTCGTCATCAATGCGAATTTCTCCGCCCGCATATTCCGCCATGAATCCCAGCATCAGGGAATGGGGAAACGGCCACGACTGACTGTTCAGGTACTCCAGGTTCTTTACTGAAATACCACTTTCTTCCATAACCTCCCGCGCCAGCGCCTGCTCTGCAGTTTCACCCGCTTCCATAAACCCGGCAAGGCAGGAATAAAACCCCTCGGGAAAACGGGCAGACCGCCCCAGCAGCGCGTGCTCACCCTTGGTGACCAGGGTAATGATGCAGGGAGTGATTCGTGGGTACTGGAAATAACCGCAACCGGCGCAGGTCATCGCCAGGTCACGGGGATGCGGTTCGGTGGGAGAGCCGCAACGACTGCAAAAACGGTGATTCTGGCGCCAGCTCAAAAACTGCAGGGCCCGGCTGGCCATGGAAAATTCGGCATCACTGAGCGTGGCCCCGATCAGGCGGCGCAGTGGCACACGTTGTAGCTGACCATCATCGAATTCATGACGGGAGAGTTCGCAGACATAGCAGGGCTGACCGGAAAGAAAACCCAAAAAATGGTAATCCGGGTGTTGGCGAAGCCACTTGGCTGGCAGTTCCGGGAACTGCCAGCCCGCCTGGGTAGAAATGAGCACATCCTGATCATGGATGACATAACAGCGGGCGCTATCTGCGTCCTGGGGTTCCGGGCTGGAAAGATCAATCATGGCTGTCTCATGCGACGTTGTTCATGCGGCGTAGACTCAGGCGACTTTCGACACCGGAAAGCCTAATGCATTCATGCTTTCCTCAGCCACCTCCAGCACGCCATCACCAATGGGTTTCTGCTCTTCCATGCTTTCCAGGTAGTAATCCACCCCGGTCAGCGCATCAGCCAGGGTTTCCATGTTTTCTCGAGTCGGCACCTGATCACCGCTTAGCAGCCGGTTGCTGATGTATTTATGGCATGCCTCGGTAACGGCCTTGGCACGATCCAGTTCCAGGAACATCAGGCCACCCGCAATCGAGGCGAACGTACCGGGCAGGTTGGACAGATGCATGGCATCCCAGTTGTTATCCATGAACGAGGAGATGGAGCGCTTGGCCAATGCCAGGCCGGCGCGGCACTCGCCCACCACCGTCATGCGAGCGTCATCCAGTTGATACAGGGAAATATTGGTGTTGTTGGCAGTGCGGTGGACATCATCTTCCGGGCTAATACTACGCTCCAGGCCCGCCACCACGTTTTCCACTATCAGCAGGTCATCGACCAGCCCATGAAAAGCCTCTCCTTCCACATTCTGATCCGGGGCCCATTTCGACACTTCCCGGGCGCGCAATTTGATTGCCCGGGATTCGTCATCCTTGTTGATCATGTCCAGGGTACTGCCCAGGCGATTCAGGCTGGCAGCAACCGACTGGTAATTGGTGTCGGCAACGCCCTGGGAAGCCAAATCCAGGCTTTCCTTCAAATCCGCAATTTCATCGCGCATGGCCGTGGCCACAGAACGAATCACCGAGCCGCTGGCACCGGTCATCAATGCCAGCTCACGCTGCAATACGGTGTCACTAACCTCGGACTTCAGACCAAAAGCCTGCTTCACATCGCCAATGGTGCCGCTATCTTCAGCGGATAGCGAAACGATAAACAGACTTTCCTTGATCAACAGCAGCGGCGCCTCTTCCGTCACCGCCTGGTCACCATCGTAAACCAGTTTTTTGAGCTGACGATCGAATTGGGATAGCAGGGCCTTGCGAGCAGGCGTAATCGCCATCTGGTCGCAGTACATGGCTGTCAGCACGGCCTGAGCCACCCACAGAAAGCGGCTTAGACCGCATTGACCTGCCGCACGATCCAGGCGCACCAGCGCCCGGGCCATCAACTTGAGATTAGTGGCATTGCCTTGCCCACGCAGAACCCCCAGCAACCCGACCTGGTACATATGCCGCAGGCGACGGGACAGGTCTGACAGTTCGCTAACCGATAGCTCTCGCTGGGGAGCTTCAGGTGCACGCTGACGGGACAGGTCGGCACTAAAGAAATGGCTCTCCTGAATCAGGCCTTTTCCACCGGAACGCCGCAGTTCATTAATCCCACCAATCAGCAAGGCAGGAAGTGTGCGGTTTTTCAGCTGCACATAGTCAAAATAACGGGCCAGCAGGACAATCGCATTACTCAACGCCTGAATGCGGGCCTCAGAGACTTTTTCCTGTAGCTCCCGAGCGGCCAGCGCCATTTCTTCACTCATTAAAGCTGCTGCAGGCAGCTCAACCACCTGGCAGATACCGCGGAGTTGCTGAAAGGCTTGCGCGCAATGCTGCAACTCATCCTGGCGGCTATGGTCGTCCGAAAACGCTTCAAGCTGGTTTTCAGCTTCCGTCAGGGTGGTATCTATCGCTTCCTTGAGAAAAGTCAGGGAGGTGGTGTTTGTTATGGCAACCATGGACTCTCCGCAAGCACCAAACTGTTATTATCATCGGGTTCGTTCGTTAGGCGCGCAAACCCCCGGATACACCCGCAATCGTCAAAACAGGATTGTAAAACAAGGCGCATCAACTTTTGCACGTCATCAAAGACTGCGTCAACTTTCATTTGTAAGCAACTGATTTATTGATGATTTGTTAACCTGCCCACACTCCTCCCCGTGGCCAGACACGGTTGCGCGTTACGTGCGCCAACCGGCTGCGTCAATCCCTCCATTGATCCAGGGCAAATTGCCACCCCTTTGCACTGTACTGGGGCAAGCCAAGTCCTTATCATTGCCGCGCCCGAGTTTGGCGTGCTTCATCCGAGCTGGGCGCCCTTTCCCATTTGCCGTTCAGCAGGAACTCGTCATGTCAGCCACGCTAGGCCGCGCCTTTATTCAGAACTTCCTGGGGCAGGCCCCCGCCTGGTACAAATACACCATCGTTGCCTTCCTGCTGATCAACCCCCTGGTGGCCCTGGCCCTGGGCCCGGTGACGGCGGGCTGGCTGCTGCTGGCCGAGTTCATTTTCACCCTGGCCATGGCGCTCAAGTGCTACCCCCTGCAACCCGGCGGCCTGCTGGCCATTGAAGCGGTCATGATCGGCCTCACCTCCGCTGATACCGTGCTGCACAAGGTGGTGGGCAATATCGAGGTGATGTTGCTGTTGATCTTCATGGTTGCCGGGATTTTCTTCCTCAAAGACCTGCTGCTGTTCATGTTCACCCGTCTGCTGCTGGGCGTGAAATCCAAAGTGACGCTGAGTCTGCTGTTCTGTGCGGCCGCCGCCCTGCTCTCCGCCTTTCTTGACGCGCTGACGGTTACCGCCGTGGTCATTGCCGTATGCACCGGCTTTTATGGCATTTACCACAAGGTAGCCTCCGGCAAGACGTTCCAGCAGAAACACGACCACGGCGACGACACCGCCGTGGAAGAGCTGCACCGCGAAGACCTTCGTCGCTTCCGCTCATTTCTGCGCAGCCTGCTGATGCACGCGGCGGTGGGCACCGCACTGGGCGGCGTTTGCACCTTGGTAGGCGAACCCCAAAACCTGTTGATTGCCAACAAGGCGGGCTGGGAATTCGGCGAATTCTTCCTGCGTATGGCCCCGATTACCCTGCCGGTGCTGGCAATGGGTCTACTGACCTGCATCTTTCTGGAAATCAGCGGCAGCTTTGGTTACGGCGAAGACATTCCTGAGAAAGTGCGTGGAATCATGCGTCAGTACGCCCTGGAACAGGACCGTAAGCGCACCCCGCAAAACCGGGCGGCACTGGTGATTCAAGCCATCACAGCCGTGTGGCTGGTGATCGGTCTGGCCACCCACGCCGCTTCTGTGGGCCTGGTAGGGCTCACCGTCATCATTCTGGCCACCTCCTTCACCGGGATTATCGAAGAACATCGCCTGGGAGCAGCCTTTGAAGAGGCCCTGCCGTTCACGGCCCTGCTCACCGTGTTTTTCGCCGTGGTGGCGGTCATTGCCGACCAACAGCTTTTCGCGCCGGTTATTGAATATGTGCTGACCCTGGACAAACACGTTCAAGGCCCCGCCTTCTACATGGCCAATGGTGTGCTGTCGGCTGTCTCTGACAACGTCTTTGTAGCCACGGTATATGTGGATGAAGTCGGGCAGGCCCTGCTGAAGAGTGAGATTGACCGGGATACATTCGATCTGCTGGCCGTCGCCATTAACACTGGCACCAACATCCCGTCTGTGGCCACCCCTAACGGTCAGGCAGCCTTCCTGTTCCTGCTCACCTCGGCACTGGCGCCATTGGTGCGGTTATCCTATGGGCGCATGGTGGTCATGGCTTTGCCGTACACTATTGTGATGTCGATTACCGGCCTGATCATGACGGCCACCGCGCTAGAACCTGCCACTAACTACATGTACGAGAATGGCTGGATTCAGCACCACCAGGTGGACGACCTGCAGGAAACACCGGTCATCCCGGGACACTGATTTGCCCCGGCTTGCCGGTGTAAAGAGGTGGAAATCGCGAAGCTAGAGGGCAGGAGCCCAGAAAATGCCACGCTAGCGGCATGGCCTGTTAATACAATGCTGTTGTTGTAACTGCTACTGCAGTGGCGTGTCATCCTCCGTCAGGCTCTGCCACACGGTAGGCCCACCATTCTTGCCCGCAATGGCGGTCAGCTTGTCGTTGTGGCGCTGTATCTCAGTTTCACTGGGACGAACGACGGCAAGCGCCGGGCGGTCTGCACTCAAACGTCTGATCGCTTCTGCAGTGGCATCACCTCCCTGTTCACTGCCATCGTTCCCGCCCAGAGACAGGCGGGTCTGCCCGCCGGTCATGGCCAGATAAACGTCCGCCAGAATTTCAGCATCCAGCAAGGCGCCGTGCAGTTCACGGTGGCCGTTTTCCACGAAATACCGACGGCACAACGCATCCAGGTTATTTTTCTGTCCCGGATGTTTCTGGCGAGCCATCACCAAGGTATCCAGGACCCCACAACGCTGTTCGATGGTCCCGTACCGGGCGCCAAGCCGGCGCAGCTCATGGTTGAGGAAGCCCACGTCAAAAGGCGCGTTATGGATAACCAGTTCCGCCCCGTCGACAAAAGCCAGAAATTCATCCACCACCTTGTCAAAGGTGGGCTTGTCTGCCAGAAACTCGGTGCTGATGCCGTGAACCGCCAGCGCGCCTGCATCAATCTCCCGTTCAGGATTCAGGTACAGATGCAGGTTATTGCCGGTCAGGCGGCGATTTTCCATCTCCACGCAACCAATTTCGATCACCCGGTGCCCGTCATTGGGCTCCAGGCCGGTAGTTTCCGTATCCAGTACAACCTGACGCATTAGCCTGCTCGCCCCTGCTGTTTCATTTCATCAATACCCCGGTTAGCCAGCGCATCGGCCCGCTCATTGCCCGGGTGGCCACTATGGCCCTTGACCCACTGCCAGTCGATTTCGTGGCGTTGCACCGCTGCATCGAGGCGTTGCCACAGATCCACATTCTTGACCGGCTGCTTCGAGGCCGTTTTCCAGCCACGCTTTTTCCAGTTCGCCATCCACTGGGTGATGCCGTCCATGACGTATTTGGAGTCCGTCGTCAGTACCACCTGACAGGGAGCATTGAGGGTCTCCAGGGCCACGATGGCGGCCATCAGTTCCATGCGGTTGTTGGTGGTCTCAGGCTCGCCACCAAATAATTCCTTCTCCTTGTCACCGTAAAGGAGAATGGCGCCCCAGCCACCCGGGCCGGGATTACCGCGGCACGCGCCGTCGGTATAGATAATCACGTTCTTCAAAGACTCAGGACTCCCTGTTCTGCTGGCCCCAGCGGGCCACCGGTACCGGCACCACGGTATTGCGTGGTACCTTGCGTTGTCGTGTGGCCAACGGACGCACCACACCGGCGCGTTTTCTTGCCACCAGCAGGTATGTATTGCCGTGACGCGGCCAGAGGAAACGCCCAAGCCAGTCCAGCAGGCGCACCCGGCTGCGACCACGATCGGACAGCGGCATAGTATAGAAGCCACTGGCCATGCCATCGACCTCAAATCCGAGAACCTGTAACCAGTCGGTCAATCGATTGGGGCGATAATAGCGCCCCATCCACCCCGGTGACTTCCACCAGAGCAGCCAGCGGGCCAGCCCCATCACGCTGACGGGATGAAACCCGATGATCGCCATCTTGCCGCCCGGCGCCATGCAACGCGACGCTTCACGCAATGCCTGGTGAGGATCGGCGGCGAAATCCATGGTGTGATGCAGCAACAGCACATCCACACTGCTTTTCGCAATCGGCAACAGATCCAGACGCGACTGTAATTTCACCCCGGTAAAACCGGGCGGCGCGATGCTGGTTTGCCAACGCAGCGGCGATTCCGACAGGAGATCACGGCCATCACCGGCATAAATCGCCACCGCGCGCTGGCCCGCCTGGCTGCGCAGCCACTCGGTCAGCATGGCTTTTTCTTCGCTCAGCAAGGCCTGGCCCGGTTCACTGTCGAGCCATTCATCAAAACCCCTTCCCAATTCGCCGGAGGAGGCATTGAACGAGATACGGTTGAGTGGAGGTAGCTGCATAGCGGACAATCTCTTGATCCATGAATGCGTGAGCCGGATGATGAAGCACTGAAACAGGTGCCAACGGACCTGCTTACAGACAGGAGCGTACCACGACATGACAGCCAGCCCTATCGCTATCCCCGCCTTCAATGACAACTATATCTGGGCATTTCATCAACAGGATCAATGTGTTGTCGTCGACCCCGGTGACGCCGCACCGGTGGAGCGCTACCTCAGCGAAAACGGTCTGATGCTGTCCGCGCTTTTGATCACCCATCACCACCCGGACCATGTGGGCGGTATTGCGGCATTGACCAAAGACCGCGATATTCCCGTGTACGGCCCAGCAGCGGAATCCATTCCGGCCATGAGCCACCCGCTCCACGACGGCGACACCATCACGCCTGTGGGCACCGACCTCTCGTTCACCGTCATGGCCGTACCCGGTCACACCCTGGGCCATATCGCCTTTATCAACGCGGCACAGCGCTGGCTTTTTTGCGGCGACACCTTGTTTGCCGGGGGCTGCGGTCGTCTGTTCGAAGGCACGCCGGAGCAAATGCTCCATTCCCTGCAGCGTCTGGCCGCCCTGCCTGATAATACCCAGGTGTTCTGTGCCCACGAATACACCCAGGCCAACCTGACCTTCGCCGCCGCCGTCACCCCGGAAGACCCCGCCGTACGGGCGCGCTTGCAGGCCGTCATTGAGTTGCGCCAAAAAGGTAAAATCACGCTGCCTTCCACCCTCGCGGAAGAAAAAGCGACCAACCCGTTTTTACGCAGTGATGACAAAGACTTGAAGGATTCCTGTCAGCGCCATGAGCCTGGCTGCGGGGATTCTGATATGCAGTGTTTTGCGGCCTTGCGTCGCTGGAAGGACAACTTTTAGCGCCTCGTCCTTGCCGCGCCGCCTATCCGTCGCCAGAATGCATGAAATTTTTAGCGTTACTCCATGATTATGAAAAAAATTATTCCTTTAGCCCTTTTTCTCGGGCTGGGCGTCCTTGGTGGTTGTGCAACCAATAAGCCCCTTGAAGATCTTCCCCCCATGCCGGCTGCCGAGCCTTCCGTGGATGACGTCAATTTGGCGAACGGCATGGACGAACCCAGCCCAGTCGAAGACGGCGAAAATCAGCCAACCGCCGACGACCTCTGGATGCGCTTGCGCGCTGGCTACGGGCTCGATTTGAGTATCGAAAACGACCGGATTCGTGTGCAACGTGAATGGTACGCGCGCCACCCAGAGTATTTCACCCGCGTCACGACACGTTCAGAACGCTACCTGCACTACATCGTCGAGCAAGCCGAAGCCCGCGATATGCCGCTGGAACTGGCCTTGTTGCCAATCGTAGAAAGTGCTTTTGATCCCTTTGCTTACTCCCATGCCCGCGCGGCGGGGCCCTGGCAGTTTATTCCCTCCACCGGGGATTATTTCGGCATGCAGCGCACCTGGTGGGAAGACCAACGCCGGGACATCCTCAAGTCCACCAATGCCGCATTGGATTACCTGCAGCAGCTCTCCAGCCGCTTTGAGGGTGACTGGCTACTGGCGCTAGCCTCTTACAACGCCGGGGGCGGCACTGTATCGCGAGCCATCCGTCACAATAAAGAAGCTGGAAAGCCCACCGATTTCTGGAACCTGAACCTGCCCCGCGAAACCACCGCGTATGTCCCTAAATTACTGGCCATCGCCCAGATTGTCGGTGACCCGCAGGCCTACGGCGTCCCCCTCCACCCCATCGCCAACGAACCCTACTTCGCCACGGTAAAAACCGGCGGGCAAATCGACCTGGCCCAAGCCGCACGTTTGGCGGATATTTCTGTGGAAGAGCTCTACCTGCTCAACCCGTCCTATAATCGCTGGGCCACATCCCCGGATGGCCCCTTCCGGTTGTTAGTCCCTGTGGATCGGGCCGAGAATTTCCAGACGAAACTGGCCAGCCTGCCCAAAGACCAACGCATGCAGTGGGCCCGTTACGAAATTCGGCCCGGCGATAATCTGGGCGCCATTGCCCGCCAGTACCGCACGACCCCCCAGGTACTTCGCAACATTAACCACATGAAGAACAACACCATTATTGCCGGCCGCACCCTGCTGATTCCCGGCCCGGCGTCCTCCAGCAGCGACTACAGCCTTAGTGCTGAATCGCGCCTGGCCAAAAAACAGTCCAAGCAACCCAAGGGTCGCCAGCGCGTCGATTACACGGTGCAGCCCGGTGATACGCTCTGGGAAATCGCCCGCCGCCATAACGTCGGCGTACCTGAGTTGGCCAAATGGAATAGCATGGCCCCCAAAGACAGCCTGCGTATAGGCCAGAGCCTAGCGGTGTGGACCAAGGGAAGCCTGGCGGCCAGCCCGGCCAGCAACACGCCCTCCTCCAGCAACCCGAACATGGTGCGCAAGGTCCGCTATGCGGTTCGCAACGGCGATTCCTTGTATGCCATTGCCGACCGCTTTAATGTATCGGTCAACGATATAAAAAGCTGGAACAACACTGTAGCCAGCAATCGATACCTACAACCCGGGCAACGGCTGACAGTCTACGTTGATATTCGCCAAACGCACTAAACTTACCTTTGCCCTGCTGGGCTTGTTGCTTGGCGTGGTCTGCCACGCCGAGCCCACTCGCAGCCACGGTTACCACCCGTTTGGCAGCCTCAAGTACCCCGCCGATTTCCAGCACCTCGATTACGTCAACCCGGATGCCCCCAAGGGCGGCACCCTGCGATTATTCGGCCAGGGCACCTTCGACAGCCTGAACCCCTATATTCTTAAAGGCCGCAGCCCGGCCGATACGCCGGGCATCCAGATGTATGGGGTCACGGAAATCGCCGACAGCCTGCTAATGGGCAGCCAGCCACACAACCCACTTGGCGATGAGGCAGGCACGGCCTACGGGTTGATTGCCGACTGGCTGGAATACCCCGAAGATCGCAGCTGGTGCACCTTCCATATTCGCGACGAAGCCCGCTTCCACGACGGTCACCCGATTCGCGCCGACGATGTGGTCTTTTCGGTAAATACCCTGCGCGAAAAAGGCCACCCGGAGTTCACCCTGCGCCTGGCCGATATCGCCAGCGTGGAAGCCCTTGACCCGCAAACGGTGAAATTCACTTTCCACCGGGGGCGCCGGGATCTGCCTCTGATGGCAGGCGCTATTCCGATCCTGCCGCGCCATTACTGGCAGAAGCATGATTTCGAAAGCGCCTCACTCACCCCGCCGCTGTCCAGTGGCCCCTATCAAGTCACCCATGTGGACGCCGGGCGTAAAGTGACGTTTAGCCGGGTAAAGGACTACTGGGCCAAAGACCTGCCGGTAAACCGGGGCCGCTATAATTTCGACACGGTGGAATTCGAGTTCTACCGCGATGCAGATGTGGGCTTCGAAGCCTTCAAGGCCGGTGGCTACGATCTACACTACGATTACAGCTCCAAACACTGGGCCACCGCCTATGCGTTCTCCGCCCTGGAAGACGGCAAGGTAAAACGCGCCGAAGTGCCCCATCAGATTCCTCGCCCGGTACAGGCCTTCTTCTTCAATACTCGCCGCGCCCCGTTCAATGACATCAATGTCCGCCGCGCCGCCAGCCTGCTGTTCGATTTCGAGTGGTCCAACAAGAACCTGTTCAGCGGCGCCTATCAACGCACACAAAGCTGGTTTCCCAACAGCGACTACCGAGCGGGCACACCCGCTCCCGAGGCAGAAAAAGCCTTGTTGACGCCGTTTCTGGATCAGCTGCCGAACGATTATTTTGACGCAGACATCAACCCGCCGGTGAACGATGGCAGCGGACAGATACGCCACCGCATGCGCGAAGCGCTGGCGCTGCTTAAAGAAAGCGGCTGGAGACTCGAGGGGCAAACCCTGGTCAATGCACAAGGCCAACCGCTGCAGTTCACCGTTTTGAATTACCATAATCCGGGCATTTACCGCATTCTTGCGCCCTGGTTTCGCAATCTGAAACGCCTGGGCATCGATGCCCAATACCGGGAAATCGACCCGGCGGCCTATAAGCAGCGGTTGGATAGCTTCGATTACGATGTGGTGCTCTTTGTATTACCGATTCAGGCCTACCCGGGCCCGGAACTGAAAGACTATTTTCTTTCCGACAGCGCCAAGGTGGTCGGCAGCCGCAACCTGGCGGGTATTCGCAACCCGGTGGTGGATTTTCTGGTTGACCATGCGCTCAGCACCGATAACGAAGCTGACTACCGGCTCAGCCTGCAAGCGCTGGACCGCATGTTGCGCTACCAGCAATACGGCGTCCTGAACTACTATATCAGCACACACCGCATTGCCTGGTGGGACAAGTTTGCCCGCCCACCGGAACCAATCCCCTACGGACTGGGTCTGGACACTTGGTGGGTCAAAAAATAACAAGGAGTCTTTATGGCCATTAACCGCAGCCTGCTACGCGGGCTATTGGTGGGTCTGTGCTGTTTTTCCGCCCTGGCGCAGGCCGATATTCATCGCAGTCATGCCATGGCCATGCACGGCAGCCCGAAGTACCCGGCAGGCTTTCAGCACCTGGATTATGTGAACCCCGAGGCTCCCAAAGGGGGCAAATTGCGCCGTCACGTCATTGGCACCTTTGACAGCCTGAACCCTTTCGTACCGAAAGGCACCGCTGCGGCGGGTATAGGCTCTCTTGTCTATGACACGCTAACCACCCGCGCCGAAGATGAGCCCTTCACCCAATACGGCTTGCTCGCCGAAACCATCGAATGGCCGGAAGACCGTAGCTGGGTCCGCTTCCACCTTAACCCCAAAGCCACCTTCAGTGATGGCGAGCCGGTACAGGCCAGCGATGTGGTGTGGACATTCAACACACTCATCAACGATGGCGCGCCTTTCTACAGCTTTTATTACAGCGGCGTGGATCACGTCACCGCCGACGACGAACACACCGTCACCTTTCATTTCAAACCCGGTGACAACCGGGAATTGGCGCTGATCATCGGCCAGCTGCCGGTGCTTCCTGAACACGTCTGGAAAACCCGGGAATTTACCAGCGCTGGCCTGGAAAAGCCCATTGGTTCCGGCCCCTATAGCGTCGGCAATGTGGATACCGGAAAACAGATCACCTTCCAGCGCCGCAAGGATTACTGGGCCAAAGACTTGCCCATCATGCGTGGCCGCAATAATTTCGATACCGTTTCATTCGACTATTTCCTGGATGACACCGTCGCCCTGCAAGCTTTCAAGCGGGGAGATTACGACTGGCGCTTTGAAGTGAGCTCAAAAAACTGGGCCACCAGCTATAAAGGCCCGGCCTTCGACCAAGGCAAACTGGTCAAGGAGGAAATCCCCCACTCCAACCCCGCAGGCATGCAGGGGATCGTCTACAACCTGCGTAACCCCCTGTTCCAGAACGTGGCCCTGCGCGAAGCCATGACCTACGCACTGGATTTCGAATGGTCCAACGCCAATCTGTTCTATGGCCAGTACAATCGCACACGCAGTTACTTCCAGAACTCGGACATGGCAGCCACCGGCCTGCCCAGCGAGGCGGAATTGAAATTACTGGAACCCTTGCGCGACGACATCCCGGAGCGAGTTTTCACGGAAAGCTATGAACCGCCGAAAAGCGATGGCAGCGGCCGCCCCCGTGCCAACCTGGCCCGGGCACAAACTCTGCTCAAAAAAGCCGGCTATAAGATCAGGGAGGGCCAGCTTCACAGCCCGGATGGTACCCCGGTCAGTTTTCAGATCATGTTGCATCAACCCGCGTTCGAACGCATCCTGCTGCCGTTTGCCCGCAACCTGAAAGCGCTGGGCATTGATGCTCAAGTGGTCAAGGTAGACACCAGCCAATACGTGGAGCGCATCCGTAATTTCAACTTCGATATGGTAGTCAGTTCCTTTGCCCAGTCGTCCTCCCCCGGCAACGAGCAGCTGGAATACTGGGGCAGCGACGCCGCCGAGGACCCCAGCAGCCGAAACATCATCGGCATTCAGAACCCGGCTGTAGACACTCTGGTCGATGCCATTGTCACCGCCACCACGCGGGATCAGCTGATCACCGCCTGCCGCGCTCTGGACCGGGTACTACAGTGGAACTTTTACGTGATCCCCAACTGGTATGCCGATCATCATCGCTTGTCATACCGCAGTCGCCTGAAGCACCCCTCACTGCCTGAATACGTAGGCATTGATGGCGCGATCGACACCTGGTGGGACAGCAACGCGCAATGATGCGACTTTATATTGCCAAACGGTTGCTGCTGATCATCCCTACCCTGTTCGGCATTTTGTTACTCAATTTTGTCGTGGTGCAGGCCGCCCCGGGCGGCCCCGTGGAAAAGACGCTCGCGGAATTACAGGGCATTGGTGGCGGTGCCGGCGGCAGCTTTGCCGGCGGTAGCGTGGACACCCTCAGCAGCGGCGGCGACTATCGCGGCTCCAAAGGCCTGCCCCCGGAACTGGTGGAACGGATACAAAAGCTCTATGGCTTTGACAAACCCGCGCCGGAACGTTTCTGGCTAATGGTCAAAAGCTATCTGAGTTTTGATTTCGGAGAATCCTACTACCGCGATCGCTCAGTGACCGAGCTGATCGTGGAACGCATTCCTGTGTCGCTGTCTCTGGGTCTGTGGAGCACGTTGATTGCCTATATGGTGTCGATTCCCCTGGGCATCCATAAAGCGGTGAAAGATGGCTCACGCTTTGACATCTGGAGTAGCACGGCCATTGTGGTCGGTTTTGCCATTCCCAGCTTCCTGCTTGGCATTTTGCTCATCGTCCTCTTTGCCGGGGGCTCGTATTTCGAATGGTTCCCACTGCGCGGCCTGACCTCTGACAATTTCGAGCAGTTAAGCCTGTTTGGAAAAGTGTCCGACTACCTGTGGCACATCACCTTGCCCACTCTGGCTATCGTCGCTGGCAGCTTTGCCACCCTGACTATGCTGACCAAGAACTCCTTCATGGATGAAATTCGCAAACAGTATGTGCAGACCGCCCGCGCCAAAGGGCTCAGCGAAAAGCAGGTGCTATACGGGCATGTTTTTCGCAATGCCATGCTGATCATTATCGCCGGTTTTCCCGCCGCTTTCGTCGGCATGTTCTTCACTGGCGTACTGCTAATCGAGTTTATTTTTTCCCTCGATGGCCTAGGCCTGCTGGGCTTCGAGTCCGTCATCAACCGGGACTACCCCGTCGTTTTTGGTACCCTGTTCATTTTCACCCTGATCGGCCTGCTGCTGAAGCTGGTCAGTGACCTGACCTATATGTGGGTCGATCCGCGCATTGATTTCGAACGGAGGCAGAGCTGATGGCCTTCCGTAACCCATTAATGCGCAACCCGGTCTGGCAACGCCAGTGGCAGGCGTTTCGTTCCAACAAACGCGGCTATTGGGCGCTGTGGATTTTTGTCATGCTGTTCGTACTCAGCCTTGGCGCCGAACTGATTGCCAACGAAAAGCCCTTGCTGGTCAGCTACGACAATGAACTCTACGCTCCCGTGTTCAACACCTACCCGGAAACCACCTTCGGCGGTTTTTTCGAGTCAGAAACCAACTACCGCGATCCCGTGGTCAAGGATCTGATCAACGACAAGGGCTGGATGGTATGGCCGCCCATCCGATACAGCTACAACACCATCAACTACGATCTCACTGTCCCTGCCCCGGCCCCGCCCTCAGCGGAAAACTGGCTGGGCACCGATGACCAGGGCCGCGATGTGCTGGCCGGGTTGATTTATGGCTTCCGTATTTCCGTTCTGTTCGGTCTGATGCTAACCATTCTCTCCAGCATCGTCGGCATTATCGTCGGTGCCGTCCAGGGCTATTACGGCGGCTGGCTGGATCTTTCCGGCCAGCGGTTTCTGGAAATCTGGTCCAGCATGCCTACGCTTTACCTGATTATTATTATTTCCAGCTTTGTGGTGCCCAGTTTCTGGACGCTGTTGGTCATTCTGCTGCTGTTCTCCTGGATGGCACTCGTAGACCTGGTGCGCGCGGAGTTCCTGCGCTGTCGCAACATGGACTATGTGCGTGCCGCCCACGCCATGGGCGTACGCACCCCAATCATCATGTTCCGCCACATGCTGCCCAATGCGATGGTGGCCACCCTTACCTTCTTGCCGTTTATTCTCAACAGTGCCGTGGTCACGCTCACCTCTCTGGATTTCATCGGCTTTGGTATGCCACCGGATGCGCCTTCTCTGGGCCGTCTGGTGGGCCAGGGAAAGGCGAACCTGCATGCTCCGTGGCTAGGTATCAGCGTGTTTGCCACGCTCACCCTGATGCTCACCCTGCTGGTGTTTATCGGTGAAGCCATTCGCGATGCGTTCGACACAAGGAAGTTTCTGCAATGAGCCTGCTGCGCATAGAAGGGCTGAGTATTCGCTTTGCCGACCAGCTTGCCGTCGATGACATGTCACTGGAACTCCACCCCGGGCGAATGTTGGCGTTAGTAGGGGAATCCGGTTCTGGTAAATCGCTTACCGCCTTGTCTGTGATGGACCTGTTACCGGAAAACGCGAGTTGGCAGGCCGACAGCCTGCAACTGGACGATACGGACCTGCAAACGCTTAACACTGAACAGAAACGCAAACTGCGCGGCGGTCGCATCGGGATGATTTTCCAGGAGCCGCTGACGGCCCTGAACCCCTTGCATACCGTGGAAAAACAGATCAGCGAAAGCCTGTTTGTGCATCAGGGCATGAGCAAAAAACGCGCCCGTGAGCGGTGTCTGTCGCTGCTTGAGCAGGTCGAACTGCCCGCTACACCGGACATGCTGGACCGCTATCCGCACCAACTCAGCGGGGGCCAGCGCCAGCGGGTCATGATCGCCATGGCCCTGGCCAATGAACCACAGATCCTGATTGCCGATGAGCCCACCACTGCTCTCGACGTGACGGTACAGGAAACTATTCTCGACCTGATCAAGCGGCTGCAGAAAGAGCTGAATCTTTCCATTCTCCTGATCAGCCATGACCTGGGCGTTGTCAGCCGCTTTGCTGAAGACATCGTAGTCATGCACAACGGCAAACGGGTGGAAGCGGGCCCCACAGATACCGTGCTGAATTTCCCCCAGGAAGACTACACGCGCCACCTGATCCATGCGGAGCCCCAGGGTCGCCTGGAGCCGCTGCCAGATGACACTCCGCTGCTACTCGAAGCCCGTGGCATGGCCGTGACGTTCAAAGGCAAGCGCCGCGCCCTTTTCTCGCCACCACCGTTGCTCCACGCGGTGGATCAAATTGATCTGACACTGCGCCGCGGCGAGACCCTGGGCATCGTGGGTGAGTCCGGCTCGGGCAAGTCCACCCTGGCTCTCGCCCTGTTGCGGTTGATCCAGAGTGACGGCGATATCGAAATGGATGGCACGGACATCCGCGCGCTTTCCCGTTCCGGCTTACGGCAATGGCGCAGCCGTTTCCAAGTGGTATTTCAAGACCCCTACGGCAGCCTGAACCCACGCATGACCGTGGGCCAGATTGTCGCCGAGGGGCTTGCCGTGCATGCCCCCACACTAAGCGCAGTGGAAAGAGAAGAACAAGTTTGCCGCATTCTTGAGGAAGTGGGCCTGCCCACCGACGTACGCCACCGCTACCCCCATGAATTTTCCGGTGGCCAGCGCCAGCGGATCGCCATCGCCAGATCGCTGATCATGGAACCGCAATTGCTGGTTCTGGATGAACCCACCTCGGCACTGGACCGCAGCGTCCAGCACCAGATTCTGGAATTGCTCAAATCCTTGCAGGCAAGACGTGGGCTCAGCTACCTGTTTATCAGCCACGATCTCAAGGTAATTCGGGCCATTTGCCACCGGGTACTGGTAATGAAAGACGGCAAGACAGTGGAACATGGCGATACGCAGGCCGTATTCGACAACCCGCAGCAGCCTTATACACACAAACTCATGGCCGCCGCCTTTGCCCATAGCAGGAAACAGACGGTTGCACTTTGATCGGCTGCGGGCTGGCGTAATAGCGCGGTAAATTGCCTATAATCGGTGACAAGTTGGAAGTTGAAAGGTAAAAGCGCGGATCCGTCCAGAGGCAAACCGCCTCACCTTACCGCAACGCAGCTTACCTCTCTCTTGTTGTAATGGGACAGATATCCCCAGGACGTTATTGCCGCTGGAGAAGATTATATCGCTGGCAAACACGTCAGCTCGCGTTTTGAAACTTTCAACTTTCAATTTTCTACTCAAAAAGCATATCGAGGACGAACATGGGATTTCTTGCAGGCAAGCGTTACCTGATTGTCGGCGTCGCCAGCGACCGCTCCATTGCCACCGGTATCGCCGAAGCCATGCACCGCGAAGGTGCCGAGCTGGCTTTCACTTACCAGAACGACAAACTGAAAAGCCGTGTACTCAAAGCCGCAGAACGGTACGGCAGCAGCGAAGCCATGTGCTTTCCCTGTGATGTCACCAGCGACGAGGCCATTGATGCCGTTTTTGCTGAACTCGGCAAGCAGTGGGATGGGCTAGACGGTATCGTTCACGCTGTGGGTTTCGCCCCCGCTGCCGAACTGGATGGTAACTTTGTGGATGTGGCCACCCGCGAGGGTTTCCAGATTGCCCACGATATTTCCAGCTATAGCTTCGTGGCACTGGCCAAGGCTGGCAAAAGCATGCTGGCCGGCCGCAATGGCGCCCTGCTCACCCTTACCTACCACGCCGCCCGCCAGTCCGTGCCCAACTACAATGTGATGGGCATGGCCAAGGCCAGTCTGGAGGCGTCCGTGCGTTATCTCGCTGCCAGCATGGGGCCGGATGGCGTCCGTGTGAACGGCATATCTGCCGGCCCCATTCGCACTCTGGCGGCCTCTGGCATCAAGAAATTCCGCAGCATGCTCGACTACAATGCCGCCAAGGCACCTCTGCGCCGTAACGTGACCATTGAGGAAGTGGGCAATACCGCCGCGTTTCTGTGCTCAGACCTGGCCTCCGGCATTACCGGCGAGATCACCTATGTAGACGCTGGCGCTAGCACAGTATCCATGCCGTTTGAGCTTGAACTCTAGGACTGATGCCTCAAGGCAACGCCTAGAAAAAGCAAAGGCTTAAGCACAAAAAAGCCCACCATCTCGGTGGGCTTTTTTGTGGGCGGAACACCGCAGGGAAATTACTCTCCCTGGTTGGCGCTCAACCGGGACGGATGCAGCTCCACATCGCCCTCGTCACGTAACAGGGCAACCACCTGACGGAAATTGCGCTGCCCTTCCACATTGGCAAGTTCAACCAATGCTGCCTGCTGCTGGGCATCACTCAACGGTTCGGCATTACCGTCGGCAACGCGAGTTACCTGGTAGGCAACCACAGAACCGTCACCCAGACGGGTCAGCTCTACAGGAGAGGCCTCTCCTTCTTCGAAACGCGGCGCACCGAATGCACCGTTGACCACTTCCATGGACGGTTCTGCACCGCCGCGCTGCAGGCCTTCCTGCTCTTCAACTTCTACCTCGAACAAGTCCGCCACTGCCGCCAGATCAGCACCATCATCAATGGATTTCTGTGCTTCTTCACTAAGCTGCTGGACCTTGTCCATGGCGTGCTCACCTTTGAGGCGCTCACGGATAGCGAAAGAGACTTCCTCCAGGGGCATGGGTTCAGCAGACTTGTTCTCTGCGATACGCACAGCAATATAGCGGGTCGAATCGATTTCGATCAAATCACTGTTGTGCCCTTGTTCACGCACCTGATCAGAGTTCAGCGCCTGCTGTACCTGAGGCAGGGACAATGGCGCATCAGCCGCCGCCAGGTCGACCCAGTCCGTAGTTACCACAGACGTGCCCACCTGCTCTGCCGGGCTTTGTAGATCGGCATGCTCATAGAGCAGCTCTTCCAGCTTCGCCACATCGTCATTCAACAACGCTTCCGCACGGGCTTTTTTCAGGTCGGCGCGAATTTGATCCGACAGCTCCGCCAGTGACGGCAATTCACGAGCGCTCTCCTCCTGAGTCACCTTGATCAGGTGGACCCCGGCGTCCGTTACCACCGGCGCAGAGACGGTGCCAGAAGCCAGCTCGGCAATGGCGTCTTCCATTTCTTCAGGCAAGGCCCCCTTGGAAACCACACCCAGATCACCACCAGACTGGGCGCTACCTGAGTCGTCGGAGTACTGGGCAGCAGCATCAGCAAAGGATTCACCACCGGCAATGGCTTTCGCTGCTTCACGGGCACGGGCCTTCGCCTGTTCAAGATCCCGGTCATCGTTCACTTCGATGAGAATATGTGACACCTGGCGTGGTGCGTCACCGGCGCCCGCTTCTTCCATGATGGATTTACGGACATCGTATTCTGCCTTCACATCCTCGTCAGTAACGCTCACCTGATCGGCATACTTGTCTGCAGACAGTTCAACGTAAGACACCTTGAACTCTTCAGGGCGCATGAATTCACCCTGATTCTCGTCATAGAAGGCTTTGACCTCTTCGTCTGACACGCTGAACTGCTTGCGCAGCGAGTTGATATCCAGTTGCGCATAACGGATGTCGCGGGACTGCTCCCCCAGACGACGCTGTTCGTTCAGCTCGGAAGGAAGCGAAAAGTCCGTCTGCATGAAGCCCGCACGGAACTGCTCCTTGATCATGTCCTGGCGCAACCCCTGGATGTAACTCTGCGGGTTCATCCCGCGGGCGCGCAATTCGCGCTCGAACCGCTGTTCGGAAAACTTGCCGTCTTCCTGGAACAACGGCACCTTGTAAATATCGGCAGCAACCTGTTGTTCACTGAACACCATGCTGGATTGTTCCGCTGCGGCCAGAATCAATTGCTCGTTGACGATGCCATCCAGCACCATTTCCGGACGCACAAATGAATCCAGCAATGCAGGATTCATGTTCGGGCTTTGCTCGCGAAGCATGTTACGAACCCGCTCTACCCGCTGGTTCACAACACTACGTGTGATCTTGCTGCCTTCCACTTCAGCTACCACGTCGCCAGTGCTTCCGCCGACAAAGTAGCCGTAAAAGCCGGAAATCACGAAAGGAAGAATGATTGCGGCAAGCAGGACCTTGCCCACGGGACCGCGGACAAACCGTCTGAACTCCTGCATGAAATTACTCCGTAGGGATACTCTCGAAATTCGATCTTATTATTCAGAACCGGCGGATGACTGCAGGTTCCCTTAAATGCAAAAAAGCGTACCCCTTACGAGTACGCTTTCTCAAACTGGCGGAGCGGACGGGACTCGAACCCGCGACCCCCGGCGTGACAGGCCGGTATTCTAACCAGCTGAACTACCGCTCCTGCAAACAGTTTAGTTCACCGCGTCTTTCAGTGCCTTACCGGCTTTGAAGCCCGGTACGTTGGCAGCGGCGATCTTGATGGTCTGGCCAGTTTGCGGGTTACGGCCATCGCGGGCTTCACGACGCTTCACTGCAAAAGTACCAAAACCTACCAGAGAAACGCTGTCACCTTTTTTCAGGGCACCAGTTACCGCTTCCAAAGTAGAATCCAGAGCACGACCTGCGTCGGCTTTGGAAATATCCGCGCTAGCGGCAATCGCATCAATCAACTCTGACTTATTCACAAAGTTCCCCTTTCTCTATTTTCCCGGTTTTATGGTCGAGGCGTGATGCACTCTCCTTATGCGAAGCCGCCTTTATACCAACGGGTATCAGGGGCGTCAAGAAAGGAAAAGCGCGATCTCACCCAAGTTAAAACAATTGAAAAACCATACAGATCAACAATTTAAAAAGGTTTAAATATGATCCGTTAATGTGTACTAGGACGTTTGTTACCTTCCTGGTTTTTCTCTTCTGCCAGCGCTAAATCCTCTTCCAGCTCCGCTTCGGAAAGCGGATTTGGTTGATGAGTCAGTGCCACATCAAGTACCTGGTCAATCCATTTTACTGGTCGAATGTCCAAGGACGCCTTGATATTGTCGGGGATCTCCTTGAGGTCCCTCTCATTTTCTTCCGGAATCAAAACCGTCTTGATTCCGCCGCGATGGGCAGCCAACAACTTTTCCTTGAGGCCACCAATCGGCAGCACCTGCCCACGCAGGGTAATTTCACCGGTCATGGCCACATCCGCACGCACCGGAATACCGGTCAACACCGACACCATCGCCGTACACATTCCGATACCTGCACTGGGGCCATCTTTTGGTGTTGCCCCTTCCGGCACATGCATGTGCAGGTCGTTGCGATCCAGTGCCCGGCGGCGAATGCCCAGGGTGCCTGCACGGCTTTTCACTACCGTCCACGCAGCCTGGATAGATTCCTGCATTACATCACCCAGTGAGCCGGTAGAAATCACCCGCCCCTTGCCTGGCGTGGAAACACTTTCAATGGTGAGCAGCTCACCGCCCACAGACGTCCATGCAAGGCCGGTTACCTGACCGATCTGATCCTGCTCTTCAGCACGACCAAAGCTGAACTTGCGCACACCGAGATAATGCTCAACCAGCTCTTCACTCATGGTGACCGTTTCCGTTTCACCGGTGAGCAAATGTTCTTTCACCACCTTGCGGCAAATCTTGCTGATTTCGCGCTCCAGCCCACGCACGCCAGCCTCCCGGCTGTAATGGCGAACGATGTACCGTAACACGGCTTCATCAAATAACAGCTCATCTTTTTTCAAGCCGTTGTTTTTGATTTGCTTGGGGATCAGGTACTGCAGCGCAATATTAACCTTCTCTTCCTCGGTATAACCGGGAAGACGGATTACTTCCATGCGGTCCAGCAATGGCGCCGGAATATTCATGGAATTGGATGTGCAAATGAACAGGGTTTCGGACAGGTTATAGTCCACTTCCAGGTAATGATCGCTGAACGTATCGTTCTGTTCCGGGTCCAGCACTTCCAGCAGTGCAGACGCAGGATCACCCCGGTTATCCATGCCCATTTTGTCGACTTCATCGAACAAAAACAGCGGGTTACGGACGCCGACCTTGGACAGCTTCTGGATAACCTTACCCGGCAAAGAGCCGATATAGGTCCGGCGATGGCCACGAATTTCTGCTTCGTCACGGACACCACCCAACGCCATGCGAACGAACTTGCGATTGGTGGCACTGGCGATGGATTGCCCCAGTGAAGTCTTGCCCACCCCGGGTGGCCCCACCAGGCACAACACCGGCCCTTTTACCTTGCCGACCCGGCTTTGTACGGCCAAAAATTCCAGCACGCGTTCTTTTACGTCTTCCAGACCGTAGTGGTCCCGGTCCAGTACTTCCTTGGCGTAATTCAGGTCATGACGCACCCGGCTGCGCTTTTTCCATGGCACCGAGGTCATCCAGTCCAGATAGCCGCGCACAACCGTGGCTTCCGCCGACATGGGGGACATCATCTTGAGCTTGTTCAGCTCCGCCTGAGCCTTGTCACGGGCCTCTTTGGGCATGCCCGAGCTGTCGATTTTCTTTTCCAGATCGTCCAGGTCATTACCACTGTCTTCCAGATCACCCAGCTCTTTCTGGATGGCTTTCATCTGTTCGTTCAGGTAATACTCGCGCTGGCTTTTCTCCATCTGCTTTTTCACCCGGCCACGGATGCGCTTTTCTACTTTCAGCACATCAATGTCGGATTCCATCAGCGCGATCAGGTGTTCAACACGCTCGCGCACGTCCACCATTTCCAGCACGTCCTGCTTCTCCTCCAGCTTGAGCTGCAGGTGCGCGGCAATGGTGTCAGCCAAGCGGCTGACTTCGTCGATGGAAGAAACGGAGCCGGTCACTTCCGGCGCCACTTTCTTTGAGAGTTTGACGTAATCCTCGAACTGGCCCTGCAGGGAGCGCGAGAGCGCATCCTGTTCGCTTTCGTCCGGGAGCCCTTCTTCCAGCTCGCGCACATCAGCAACAGCGCCTTCTTCACCAAATTCAGCCTTGGCCACATGGGCACGCTGACCGCCTTCGACCAGCACCTTCACGGTACCGTCCGGCAGCTTGAGCAATTGCAGAATGGTAGAAACCGTACCAACCCGGTAGATGTCGTCCACACCCGGATCGTCGTCGGAGGCATTACGCTGGGCGACCAGCATGATCTGCTTGTCAGCTGCCATGGCAGCTTCAAGAGCCGCAATGGACTTTTCCCGGCCGACAAACAGCGGGATAACCATGTGCGGGTACACCACTACATCACGCAGCGGTAAAAGCGGAATATCTTTCAGCACGTATTGCCTCTATGACTTAGGTGAAAGCAGGACAGACCCGGACCATGCCCGGGTCTCAATCCGGTGCCACCTTGGAAGACTGCTCGTTGTTTTCGTAAATCAACAACGGTTCGGATTCACCCTTGATGGTCGGGCTATCGATCACCACCTTGGCCACGCTATCCATGGACGGCACCTGGTACATGGTGTCAAGCAATACGCCCTCGAGGATCGAGCGCAAGCCGCGAGCACCGGTCTTGCGTACCATGGCCTTGTTGGCAATCGCGCGCAGGGCGTCATCGCGGAAATCCAGCTCCACCCCTTCCATTTCAAACAGACGCGCATATTGCTTGGTCAGCGCATTGCGCGGTTCGGTGAGAATCTGGATCAGCGCTTCTTCACTCAGTTCTTCCAGCGTGGCGATCACCGGCAGGCGACCAATGAACTCGGGAATCAGGCCATACTTGACCAGATCTTCCGGCTCCACATCGACCAGCAGCTCGCCCAGATTGCGCGTATTGTCCTTGCTCTTCACCTCGGCGGAGAAACCGATGCCGCCCTTCTCGGAGCGCTCGCGGATCACTTTGTCGAGACCGGCAAAGGCACCACCACAGATGAACAGCATGTTGGAGGTGTCCACCTGCAGGAATTCCTGCTGTGGATGCTTGCGCCCACCTTGGGGCGGCACAGACGCCACAGTGCCCTCGATCAGCTTCAGCAACGCCTGCTGTACGCCCTCGCCGCTCACATCCCGGGTGATGGACGGGTTATCAGACTTGCGGGAAATCTTGTCGATTTCATCGATATAGACGATGCCACGCTGGGCCTTGTCCACGTCGTAGTCACACTTTTGCAGCAGTTTCTGGATAATGTTTTCAACATCTTCACCGACGTAACCCGCTTCGGTGAGCGTGGTTGCATCGGCAATGGTAAACGGCACATTGAGCAGTCGCGCCAAGGTTTCGGCCAGCAGGGTCTTGCCGCTACCGGTAGGCCCGATAAGCAAAATATTGCTTTTACCAAGCTCGACTTCGTCACGGCCTTTCCCGCCGCTACGCAGGCGCTTGTAGTGGTTATACACCGCCACAGCCAGCACCTTCTTGGCACGCTCCTGGCCAATCACGTACTCATCAAGGGTGTCCTTGATCTCATTCGGCTTGGGCAGGCGCTCACCATCTGTGTCGCTGGTATCTTCCTGCACTTCCTCGCGGATAATGTCGTTACACAGATCCACGCATTCGTCGCAGATAAAGACCGAGGGCCCCGCAATCAGTTTGCGGACCTCATGCTGGCTTTTGCCGCAGAAGGAGCAATACAGCAGTTTGCCGTCGTCGCCCTTGCCAGTGGAATCGGTCATCGAATTGCCTCTAAACCTGTGTATTTGCTTTGAAGATGCAGGGTAGCCCGGTGTTTTTCAAGCCCGCCGGGCTGCTCTGCCGTTCCGTTAGGACACTTTTTGTACTAACTCGCCCTATTTAAACAGGACGCTGGCTCAACACCGCGTCAATGATGCCGTATTCCTTCGCTTCGTCGGCACTCATGAAGTTGTCACGGTCAGTGTCTTTTTCCAGCTGCTCGATGGGCTGGCCGGTGTGGTGAGCCAGCAAGCTGTTGAGCTGCCCTTTGATTTTCAGGATTTCCTTGGCGTGGATTTCAATGTCTGACGCCTGGCCCTGGAAGCCACCCAGCGGCTGGTGAATCATCACCCGGGCATTGGGCAGCGCAAAACGCTTGCCGGCAGCCCCGGCGGTAAGCAGGAAGGCCCCCATGCTGGCCGCCTGGCCTACACACATGGTGGACACATCCGGCTTGATGAACTGCATGGTGTCGTAGATGGACATCCCAGCGGTAACCGAACCACCCGGGCTGTTGATGTACAGGTGGATATCCTTGTCCGGGTTCTCGGACTCAAGGAACAGCATCTGTGCCACGATCAGGTTGGCCATGTGATCTTCCACCTGGCCGATCATGAAGATCACCCGTTCTTTCAGAAGGCGGGAGTAGATATCGAAAGAACGTTCCCCACGGGCGGTCTGCTCAATCACCACCGGCACCAGGCCCAGATTGGTCGGATCCTTGATCAGCTGGTTCATTTCCGGGGTAAGCGAGTTAATACGGCTCAAGTCGATCATGTAGCGCTTTCCTTCTCGTCGATCGTCCGTGGACGTTCTCAACTGTTTATTGATGCCGGAGGTCAACAACCGGCATGTACCTTGCGTTGTCTTGGGGGCCAGAAGGCCGGAATACAAGGCAAGCAAGGCAAATAGGTCTTCAGGCATCTTATGACGGCACTTGGGGGGCGTCTATAAAAGTGGGCGGGAGAGGGGTTCAAGTGCACAATTCTTGCGCAAATTGCGCATAAATAACGCAAAACGGGGCCCGAAGGCCCCGTTTTGAAGGTCAAACAGAAGGTTTAAATCAGCCTTCCGCTTGCTCGCGCGGCTTAACCGCGTCCTGGTAAGGCATGCTTTTCTCTTCCACCTTGGCGCTTTCCAGCACCAGGTCGACTACCTGCTCTTCCAGCACCGCACCTTCGATCTGCTGCAGCTGCTGCGGGTTACTGTAGACCCAGCTCACCACTTCTTCCGGCTTTTCGTACTGCTCGGCAATCTCTTCAACGCGGGCTTTTACCTTGTCGGCATCTGCCTTGATTTCGTTCTTGTCGAGGATGGCACGCACTACCAGGCCCAGACGCACAGAGCGCTCGGCCTGCTCTTTGAACAGGTCATCCGGCAAGATGGAGGGATCAAACTGCTGACCACCACCAAACTGCTGCATCATCTGCTGACGCATGCGCTGGATTTCCTGGGTGACCAGAGCTGCCGGCAGGTCAAACTCATGCAGGTTCACCAACCCGTCCATGGCCTGCTCTTTCACCTTGCTGGTGATGGCATTCTTGAGCTCACGCTCCATGTTCTTGCGTACTTCAGCCTTGAACTTGGCTTCGTCACCATCGTCCACACCAAAGCCTTTCATGAACTCGGCGTCTACTTCCGGCAGCGCCTTGCCTTCTACCTTGTTGACCTTGATCTGGAACACAACAGCCTGACCCTTCAGGTCTTCGGACTGATAGTCTTCCGGGAAGGTCACGTCGATGTCTTTCTCGTCACCGGCTTTCATGCCAACGATGCCATCTTCAAAACCCGGGATCATCTGGCCGGAACCCAGCTCCAGGTTCTGCCCTTCGGCGGTACCGCCTTCGAAGGCTTCGCCGTCTTTCAGACCTTTGAAATCGATATTGACGCGGTCACCGGTCTCGGCGGCACGGTCCACATCGGCAAACTCGGCGCGCTGCTGGCGTAGGGTTTCGATCATGGTGTCCACGTCGGCGTCAGTCACTTCAGCCTGGGGCTTTTCCACTTCGATGGTATCGAACGCGGCCAGCTCAACCTCCGGGTACACCTCGAAGGTCGCCACGAATTCCAGATCCTTGCCGGCTTCGTTGGTCTTGGCTTCGAAACCGGGCATGCCTGCGGGCTGCAGTTTTTCCTGCTCCACCGCTTCGATGAAGGCTTCACGCATAACGTCAGCCAGCACTTCGTTACGCACGGCCCCGCCAAAGCGACGCTTTACTTCACGCATGGGCACTTTACCCGGGCGGAAACCGTCCAGACGGATCGTTTTCTGGGCTTCCTGCAGCTTGCCTTCTACTGCCACATCCACTTTTTCCGCGGGTACACCCACCGTCACACGGCGCTCAAGACCTGAAGTCGTTTCAACAGAAACCTGCATAACATCCTCTTTAAAAAAGACTTTTATCTCTGCCCGCCGCCGAAATAACGCGAAGACGGCCTAATGAAGGGCGCAGATTATAATCAAAGGGAGCTTCGCTGCCTACAGTCTGCCTGCAGCACAGCACCTGAAGCCCATACGAAAAAGCCTCCGGGGATCGATCCCGGAGGCTTTTAATATGGGGTGACTGATGGGGCTCGAACCCACGACCGCCGGAATCACAATCCGGAGCTCTACCAACTGAGCTACAATCACCATAAAACTGTCTGCTTTCTTCCTGTCCTGCCTGGCGCGCCTGGCAGGACTCGAACCTGCAACCGACGGCTTAGAAGGCCGTTGCTCTATCCGGTTGAGCTACAGGCGCTTGCAGGTTACCGCCATCAAGCCAACTGGTCGGGGTGGAGGGATTCGAACCCCCGACATCCTGCTCCCAAAGCAGGCGCGCTACCAGGCTGCGCTACACCCCGTCTCTTAAAGCTGCGTCAGTGACTAAGCTCGAAAGCGAGGCGCGCATAATACTCGGCACCCCCATGAGCGTCAACGGTGTTTAACGCAAAAAAATCTCTAACGTTCAGATTTTAGGCAACTTTTGCGCCTGTTTTTTGCGAACAGTGCCTGCGCATGCGAGAATCGCGCCGTTCACGGCTACCCCCGGCAGGCTGCAATAACCGCGACCGCGCCGAGCCACCCCTACTGTAGTCAATTTCAGAGAGATCGCCCACATGACCGCCCAGATTCTTGATGGCAAAACCCTGGCCCAGCAGTTTGAGCAGGAGATGCGCCTGCGCGTCGACACCCTGAAAGCCAAGGCCTACGGCCGTACGCCGATCCTTGCCACCATTCTGGTGGGTGCCGACCCGGCCTCCGCCACCTATGTAAAGATGAAAGGCAATGCCTGCCAGCGTGTCGGCATGGAATCAGTCGCCATCGAGCTGGCCGAAAGCACCACCACCGAGCAATTACTGGCCAAGATTGACGAACTGAATAACAACCCGGATGTACACGGCATTCTTCTGCAGCACCCGGTGCCCGCCCAGATTGATGAGCGCGCCTGTTTCGATGCTATCAGCCTGGAAAAGGACGTGGACGGCGTCACCTGTCTTGGCTTTGGTCGCATGAGCATGGGCGAAGCCGCCTACGGCTGCGCCACCCCCAAGGGCATCATGCGGTTACTGGAACACTATCAGGTAGAGCTGGAAGGCAAACACGCCGTCGTAGTGGGCCGCAGCGCCATTCTGGGCAAGCCCATGGCCATGATGCTGCTCGAAGCCAATGCCACCGTTACCATCTGCCACAGCCGCACCCAGAACCTGCCGGCCCTGGTGAAGCAGGCCGACATCGTTGTGGGCGCCGTGGGCAAACCGGAATTTATCAAGGCAGACTGGATCAAGGATGGCGCAGTGGTGGTCGATGCCGGCTTCCACCCGCAAAAATGCGGGGATATTGAATTGGCGCCGCTGATTGATCGCGTCGCTGCCTACACCCCCGTTCCTGGCGGTGTCGGCCCGATGACCATCAACACCCTCATCTTCCAGACCCTGCAATCCGGCGAGAAAGCCTTCGGCTAAACGTCAACCGGGGCGCTCCAGGCGCCCCACTCTTCCTGGTTTCCTGCATCATCTGTGCCCACCCGTCACTGTCATAAAACCGTCAATACCCACCGCTGTCGGGCTGGGTTAGCATCCTTGATGCTGCAGTGATTTTCTCGTTGCAGACCGCCAAAGTGGCAGACCAAGGAGAGCACCATGTCAGGGAAATTCGAGATCGACAAAGCCAGCAATGAGCAGTTCATCTTTCGCCTGAAAGCCGGCAACGGCGAGATCATCCTCGCCAGCGAGCAGTACACCACCAAGACTGCCTGCGAGAACGGTATCGACTCGGTAAGAAAGAACAGCACCGATGACAGCAATTTCGAACGCAAGGTTGCCAAAGACGAACGCCACTATTTCGTTCTCAAGGCCGCCAATCACCAAGTCATCGGTCAAAGCCAGATGTACAAGAGCACCAGCGGCATGGAAAACGGCATTGAGTCAGTCAAGAACAATGCCCCGGATGCAGCCCTGGAAGATCTGACCTGAAGGCCACATTACGACTCGCGCAGTCGTAAAACGCAAAAGACCGCACCCGGTATCCGGGCGCGGCCTTTTTTAACAGCG
The DNA here is from genome assembly GCF_002733835.1 of Alcanivorax sp. Taxonomy (GTDB): domain Bacteria; phylum Pseudomonadota; class Gammaproteobacteria; order Pseudomonadales; family Alcanivoracaceae; genus Alcanivorax. Next base: position 89,030 of record NZ_NVWY01000032.1, read on the forward strand.
CCAGGTTCGGCGCTTACCTTCCAGCACGGTCAACCGCGCTTCAAGCTTCCTTCGGCCAGGATTCGCGCAGGCCTACCGTCTGGTTGAACACCAGTCGCTCATCAGTGCTGTCCTGGTCCACACAGAAATACCCTTCCCGCTCGAACTGGTAACGGGTTTGCGCCAGCGCGCCACGCAACCCTGGCTCTACCCAGCAATCCTCCAGCACAGTCAGGGACTCAGGATTGATGTGGGACAGGAAGGTCTGCCCCTCTTCCAGTCCCTTGTCAGGGTTGGCAGCACTGAACAAACGATCGTACAGCCGAACCTCGCAAGGCAGCCCCTTGTCCGCACTCACCCAATGAATCACACCACGCATCTTGCCCTGATCATCAGCATTTTCCGGGTTCTTGCCCAGCGTGTTCGGATCATAGCTGCAACGCACTTCCACGATTTCGCCCTGATCATCACGCACTACATCGGTGGCACGCACCACATAGCCATAACGCAACCGCACCCGGTCGCCCAATACCAGACGCTTGAATTTCTTGTTGGCCTCTTCGCGGAAATCTTCACGGTCGATATACACCTCCCGCGTCATCGGCACATGACGAGTCCCCATGGATTCATTCTGGGGATGCACCGGTGCTACCAGCGTCTCCTCTTTGCCCGCTTCCCAGTTCTCAATAACCACTTTCAGCGGGTTCATGACGCACATGGCGCGGGGCGCATGCTGGTTCAAGTCATCGCGGATAGCCGCTTCCAGCATCGCCATGTCCACCACCGAGTCCGCACGACTCACCCCTACCGATTCGCAGAAGGTGCGGATAGAGGTCGGCGTGTAACCACGGCGACGCAAGCCGGAAATCGTCGGCATGCGCGGATCATTCCAGCCATCCACGTGCCCTTCATCCACCAATTGCTTGAGCTTGCGCTTGCTGGTCACCGTGTAGTTCAGGTTCAGGCGGGCAAATTCATACTGGCGAGGGGTCGCCGGGACCGAGGTGTTTTCCACCACCCAGTCATAAAAGGGGCGGTGATCCTCAAATTCCAGCGTGCACAGGCTGTGGGTGATGCCTTCAATGGCATCCGACAGCGGGTGCGTAAAGTCATACATGGGGTAAATCACCCACTTGTCGCCGGTCTGGTGATGGGTCTTCTTGCGGATTCGGTAAAGAATCGGATCACGCAGGCTGATATTCGGGCTCTGCATGTCAATTTTTGCACGCAGTACCGCCTCGCCTTCGTCCAGCTTGTTATCACGCATCTGCTCGAATAGCGCCAGGTTTTCATCCACGGAACGGTCACGGTAAGGGCTCGGTTTGCCAGGCGTGGTGAAATTACCGCGGTATTCAGCGATTTCCGTCGGGCTCAGGCTGTCAACATAGGCCAGGCCTTTCTGGATCAGGCCCACCGCCAGGTCATACAGCTGGTCGAAGTAGTTACTGGCAAAGCGCTCTTCACCGTTCCACTGGAACCCCAGCCACTGCACATCCTGCTTGATGGACTGGATGTACTCGTCCTCTTCCTTCTCCGGATTGGTATCGTCGAAGCGCAGATTGCAGCTACCGCCATAGCTTTCCGCGATACCAAAATTGAGACAGATAGATTTCGCATGGCCGATATGCAGGTAACCGTTGGGCTCCGGCGGAAAACGGGTAACCACCTGGCCGTCATTTTTACCTTCTGCGAGGTCACGGTCGATGATCTGTCTGATAAAATTGCTTGGCGCTTTCGTTTCGCTCATTGCCTGGGCCAGTCCGGATAGAGATACGGTAAATGGGTACGGTGAAAATGAAGGTGCGCTAGTGTACTGTAGCCCCCCCAACAGTCAAAGACTCAGGGCCCCTCTGCACGCAAAATAGGCGTTAACTGACGGGTCCGACCCTGCGGAGAAACATCAATGAAAGTGTTGCTGACAACAACTTACGGCAAAATCACCCTGCAACTGGACGCAGAGAAGGCGCCGGGAACCACCGAGAATTTCGTGCAGTACGTCAAGGAAGGCCACTTTAACGGCACCATCTTCCACCGCGTTATCAGCAATTTCATGATCCAGGGTGGCGGCTTCACCGAAGACATGCAGCAGAAAGCTACCCGCGCCCCCATCCAGAATGAAGCGGGTAATGGCCTGTCCAACAAGGCCGGCACCATTGCCATGGCGCGCACCCCGGATCCGCATTCCGCCTCGGCCCAGTTCTTCATCAACGTGGCCGACAACCATTTTCTGGACAAGGAACGCAGCCAGGACGGCTGGGGCTATGCGGTATTCGGTGCTGTATCAGAAGGCATGGACGTGGTGGAAAAAATCCGCAACGTCGCCACCGGCAACAGCGGCGGCCATCAGGATGTGCCGGTGGAACCGGTACTGATCGAATCTGCAGAACTGATCGAGGACTGATCGTCATGCGCCTTGCTGCTGCCCTGCTCGCCCTGCTCCCAGGTCTGTTGCTGGCCAACCCGGTGGTCCGCCTGGACACCACAGCCGGCCCCATTACCATTGAGCTGTACGAAGACAAAGCCCCGCAAAGTGTCGCCAACTTTCTCCAGTACGTGGACAGTGGCTTCTACAACGGCACCCAGTTTCACCGCGTGATCAGCGGTTTCATGATTCAGGGTGGCGGCTTTGACCAGAGCGGGCAGCGCAAGGCCACGCGCAAACCCATCCAGAACGAGGCCGACAACGGCCTAAAAAACAAGCGTGGCACCCTGGCCATGGCTCGCACCAGCAACCCGCATTCGGCCACCGCCCAGTTTTTTGTGAACCTGGTAGATAACCGCAATCTGGATTTCACCGGCAAGAACAGCCGCGGCTGGGGCTATGCCGTTTTCGGGGCCGTCACCGACGGCATGAATGTGGTCGACAATATCGCCCGGGAACGCACCACCAGCCAGCGCCTGAACGGCATGATGGCCCGCGATGTCCCGGAAGTGCCGATTCTGATTACCAAGGCCTACCGCCTGGAAGATGACAGCAAGGCAGCCAAACAGGCAAACGAAGAGAAGGACGCTCAATAACCATGAGTTACACCCTCTTCATCTCTGATCTGCACCTGGATCCGGTACGCCCCGAGCATCTGGAGGCATTGAAAAACCTGCTGGCACACCATCAAGGCAAGACCGACGCCCTGTATGTACTGGGCGACCTGTTCGAAGCCTGGATCGGCGACGATGATGACAGCCCGTTTAATCTCGATGCCATCGCCGCCTTCCGACAGTTTTCTGACAGTGGCAGCAAGCTTTACTTCATGCATGGCAACCGGGATTTCATGCTCGGCAACGACTTTGCGAATGCCTGCGGCGGCACCCTGCTTGACGAAGGCACCGTAGTCGACCTCTACGGCACCGCCGTGATCCTGATGCACGGCGACAGCCTGTGCACCCTGGACACCGCCTATCAACAGTTCCGCACCATGGCCCGTAACCCCCAGTGGCAGCAAGGCATGCTCGCCAAGCCGCTGGAAGAGCGACGCATGATCGCCCAGGGTATGCGCATGCAAAGCCAGGGCAACAACGCCAACAAGGCAGAAAACATCATGGACGTCACCCCGGAAGAAGTGGTCCGGGAAATGCAGGAAGCTGGTGTTCAGCACCTGATCCACGGCCATACCCATCGCCCGGACGTCCACGACGTGGACTTGCCTGATGGCACCGGCAAGCGCTGGGTGCTGGGAGATTGGGGAAAGCTTGGGTGGCAAATTGTGGCGGATAGTGAGCTTGGGTTGCGGTTGGAGAGCTTTGCGATTAATTAATAGTTAATAATGAATAATTAAGGGTCTTAGGAAGCAAATCGCATGCTAATATGCATTTGCGCCTATGAATACAGGTAAAAACCGCTACTACAAATTTTCCAAGATCAGTGAGGCCCGA
>NZ_NVWY01000033.1 GCF_002733835.1 Alcanivorax sp.
CAGGAATGGCTCGCAGACCATTACCCGGATCGGGCCGAGAAGGTCATGTCGGTAATGCGCGACCTGCATGGCGGCGCCATTTATGACAGCCGCTGGCACCAACGTCAGAGCGGGCAGGGTGCCTGGGCGCATCTGTTGCGTCAGCGTTTTGATTCCGCCTGCCGCAGTGCCGGGCTGGTGGATAGGGAGTCGCTGGATCTGGACACGGGCGGCTTTGTGCCACCTGGGCCCCATGGGCAGCTGAGCCTGTGGGGAGCCATTTAGTAACCCTGGGTTATTTACCTTTGCCGGCCTTTCCTTTACTTTGGTGACCAGCGGTTACTAATTTGCATTGACGGCGCGCCCACTTCCGGTGTGCCTGACAGGAGAGCCCGATGAAAGCGGTATTGATTACCGGTGCCAGCGCCGGTATTGGAGAAGAGTTTGCTCGCCAGCTGGCCACGCAGGGACACAACCTGGTGCTGGCGGCGCGGCGGCTGGATTGATTGGAAACATTGGCCAGTGAGTTGCGTCAGCGCCATAACCTGGAGGTCATGTGTATCGCCTCCGACCTGGCCCAGGCCGGTGCGGCAGAAAAACTGGTAGCGGATATGGCTGCCCAGAAGGTGGAACTGACCGGCTTGATCAACAATGCCGGCTTTGGCGATCGGGGCGATTTTTCCGATCTGCCGCTGCAGCGTCAGCTGGATATGATTCAGGTGAATGTGACTGCACTGGTGGATCTGACCTGGCGGTTGGTGCCACAGCTGAAAACGGCCAGAGATGCGTTTGTGATCAATGTGGCCTCCACTGCGGCGTTCCAGGCCGGCCCGAACATGAGTATCTATTACGCCTCCAAAGCGTTTGTTCTGTCGTTTTCGGAAGGCCTGCACGAAGAGCTGAAAAAGGAAGGCGTGGCGGTGAGTGCGCTTTGCCCCGGTGCCACCGCGTCCGAGTTTGCCCAGGAAGCCAACATGACCAACACCTTGCTCTTCAAGGCCGGCACCATGACCACCGAAGCGGTGGTCAGCAAGGCGCTGGCCGGACGCCACCGCGCCATTGTGATTCCTGGCCTTAAGAACCTGTTGATGGTGTGGCTCGGCAAGCTTTCGCCCCGTATGATTACCCGCCGACTGGCTGGATTGTTACAAGCGTGAATTCTTGTCCTTTTCAACGTGCCCGTTCCCCGGAACAGAAGGCGGAACGGCGTGCCCACATTCTGGAGGCGGCGGCGCTGTTTTTTGCCGAACAGCGGTTCGCGGCCATCAGCCTGGCGACCATCGCCCGCCAGTCCGGTGTGACCAAGGCAGCGTTGTACCGGTATTTCCCTTCTAAAGAAGCGCTGTTTCTGGCGCTCTATCTGAGTGAACTGGATGCCATGGTTGAGGCGCCTCTACCGCAGGAGGGGCCGGCCTGGGCAGCAATCAGTGAGTTACTGATTGCCCGCCCATTGTTCTGCCGGTTGACCTCTATTCTGCATACCGTGCTGGAACACAATCTGGATGAATCACAGGCACGGGAATTCAAGCAGGCCCTGCTGGCCAGTTTTGCGCAGCTGGCCGCGCGCCTGCAGCGCGACTTTGCCCTGGAGGGAGATCAGGCCATACGTTTCCTGATGCAGGTGCAGCAATCGGTGATAGGTTGCTGGGCGGTGAGCCAACCGGCACCGGTGGTGGCCAGCGTGATCAAGGCGCCCCCGCTGGATGTGTTTCAGGTGGAGTTCGGGGATGCACTGCGTACCCAACTACGAGCGTTGCAGGCCGCGTTATAACTCTTTGCCAGGGAGCGCCGGTATGGCTGAACGGTTTGGTGTGGATTGTCTCTATGATCGGGCAGAGAAGCCTGTTGCAGTGTTGCTGCTGGCACATGGTGCCGGTGCTGCGATGGACAGCGATTTCATGAACACCATGGCCGCAGCGTTGGCGTCGCATTCCGTGGCGGTGTTGCGCTTTGAGTTTCCCTACATGCAGCGCCGTCGTGAGGAGCAACGACAATTCCCGCCGGACCGCGCACCCAAGTTGCTGGCGGCGTTTGCCGAGCGTGTCAGAGAAGCCCGGGCACTGGCGGCTGAATTGTCTGAGACTCCCGATGGCGCGCTGCCACTGTGGATCGGCGGCAAATCCATGGGCGGACGCATGGCCTCCATGCTGGCCGCTGAGGGCAATGGTGTGGCCGCGCTGGATGTGGCTGGCGTAATTGCGCTGGGCTACCCCTTTCATCCGCCCGGGAAACCGGAGAAAACCCGCATTGATCACTTGCCGGCGCTGACGGCTCCCATGCTGGTCTGCCAGGGCGAGCGGGACCCCTTTGGTAAACCGGACGAGGTGGCAGGTTATGGCCTGCCGGAGCGGGTGCAATTACACTGGCTACCCAGTGGCGATCATGACTTCAAACCGCTGAAACGCAGTGGATTGCAACAACAGGACCTGATCAATGAAGCTGCAAGAGCGGCGGCAACGTTTATGGGTTCTGTGTCGTTTCAATAAGGATTGCTAAAAAACAGGAAGTGGGGGAAACATGGAAGTGTGTGGGTATCACCGTGAGCGGCCGGGCAGCTGGCGCTGCTCTGGTTGTAGCACGTTTTATTGCGGGCAATGTGTGCCCGGAGGGGAAGACAATTTCAAGGCGGGTCAGCCCCGTTGTCTGTTGTGCAGCCAGAGTCTGGAGTGGCAGGGCGACGGTGAACCCGGTACGCCTTTCTGGCAGCGCTCCGGTGATATTCTGCGTTATGGTTTCAAGCCGCCAGCCGTGTGGTTGATCCTGGCCGTGGGTGCGGCCAGCGTGCTGCCCATGGGGTTGATGACCGGTCTGTTGCTGCTGTTTCTTAGCTTGATGCTAACCGTCTATGCGCTTTTTGTGATTGCCGCTGTGGCAGCTGACGAATGGCAACCGCCTTCACCCTTGGACGTGATGTCGGAAGGCGGATTGTTGTTAAAGCAGATTGCATTAATGGTGGTGCTGTTTGTGGGGCCGGTCCTGTTAATGCCTTCTTCGGTGGTGCTGGGGATGGGGCTATTGGCGCTGGCCGCGCTGGTATTGCCTGCTGCGCTGATGATCCTGGCCGTAAGCCACTCATTGGGTGCTGCCCTGAATCCGCTGCGTTGGTTGCAACTGATTGTGACCGTTGGTGTTTCCTATTTATTGCTGTGGTTTGCGGTAATGGCGGTCACTGCTGCCCCGTCGATCCTGGAAACTGGCAACGCCCCTGTCTTGTTCATGTTTCTGGGCACCTGTTTTTCTGTGTACACCACGCTTGTGGCGGCGGCCATGATGGGCGCGCTGTTGAACGAGAAAGCGCGTGCTCTGGGGTTGGCCTGGGATGAGCCACGCGGGCGCTCCCTGTCAGCGGATGATTTCGAAGTGGCGGAGTCCATCGGTGCTGCCCATGTGTATGCGCAGGAAGGCCGCTTTGAGGATGCGCTCAAGGGAGTAAACCGGGGGCTTGCCAGTGCACCGCTCCATCAGGATCTGAACTGGCGGCGGTTGCGGTTACTGCATTTGCTGAAAAAGGAGAAACCCTGGGAGCAGCATCTGGTGCGGTTTTTACGTCAGCAGTTGAGTCGTGGCATGGAAGGGTCTGCGGTGCAAATCTGGCTGGAAGCGCTTCAACAGCGGCCGGGTTTTCGTTTTGATGACGACCCCGCATTGTGCCTGTCGCTGGCCCGTGCGCTGCACGAACGTGGCCGCTTGAAAGACGCCCAGCATGTATTGATGAATCTGCACCAGCGCGCGCCGGATTTTCGCCAGCTGGGGGATGCTTATGTATTGCTGGCGCAGTTATATCTGGAACACCAGGCTGATCTGGTCCGTGCGGGAAAGTTGCTGCAGTTTGTGTCCCGCCGGTTTCCCGAACAGTTCAACAGCCAGACGGGGCAGCAAACACAGTCCATGTTCAAGCGTTTGCAAGCTTCTGGCTAAGGGCTTCCAGGCGGGGATGTTGCCAGTCGCTGGCTTGCAGGGCTGTTAAAATAGCGGTGGCCTTGTGACGCTGTTTCTGTCGCCAGGCCAGCTCCGCCAGCAGTAATTGATAGGGCGCCGGCAAGGTATGGACCTGGCCGCCCAGTGTTTCAAATTCCTTCCACACCTGACCAAGCAGGGCGTCACTGCCGGGCTGTTCGCGCAGCGCCTTGATGCTCTCCATCATGGCGCCAGGCAATTGCTGAACGCGCGCCCCCATTTCCAGGAAAAAGCACCATTGGGGCAAGCTGGTGGGGGTGCTGTTCAGTTGTTGGCGACAGTGTGCCTGAGCGTCAGAGAAGCGTAGTTGCTCGGCCAGTTGTTGGCTCAGCCTGGGCACGGGAGCCTGACGAAGCGTATCTCGGGCGGCGCCCTTATGGGTGTCAGATGCTGCCTTTTGGGGCCGGGTATAGGGCAGGCAAAATGCAATTGCCAGGCCGGTGAGTAGCCCGCCAGCGTGGGCCATATAGGCCACGTTGGTCTGGGCGGTGGCGGCTTGCACCAGCTCCCAGCCCAGCCAGACCGGGAATAGCACCAATGCCGGGGCACGGAAACTGCCAAACAGAAAGCCCAGGCTGTAGAAAAACTCCAGCCGCTGCAGACGGTAGGTGCCGACAAATAACCCCATAAGCCCGGAGATAGCGCCGGAGGCACCGACCAGCGGGATACCACTGTGTGGGTCTTTGGCAATAAACAGCAAGGCGGCGCCAACGCCGCTGATCAAGTACGCGCCGATGAAGCGCAGGCTGCCCCAGTGGCGCTCCATGGCGATGCCGAAGACAATCAGAAACAGCATATTGCCGAGCAGATGAAACCAGCTACCGTGCATGAACTGTGAGCTTAGCAGGGTGGTGAGGCTCATTTCATTGGGGATCAGCCCCCATCGCATGGTGGAGTCGTCAGCCAGCCAGCTATCCAGCTTCTGCCGCAGGTTCCGCCATTGAGTAGGGGGAGGCTGTTGTTGCCACTGCTGCTGCACATAGTGTGCGAATTCCCTGTCATACCAGCCGAATGACCACATTAGATCCGGGCCGCGGCTATCCATGGAGATGGCATCCGCGTAGCGGTTGCTGTCCTTGTGCATCAACCATTGCAGCAGCAGGGAGGCCTCATGGTCTGCCAGCCGGTTTTCCTGTTCTGCTGTCAGTGGTTCGTCACGCTGGTAATCACGGTGGGTGGTCCAGGCGTAAATGAGGGTGTTGATCAGGATCAGCAGAATGCAGACCCACGGTGTGGTGCGGCGACTGTCCTTGTCACCAATTGGTACGATTAGCATTATTCTTGTCCCCTTCTATCCCGGCTCCAGTGTACCGCAACGGCAGGAAGGGTGAAGCCGAGTCGAGAGAAGCCGGGTTGTGGCCGGGGACAGGAAGGGGGCGGGCCTTACTTCTGCGGTTTTTCGCTGATCCACAGATTGATAGTGCCTTCGACCACCACGGTGCCGTCATCGCGCATGGCTTTTACGGTCACGGGCAGGTTGCCGGGCTTCCAGTCTTCCGGGCTGGCTTCGGCGGTGGCGGTAATGTTGGTGGTGGCCTTGGCGGTGTAGTTCACGTTCATGCCTTTGGGAATCCAGCGCAGGTGCTTGGGCACCGAGGCTTCAGCCATGGCGCCCATGGCGCACTCCAGCGCGTTGCAGATGGCGATGACGTGGACGGTCTGGATGTGGTTTTCCACCCCTTTGCGTTTCTTAAACGTAACCTCACAGAAATTCGGACGCAATTCAGAGATAGTGGGCGTGATGGTTGCGAAGTACGGTGCTTTGCGGCTGAAGACCATGGAGAAAAGCTTGCGGCCGGCGGGCAGCTTCAAGGCTTTTTCGTACATGTTCAGCAGGTAGTTATTGCTCATGGGGCGGGCTCCTGAAATCAATGGCCACATTCTCCACAGCCGGGGAGACGCTGCAATGGGTTTTGGGGCGCCACGGCCCGGCCCAACTGCTACCATGGCGTCAGGATTTCAACATCAGCGGCATCAGTAAAAGGGGATGGGCGTGAAAGTCACACAGGCATGGAAGCGCAGTAGCTGGAAGGTCAAGACACTGTTGATTCTGGTCAGCCTCTATCTGTTATACGTACTGCTGGGCTTTTTTGTTGCTCCCGGTCTGGTGCGTGACAATGCCCGCGAGGCGCTGGCCGAGTTGACCGGCCGTGAAGTGGTGATCAGCGAGGTGAGGATCAATCCGCTGGCGTTGAGTGCCACGGTGAACGGGTTCGCCATCAACGATGAACAAACTGATGTCCTGTTGGGGTTCAACCAGCTTTATGTGAATTTCGAAATGTCGTCGCTGTTTCGCTGGAGTTGGCACTTCAGGCAGGTGGATCTTGATGGTTTGACGGTGCGTGCCCAGCGCAATCCGGGTTCTGTTTTCAACTTTGACGATGTGATTGCGCATATAGAGGCGCAATTAGCGGACAGTGCCGATGACGTCGAGCCTGAGCCAGCTGCGGAGGACGATGGCGCATTGCCCAATATTTCTGTGGGTGCATTGGCCCTGACCAATGGTGATTTGCGCTACACCGAAGCGGCGGGCAAGGAACCTCATCAATTGGTGCTGCCGGTTGCTTTTACGGTGACCAATTTTTCCACTGTCGCGAAAGGGGAAAACCAGAACGGTTATGCCATTCGCCTGGAGGGGCCGGATGGCGGTGCATTCGATTGGGATGGGCGCTTTGAATTCTCGCCCTTTCTGGCCCAGGGCCGCTTGAGTATTGAGAAAGTGGACCTGGTGTCACTGGCAAAACTGGCCCGTGACGAGGTGCGTTTTACCGTGCCATCCGGTGAACTGGATCTGCAGACAGATTACCTGTTCACCACGGAGCCGGGCACCCGGGTGGTGGTGAGCAATGGTGAGCTGACCTTGCGTGCATTGCAGATTCAGAAACCCGGTGAAGAGGTGCCCAGTGTCAGCGTGCCAGCGTTGACCGTGACGGGAATTGCCGTGGACAGCGAGAAGCAGGAAATCACCTTGCCGGAGGTGAGCCTCAGCCAGCCTGAAGTGAATGCGGTCCTGGCTGCCGACGGGCTGGATCTCGCCACCTTGTTCCTGCCGGTGGACCCGGAAGAAGCGGAGCAGCGCAAACAGGAAGTGAAGGAAAAAGCCCAAGAAGCCGCAGAGCGCATTAAAGAGGCGGAGACGGTTTGGGTGACTCGCCTGGGAACCCTGAAAGTGGACGGCAATACGTTCCGCTTTACTGACCGTACTCTGAATCAGCCAAAAACGGTGAGCCTGACCGAGGGTGAATTCACGCTGAAGAATCTCATCCTGGGTGAAGAAGCCACCTTTACCTGGGAGGGCAAGGCCCAGATTCAGGAGCAAGGCGCGTTGACGCACTCCGGTGAGGGCCAGTTGGCGCCGTTGTCGGTGACCGCCAAGGCGGCGCTGGCTGGGCTGCCGTTGGCGCCGTTGTCGCCCTGGCTGGAGCGTGAAGCGCCGCTGAAAGTGGCTAGCGGTCAGCTGGATCTGGATTTGCAGTCTGCGGTGAAAGGCGATGGCCCGGATATTACCGTGAATGGCAGCGCCAGCATGGCCGGTTTCAATTTGCTGGAAGGCGGTCGCCCTCTTATCAAGGTCAATAAGGTGCAGGTGAGCAAGCTGTCGCTGGACACCGCCGCACAGCGGGTGCGCGTCGGCGAAATCGGGCTGACCGGCATGGACATGCTGCACCAGGTGGACGCCCAGGGGCGGGATGCGTCTACCCGTATTGAGGCCGCGATGCCGTCGGGGAGCGGCTCGTCGAGCGCTTCATCTTCGTCTTCGTCCCAACCCTGGCAAGTGACGGTGGACCGCGTGCGTCTGATCGGCAGCCAGGTACGCCATGAAGACCTGTCCCTGAGCCCCAATTTCCGTATCGGCTTGTATCAGCTGGCTGGCACGGTGAGCAATCTGGATACCCGTCCGGGAAGCACCGCCAGGCTGGACCTGAATGCGCAAGTGGACCGCTATGCACCGTTTTCCATCAAGGGGCGTTTGTCCCCGGAGCCATTGTCTACGGACATGGTGGTGTCGCTGAACAATTATGAAATGACCAGCCTGACGCCTTATACCGGCCTGTACCTGGGGTACAAGGTGGAGAAGGGGCAGCTGGGGGTGGATACCGAAGTCACCGTTGAGAAGAACCATCTGAACAGTGTCTCCGACATTATTGCGGACCAGTTCTATCTGGGCGAAAAAGTGCCCAGTGATGAAGCAGTGAGGGCGCCGGTAAAACTGGGCCTGTCGGTGCTGCGTAGTCGTTCCGGTGAAATTACCTTGCCGGTGAAAATGTCCGGTGACCTGGATGATCCCAGCTTCAGTGTCAGCGGCATGATTCTGAAAGTGCTGACCAACATTGTGGTCAAGGCGGCCACGGCGCCGTTCTCCGTGCTGGCCGGGCTGGCCGGTGGCGAGAACCTGGAGACTATTGTGTTCGACCCCGGCACCGCCGAGGTGGGGCCGCAAACCTCCAGTTCCTTGCAGGCCCTGGCCAAGGTGCTCACTGAAAAGCCGCACCTGCACATCGGGCTGGTGGGTACCGTCAGTGCAGAAGATCGCACCGCGCTTGCCGATCAGGCGATTGGGGACGATGTGGCCGGTGATGACTGGCCGGGTATTGATGCGGCCGTGTTGGAAAAGAAATGGCGCCGCAAGCTGATCCGCCGTTACGAATCTGACTATGACCGCGATGTGGAAACACTGGTCAGCGCGCCGCTGCCCGAGGATGACGATGAGCGTGACAGTGTACTGGCGCGCAGTGCCTGGGATGCCATGGTCACCGCAGAGGCGCCCTCAGTGGATAAGGCACAGCTGGTGGAGCTGGCGCGTTTGCGTTCGGAAAATGCCAAAGCCACGCTGGTGCAGCAGTTCCAGATTGAGCAGTCCCGGGTGTACCTGAAAGAATCCAAAGTGGACGGCGCGGTGACCGGGCTGACCCTGACGCTGGAAAAATAATCGGTGGCATTGATCTGGGAAACGCAACAGGACGGCGTGCGCTACGAGGTGAGGCGCGCGGGGCAGACTTTGCGGCTGTATGCCAACGGCGTTCAGCATTCAGAGTTTCACCCCAAACGTTTGCTCACTGGCAGCGTGTGGGATTTGCTGTGGTTGCCGGCTTTGCTGCACGAACCGGCCCGGTTTCGCCGGGTGTTGGTGCTGGGGCTGGGTGGCGGTTCACTGATTCCCCCCATCCGCAAACTGCTGGATCCGGATGTGCTGGTGGCGGTGGAGCTGGACGGAGCACACTTGCAGGTGGCCCGCGACGTCTTCGGCATTGAGGCGTTCGGGGTGGAGACCTGGCAGGGGGATGCCCAGCAGTGGCTGCGTGATTATCAGGGGGAAGCGTTCGACCTGATTATTGAGGACCTGTTTGCGCCCAGTAACGAACAGGTCAGCCGGGCAGTACCCGCCGATGCCGACTGGCTTGCCTGCCTGCGCGATAACCTGTCGGCGCATGGCTCCTTGATCATGAACTTTGGCGATTGGCAGGAATACCGTGACAGCCCGGCCTCGGGGCGCCGCGCCATGAAAAGTTTCAGCAGCCGTTTCCGCTTATCATGCAGCGATTGCCATAACGCGGTGATCGCGTTTACCCGTCAGCCGGCGCGCAGCATTCACCTGCGCCGGCGCCTTGCCGCGACGCCGGCATTGAGCCATGCGAAAGCGGCGGCGCGGCTGGATTATCATATTCGCCAGTTGGACTGACCCGGGTTTGAGGTCAGTCCTTGTCCAGCATGGTCAGGGAATACAGCTCATCATTTTCTTCGCCGGTCAGTAGCTGTTTGCTGCGGGTCTGGTTGTCGTGCATACCCACAAACAAGGCCCGGTAGGTGAGCACTGCTTGCACATAATCCCGGGTTTCCCGGAACGGGATAGATTCAATCCACACATCTGCTGGTACGCCGTCTTCCGCGTTTTCCAGCCAGCGGTTTACCCGGCTGGGGCCGGCGTTGTAAGCGGCCAGAGCCAGCACCCGATTGCCGTTGAAGTCCTCAAGGAGTTCTGCCAGATAGCGGCTGCCAAGGGTGATGTTGGTGTGCTTGTCCTGCAGGGTCTTGGTGGTGGGTTTTCCCATGTTGGCGTCTTTGGCCACCTTGCGGGCGGTGGCGGGCATCAGTTGCATTAGCCCCATCGCGCCCACGGGGGAGCGAGCCTGCGGGTTGAATGCACTTTCGCGGCGGGCCACCGCCATGGCCAGCCAAGGGTCCAGATCGTGGGGTTTGGCTTCTTCTTCAAACAATGGCAGATACGCGGGCGGGAAGCGCCATGCCAGGGTATTCCAGGCTTTGGCCTGGATGGAGGTTTGCACGGCCAGATCGTACCATTTTTGCGTCAGGGCGTGGTCTGCCAGTTCTGCCAGCTGTTCCTTGCTGCTGTGCCACATCAGCCACATCCATTCCTGATGCGCCAGATAGGGTTCATCCAGTTTCCGCAGCATGCGGATACGGGTGATCGCCGGCGGCGGCGTGAACGTGGCGGCGGGCGTGTGCTTCTGTTCGGAGAAACGGTAGGGCTCGCCCAGACGGTCTGCGGCCAGGAAAGCGAAGAAATTACGTTGCTGGGCGGCCTGCTGATACAGCTCACGGGCCTGGTCCGGTTGGTCTGTGTTTTCCAGTGCGCGGGCGCGCCAGTACAGCCAACGGGAGTCGTTACGCTCCTCCTGGGGCAGGCGCATGACCCACTCATTCAGGGCGTCCCAATCCTGTTCAATCACCGTGCGCCTGGCGCGCTGTGCCACCAGTGAGGTATCCGGGTGTGTTGTCAGCCAGTCATCCAGCCATTGGCGATTCGCTTCCACTCCGCGGATGGTGGAGTACCAGGCAATACGTGTGCCGGCCCGTTCGCGTAGTGCCGCGTCGGTGAGTCCCTGTTTTTTGCTTTGCGTATCGAACCATTTGCGTGCGGCTTCGGTGTCCTTGTAGGCCCAGCGGCGCAGGGCGGCGGAGAGCAGCGTCTGGCGTTGTGCTGCCGGCAGATTGCGGGGCAGGTCAGCGACTTTGTCAGGGGTACTGTACAGCGTTTGCAGCCATTCGCTGGCGGTGGCGTAGTCGCTTTTTGCCAACATGTCGTCCAGATAGCGCATGAGGCCGGCGCTGTTGGCATCAAAGGCCAGTTGCTGGCGTTCCCAGATTTGCGCATCGCCGATGACACCGGCGTCACGGGCGGCGTTAAACAGCGGGTCGCAGTTGTTGGGGCGAGACTGGCCGGAGGCCCAGAGTTCTTTGCCCGCCTGCAGGGCGGCTTTTTTAACGGCCTGGTCGCCGGTTTCCCATTGCGCCTGGTGGTAGTAGCAGCGCAGTGCAACCCCGCTGGGGGCACTGTCGGTAATGGTGAGCAGTGCCTGCCATTTTTCCGCTTTGCCGTAGGCGACCGTGGCGAGCTGACGAATATCCTGGGGGAGCGGCGAATCCGGGTACTTTTCAGCGTACTGCGTGACTTTGTCAGGGCTGAGTTGAGGCAGGGCGGCGCGCAGCCGGTGGAAGTCGAGATAAGCCTGCAGGGGGTGCTGGTCTCCCAGAGCCTGTTGTTGTCGGGAAAGGGTTTCCCAATCATTGTTGCGTGCTGCGTCCAGTGCCTGGTGGAAGTTGTCGCTATCCGTAGCGGCAACGACCAACGAAGAAAACAGACAGCAGGCAAACAGTGCTAAAGCGCGAGTTGGCGCAGTGCGAACCATTTGTGCCTCCACATCGTCGGAATGAATGCGCCAATTCTACCGGCCTCGCCAGGCGCTTGGCGTGGTGATTATGTAAAACTTGGGGAAGATCATACTTATGGGTCAGCGTGAGGTGTGTGGCGTTCGCCGTATCCGTGTCCGGACCTGTGTGATTTGCACTATACTGCCGCCGCTGATTACCTGAGCCGGAGACCATGGAAAATACGACCCAATTATTGCTGCGCCAGTCCGATGCCCTTGCCGGGCGAAATGTACTGGTGGTGGATGCCAACGATCCTGCACTGAAAACCCTGGCAGTGGACGCCACGGTGCATCTGCATGCGGATGATTACACCATTGGTGCGCAGCAGTGGTCGCCCGCGCCCACGGTGCCGGAAGGGACAGATTTGCTGGTGCTGCCGTTGCCCAAGTCCACCGACCGGTTACGATTTCTGCTCAACTGGCTGGCCGGTGAAATTACTGAACCCACCGAGCTGTGGCTGATTGGCCCGGCCAAGGGTGGCATTCGCGGTGCCCTGAAATACCTGGATGCCCATGTGGATGAATCGGTGCTGGAAGATAGCGCCCGCCACTGCAAGCTCTATAGCGGTTTATTGCAGCCGGGGGAGAAGCAGTCCCTGAAAGCCTGGGGCACCGTGCTGGAGGTGGCGGATCAGGAAGCCATCAGTTACCCGGGGGTGTTCAGCCATGGCCGTCTGGACGAGGGCAGTGCTCTCCTGCTGGCGGCCATGGAGGGGCACACGCTGGGTAAGCCGGGGAAGGTGATAGATGTGGGCTGCGGCGCGGGTGTGATCAGCGTTTGGCTGGCTCGCCAGGGCTGGCAGGTGCAGGGCGTGGATGTCAGTGCCAGCGCCGTGGCGGCCAGCACCGATAGCCTGGCCCGCAACGGCCTGCAAGGCAGGGTCATGGGCGGTGATTTGTTCTCCCCGATTCAGGGGCGCGTGGATATGGTGGTGACCAATCCGCCGTTCCATGACCGCCGCCAGCGTACCACGGACATCACCCGCCGGCTGATTGCGGAAGCACCTTCACACCTCAAGTCAGGTGGCGTGCTGTGGCTGGTGGCTAACCGCGAATTGCCCTATGTGCAGTGGCTGGATGATGCTTTCAGTCATGTGCAGGTGGCCAGCGAAACCACCCGCTTCCGGGTCTACCGGGCGGTGCTGTAATTAAGCCGTCCGCAGGCTGTTACAACATCCGTTCCCGGGCCATCCAGGCAATGCAGTTTTCCAGCATGGTGGCCAGCGGCACCTGATCATTAAAGCCCAGCTGTTCCACGGCCTTGCTGCCGTCGGCATGCACGCGGCTGGTGATCAGGGCCACTTTTTCCGGGGTCAGGCGGGGTTCTTCGCCGGTGAACAGGCTGCCGATGGGGTAGAGCTGGCCGGCCAGTTTCAGCAGGGCCGGGGGTACGGTACGCTGCGGCGCCTTGCGCCCCAGCCGGTCGGCAATGGTCTGGACCAGGGTCAGGAAACTGGCTTCCACGCCGGCCAGAATATAACGCTCGCCGCAAATACCGTGTTCCAGCGCCGCAATATGGGCCCGTGCCACTTCCTCTACCGCACAGAAATTTCCGCCCCCTGGGGGTACACCGGGCAGTTTTCCGTCGTTGATCATGCGGATCATCTGTGACCAGTTGTGGGTATCGCCGGCACCAATAATGCCGCAGGGATTCATGATCACCGCGTCCAGGCCCTGGCGAATGCCGTTTTCCACTTCTTGTTCTGCCAGAAACTTGGTGCGGTTGTAGCCGATCCAGTCATTGGCGGCATTGGAGGGCGTCAGCTCGTTGATCGGGTTGTCCTGAATGCCCCAGGCAGAGATGGACGAGGTATGAATAAAGCGGCCGGCCACGTTTTTCAGGGCGGCGCTGACCATGGCCTGGGTGCCGAGCACGTTGTCACGGTATTGCTGTGCATTACCACGACGCCAGAGGCTGGTATTGCCGGCCACATGGAAAACGGCATCGGGAGCGGGCGGCATGACCAGCGCCAGCTCTGTGGCATTATCCAGTGGTGCTTGCACTACGGACACGCCGTCTTTGGCGTGCAGGGTACTGGCATCACTGTTGGGGCGCACCAGTGCGACCACCTCCCACTGTTTGTCGAGAAGCTGGTCGATAATGTGCCCACCGAGAAACCCCCGGCCCCCGCTGATAAATGCCACTGGCATGGTTGGTATCCTTCTTTGGCTGACGCTTGTTGCTTCTTCTATACGCACCGAAACGGACGCTGGCAACTGCTTTGTCTTCCCGGTGACTTGCTTCTAAAGGTTCATCGCAGGGTTGAGTGATGAGCCGATTTCAGGATTAGCCTCAATCCTGCCCTGGTTGCCGCAGGACGCCGGGTGCCCGACGGCGGACGCTTGCATTCAAAACCTGAAAATCTTGGCTCCTATGCGCTCTTCGCAAAACGCATTACCCGATTATTTCCTGAATAATGGCCCTGAGTATTCCTCAAAATACCCCTCAAAAGAGGTACCGCAATAGTGACAAACACTCAGGCTATGGGGTTTGACGTCAGGCATCCGGCGTTGAGCGTTTGGCAAAATGCAGGGTATTCGCCATAAGCTAATCAAACGGCTAGAGCCTGTTATTCAGCCTCATCCGCGATGAACTGTTTTAAACAGCCACTTGTCGAAACTTTGACGATTTTGCTTCAACACTGGCCAAGTTGATGGGTTTTGACTATATTGCCGTTTCAAACAGGCGGGTGTAGTTCAATGGTAGAACGGCAGCTTCCCAAGCTGCATACGAGAGTTCGATTCTCTTCACCCGCTCCAGACATAAAAAAACCGCTTTTGGCGGTTTTTTTATGTCTGGGCTAGACGCTTGATGCCGGATGCCAGTCGCAATCGTCGAGCTCCGAGCGTCTTGCGTTCAATCTCAAGTCCTTGACCGCCCAATCACACCGAACAGGACAGATACCGGCCGTTGAGCCGGAAAAGCGCGCGAATTTCGTATTCGGCGCCCAGCCCGCTGGCGGCGTCGCTGGCGTGCATGATGTAGGGATAACAGTGGGCCCAGGCGCAGGGCCTGACCAGTTGCTGATGTGAGCTGTCCGGGTTGTGTCTGCTGGTGGCGATAAAGGCATTCTGCTCCAGATTGAACAGAACGTAGCCCTGAAATTCTGCTTGGGCGGGCAGGCCCATTTCTTCCAGAAAATCGGACATCCAGCGGTGATGACTCTTCGTGTTCATAGTGGCTCTCATGCTTGCCCGGTGCGAGCTCGCAGGCGATGCGAGCCGCACGTAATGTCTATGACCGTAAGTTACGTCAGGAGTTGCAGAGGGTGGATAGGCGTTGTTTGTCGTTTTGTCGCTTTCTTGTCATTTGTGTCGCCAGGGCGACAGCCTGGGGTGAAGCTGGATTATCGATAACTGTACATAAGGACAGTATTTTGTCATGCTTGTCCGACTGTGGATTCCCGGTATGTTGCTATGTCTGCCCTGCCTTTTTTCAGTGAACGCATTGCTGCGGGGTTCCCGTCTCCGGCTCAGGGGTATCTGGATGAACACCTGGACCTGAACCGGCTATGCATTCGCCGGCCGGCGTCCACGTTTCTGTTGCGCGTGGAGGGGGACTCCATGGTGGATGCCGGTATTTTCTCCGGTGATATTCTCATTGTGGACCGCTCACTGGAAGCTGTTGCGGGCGATGTGGTGGTCGCTTCACTGGAGGGCGAATTCACGGTGAAGGAGTTGCAGCTGTTGCCCACGCCCATGCTCAAGCCCCGCAATGCGGCCTATGCACCAATCCCCATCGGTGATGACGGCGTAGACCTTTTCGGGGTGGTGACGTTTTGCCTGCATGCCTTGCGGGGCCGAGGGTAACGGCGGCCATGTTTGCCCTGGTCGACTGCAATAGCTTTTACGCCGCCTGTGAGCGCCTGTTCCGCCCGGATCTTCAGGGGCGGCCTGTGGTGGTGCTCTCCAATAATGATGGCTGTATTGTGGCCGGGTCTGAGGAAGCCAAGGCGCTGGGGGTAAAAACCGGCATGCCGGTACATCTGGCCCGTGATCTGATTGCCCGCCATAAAATTGCGGTCTTTTCATCCAACTATGCACTGTACGGGGATATTTCCCAGCGGGTGATGGCGACCCTGGAAACCCTGGTGCCCCAAGTAGAGGTGTATTCCATTGATGAGGCGTTTCTGGATCTGTCGTTGATGGGGGAAGCTGAGCTGTTGCCGCTGGCGCAGCAGGTACGAGCGCGTGTTGCTCGTTGGGTCGGGGTGCCAGTGTGCGTGGGGGTAGCGCCCACCAAGGTGCTGGCCAAGCTCGCCAACCACGCGGCCAAGCGTTACCCCGCCACGGGCGGCACCGTGGTGCTGACGGACCCGGCGCGCCGGGAAAAGTTGCTGGCGCTAACACCGGTGTCTCGGGTGTGGGGAGTAGGGCGCCGGTTGATGGGCCGCCTTGAGGCGCTGGGGATCGAGACGGCGTTGGATCTGGCCCGGGCGGATAGCTGCATGATTCGTCGGCGGTTTTCCGTGGTGCAGGAGCGGCTGGTGCGGGAGCTGAACGGGGAGCCCTGCCTGTCTCTGGATACTCAGCCTTCGCCGCGGCAGCAAGTGATTCATTCGCGCTCTTTTGGCGAGCCGGTAACCACCTTGCCCCCGGTGCGCCAGGCCCTGAGTGATTTTGCCTTCCGGGCCATGGAGTCCTTGCGCAAGGAAAGTTTGTACGCCGGCCGGGTAACGGTGTATTTGCGCACCGCCCCGATGGGCAAGCCCCAACAATTATTCCCCAATACGCTCAGTGCTGCCTTGTCGCCGGCCACGGCGGATACCCGAGTGGTGGTGCATCAGGCACAGGCCTTGCTGACCAGGTTATGGAAGCAGGGGTATCGCTACGGGAAAGCCGGGGTGATTCTCACGGACTTGCGCGGGCGGGGGCAGGTTCAGAGTGGGCTGTTTACCTCGGAGCAGCCGGCAGAGCCGGATTCGGGCGCGCGCGCGGACGCGCTGATGGCGGTCCTGGATACCATCAATCAGAGCGGTGCGGGCAAGGTGTGGTTGGCGGGGCAGGGCATGCAGGCGGATCAGCGCAGTGTCTGGGCCATGCGCAGGGCGCACCTGTCGCCGGCGTATACCTGTCGCTGGTCTGATTTACCGGTGGCGCGCTAGCGAGGCTTTTGCGGCTCTGTGCCTGTGTGACAGGTGGAAGCCAGCTCCTGCAGGCACTGCAAGAGCGTATCGCGGCGAATCGGTTTGTTGAGAATCCTGTCGATGCCGGCATCGTGAATGCGGGCGATCTGGCTGCCCAGCGCATGGGCCGTCAGGGCGATGATCGGGCAGGGTATTTTCTGCGTGTCCTGCTCAAACCGTCGGATGGCCTGGGTGGCTGCGAGGCCATCCAGCTCCGGCATTTCCACGTCCATGAGAATCAGGTCCAGCGGCGTTGGGTGCTGGCGGTAGGCCTGCACGGCTTCGTGGCCATTTTCACAGATGAGCGGGGTGATCCCCAGGGAACCGAGCAGGGCCCGCAGCACATCCCGGTTAACGCTATTGTCTTCTGCCACCAATACTTGCAGTTGATCAAGGGCCGCTGGCTGGCCGGGTTCGGGTGCGGTTATCTGCTGGGCAGTGTCTTGCGCCAGGGCCAGAAACAGGGCGCTTCGGGTGACGGGTTTACGCAGCACTGGCACTGTGTCGCTTTGTTCGTGCAGATCCCCGATTAACAGCACCCGGGCCTGGGAGTCTGGGGGGATGGCGCTAAGGCCCGCGGCACCGAGCAGGGTTTCGTCAATCAACGCATGGCTGAAAGGCCCGGGCAGGGAAAGCAGATCCATGGCGTCCCCCTGCAAGGTGGTGGCACCGGCGTGTTCGAGCATGCGGGTCAGTGTTTGTCGCAAGGGTTGATCGTGGCTGAGTACCAGAATGTTGGCCTGGGGAAGCTGTGGCAGAGGTGGTTGCGTGTCCTGGGGTTGCAGGGGCAGGTCGAGCCAGAAGCGTGCGCCCTGGCCCAGTGTGCTGGAGACGCCCAGGGTGCCATTCATCAGTGTGCACAAGGAGCGGCAGACGCTCAGCCCCAGGCCCGTGCCGCCAAAGCGGCGGGCGGTGCTCTGGTCGGCCTGGGCGAAGGCCTGGAAAATTACCTCCTGGTGGCTGTCGGAAATACCGATGCCGCTATCTTCAATTTCGATGTGTACACCACTGCCGGTGTCGGTCAGCGACTTGTCGCGGGCACGGATGATCACATGGCCCTGTTCGGTGAATTTCAGAGCGTTGTTGATCAGGTTCATGAGGATCTGCCGCAGCCGCACTTCATCGCCAAACACAGCCTGCATGCTATCCAGTTGCAGCTCACAGGCCAGCGTTAGCTGTTTCTTGTGGGCGAGGCCGGCGTAGGCGCTCATGGTGTCTTCGATCAGGATGGCCAGGTTGAAGGGTTGATGCTCCAGCCGCAGTTCGCCGGCCTCGATTTTCGAGAAATCCAGAATGTCGTTGATGATGGCCAGCAGGTTCTCGCTGGATTGCTGCATGAGCCTGAGGTAGTGCGCCTGTTGATTACTCAGCGTGCTGTTCTGCATCAGGTCGATAATGCCGATGATGCCGTTAAGGGGCGTGCGAATTTCATGGCTCATGGTGGCCATGAAGGTGCTTTTGGCGTCGTTGGCGCTTTCAGCGTGGATGCGCCGTTCTTCATTATCCAGACGCAGCTGTCGTTCCTGTAGCAGTGCACGATCCGCGTCGCGGCGGGCGTTGATGTCCTGCAGGAGCCGTTCTCGCATGGTGTTGAGGGCGGCGGCAATATTATCCAGTTCGTCATGGTGTTCGGGGTTGGTGGGCAGGGGTAACGGTTGGCGCAGGGACGACAGCGACAAGTGCCGGGTGTCGTCGGCCAGCTGGCTGAGGCGCCGGGTGAAGAGCAGGCGCATAAGCAGAATAATGAGAATGGCGCTGACCAGTGCCTGTAGAGCGAGGAAGCCGATCAGGAAGGCGGTCTGTTTGCCCACATATTGATAAATGCTGCTGTGAGAAATGCCCAGTTCCAGTTGTCCCAGCGTTTCGCGGGTGCCGTCATTACGCTGGTAGACCAGTGGCAGCTCGCGAATCGTGAGGGCCTTGGGTGGCGCGGCCATGCTGCTGCCGATGGCTTTGGCGTGGCCATTCCAGTCAGTCCACGTGACGCTGGCTGATGCTACATCAGGCAAATGCAGCAGGGCGTTAACCTGCACCCGCAATTGCTCTTCGTCGAAATTCCACAGGGAACGGGACAGCCCGGGCAAGGCCGTCAGTTCCACCTGCTCAAGGTTCTGCTCCAGGCGCTCCATACCTTGATGGTATTCGCGCACCATGAATACGCCGATGCTGATCAGCATCACCATAATGCTGACCAACAGCACCGCGCCGGCCACTTTGAAGGCCAGCGGGTTCTGTCGGTAGTAATGGTGTATACGGTGAGGCAAGCACGGTCTCCAGGAATAGTCGCCGTGCCGGGGGGTGGTTTACTGGTTGGCCACCGCTGTCATGTTTACCCGGTCCAGCATGCGTTCTTCGATACGGTCCAGGCGTGCCCGGCAGTCGCGGAAGGTGCGACTGATGCAGGTGGTGTTGGCTACCATGTCCAGTTTTGGCCAAGTCGCCTGTTCGCCTTTACGGATATAGTTTCGCACATCTTGCAGCGTGGGGTTATTCAGAACCCGCAGGGCGTTGAGCGGCTGGCGGGGCGGGATCATGTTGATGTCGCCGATATACTTCTGCGTCACCATGCTCTTCGCCTTGTCGATCATCAAGCCCATGTCGTTGGACGCCACCCGGCGCTGCACCAGTTGCAGGCCATAGCGCAGGTTCATGGAGACGTTGCGCAGCGCCCAGTCACCCAAAGTGCTAAGAGAGCTGTCGGTGTTTTCATTGCGGGACAGAAACGGCACCACATGGGGATTAGTCTGGCTGACGATGGAGTGGTTGACCCCGTAAAGGCGGGCCAGCCGGCGAATGGGCAGGTCGTCGACGATGGAGCCGTCGACAAATTTGCGGCCGGGGATGTAGGGAACCCGCTCGCCGTCGATGTTCTTTGCCCACAGGGAGACCGGCGGATAAATGCCGGGAATTGCACAGGACGCCAGCGAAGCTTTGCGGATCAGCACATTGGGAGAGGTGCGCCAGTTCAGCAGGCGCGCGTGCTGGTTGCGGTCATAGGGACTCACGGTAATATTGATTTCGCGACCGGTGTGTCGATAGGCCTCTTCGAAGGTCATGTCGGTGATGTTTTCTTCCAGGCAGGCTTCCAGATGGTCGCCGTCCAGCACCGGGGTGCCGCGTACCAGGCCTTTCCAGCCCAACACCTTGAAGGCTTCCAGATAAATGTTTTCCGGCTCCAGTTTCACCTTCAATTCTTCATCGTTGTGGGTGCCGACCACCGAGCCGATGATACTACCGGCGCTGGAGCCGGAGATCACCGAAGGCAGCAGGTTCTGTTCCCACAGGCAGCGGGCCACACCGATATGGAACAGGCCCAGGGCTGCGCCGCCGGATAGCATCAGGCAGCTTTGTCCGAAGGCCTGACCGGTGGTTTCAAAGAAATCGAGCTTCTCTTTCAGCCCGAATTCCTTGAAGTTGCTGTCGCACAGATAATTCAGGGCGGTGGACACTTCGGTCAGGTAATTTTCGATCAGGCGTTTGGTGCCCACGCGGCTGTGCTGATAAAGGCGTGGGTTGGAAATGTTGCCCAGATTGCCATGCAGGCCTTCATGCAAATGGAAGACCAGCTTGTTCACGTCGTTGCGTTCGCGGGCCTGGCGAATCTGCCAGAGACGATTACGAATCAACTCGTAATCGTAATAGGGGGAACGGTCCACTTCCTTCCATTCGTCGGCGCCGGAAAGGCGGTCGTGTTCCTGGCTGGCTTCGTACCATTCGTCATAGGTCGTCGCGTTATCGATGGCGCGTTCGAGCTGTTTGAGGGTGCCTTTCATTGAGGCTCTCCACCATTCATTTTTGTCATTGAGTGATGTCAGTATAGACAGGAGAGAGGGGCAGGTTTAAGTGTTTGTAGGACAAAAAACACAGGGTTACAGATAAAAGTGTCAATTTTTATGAGTGTATTTGCTCATTGTCAGGCTTGGCCCGGTATTGGCCCGGGGTCATGGCGGTGTGACGCTTGAAACTGCGCTGGAAGGAACGGATATCGGAATAGCCCAGGGCGGCGGCGATATCGGCCTGGGGCAGGGTGGTGGTGGTGAGCAGGCGCCGAGCCTGTTTCAGGCGCACGTCATCGAGCAGTTTTTGCCAGCTCTGGTCTTCGTCGGCCAGCCGACGATGCAGGGTGCGCACATTCATGCCCAGCCGCTCGGCAACGGTTTCCTTGCGGGGCAGGGAATGGCCAATGGCATCCTGAATGCACTGTTTGACCCGCTGACTGAGATTGGTGTCTACGCCCAGTTGATTCAGCTGCTGGATAGCGTGGGCTTCCAGGGTGGAGAGTAGTAGCGGGTCGGGTTGGCGTATGGGCTGCTGTAGTAATTGCGGCGCGCCGACCAGGGCGGAGCAGGGTTGTTCGAACAACACATCGCAGAGAAATACGCGCCGGTATTCGTCCACCTGGGCTGCCGGTGGAGTGGGGTGTTCCAGCCAGACCTGTTCCGGTGCCAGCAGATCGTTGCCGGTGAGCCAGCGGGAGTAGCGTACCCAGGAGCCGAGTACGTTATCGATCAGATGTTGACGTGCGGGTTGCTGGCGATACAAGCAATCCCAGCGGATGGCTACCTGGTGGGCATCGACAGTGGTGTCTGTGGTGCCCATGTCACCAACCAGCTTTTCGTACAGGCTGACCTTGGATAACGCTTCCTGAAGCGTGCTGGCGCTCATGGCGATATAGCCCATCACATTGTAGGAACCGGGCTGCACAAATTCGGAAGTGTGTAACCCGAACAGGGGGTCGGCGGACTGTTTGATGAGGGCGTGCAGCAGGGTCTGAAAATCCTGACCATGAATGCGGGTATCCGGTTTCTGGATATGGCCGGGGTCCAGGTTGGCCTGCTGCAGCGCCGCAGCCGTATCCAGCCCACGGGCTTGCCCGTGAGCCAGGTACTGCTGAAGTGCGGCGCTACAAATCTGGCCCAGTGCATCCATGGGGATGTTCGCTCAGT
The DNA here is from genome assembly GCF_002733835.1 of Alcanivorax sp. Classification (GTDB taxonomy): domain Bacteria; phylum Pseudomonadota; class Gammaproteobacteria; order Pseudomonadales; family Alcanivoracaceae; genus Alcanivorax. The sequence goes on from NZ_NVWY01000033.1 coordinate 21,679, forward strand.
TCAGTTCAAAGGTGATTTGTACCTGGGCGGAAATCTCGGTTTCGCCGGCCCGGTAACTGTCTGCGGCACCGCTTTCTTTGCTGCGAGCCATCATCATCACCGGTTGCGGGTGGTGGATCCCCTGAGCGGTGATCTGGAAGGCTTCGCCCAGGTCACGGTCTGCGGCTTCGGCAATGATCTCTGCCCGTTGACGGGCATCAGCCACGGCTTTTTCCAGGGCCTGGTTGCCCAGCTCGTCGCGGTTGCTAACTTCCGCACCGGCGGGGCGGATGTTACGTACGCCCTGTTCGGCCAGCCCTTCGAGCAGCTCCGCATAGGTTTCAAGGCCGTCGACCTTGAAGCTCACGTCGCGGCTGACCTGGTGGCCAATCAGTTTGCGTTCGGGTTGATACTGCCATTGGGGGGTGACTTGCATGGTGCTGGCGGTGACGGCCTTTTCTTCGATATCCAGGTCGTCTGCGAGATCCAGCATATTGCTGACAGACTCATCCACGCGATCTTTCATACCGGCGATGTCATCGCCGTTTTCACTGGCGGTAGCGACCACCGTGAAACGGTCTGGTTGGGCGCTGATTTCACCACTGCCGGATACGGTGATGCTGTCGCGGGTGGTATTGATGGTGGTGTTATCACAACCGGCCAGCGCCAGTGTGCCAGCGATCAACAAGGTCGCAGCGGATACAACTTTCATGATATCTCCTTGTACTGCCGTGCAAGCGGCAAAGTTCTATTTTGCTTATCGGTCAGGTTTACGCAACTCATCTCGTGCAAACCGTTTAAACGAACGGTTTCCGTACAGAACGCAGGGTAAAGGCCCCTTGGTTGTTGGTTCGTTAGCCCCTATCATCGCAGCTCGTGAGGCAGAGGCAATCGGTGAGTACGGTCATGAGTTCAGCCATGGATAAATCGGAACAGCAGATTCGACAGCACCTGGGCGATTTTATTCCCGAGGATCTGGGTATTAGCCTGAATCAGGTCAATGGCATCAGTGCGTTTCAGTTGAGTGATGCAGCCGTGACGGCCACGGTAACTCTGGGGTATCCCTGCGACAGTATTCGTGACGCGCTGATTGATGCCATCCACGCACACATGGCTCCGGTACTGGAGCAGCGTTCCCTGTCAGTGACGGTGGAAAGTCGCATTGTGCCGCACCGGGCGCAAAGCAGCCTGCCGGCGCGGGACCAGGTCGCCAATATCATTGCCGTTGCGTCCGGCAAGGGCGGGGTGGGCAAATCCACCTCGGCAGTGAATTTGGCGCTGGCGCTGCAGGCGGAGGGCGCCCGTGTTGGGTTGCTGGACGCGGACGTGTTCGGGCCCAGCCAGCCGTTGATGCTGGGGTTGCCCGACGGTACACGCCCCCAATTGCTGGAAGGCAAATTTTTTGTGCCGGTGGACGCCTACGGTTTGCAGACCATGTCCATGGGGTATCTGACCACAAAGCAGACACCGGTGGTGTGGCGTGGTCCCAAGGCCAGCGGCGCGCTGGTGCAGATGATGGAACAGACCCGCTGGCATGAGCTGGACTATCTGTTGGTGGATTTGCCCCCCGGAACCGGCGACATCCAGCTGACGCTGGCCCAGAAAATTCCGGTGGCGGGTGCCGTGGTGATTACCACGCCGCAGGATATTGCGTTGCTGGATGCCATCAAGGGCGTGGAAATGTTTCGCAAGGTGGATATTCGGGTACTGGGAATCCTGGAAAACATGGCCATGCATGTCTGTAGCCAGTGCGGGCATCAGGAGGCTATTTTCGGTCAGGGTGGTGGCGACAAAATGGCAGCAGATTATGGCACTGAGGTGTTGGCTGCGCTGCCATTGTCCTTGCGTATACGCGAGCAGGCAGACAAGGGCGAACCGGTGATGCAGGCGTTCCCCGACAGTGATGAGGCTGCTCTCTACCGGTCGGCTGCCCGGCGTCTGGCTGCCCGGCTTTCACTGACGGAAGTCGGCAAACGGGCGTTTCCCAGTGTGACGCAGCATTGAACAAGAGCCTGATGAGGGGGCTGGCCGGCTGCGTCACACATCTGGCATCCGGCGTCCGGCGTCTATACCATTGGCCGCTTGAACGCTAACTACTCTGAAACATTGAGGCGTAAATGACTATTAAATCGGATCGCTGGATTTCCCGCATGGCCGCCGAGAAAGGCATGATCGAGCCATTTCAGACCGGGCAGGTTCGCGCGGATGAGAATGGTGAGAAGCTGATCTCCTACGGCGTGTCCAGTTATGGCTACGATGTGCGCTGCGCCGACGAGTTCAAGGTGTTCACCAATATCCATTCCGCCACGGTGGACCCGAAAGCGTTCGATGAACGCAGCTTTGTGGATGTGAAGGGGGAGTATTGCATTATCCCACCGAACTCTTTTGCCCTGGCGCGCACGGTGGAATATTTTCGCATTCCCCGAAATGTGCTGACCATTTGCCTGGGCAAATCTACCTACGCGCGGTGCGGCATTATCGTTAACGTGACGCCACTGGAGCCGGAGTGGGAAGGGCATGTGACGCTGGAGTTTTCCAACACCACCACCCTGCCAGCAAAAATCTATGCCCACGAAGGCGTGGCGCAGATGCTGTTCTTTGAATCCGATGAGGTGTGTGAAACCTCCTACATGGATCGGGGCGGCAAGTACCAGGGCCAGCGTGGCGTGACCCTGCCACGGGCCTAGTCTGATGCCGGCCCTGAGTCCGGAGCGAGTTCCGGGCCGTTGTAGTCGATCATGATCATCTCGGCTTTCAACAGGGTGCTCTCAATGTGTTTGGCCTGTACCACCATGTAGTCCAGCTGCGGCGCTACCCAGAACAGGGTGCGCCGTTTTTCTTTGCTGTCCCCGGTACGTTTCTTTTCCACCAGCAGGGTATCCAGTTTGCCCAGCGGTGTTTTCAGGGTTTCCCTGTCGATCACTTCAAAATGATGTTCGCGCACTTTGTCGCCGTAGACACTGGTCACGGAGTAAGACTTGTCGCCGGTGGCAAACACGCAGCGCCCCCGTAGCAGAATCGTCAGCTCATCCAGCGTGTTGTCGGGGATATCCAGGCTTTCCTTGTCGTCTTCAGATTCGTTGTGTACCCGTGGCGGGTTCCACTCAAAATCCATGTGGTGGAAACGTCGTTGACCGAATCCCTTGAATTCATGCACGTAGCGCGCCGTGCGCGGTTGGCAGTCACGCCAGTGAAAATAGCTTTCCTCTGTGTTGCTGAGCAGAAACGATTTCGCCTTGAGCAACATATGGTAGTAGTCGTCGCCCTCTGCCGGTTCCAGCACCAGTTCGGCTTTGACCGGGGTAGGCAGCTTGTTCACATAAATACGAAACTCGGCAGAAAAGGGGGCCAGGGGTTCGTTGGCTGTGGCCAGGCCGCTGGCCAGCACCAGCAAAAGTGAAATCAACCGCACGCTCAGAGTCCTTTCAGTGATTGCAGGGTCATCAGGTGTTCGCCATCGTCGTTCTTCTGCATCAGTTGCACCAGCGTATAGTCATAGCCCGGAGCGAACCACATGTAGGTTTGCCGTTCGCTGTTCTTGCCACGCTGGCGTTGCACTTTCAGTGTTTTCACCTTGTCGCCGTCGATGGTCAGTGTTTCAGGGCCAGTGACGGTGTAGTGGTGGGTTTTCTGCGCACGCTCATCGGCCACTTGCAGTTCTACTTTTTTGGCGCCGTCGCGCAATTTGCACTGCAGGGCCAGGGAGACGGAGAGCTCGTCGGTGGCGTTGTCGCTTACCTCGTAGCTGCGCATGGGTTTGTCGGTGCGCTCGCTGGCGGCCACGCCGGTCTGGCGATCAATATGCAGCTTGGCTTCTTTGACCTTGCCCAGTCCGCGGCGCTCGTAACCGTAGTAATTGCTCAGCGGGGTACAGCCTTGCCAGTTGAACAGGGCGGTTTCGCGAATCTCACCGAGCCAGTTTTTGGCGTGGACTTCCATTTTCCAGAGCCCGTCCTGAACCTGGCTGAGAGAGCGGGTGGCGACGATGCTGAATGGAATACCTTCGCTTTTCAGGCGGTAGTCCAGACGGAACGGTGATGGCGTTTCGTCCCCGGTGGCGGCGGAAGAAAAGGCCAGATTCGCCAGCAGGATAGCAGCGAGAATCAGGGGGTTGCGTAGAATAATGCGTAGAGGGTTACGCCAGTGTGTAACCCTGCGCAGGGAGTGGCTTCCCATCCAGTATGACTCCGTTGTCAGTCAGTGCCAGTCTATCCTGTGCCCGCCATTGCAGCACTTGAGGATAGAGCAGGTGTTCGCGTTGTTGTACACGCTTGGACAGGGAATCAACGGTATCGTTCGCATGCACCGCAATGGGGGCCTGGGCAATCAGTGGGCCGCCATCCAGCTCTTCAGTGACGAAGTGAATGGAGCAGCCGTGTTCGCTGTCGCCGGCTTCCAGGGCGCGGGCATGGGTATTCAGCCCGCGATATTTGGGCAACAGGGAGGGGTGGATGTTGATCAGTTGTCCGGCGTAATGGCGTACAAAGACAGCTGAAAGGATGCGCATGAAACCGGCCAGCACCACGGTATCCGGGGCGTAGGGGGTGAGCACCTCGATCATGGCCTGGTCGAACTGCTCCCGGTCCGGGTAGTCGCGGTGGTCCAGGCTGGCGGTGGGGATGCCCGCCTGTGCGGCCCGCTCGAGGCCGGCGGCGTTGGCGCGGTTGGAAAACACCACGGCAATCTCGGCGTCGAGAGTGCCTGCTTTCTGGGCATCCATGATCGCTTGCAGGTTGGTGCCTGAGCCGCTGATCAATACCGCCAGCTGGTGTGTCACTCTGGCAGTCCGTCCAACACTACGTCCGGCTCGCCGTCGCCGGCCTGGATTTCGCCGATCAGGAAGGCGTTTTCGCCTTCGGCTTCCAGCAGGGCGAGGGCGTCGTCCACGTGGCTGGCGGGGACAGCGATGACCATGCCCACGCCGCAGTTGAAGGTGCGGTACATCTCAAAGGCGGGTACCTGGCCTTCCTGCTGCAACCACTGGAATACGGCCGGGAATTCCCAGCTTTTGGTGTCGATCACGGCACGGACGTTGTCCGGCAGAACCCGCGGCAGGTTTTCTGGCAGGCCACCGCCAGTGATGTGTGCCATGGCGTGGACAGGCACCTGTTCAATCAACTTGAGCAGGGATTTCACGTAAATGCGGGTGGGTTCCAGCAGGTGCTCGATCAACGGCTTGCCGTCCAGATCGATGTCAGTGTCTGCCTGGGCCATGATACGGCGAATCAGGGAGTAGCCGTTGGAGTGGGGGCCGGAGGCGCCCAGAGCGATCAGCTTGTCGCCGGCTTCGACCTTGCTGCCATCCAGTACGCCGTCTTTTTCCACCACGCCGACGCAGAAACCCGCCAGGTCGTAGTCTTCGCCTTCATACATGCCGGGCATTTCTGCGGTTTCACCGCCGATCAGGGCGCAACCGGCCAGTTCGCAGCCTTCGCCAATACCGGTGACCACGCTGGTGGCAATCTCCACGTCCAGCTTGCCGGTGGCGTAGTAATCCAGGAAGAACAGCGGTTCGGCCCCGCCCACGATCAGGTCGTTAACGCACATGGCGACCAGATCGACGCCCACTTTCTCATGGCGGTTGTGGTCGATGGCCAGCCGCAGCTTGGTACCCACACCGTCAGTGCCTGCCACTAGAACCGGGTTCTTGTATTTGGTGGGCAACTCGCAGAGGGCACCGAAACCGCCGAGACCGCCCAGCACTTCCGGGCGACGGGTCCGCTTGGCAACTGGGGCGATGCGTTTAACCAGCTCGTTACCGGCGTCGATATCGACACCTGCGTCACGGTACGTCAGTGGCCGTTTCTGTTCGGTCATGGGGGGCTCCGGGTTGGTGAAGGCGCGTATTCTAGCAACGGGCCTGCCTGCTGGGGAACCTCTGCGTGACGCCTTGGGGCGTTAAACTCAGGGAAAGCGGGTTTCGTCCGACAGATAAGGTCGCTTCGCTCAGGGATTTGCCCTGTAATTTGCCGGAAACGGGTTCGCGTGGCTGAGGTGAATAGGTGATAATAGCGCGCTTGAATTTTCGGTTGGAATGAGCGCCCATGCGTTTTATTGGATTGTTGGCCGTGTTGTTGGGATGGAGCCTGCTGGCCCAGGCAGAATCGCTGGATACAGTGCAGGTGCCGGTGGATGGCCGTGGCGACGAGCAGCGGCAGGACGCGTTGGCTGAGGGCCTGGAGCAGATGCTGGTGCGTCTGAGCGGGCAGCGGGATGTACTCAATGAGGCGGTGGCTAGTGAAGCCGCTTCACGGCTGGATCGCTGGGTGACCCGCTACGATTACAACATGCTGGATGATGGCAGCAGTGCCTTGCAGGCCCGTTATGACGTGAATGGCCTGATGGCCTTCATGGCGGAGCAGGGCGCATCGGTGTGGGGGATGCCTCGGCCCAGGGTGCTGCTTTGGCTGGTGGAGCAGGGCGCAGGCCGCGGCGAGATGGTGGTGGACGGTCACCCGCTTTATGCGCAGTTGGTTGCGCAAGCCCAGCGACGTGGCCTGACCCTCGTCATCCCGAAGTGGGATAGCGAGGATCAGGGGCGTTTGAACGTGGCAGACATCCGTGGCCGTTTCGATCAGCAATTGCGTGACGCCTCCAGCCGCTACCCCCATGAGCTGATTGCTGCTGCTGTGCTGTATCAGGGTGAGCCGGCCACGGTGAGCTGGCGAGTCCTGAAAGACAAAAGCACTCTGGAAGACGGCCGGGAGAAAACGGCGAACGACGGGGAGGCTGTGACTGCGTTGATCGACCGTGTCACCGACCAGCTGGCCGCCCGCTATGCGGTGAAAGGCGCAGTAAGCGATTTGCGCACCCTGCTGGTGGTGGATCAGGTCGACCAGCTGCAGGACTGGTTTACGTTACAACAATTTCTGGCGGGCCTGAGCGGGATGCGTCGAGCCTCACTGGTACAGGCCTCCGGTACTACGCTGACCTTTGGGCTGGATTTCAGTGCCAGCGACGAGCAGTTGCGCAACCTGCTGGAGCTGTCTCCCCAGTTGCGCGCCTGCCCGGATCCGGCGGTGGCCGGGCCCCAATGGCATTACTGCTGGCGTTGATCCGATGAGTGCGCAACTTCCCCTGGCCCTGCAGCTTCGCGAGGGCAATGCCCTGGATAATTTCCACGCGGGTCCCAATGGCGCTGCCATTGCCGGGCTTCGTGAGGCGGTGGAAGGTGTCGACCGGCAGGCGTTTTTCTGGGCAGGTAACGGGCAGGGCAAAAGTCATTTGCTGGAAGGCGCGGTGCGACTGGCCCAGCACAATGGTCTGGATGCTTGTCTGCTGCCTGCCAGCGAAATCATTCCACTGGTTCCGGAAGTGCTGGAATCCATGGAACAGTTCGGGTTGCTGGCCATTGATGATTGTCAGTTGTTTGCCGGCCTGCCTGCCTGGGAAGAAGCCCTGTTCCACCTTTATAACCGGCTGATGTCGTTGGGTGGACGATTACTGGTCACCGCCAATGCGTCGCCGGGGGCAATGGGCTTGATGCTGCCTGATCTCGCTACCCGTTTGGCGGCGGGCCCGGTCTACCGGCTGATGTCGCTGGAAGACGAGGATTTACAGGCGCTATTACAGGAAAGAGCCAGGGCGCGGGGCTTGCGACTGGAACCGGAAGTGGCCCATTACATCGTCTTGCGCAGTGAGCGGTCCGCTGGCGCCTTGATGGAATTATTGAGCGATCTGGACCGTCTGGCCCTGGCGCAACAGCGCTCTGTCACGATTCCCTTTGTCAAGGATGCGCTGGGGTGGTAAAAATGGGCGCTTAACGAATAAACAACAGTTCGCTACCTGAATTGGCGATATATTGCGCTTTATAACACTGGGTTACACGCCTCGTGGCACGCTCGGCAGGCGACACGATGCAGATATTTGTGTACCACAAAGCGCGAGAACCACATTAGAACAATAACGCCAGGCACAAAGCCTGCAGGAGAACAGAATGCGCCACCTTGGGCTACGGCAGTGCCTTGCTGGCTGCGCCTTGATTTTTGCGGCCACCTCCCATGCAACGACTTACAATATCGAGACCACCTCGGACGTGGCATTCGAAGAGGTCGTGCGTGTCGATGATGCCGGTGAAGAATCGACTTATGAGGTGCGGTTTGCTGAGAAAGATGACCTTTGCTCTGTGCGGGAGGCTGTCTATGCAAGCAATTATCAAGTTGCCGTGGATGGCTGTGAGGCAGGCACAGGTTCGAACACGATCAAATTGGTTGCTGGTGAAACCTACTTTCTTAGTGAGGGTGAGCTGCCAATTAGTGGTGGTTTGAAGGTCCGGTTTGAAACTATTGAACCGGATGATCCTGACGACGAACCAGTTCAGCAGCCGGTTGAGTGTTCGGATGATCCCTGCCCGGAAGATATAAAGCTGAAAAGCGAGGTCAGCTTTACTGTGGCGTTGGCGGCTTTTGAAGATCCTGACCTGGATAATTTACCGGCTCTGGCCCCTGCTCCGAGCGCTGGGCCTGCCAGCCTGTTCAACATTCAAGAAAGCAACTCGCTTACCGTGAAAAACATGCGTTTGGGGCCTGCCAGCGATGCTGACGACCCACTTGTTTGTACGGATTCCCTAGCGGTTGACGAGGGCGGCCTGATACGTTCTTCGGGTACCGTGATTATTGCTGAGAATATGACGCTTCAGAATGGCTGCGCCAAACAGGGGGGCGCGATTTACCTGGCTGGGAAAGGCGTCTTGTCATTTGAGAAGGGAGGACGCTTTGAGAATAACGTTGCCAGGGCAAACGGTGCTGTCATCGCTACCTCTGATGATTTTCGTGGCGGTTTTACTGGCATCGGTTTTTACATGGCCGGAAACGCGGTTGATCCTTGGACTGCAGAGAGCGCCACTATTTACATAGCTGCTTTTGTACCAGAACTTGATGATGAAGGGGTTGAGGAAGACGAACCGCAAGTACAGTTTGGTTTATCAAACGGTACCTTGGCCAATAATCGCAGTGGGGGTATCCGGGTTGAGAGGGAAAATTACGCATCCGGATTGCTGAATATGACTATCGCTTTCAATGACGGTATTGGCTTGAGCCTGGAAGGCATTCCTGTTGACCCTGACGTTGACCTGGATGAACAGGGACCAACCACCCATATCCTGCATTCTGTTGTTGTCGGTAATGAGGGCGCCTGTGACGGTACCGCTCTTGTGGAAGAAGAAACCACGCGTCCCACTGCTGCTCGTATTGAGTATGTGATCACCGATGATCCTGGCTGTGTTAACAATATGGATACGGGGGCGACAGTTAACCCCAATACGGCTCAGTCAGATATTTTTCTAGGCAAAGGCGGCATCGCTTGTGAGGTTGATGCAGAGGGAGCAGGAGGCCCGGAGGAGGGTGGTTGTGACCCGATGACAGCGGAAGAGCTGGATGGTCCCTATCCTGGTTACTTGCCGAATCCATTGCCTTTGGCCGTAGTTGGTGTGGATGGAGTTGGAGGTGACGACTTTGCCCCTAGCTTGCTCGACCGGGGCAACCCCGAAACAGCAACAACAGATTTGTGTGAAACCAACGATAACCGAGGGAAGGCCCGTGCAGGGGCCGGTGGGCGTTGTGATGTTGGGGCAGTGGAATTTCTACGCGCGACGGCCCAGTCTGATGAAATTGCCTTGATCAGTGGTCAGTCCGTTCTCGCTGATGTGCTCGAGAATGACAGAAATGATACTTGGGTGGATTGTGGTTTAGTGTCTGGTTTTGATTATGACAATCCTTCGACTTATCCGGAGTGTCTGGACGTCATTACGACACCGGGTCGTGGTAGTGCCGTGATTGAAATTATTCGCCTGGATACCGATGGCGAAGAGTTGTCCAGTGATGTGGATGACAGTGAAGTGGACCGGTTTTATCCGAAAATTCGCTACACCCCGTCCGATAATTTCCATGGCGTGGACCAACTACGTTACCAGGTGAGTGAAAGCGCCTTTGTGGGTGGCACCGATACGGGGCGAGGTTTTAATGATATTGCGAATTTGGTATCAGAGCCCGCAAGTGGCTTGACGGAGAAAAAGAGCATTGGAGCCCAAGGCGCTGGTCTGCTGCTGTTGCTGGTTTTGGTGGGAATGCTGCGCCGCCACAATCGAGCGCTGATATTGCTGATAACCATGCTGTCTGGTCCTGTGCTGGCAAAAGATATCGTGGTGGATGTGGTGGGGGATACAGATAATCCAAGCCCTGAAGCCCAGGATCAATCGCCTGCCATCAAGGGCGATGGCATTTGCACCTTGCGCGAAGCGTTAGCGAATGCCTCTGGAGACGGAAACCCGGATTGCGCCTATGGCACTAATTCAACAGACCGTATTCTTATTCCTGCCATTGAGATCAAGTTAGCAGATACCTTGATTGTTGACAGTAGCGTGGAACTTGTGGGCAAGGGGGTGCTTGATGATCCGGATGATGACGAGGACACCGTAACGCAGATTATAGGTAAGGGAGATCATCGACTTTTCGAAGTGCGGCCTATTAACCCACAGTCCGCGCACCCGACAGTCTCCTTCCAGTATTTGACGTTGGAAGGTGGAAGAGCGGAAGGCGCTGGTGATAGCGGGTCCGGTGCGGCAATTCTGACTGGCGGGTCAATAATTTTTGACAGGGTTGTGATTGCTGGAAATCAGGCAGACGAGTCCGGTGGCGTGGTCTATGTTCGCGGTAATGCGGGCAACAAGAAGTTGCTGACGTTCAATCGAACCTATGTGCATGATAATCATGCGACGAACGGTGGGGTTCTGTTTACTACCTCTCAGAACGAGGAAAGTATCGAAATCGCCATGGTCGACAGCACCTTTGCCGGGAATACGGTGGCAGGCGGTGCAGGCAGCGTTCTGAAAGCTAATATTGCTAAAGGCCGGATTGAAATTGCCAATAGTACCTTTTTCGATAACGAGGGCGGAGCGGCTCTCGATCTGACCAATAGTTTGGTGAATGCCAACCTTATGAATGCGACCTTCCGGGATAATGATGCGGGGATCGATTTAGGGAATGGTTCGGATGCTGAAGTTAAAATGTCGAACAGCATCTACTTCAATAGCGGTGCTTGTACCTCAAGCGTGGGAGCAGAGCCGGCAGAGTTGGAAGAGAGTTTTTATAATGCTTTTTCTTCTACAGCTTGCGCGGCAAAGAGTGATGATCCTGACGCTACGAATTTGGAAAACGTAGATGTAGCAGAGCTTGCTGATATGTTGACCGATGAGCCGGGTACAGGAACGAATACTAACTATGCTCCGCCCTACCTGACGATAAAGCCGAATGGTGATCTGGTAGATGCGGGCAATGATGAGGCCTCACTGGCGGCGGGTACCAGCTCGCCTCTAAACTGCCGGTCTGTTGACTTGCGGGGAATTTCTCGAACAGCGGGAGGACGTTGTGACCTTGGTGCTTATGAGTACCAGCAGATAACGGCTGGAGATGACGAAGGCAGTAATGCGGTTTCTTCAGGGCTTCGCGCTAGCGTAGATCTTTTAGATAATGATCTGGCCAGCGATGGAGCAGAAATTATTTTGCTGGATGACAGCGTTGATCCCGTCATATTTAAAAACGGCATATTCGAATTTGAGCGTGCCAAGATTGATGATCCGGACGCGGATCCTGTTGTATATGTGGGAACCGGTGAGTTTTTTGTGCAGAGTGCTGAGGATCCCACACGGTTTGAACTGACGTACCAAGATGGGAATGGTGACGATGTTGTCGAGACCATCGATTTTGTTTGGCAGTACTATAATGAAAATCGCGACGGTTATGACCTGCATTGTGGCGATCCGATTCCGCAGTTCATTATTGATGCGAATCCAGATGTTTTTGATGACGGGGATGTAGCAGATGACTGTGTTATTCTTTATACGCCTCCGTCATTGGTTGATGAGCCGTCACGACCCAGCCCTGCGTTCGCTGATTCGGTATGTAGTGCAACCGCTAACGCTCCGGTAAAAACTGCTTTCCTGTATCGATTTCAGGATAGCGAAGGGCTATGTTCTGGGAATGCAAGTGATTGCTCGGATTGGGCTAACCCTGTAGATACGTCGGACTGGGCTGCGGTTGAGTTAACGATTAACGACAAACCGCCGGAACTGGAAAGCCTCTCGCGTCTGAATGACCCTGGCCAATCCGTAGAATTCACGCTAAGCATGTCTGACCCAGATGATCCGGGTCAGGTTGTCGATTGGGAAGAAATGTGGTCGGACGGTATTTCTCCTCCGAAGAGGCGATATCAGGTCAACTTGGTCAAAGAGCCCAGTTTTAGCAAGAAGGATGAGAATCATAACGCGGTAGGCTATGGGATTTTCCTGGATGTGGCGGGGCAAATCACCTATGTCCCCGAAGGGAATTACAATACCTTCAAGGATACATTTACGGTGACAGTCGAAGACAATAAATGTGACGTTACCTCTAAACAAGCCACTTTCACTATCACTTACCCCAACGACGAAACCTCGGCCGGGTCGGGTGGTAGTCTTGGCTGGGCCATGTTGGGCGGGCTAATCCTTTTGCTGCGTCGCCGAGTGGCGGCGTAGCACCCGCCGCAGGCTTTCCCACACCACTGCCCCGAACAGCATGCTGGCCATCAGCAAGACAAGCTTGGGAACGTCCACCAGGGTCCAGAACAGGATGTCGATGCTGGTGGGTTCCAGGTTCTGAAAAACGATAATGATGGCCAAAAGCGCCAATAGAATCTGTAGTGCCCCCATGGGGTGCGTGATCAGCCAGTGCCCGGATTTACGGCTGCCGCGGGCAATCAGTGAGGTTTTTTTGCCGCTGTGGTCATCCATGATCTTCCTCCTTGCTGTGTTTCGACTCTAGTCCAACTCGTGCTTGTCTCGCTACCTCCCTATACTCTCTATAACAGTAGAAAGGAGAGGTGAATGGATATCAGTGCCGGTTGGGATCTTGTGGTGATTGGTAGTGGCCCTGCGGGTGAAGCGGCGGCGATGCAGGCGGCCAAGAAAGATCTAAAGGTGGCGATCGTAGAGGATCAGTCGTCGTTGGGCGGGAACTGCACCCACTGGGGCACGATTCCCTCCAAGGCGTTGCGGCATCAGGTGCGGCAGGTGATTCGTACCCAGCGGAATCCCTTGCTACGCGGCATCATCAAGCCCCGCGAAATCCGCTGGCAGGATCTGATTGCCCGCACCCGCGAGGTAATAGACTCCCAGGTGCAGGTTCGAACGGACTTTTATGTCCGTAACCGGGTTACCGTGTTCGGGGGGCGTGGTGAGATTCTGTCACCGCAAGAAGTGCGGGTCGATGACCATGCAGGCCGCCAGCACTTGCTGAAAACCCGCAATATTCTGGTCGCTACGGGATCACGTCCCTACCACCCGGATGACGTGGACTTCTCTCATCCGCGCATCTACGACTCGGATACCATCCTGACCATGGACCATACGCCGCGGCATATCCTAGTCTATGGTGCCGGGGTCATCGGCTCGGAGTATGCCTGCATCTTCACCGGGCTTGGCATCCGGGTGGACCTGGTGAACTCCCGTGAGCACTTGCTGGATTTTCTGGATACGGAAATTTCCGATGCGCTCAGCTATCACCTGCGTGAGCAAGGCTGCACCATTCGCCAGGGTGAACACTACAAACGGGTGACGGCGGATGACGAGGGCGTAACGCTGGAGCTGGAATCCGGCAAGAAACTGCGCGCGGATGCCTTGTTGTGGTGTAACGGCCGTTCCGGGAACACCCAGAATATTGGCCTGGAAAATGTGGGGGTTGCAGCCAACAGTCGTGGGCAGCTCAAGGTCAATGAGCGCTATCAGACTGAGATGGACACGCTCTATGCCGTGGGTGATGTGGTGGGCTGGCCATCACTGGCCAGCGCCTCCTACGATCAGGGGCGTTTCTGTGCCGCCGCCATTGCTGGTGACGAAGTGCGCCAGGTAACAGACGTGCCCACGGGCATTTATACCATTCCCGGGATCAGTAGCGTTGGGCGGACCGAGCAGGAATTGACCGAAGCCAAAGTGCCGTATGACGTGGGGCAGGCCTTCTTCAAAAACCTGGCCCGGGCGCAAATTACCGGCGAGCGGGTAGGCATGCTGAAAATTCTGTTTCATCGTGAGACGTTGGCGGTGTTGGGTATCCACTGTTTTGGCTATCAAGCCATGGAGATTGTCCACGTGGGTCAGGCCATCATGCGTCAACCCGGTGAAAACAACACGCTGGAGTACTTTATTGATACCACCTTCAACTACCCAACCATGGCCGAAGCTTACCGGGTGGCGGCAATCAACGGGCTGAATCGGATTAAGCGATAGGGTATCGCTGACTGAAGGGAATGCGCTTATCCCTCCGGTTCTGTCTGTTCGGCCGGCACAGGTGTGATTCAGCGTTGCTGTTTGCCCGCTTCGATAAAGAACTCGCGATTCTTCTGCCGGGCCTGGCTGTTTTTACGTACCAGCACCTGGGTAGCACCGCTGCCGCCGCGATTGGCGGGGGTGCTGTGAAAGGCCAGCACCAGATGACTTTCTTCCAGCCAGTGCATCACATAGCTCTTCAGAAAGCCTGGGCGTTCGCTGTGCAGTCCTTTGCCGTGGCTGATTAGCACGGTACGCATGCCGTTGTTATGGGCATTTTCCAGAAACTGCTGGACGAGGTTGCGGGCATCCATCAGTCGAACCCGGTGCAGGTCCAGCACATCCTGGGCCTCGTATTTACCCAGCCGCAATTTTCGATATACCCCTTCCTGGACGCCATCTTTTTTCAGTCCGACGATATCCAGTGGTCCGACTGCTTGCACGTGTTCGGGAACGGTCAGCGGGTTGCGGTCTCTGCGATCGTCCACGGCGGCGGCGCGACGCAATTGTTCACGGATAGAGGGTTCACGACGGGGCGTACGTTCCTGCACCCGGTTGTCCGGCTTTATCGGCGTAACATCGGCCATTTCCTGGCGAAACAGATCGTCGTCGGAGGAGGTCATGGAACGGCTCCACAAAATTCATTTTTACTAACTTGCATGGTACACAAAGCCGGCGGAGACTTGGAGTAACAGGCTCCCTGATAAGGAAGGGTGTGATGGAACGTCGACGATTCAGTCGGCCCAGGCTTCGCGTCAATGTGCGAGCGTGCGTCGATCAGCGGCCAATCGGCCATATTCTGAATATTACAGATCAGGGCGTTTGCCTGGCGGGCAAAGGCGTACCACCACAAACCTTGCAAACGATGGTGCTGAAGTTGCCCTTCAATCTGTCTGGCCAGCGAGAGTTGCACGTGCATGCGGAGCCGCTATGGCATAGCTATCTGGACAATGGCCATTGGCGAGGTGGGTTTCGTCTGGCAACGGACGAGCAGACCGCAACCCTGCTGTCGAAGCTGGTGAGCCGTTACGGAGAATAGCGGGGGAGGAGCGGTCAGCGGTTACTGCAAAGCGGGAAGGCGTAGCAGTAACCGGGCCCTAACTCTTTTCGGCAACCCTCGAAAAACCGGTAATGCCCAAGGTGATCAGAAGGCGATGTAATCAGTAAGCCTGTGGACGTGAGCGCTCCCGGCTTTCTTCTCCTTTCTCATCATCATGTCTGTGACGCTTAGCGTCTCGCTTGCGGCGCTCACGCTCTGCACGCTTGTGTTCTTCTTCCCACTCATTCGGGTCGTAGTCATCAAATTGTTGGCGACGACTCATGGTGCCACTCTCTTTCCAACGTTAAAGGATACTTGCCGTTTTGCGGGTGCCACGAATGCAACCTGCCATTGGATATATAGCACTAAAAAGTGGGGTGTAGAAGGGGCAAGGGGCACCATTTATCGGTGCCCCGTCATCATTGCCAGGTAGTGCGGGGATCAGTCGCCGTAGGTCTGGTCCAGATAGTCGAGAATGGCTTCGGATTCGAACAGTTCCATGCCGGTATTCGGGTCTACCAGGTAGGGGACAGCGATTCTGCCGGCCCGGGCCAGCAGATCGACCCGGTTGCGTTGGCTGGGGGCATAGTCCATGTCGAGGCGCTTGCGCACTGCCGGCAGCACCCAGTCCTGCCATTGATCGCGACCACACTGGCGAAGCAGGTAGGGCAGCTGCAGCTCGGTGAGACGTTCACGAACCAGGCGGGCAAAGGGGCTGGCTTCGAACGAATACAGTTCCAGTGGTTTTTCTGGCGCTCTACTGTCCAGGCAACGGATACCACGGCTGCCACGAGGGGCGGACGCTGCCATTGCGGCGGCTGTGCGCAAGCGAAGTTGCCAGCTTTTAGGGGCAGGGCGGCCACCGTATTGCTGATAGATATACTCGATGATAGCGGCGGATTCATACAGGGCTTCGCCGGTGTTGGGGTCCATCAGATAGGGAAACTGCTGTTTGCCTCCCAGCCGTTCTACCAGGGGGCGGTACCGGTCACCGCCTTTGGGGCAGGGGAACATCATCACGTCCAGATCCAGATCGGTTAGCGCTTCGCGAACCAGCCGGCAGAAGGGGCAGCCTTCCATGTCGTAGAGCTCCAGCGGCTCCTCCGGGCGGTTGCTGTGCCCTTTGCTGGCAATGCCCCGGCCCTGTTGAAGCGTGGAAGACAGCAGGGAACGGAAGACTTCTGTGCTGTGTGACATGGCGGATACTCCTGAAACGAATTGCCGCGACCTTAGCACGGGTGCACGGTCATTCATTGGCCGCACTGACATGATATTTTTCAATGACTTGCAGCCTTGCCCGTTCCGCTCACCGGCGCTGTTAACTCATGTCATTGAGACATTGGGGTGGCTGGGGCACTCTTGCCACCCTATACCGGGCTCCCAAGCCCTTCATAACCCGTCAGCAAACGCTGATACATGCCTGAGGCAAGAGGAAGGTTCCATGACCGAAGCCTATATCTATGATGCCATCCGTACTCCCCGTGGTCGGGGCAAGAAAGATGGCTCTTTGCATACGGTTAAGCCGCTGGATCTCGTAGTAGGCCTGATCGATGAAGTAAAAGACCGTTTTCCGAATATGGATACCAACCGCATTGATGATGTGCTGTTGGGTGTGGTGACCCCGGTCGGCGACCAGGGTGCCTGTATCGCCAAGACGGCGGCCCTGGCCGCAGGGCTGCCGGATACGGTAGCGGGTTATCAGTTGAACCGTTTCTGCGCATCTGGCCTGGAAGCAGTGAATACCGGGGCCCAGAAAGTGGCATCCGGTTGGGATGACCTGATTCTTGCCGGTGGTGTGGAATCCATGAGTCGTATCCCCATGGGGTCTGACGGGGGTGCCTGGGCAATGGACCCGATTACCAACTACAAGACCGGTTTTGTTCCCCAGGGGATTGGTGCGGACCTGATCGCCACCATCGAAGGCTGGAGCCGTCGTGACGTGGACGAGTTTGCCGCTGAATCCCAATCCCGTGCAGCCAATGCCTGGGAAAAAGGCTATTTCGAGAAATCCGTAGTGCCGGTGAAAGACCTCAACGGCATGACGGTTCTGGATCGTGACGAGCACGTTCGCGCCGGCACTACCGCCGACGCCCTGGCAGGCCTGAATCCCTCTTTTGCCATGATGGGCGAAATGGGCGGTTTTGATGCGGTTGCCCTGCAGAAGTATCACTGGCTGGAAAAGGTTAACCACGTCCACCATGCCGGTAACTCCTCCGGGATCGTAGACGGCGCCTCTCTGGTGGTGCTCGGCAACGAGCAAGTGGGCAAGGACTACGGCATGAAAGCCCGTGGCCGCATTGTCTGCACGGCGATCAGTGGTGCCGACCCCACCATCATGCTGACAGGCCCGGGCCCGGCTGCGAAGAAGGCCCTGGCGAAAGCCGGCCTGAAAGCCAGCGATATTGATCTGTGGGAAATCAACGAAGCGTTTGCGGCGGTGGCCATGCGTTTCATGAAGGACATGGATATCACCCCGGACATCACCAACGTGAATGGCGGTTCCATCGCCATGGGTCACCCGCTGGGTGCCACAGGTGCCATGATTCTGGGCACCGCACTGGATGAACTCGAGCGCCGCGACAAGAAGTTCGCATTGTGCACCTTGTGTGTGGGCGGTGGCATGGGTATCGCCACCATCATTGAGCGTCTGTAAGCCGCGTCGAACGATTTCGGAGTAAAGATATGAGTGAACAAACTGCAATTCGTTGGGAAAAAGACGCGGACAATATCGTCGTTTTGACCATGGACGATCCCAACCAGTCCGCCAATACCATGAATGAGCTGTACGGCAAGTCCATGGCGGCGGTGGTTGAGCGTCTGGAAAAAGAGAAAGATGAGATTGCCGGGGTGATCATCACCTCTGCCAAGAAAACTTTTTTCGCAGGTGGCGATCTGCGTGATCTGCTCAAGGCCCGCAAGGAAGATGGTCCGCAATTTCTCGCCGGCGTGACCGAGATCAAGCGTCAGCTACGGATCATGGAAACGCTGGGTAAACCGGTGGTTGCTGCCATGAATGGTACGGCACTGGGCGGCGGTCTGGAAATTGCTCTGGCCTGTCATCACCGTGTTGCCATCAATGACAAATCCGCCCAGTTTGGTCTGCCGGAAGTGTCTCTGGGTCTGCTGCCCGGTGGTGGGGGCGTGACTCGCATCGTGCGTATGCTGGGTATTCAGGACGGCCTGATGAAGGTACTGATGCAGGGTCAGCGCATGAAGGCTGACAAGGCACAAAAAATCGGCCTGATTGATGAGCTGGTAGCCGATCGCGATGAGATGATGGCCAAGGCCCGTGAGTGGATCAAGGCGAAACCCAAGGCCATGCAGCCCTGGGACCAGAAGGGTTACAAAATTCCGGGCGGTGATCCGAAGAACCCGAAATTTGCCGTTAACCTGCCGGCGTTCCCGGCTAACCTGAAGAAGCAGGTCAAGGGTGCCAACTATCCGGCGCCACTGGCGATCATGTCTGCGGCGATCGAAGGTGCTGCGGTAGACTTCGATAACGCCTCGCTGATTGAAGGTCGTTATTTCGTGTCACTGGTGACCAGTCAGGTTGCCAAGAACATGATCACTGCATTCTTCTTCAACCTGCAGGCCATCAATGGTGGCGCCAGCCGTCCCGATGGCGTGGAAACATTCCGTGCCAAAAAAGTCGGTGTTCTGGGCGCAGGCATGATGGGCGCAGGCGTGGCCTATGTAACGGCCCGTTCTGGCTCGCAGGTGGTGCTCAAGGATATTTCTGCCGAGAACGCGGAGAAGGGTAAAGATTACTCCCGCAAACTACTCGACAAGGAAATCTCCAAAGGCAAGATGACCGAGGAAAAGAAAGAAGAGATCCTCGGCCGCATTACTGCCACTGCAGATGCCAAAGATCTGGAAGGCGTGGATTTTGTGATTGAGGCTGTGTTCGAGAACACCGAGCTGAAGCACAAGGTGTTCCAGGAAATCGAAGACGTGGTTAATCCGGATGCGGTGCTGGGCTCCAACACCTCCTCCTTGCCGATTACCGGTCTGGCCAAGGGCGTGAAGAAAAAGGATAACTTTATCGGTATCCATTTCTTCAGCCCGGTAGACAAGATGCCGCTGGTGGAAATTATCTGTGGCAAGGACACCTGCCCCGAAGCGCTGGCCAAGACCTATGATTACTGTCTGCAGATCAAGAAGACCCCGATCGTGGTCAACGACGCCCGTGGGTTCTTTACCACCCGCGTGATCGGCACCTTCGCCAACGAAGGGATCGCTATGCTGGGCGAAGGCGTCAATGCCCAGTCCATTGAGCAGGCGGCCATGCAGGCGGGTTACCCGGTAGGTACTCTGAATCTGATCGATGAAATCAACATGGAAACCGCGTTGAAGATCGGTAAAGCGGCCCGTGATGATGCCAAGCGTGAAGGCACTGAGCTGCCGCCGGAACACCCGGCGGAAGTGGTCATGAAGAAAATGGTCGAAGAACTGGATCGCCCGGGCAAGCTGCAGGGCAAAGGTTTCTACGAGTACCCGGAAAACGGCAAGAAGCACCTGTGGCCCGGCCTTACCGATGCTTTCGGTGGCAGCAAGGACATGCCGTTTGAAGACATCAAGGAACGGATGATGTTCATCGAGTCCCTTGAAGCGGTGAAGTGCTTTGATGAAGGCGTGATGGATTCCGTGGCAGATGCCAACATCGGCTCGATCTTCGGCATTGGTTTCCCCGCCTGGACCGGTGGTGTGATGCAGTACATCAACCAGTATGAAGGCGGCTTGCGCGGTTTTGTTGCGCGCGCCCAGGAACTGGCCAAGTTGTACGGTGAGCGCTTTAACCCGCCGGCTTCACTGATGGAAAAAGCGGAAAAAGGCGAAATCTACAAGTAACCCTTGAGATTGCGTTTCTTCAAAAAGGCCCGGCTTATCCAGCCGGGCTTTTTTGTGATGCAGCGCCGGCTGCCGGTGGCTTTCGCTATCTCTTTGGGGGTGTACTCAAGGAGTAATCTGAAAATTAGCGGTACGACGAAAGCATAAAGGCGAGGGGGCGGCACAAAATGAAGACGTCAGCCGCAGGTCTAGTGGTTGCTGAGGCTGGATAATCAGGCAAATCCTGACATTTGCTCGGAACCCGATGCCATGAGGAGCCTGGAAAGAGTCGGGTCAGCCAGCGGCGGGGGAGGCGGGGACGCTGTCGTGGTGGGAAGCAAGCCTGCTGTTGAGCCAGGTGCGCAATTCACTGGGGCGCAAGGGCTTGGGCATCAGGGTGTCGCCGCCGGCGTCCAGGCATTGCTGGAAACAGGCTTCACTGTTGTTGCCGGAAATAAACAGGATCGGGATGTGGGGGTTGCCGTTGCATACCTCGCGGGCCACGGTGAACCCATCCAGAATGGGGAGTTCCACATCCAGGATCAGTAGGTCGATGTCCCGTTGATGGTAAAGACGCAGTGCGGCCTCACCGTCTGCGGCCAGTACATACTGGTGGCCGAGCTCTTCGATGATGCGGCAGATGATCAGGCTGACAGCCTTGTTGTCTTCAACGACGAGAACATTCATTAGTGATTTTTATCGTAGACAGCGCAGGATAACAAGGGTGAAGTCTGTGTGAAGGCGGGTTTTTCCTGCCAGAATCACGATGCAACGGTTTTGTAGCGGTAGACAGTATGTTAATTCCGGCCAGTTTCTTTATGATTGACGCTCCCGGACTCTTTAAAAACAGCAGGCCGGTAAATAATAAACGTGCCGATGACAATGCTGACGGGTACGGATTCGCTTAATGGCAATGCCAAGAGCCGCTGAATAATGCCTTGCAGGCTCAGGCTTTCAGGCTGGCTCACAATCCAGGCGCAATTTTGACGGTGTGTCCACTCATCAGAAAATTGCAACAACGAGTATGTGCCAGCCTGAAAGCCCCGGAGAGCGAGGCGTTATTCAGAGGCCGCCTAAGGTGTGAGGGTGGAGGTCGATGTACCATCGCAGAACGATCAATATTAATCGGGTAGTGAAGCTATTGCAGGGCGCCGCCCGTTCCGGTGCCAGCATTCCCGAGATTCTGGACAAGTGTAATATTCCCCGGCAAGTACTGGATGATCCGGATGGGACCATTGAGAGGGATACCTTTATCCGGATGATGTTGCTGATCATGACTCAGACCCAGGACGAGTTTCTGGGGTTTGGTCAGGGCCGAAAATCAAAGCCCGGCACCTTCTCCATGATGGCTCATGCGGTGATCAACTGCCCGAACCTGGGTGCGGCGGTGGAGCGGGGTATTCGCTTCTACGACTTGTTCGAGCTAAGCCTTCAGTCACGCATTGAGCGTGATGGCGATGTGGCCAGGCTTATTGTGGTCGCTGACCCGCGTCTTGATTTCCGCGAAGTGATTATCGAAGCCTCCCTGTTTATCTGGCTGCGCTTCATGAGCTGGCTGGTGGGCAAGGCCATTGAGCCCCAGCAGGTGAAGCTGGATTACTCTGATGTGCGCAATGACGAGGAGCATCGCTTCCTGTTCGATTGTCCTATCGAGTATTTGTCTGATGGTAATGCGGTGACGTTCCGGGCGGACTTCCTGGACTTGCCCTTGGTGCAGAACGAGCTGTCTCTGTCCAAGTTCCTGAAGGAGTCGCTGGCCCAGTTGTTCGACGGCAACATTCACAATGTGGGCCTGCCGGCACAGATTCGCGCTATTATTTCCAATGAATATGGCAACAGCTTCCCGGATTTCACGGAAATCTGCAGCAAACTGAACATGACTCCGCAGACTCTGCGGCGCCGCCTCAAGGATGCCAACACCAGCTATCAGGAAATCAAGGATGCCATCCGCAAGGATGCGTCGGTGTATTACCTGTCCAAGCCGGATCTGAGCATCGATGAAATCGCACTACTGATGGGCTTCAGTGAAGCCAGTTCGTTCCACCGGGCCTTCAAGAAGTGGACCGGAAAAACACCATCCAATTTCCGTCGAGAGCATTTTGGCGTCAACCTTTAACGGGGCGCCATCCTGTCTCTCTCACTGACGATCAGCCTCGAGAGCTTCCATGACAGTCAATGATGCCGACACGGCACGTCTGCTGGTTACTTGCCCGGATAAGCCGGGAATCATCAGCGCGGTGAGCACCTTCCTGTACAACCACGGCGCCAACATCACCGATTTCGATCAGCATTCCAGTGATGCCCATGGCGGCACCTTCTTCCTGCGCCTGGAGTTTCAGACGCCAGAACTGGATTGTTCCCGGGAAGCGCTGCGAAACAATTTTGCCAGACGGGTGGCCGAACCCTATGGCATGCAGTGGCAAATCAGCTACGCCAGCGAGAAAAAGCGCATGGCGGTGCTGGTGTCACGGCACGACCATGTGCTCATGGACCTGTTGTGGCGCACCTCCCGGGGCGATCTGCCTGCCACCATTCCCATGGTGATCAGTAATCACGATGACCTGCGCGACGAAGTCGAGCGCTTTGGCATCGAGTACCACCATATACCGGTGTCCGCAGACAACAAGGCCGAGGCGGAAGCCCAGACGCTGTCCAAACTTGAAGGCAAGGTTGATGTGGTGGTGTTGGCGCGCTACATGCAGATTCTCAGCCCGGAGTTTGTTTCTCACTACCCGCATCGGGTGATCAACATCCACCACTCCTTCCTGCCGGCTTTCGTGGGCGCGAATCCCTACCAGCAGGCCCACGACAAGGGCGTAAAACTGATCGGTGCCACCAGCCACTATGTGACAGAGGACCTGGATCAGGGGCCGATTATCGAGCAGAACGTGCAGCGAGTAAGCCACCGCCATTCTGCAGCTGAGCTTCGCTCACTGGGGCAGGATGTGGAGCGACAGGTGATGTTGCGTGCAGTGCGCTGGCATCTGGAAGATCGGGTGATCGTGGACGGTAACAAGACCGTGGTGTTTGTGAAGTAACGCGGGCAGGCGCGGCACGCTACACGTACGCCAAGAGAATTCCATCGCGTGTAATCGTGAAGCATGCTGCGTGTTGCGGCCTAATTGCTATAACGCAGGCCGATGCCCATGGTGCCGTAGCTTTCAGATTCCACCTGGGTCTGTTGGTAATCCACAGTCAGGGACAGATTGTCGAGCAGGGGCACGGCCAGGCCGGCGCCCAGATAAGGGGCGATACCGCTTTGACTATCGCTCTCCGGGGCGCCATCCACGGTGCTGACGGTGTCGCCATTGTTGTCCAGCAATACCCTGTCCTGGCGGTTTTCCAATTTGAAGCTGTAGAGATAGCCGCCGCCTCGTATATATAACCAATATGGTGACTGCCAAATAGCACCGACAGTGAAGCCACTTATATCCAGAGAATTTTCATCAGTGACCCGTACAGAGGTGACACCGGGTAACGTCTCGTTATTAGGATTAGGCGCGCGGGTGAACTGGCTGTTATTGGAGACTTCGCTTTGGCTGACAAACCCGCCTTCCAGCCCGAAACGGCTGTTTTTTCCCAGCGTTACACTGTTTAGCCACAGTCCAATCTTAATATTCAGCCCGTCCGCCGTATCGAACCCGTATGGGTCCATGTCGGCTCGCATCATCTGGGCCTCGGCATAGAAATCCACATCCGGTGGGGCCAGCTCTTCGTCGGCATGGGCAAGGGAAACCAGGGCAGTGAAGCTCAGGGTCAGCGGCAGTGTTATTTTCATTATTGATCCAGCCGTTGTGATAAGGACAATGGGCCACATTGTAACCAGCGCGAGACCTTCATGCACAGTGACTTGTTGAATTCCCAGTCCGAAACCCTGCTGGCCCTGTGCCGGCCGGGTTTTGAAACGGACCTGGCTGCCGAACTGAATTTCCATGCGGCAGACCAGATGGTCGCGGGTTACCCCCGCGCGACCGCCAACAGCGGGTACGTGCTGTGGCATAGCCAGCAGGGTTCGCTGGCCAGCCTGCAGGACAGCGGGCTGATTTTTGCGCGCACGCTAAGCGTGTGTGTGGGTGAGTTCACCGATATCGGCGACGACCGAATTACCGCTCTGTGGCCCCTGCTGGAGCAGGCGGCACCGTTTTCCGAGCTCTACCTGGAACACCCGGATACCAATGAAGGCCGCGAGTTGCAGCGTTTCCTGCGGGGGTTTCGCAAGGCGCTGGAGCCGCGCTTGAAAAAAGCCGGTTTGCTGCGGGCAAAGGCAAAACAACGGGTTCACCTTTTCTTCAGTGACTCCCACAACGGCTGGGTCAGCACCAGCCCCGGCGCGATACCACTGGTGGAAGGCGGCGTGCTGCGCTTGCGGCTGCCTGCGGAGGCGCCAAGCCGCTCTGCGCTGAAGGTGGAAGAAGCCCTGATCCGCTTCTTCGGCAGCGCCGATGCACTGAATGCCAGGACGGCGGTGGATCTGGGCGCCGCTCCGGGCGGTTGGAGCTGGCAGCTGGCACGGCGGGGGATTCGTGTTCAGGCGGTGGACCACGGCAAGATGGATCCGCGCCTGCTGGATGAATACCCGGTACAGCATGTGTCCGGTGATGCGTTCACCTGGCGTCCGCGCAGCAAGGTGGATCTGGTGGTATGCGACGTGGTGGACAAGCCCGCCCGTACCTTGCAGCACATGGAAAAGTGGCTCAAACAGGGGTGGGCCAATGCCGCGCTGTTCAATTTGAAGCTGCCGATGAAGCGGCGCTTTCAGGAAACCTGGCAGCTGCTGGAAAAACTCACCACGGCCATGGAGCGCATGGAGCATTTAGGTGAACCGGTGATCAAAGCCTCCCACCTGTATTACGACCGGGAAGAAATTACCGTGTGGGCCAGCTTCCACCGGGATTACTAAGCGTGGTCTCTGGGCGCGGTAGAAGTACGCCTCTATTCGCCACCCTGGCTATATTGTACTTCGCTCAGGGTCTACCTGCTGGGTTGCTGGGGAAATCCATGCCGGCGCTGGCCCGTGATGCGGGATTGTCGCCGGAATGGATTGGCTTGCTGGCTTTGCCTGCCTTGCCGTGGGCGCTGAAGTTTATCTGGGCGCCCTGGGTTGATCGCTGGGGCAGCGGCGGCCCCGATCATCGAAAGCGCTGGATTCTGGCCTGCCTGGCCGGGGTGGTGGCAGTACTGGCTGTGGCTGCCATGTTGCCCCAAGTCTGGCTGTTTGGTGCGGGTTTTGCCGTGCTTATCGTCATGCTGTTTCTGCTCAACCTGTTCAGTGCCACTCAGGACATTGCCACCGATGGTCTGGCCGCCCGGCTACTGACGCCGAGGTTGCGTGGCCTGGGTAACAGCGTTCAGGTCAGTGGTTACAAGATCGGGATGATTCTGGGCAGTGGCGCCTTGTTGATTCTGGTCGGCTGGCTGGGCTGGCAAGCTACGCTGTTGACCGTTATTGCGATGTTGCTGTTGGTGGCGCTTACTGCCTGGCGATTTGATGAGCCTCTTGAACCGGTGCGCCCACGCAAACCGGTGACCCTGCGGTGGTGGCTGCGCCAGTTGGCCCTGTTCTGGCGGCGGCCGGGTTTGGCTGTTTGGCTGCTCATCCTGCTTGGCTACAAAGTGGGGGATGGTTTTGGCACCCGCATGATCAAACCCTTCCTGGTCGATAGTCACTGGACCCTGGCAGAAATCGGCACCCTGGACCTGGTGGCCTCATTGGTCGGGCTGGCAGGTGCCGGGTTGGCGGGGCTGACAATGATGCGGTTAAGTCGTCGCGTAGCCCTGTTCGGGTTTGCCGGTTTGCAGGCGCTGTCGTTTATTGGCTGGTGGTGGGTGGCAAGTTGGGGGGTAGATGCCCCGCAGGGGGCGTGGATCTGGGCGGTGGCGTTGTTTGAACAGTTGGCGGACGGCTTGTCAACGGTGGCGCTGTTTGTGGTGATGATGGATTACTGCCGCGCCGGCCATGAAGGCAGCGACTATACCGTGCAAGCGTCCGTGCAATTGTTCGCGGTAGGAGCGTTCACGCTGGCCAGCGGTTTCAGTGTGGCCTGGCTGGGCTATGCGTCGCATTTCCTGCTGGCTGCGATTCTCAGTGCAGTCGTTATAATAGCTGCCTTTTTCTGGCAACCACCGGTGGTTGCCCATGCGCCACGAGGAGAGCCCTGATGTCACTGGATGCGCAACACCACCTTGATGCCACCGGCCTGCTATGCCCGGAGCCGGTCATGATGCTGCATAACAAAGTGCGCGATATGGCGCCGGGTGAGGTGCTGAAAGTGCGGGCCACAGACCCTTCTACCGAGCGGGATATCCCCAAGTTTTGTCAGTTTCTCGGTCATACCCTACTGACACAAGAACAGGACGGTGACCTTTACCTGTACTGGATCGAAAAGAAAAAAAGCTGAGTGACACAACATTGGCGTCAGCCTGAACCCCGGAGAAACTCGGTTTCCGGGGTTCAGTGCCTAGCCCGTGCCAGTGTTGTTTCGCACTGCCTGAATATTCACCAATATTCAGCTTTTTGCCAGCATGGCCACCGCCGCCAGTGCTTCCGGGTCTCTCTCCTTTAACTTGTTGGCAATGCCGTGCTGGAAGAAATACCGGAAGGCCGGTAGCGATTGTGCGGTGGTCAAGCATTCTGCGCCGGGCAGAATCGGTGTCTCAACCGGGTCGTTTTCCTGTGCCACCATGGCCGACAGGGTGCCATCGGCAAACAGCTTCCAGCTCACCACTTCCATCAGGCTGATGGTGTGGAAGTTGTCTTCTGAAAAGACCGCATGGGTGCCGATGGTATCCGGGATTTCCTGAATGGCCTGTTCGCCGGGTTGTGGCTTGCCGAAGAACGACAGGGCCGCATCCATTTCCTGTACCTTGTGTTCCGGTGCCTCCACGAACAGGTAATCGCTGCCGGGCAGGCGGTAACCTTCCCAGCGGCCATTCAGCGGGTCGGCCAGCGCCATGGCGGTGACCGGTTCCTTGAGCCAGGGAACCATGGCCACGGTGTCACCATTGGCCAGTCTTGCCCAGGCCAGTATTTTCAGTGAGAACAGTTTGTCGGGGTGATGATCGTTGGCATACAACAGCTCAATGCCATCGTATTCCGGGGATAAACGCAAAATGGGGGGCTTGGCCGCTTTGCGGCGTGGAGAGAAGGAAACAACATTGTTTCCGCCAGGGTGTTGCCGGTTCGCCTGAGACATGGGCACCTCCCGGTACGTTTCCTTGGGGGGACGCGAGCACGATCACAGCGGATCGTTCAGCACGGCCCGTTAATTCACGTTAGCCTGTCATGCGATGCCATGCAAGCGGGTGCAGATAACCGGTTCGCGTGGCATAAAGCGGGCTCGCCGTGGGCAAGAGGGCGCCTGCCTGTGGTATTACCTGGTAGCCATGTTCTGCGCTTTGCCTAACGCTCGAGGCTGGATGCCTGACGTGAAACCCCATGGGCTAAGGAGCTCTCGCTCTTGCGGTGCCTCCTTTTGAGGGAGGGCCATTATTCGGGAAATAATGGGTAATGTGTTTTGTGCAGAGAGCATGGCGACCAGGGTTTAAGTTTTTCAGGTTTTGAATGCAGGCGTACGTCGTCGGGCATCCGGCGTCCAGCAATAACCAGGAGTGATGTGTGGAGTGTGATTATTACTTTGCCTATGGGTCGAACATGAACCCGGCACGAATGGCGGTGCGGGGCATGCGCTATCGGCAATCGTTACGGGCGCAATTACCCGGCTGGCAACTGGCATTCAACAAGCGCGCCCATGGCAAAGAAGGGATTGCCTACGCCAACATTGTGAAGGCGGACCATGGCGGGGCGGAGGTGCAGGGCGTCTTGTACCAGCTGTGGGACCACCGCGAAATCGAACGTATGGATCCGTTCGAGGGTCACCCGGTCCGTTATCGCCGTGAACGCTTGCCAGTACAGACCGATGAGGGCGAGCGACAGACCTGGGTTTATATCGCCAATACCGAGTGGCAAGCCGATGATCTGCGTCCGGAGCGCTGGTATTTGAATCACTTGCTCAGTGGGCGTCCCTGGCTCAGTGCCGATTATTACCGACACTTGCTGACCACGGCCTGCGTGGGCGACCCGGAATCCGACGAGACACTGCTCTAGACCAGCGCCACCGTTGACCAGGTCAGCATGGCCAACACGGGCAAGGCGACAGCCAGTCGTCCTGCCAACCGTGCGCGATACGGCAGCAAAAACACCAGTGGCAAGCCGGCTATTGCCACCAGTCCCACGGCCATAAACAGTGCCAGCCCCAGGGGCCAGACCGTCAACGTGACCCACAGCGATAATGCCAACAGCAACCAGCCGGGCCATCGGTAATAGCGCACGCGTTCCGGCTGCAGCTTGCGGCCCATGACCTGGTCATGGTGACGTTTCATGGCCAGAGACAGGCTGGTCAGGCCGGCATAGGCCAGAGCCAGCGCCAGAAACAGTGGCGGGGCCATCGTCATGGGGATTCTCCGGCAGGTTGCTCACTGGCCGGGTTGGTTGTGTTGAAGGGGCGCGGCGCAGGGGCACGGCGTGCTTTTGCCGGCAGCGGTTTGCGCTGCAAACGCCACAGGGTATGCCCGCCCAGGGCAGCAAGAATCAGGCAGACCAGATCGAAACTGGCGATGGCTGCATGTTGCCAGGCCAGAGGCGTAAACAGGTGCGACGCCGTGGTGAAAATGTTGACTACCGGTATGGCAAACCACAGCAGCGAGGCGGCAGCGACCTGCTCAATCCAGCCGTGGCGGTTCGGGCGCAGCAGACCATGCACCAGTGACACCAGCCAGACAATGAAGAAGACCTGAATCTCACGGTCTTCGCGGGCAGCCAGCGTGACCGGTAGCAAACGGTTGGCCAGGAAGTAGGCGGCGATGGCCAGCATCAGCCCGGTGATGGAGGCCATATTCAGTCCGTTCACCATTTTCAGGGCCCGGTCGGGCTGCTGGTCCCGGCGCAATTGCTGGGTGCGTTTGCTCACCCACAGCAGCATGCCGGTCACGGTCATGGCGGAGCCTGCGACCCCGAACAGAAAGAACAGCCAGCGGGTTAGTGGATCGGCGAAGCGAGTCATGTGCACACTGGTAAAGAAATTATAGATACGCCAGCCCGGTGACACCGGATCATTGGCGGGGATGTGGGTGTCGATCAGCTCACCGGTATTGCCCTGGAATACTTGCGTTGGATCGCCACCGCGCTGGCGATCGGTGACCGCCGGATCCCTGTTGACCCGCAAGGTGATCTGCGCGTTGTCCCGGTTGGGGTTGGTGATTTGAATGCGTTCTACCGGTTTGCCGAAGCGGGTTTCGGTTTGTTCGATCAATGGCCCGATCGCCACCATCTCACCCGGCGAGCCAGGTTGCGCCGCGTCTTCTCCGCGGGAAAATACCTCGGAGAAAAACGAGCGGCGGTCATTCTCATAGGCCGCGTCGATTCCCCAGGGCATGATCAGGGTCATAAACAGCAGCAGGCCGGAATAGGTGATCATGAAGTGGTAGGGCAGCGCGAGGACCGCCGTGGCGTTGTGGGCGTCCAGCCAGGACCGCTGCCCCTTGCCGGGCCGGAAGGTAAAGAAATCCTTGAAGATTTTCTTGTGGGTGATCACCCCGCTGATAATGGCGATCAACATGAACATGGTTGCCAGGCAGACCAGCAACCGCGCCCACAGGCGGTCGATGCCGTACAGTTCAAAATGAAAGCGGTAGAAAAAATTGCCGCCGCGGGTGGCGCGTGGTGCAACGACCTCGCCGCTATCCGCATCCATGAGTATCTGTTCACCGCGATGGCGTCTTCCGTCTTCAGGTGGTTTGGCCGGTTGCCAGCGCAGCTCGGCGGCGGTCTGGCGGGGGCCGGGCAGGCTGATGTCCCAGGAGCGGGCGTCTGGAGCTTTGGCATTCAATGCTGCCAGAGCCATGTCGATGGTGCCTGGTTGCAGGGTGGAATCATGCACTTCCGGCTGCATCCACAGGGTAATTTCTTCCCGAAAATAAGCACTGGTGCCAGTAATAAAAATGGCCACCAGCAACCAGCCGAGTAACAGGCCGGTCCAGGTGTGTAGCCAGGCCATGGATTGGCGAAATGATTTATTCATGCGGGCAGGCCCCACAGATACAGCCCACCCAGCAGCACGCCAGGGGCGAGAATGCCGGCCCAGGCCCGCCAGGCTGAGCGGGCGGAAAACGCCCAAATAGCCGCGCCGCTACACAACAGCAACGCCACCATGATGCCAATGATCACGGCCTGGTCGCGGGCCATGGGCAGGGTAACGGCCAGGGCCATGGCCGACAGGGACGCAAGGCCATAACCACCCAAAGCCGCGGCCAGGGTGCGGGAGGTAATCGAAAGTGGAGACATAGGAATGTAGAGGCAAGCTAACCAAAATGAGAATGGTTATTATCTACAGAAGCAATGCAAAGAAAATGCAAATAACACAATGAAAGCGCTGCCAGGGTGTAAAAACTGTAAGGCAGGTGAGCGCCCGGCTCAGGCGGCCAGGTCTTCCTGCGAGCTTGTCGGCGGTGCCGGTAGTGGCTGAGCGAGGCGCCAGCGCAGACGCCAGCCCAGGAAGACGGCAGCACTGGTCAGCCCGGCCACCAGGCCGATCCAGAACCCGGCGGGACCCATGGGGTCCACCCACCAGTGGGTCAGCGCCAGGCCATAGCCGATGGGCAGGCCGATACCCCAGTAGGCCAGCAGGGTCATCACCATGGGCCAACCGGTGTCTTCAAAGCCACGCAGGCAGCCATTGGCGCACACCTGCAGGGCGTCGGAAACCTGGTACAGGGCGGCGAACAACAACAGGTAGCTGGCCAGTGCAATCACCGAGCCGTTGTCGGTATAAATACGGGGGATCCAGTGGCGGGCCAGCACCAGACTGGAGGCGGCGGCGATGCCCACGACCAGGGTAATGGCCATGGCCACCTGCACCGCCACGCGGATGCCGTCCCGGTCGCTGCGCCCCCGGGCGTGGCCCACCCGCACGGTGGCGGCAAGGGCAAAACTCAGTGGTACCATGAAAATCAGGGAGGTGAAGTTGAGAGCAATCTGGTGACTGGCAACGACCTGGGCACCCAGGCTGCCGATCAGCAGAGCGATGACCGCAAAGATGCTCACCTCAAAGAAAATCGTCAGCCCCACCGGCAAGCCCAGGCGCAGCATGTAGCCAAGACTGGCCCGTTCTAAATGCCGTTGCCGCAGGTTCAATGGCGCGTGCTGGTACACCGGGTGGCGGTGCGTGTAGATCATCATCATCAGCGCCATGGACCACATCACCAGCGAGGTGGCCCAGCCGCAGCCCACGCCGCCCATGGCCGGGAAGCCGAGCTTGCCGTAGATCAGCACATAGTTGCTGGGAATGTTGATCATCAGCCCGATAACGCTGATCAGCAGCACCGGACGGGTATGATTCATGGCCTCGGTATAACTGCGCAGGGCCAGCATTATCGCGGCACCGGGCATCCCCCAGCTGAGCGCATCCAGGTAGCCGCTGACCATGGGCCGAATGGCCGGGTCCACATCCATCCATACCAGCACCGGGGCAATGCTGCGCAGGATCAGCGCACACAGGACACCCAGCCCCAGGCCCAACCAGAGCCCCTGCTGGGCGAGGGGGTTGATGCGATGATAAGCTTCGCCGCCCAGATGCCGCGACAGCACCGGGGTGGCGCTCATCAGCACGCCGGTCATGAACAGAAACAGGGGTACCCAGATACTGGCGCCCACGGCCACCGCGGCCAGGTCATTGGCGCTGACTCGCCCGGCCATCATGGTGTCCACAAAGCCGTTGGCCGTCTGCGCCAGTTGCCCACCCAGAATCGGCAGTGCGAGGGTGAGTTGGGCGGCGAGTTCCTGACGGCGGGATAACATAGGCAAGTGCTACTGTTGTAAACGGAACGGTGTGGTGAACGAAATAGATCAGAATCAGGTTCAGACGAAGGCGGCTACCATACCGCAAAGCGCTTCACAGGGGTACGTCAGTGGTGAACTGGAGCGCCTGTTTCGGGCGACTTTTTTTCATTCCCACCACACCGTGCTGGAAGGTGGCGCCAGTGAACCGGTATACCTGCCCGGCCAGCCCCACCGAATTTGCTATACCCATGACTATTTTCGCAGTGCTCTGCACGAAATCGCCCACTGGTGCGTGGCCGGCGCTGCGCGGCGGCAACAGGAAGACTATGGTTACTGGTATGCGCCGGATGGTCGCAGTGCGGATCAGCAGGCGGAGTTCAGCCGGGTGGAAGTCTATCCTCAGGCTTTGGAAGCGCTTTTCTGTGCCGCTTGTGGGCATGATTTTCGGGTGTCGCTGGATAACCTGAATGGTGACGGTGGTGATGAAGCGGCGTTTGCGGTGGAGGTAAAAGCGAAAGCGCAGGCGTTGCTGGAGCAAGGCCTCGCCGAGCGACCGGCGCGTTGGTGTAAAGCGCTGGCAAAAGCGTATGAGCGTGAGGCTGTGCCGCTCGGTCAGGCGCTGGAGCGCTTGTTTTGTTAGTGTTGTCGGATTACGGCCTTCGGCCTAATTCGACCGACAAAACCCAACTTCTCAAGTAGGTCGAATTAGCCTGAAAGGCGTAATCCGACTAAAGCCGTCCGCTGCGTTTCAGTGCCAGATATAGATGGTTTAATTGCTGCGGCATGTTTTGCGGTGTGGCGCTGGTGACCAGGGCGCCGGCGTGTCGCAGGCGTGTGTGCAACTGTTCGCGCTGTTTTTGTTCCTGGGCGTCGGCACAGACGGTCAGTGCCCGATCAAAATCCTCAACCGGCTGACGGGCCAGCGCTTCCTGCTCGGGCAACAGCATGTCGGCAATCAGCACCAGATGGTGTCGCCGCATCAAGCCGACGGCGCTGAGCAGGTCATCCAGATCCTCGTGTTGCAGCCGTGTCACCAGCACCACCAGTGCCCGTCGGCGGCTATGGCGTACCAGTTGGCGGGCGGCCAGGCTGAAGTCGCTGGCGTGCTGGCTGGGGTGCAGATCGTAGAGCCCGTTGAGCAAATGATTGAGACCATTCTGGCCCTGCACCGGCGGCAGCCAGCGCGGCTGGTCGCCGGAGAACAGCATGGCCCCGGCCTTGTCTTTCTGTTTGAGCGCACTCCAGGCAAGCAGCAGCGAGGCATTGAGCGCATGGTCGAAGCCGGTGAGCTTGCCCACCGGCATGCCCAGGCGCCGGCCACCATCCAGCATGATAAGCACTTGCTGGTTTTGCTCGTCCTGATACTCACGGCTGATCAAACTGCGGCGGCGGGCAGTGGCTTTCCAGTCGATCTGACGCAGGCTGTCGCCGGGGTGATACTCGCGTAACTGGTGAAATTCCATACCTTCGCCACGGCGGGGCTTGAGGCGACTGCCGGTGAGCAGAAAGGAATGGTTGGCGTCCAGCTGCGTCTGGCTGATGCGGGAAAAATCCGGATATACCGGGACGGTGCAATGGGCCGGGCAGGTTTTGCGTAGCGACCAGAAACCCAGCTGGCTGGGGAACCAGAATTCCAGGTCACCGAACGTCACCGGGCCACGCCGGCTGGGGCGGTAGTGGTAAGTGAATTCGGTGAGTTCTTGCTCGGCACGGGCCAGCTCACAGGGCAGGCCAGTGAGCGGGTCATCGCCGGGGTGATGGTCCGCCAGGGTCATGGAGGCCGGCAGCTCGGCGGAGGGAATGCGTACCTTGATCGGGTGCGGCTGTTGCACGGACAGGGCATTGGGCACGATACGCTCGGCCGATGGGGCCGGACGGCGCAAGCCATGGAGCAGGTCGAGCAGGGCAAAGGCCGCCAGAATCGCTCCGGCCGCCCACCACAACAGGCTCGCGATGCTGCCGCTGAAAAACAACAGCAAGATCGCGCTCAGGGCCCACAGGCCAACGGCAAGAAGCAGGCGAGGTGCAGGCTTCATTGCCGCGGCGCTTCCACCTGGTCAAGCAGACGGGCCAGGGCGGTTTCCGGGGTTTGGCCTTCGATTTCTGCGTCGGCGCTGAGCTGGATGCGATGGCGCAGTACCGGGCGGGCCACTTGCTGGATGTCGTCCGGGGTGACGAAGTCACGGCCTTCGAACATGGCCTGCACGCGGGCCGCCCGGGCCAGGGCAATGCTGGCCCGGGGGCTGGCGCCGTGGCTCAGGCCATTGAAGTCCCGTGTGGCACGGACGATGCGCAGGGCATAGTCCAGCACTTCGGCGTCGATCAGCACGTCGTTGCTGAGCGCTTTCATGGCCTGCAAGCCGGCCGCATCCGTGGCCGGGCTCAGGCTGTCCACATCCAGGCTGGCGCGGATGGTGCCGTCGAGCACCATGTTCACCAGGCGGGTTTCGTCGTCATGACCGGGGTAATCAATCAACACCTTGAACAGAAAACGGTCCAGCTCTGCTTCCGGCAGCGGGTAAGTGCCTTCCTGGTCCAGCGGGTTCTGGGTGGCGAGCACCATGTAGGGTTCGTTCAGGGTAAAGGCTTTGCCTTCGATGGTGATCTGCCGTTCCTGCATGACTTCCAGCAGTGCCGCCTGGGTCTTGGCCGGGGCGCGGTTGATCTCGTCAGCCAGCAGCAGCTGGGTGAACGCCGGGCCGCGCCGGATGCGGAATTGTTCGGTTTTCTGGTCGTACATGGCGTGGCCGGTCACGTCGGTGGGCATCAGGTCCGGGGTGAACTGGATGCGGTTGAAGTCCAGCTCCAGTACCCGCCCGAGACTGCGCACCAGCAGGGTCTTGCCGAGGCCGGGCACGCCTTCAATAAGAACGTGGCCGCCGGAAATCAGTGCGATCAGCACTTCACGGACGACCTGTTGCTGGCCAATCAGTACCTGATTGA
The DNA here is from genome assembly GCF_002733835.1 of Alcanivorax sp. Classification (GTDB taxonomy): domain Bacteria; phylum Pseudomonadota; class Gammaproteobacteria; order Pseudomonadales; family Alcanivoracaceae; genus Alcanivorax. Next base: position 56,593 of record NZ_NVWY01000033.1, read on the forward strand.
GCCGGCTTTCAATGTCGTGGGCCAGGGCGGCCGCATCGGCGAGGGTGGCGGGTTGGCTCATGCTGTTGTCCTTTTGCGTTGCAACTGACGTTGACGTGTATGTCCGCGCCACTGCACCTGTGTGAGCGTATCAGTGGCTGCAATTTTTCAGCGATTGTAATAATGAGACCTGCTGCGTGAACTGGTCCCGGGTTTCCGGTTGCATCTGCAGGGCCGTTTCGAGTTCTTTGGCGGGCACCGATAATGTTTTCGCGGCCAGCGCCAGTGCCTTGTCACGCTGGTGATGAAAACGGACCAGGTGTTGTTCCGCCTGCTTGCGTAGCACTTCTATCAGGGCTGCCTGCTGGCTGGTGCGCCACTGGAAATAGCCACTGGCGTGAAGGTGTTGCAGGTAGTCGCGGCTGCTTTCTTCGCGGGCTTCCTGGCGTGGCCCTTGGCGGGGAATGCGATACCACAACCACAGGGCCAGCAGTATCAGCAGGGCAAAACCCAGTGCCGGGGCTTTCAGCCACAGCCACTGTGCCAGCGGCGGCATGGCCACGGAGCGCACAAACCACACTGGTTCATCGGCGGTGAGCCAGGCAAGCAGCCAGGCATGATCGAAATAGAGCAGGCGTTCGTTGGACCACAGGCCCAGGTCCGTCAGTACGGAAATCTGTCCGTTGCCCAGGCCCAGTTGCACCAGCTGGCTGCCGTAATCGTTGTCCGCGTAGGCGGTCACTTCTACCGGCCATTTCAGGTGTGGCGTCTCGCCTTCTTCATCATCCCAGCTGTCATGCCAGATGACGTAGTCGCTGAAAAGCTGCACCCGTCGGTCGGGTGCGTTGTCGCCCACATGCAATCCAAGAGGCGGGGGCTCCGGTGGCGCGTCACAGACCAGCCGTGCACACCCTTCACGCAATTCCTCGTTGTCGCTTTGCAGACAGTACTGCAAGGGGCTGTCCACAAAAACGGGCAAGGCCATGATCAGATCCCGGACCGGATCCTCTTCAATGGATTCGCTGGGCACCGGGGAGTCCCAGACGGTGATGCCCAGCGGGAACAGCAGCGGGTCGTTGTCCTGCCAGTCTTCGTCGGTGGCATCAGAGGCTTCGAGAAGCGAGGGGAGTGGGCGGGCTTCCACCACCAGTTCCCCGCCGTCTTGCACCCATTCCAGCAGGGTGTTGACCTGGTTGTGGGTGAGCATGCCCCGGTGTTTATCGATCACCAGGGTGGTGCGGGTGTCGGGTAACGGGAACAGGGCCGCAGCACTGAGAATTCGTTCAGAGGGCTGGCCCCGTTGTGCCAGCCAGCGTTGCGCGGCGCTGTAGGGGTTGCGGGTGATGCTGCTGTCCGGGGCGACCCGCTGCATGTAGGTGACCGGTTCGGTCAGGGCGTAGTAGCCCGCGATCATGGCGACCAGCAGGGTGGCCAGCAGCCAGGGGAAAGCACGGCGCAGGTGAGCCTTACGCATGATTTGCCTCCAGCCGGTCCATTTGCTGCCAATGCTGGGTCAAGGTACGCACCTGCTCAGCGCTGACCGGACGGTGGGCCCACGCGGTAGTGATCCAGGCCTGGGTCAGCCGCTGCAGGTAGGCAATCGGCAATGAATCGCCGTGGTGCTCCTGCAGTGTGCGCAGACATTGCTGTTCGGTACTGCCTGCGGCGAGAGGCACGGGATGGCGGGCCAGAATGCCGGCCAGGCTGGTGCGCATCAGCACCGCCAGTGCGCCGCGGATGTCTCCGGCCTTGAGAGCCTGTTCGACCGCACGGTCCAGGTTTTTCGGCAGGTTGCGTTTGCGGATATCCAGCCCGGCCACATGGGTGGGAATGACAGTGCGGTTGCGGGTGCTGTGCCCGCGCAGGCCGAACTGGTTGGCGACCTTGAGGATTAGCCAAAGGGCCAGGGCAATAAAGAGGGCCCAGAAAATGGTCCACAGCAAGGCATCCGGTATATTCAGCGGCGTGCTGTTAGTCTCGGCGTTCTCATCGTCCAGATTATCAAACAGGAACCGCCAGATTTTCTCCATCAGGCTCTCGGATTCGCTGTCGTCCTGATTAATCCACTGCCGCTCGGTCTTTTCTTGCAGCGGCATGAAATCCGGGCTGGCCAGCAGTTCAATGACTTGCTGCTGTTCTGTTTTACCGGTGGTCGGGGGCTGTGCTGATGCGGCGCTGGCGGGCTTGGTGAACGGCAGCAGTACCACGAGTAGCAGAGCCCCGATGACGTTCCTGGCAGCTTGGCGACGTTTGCCCAACCGGCTGAGGCCCAGTTGCAAATCCCAGCCTTCCAGCCAGGTGCGTTTGTTCAGGTACAGGGCAAAGCCACAGGCCACGTAGAGAGGTTCGGTGACACACAGCACCAGATAGAAACACAACCCGGAGATGACCAGCTGCAATGCGCTTTGGTCATAGAACCAGTCACTGAGTTCCAGGTTGAACTGCCAGGGCACCAGCATATACAGCAACGCCATTAGCCCGAGCGTCATGAATTGCTCCAGGTGCAGCACCAGCAGGGTCAGCATACCCGCCCGGTTGGACGGATAGCTGTTGAGTACTTTCAGACGCTGACTGGCGGTGTCGCCTTTCACTTGTTCAAGCTGCCAGACGCAGGCATTGAAACTGCGCATGGGGCTCAGGCGCCGCCAGGTGAGCTGGCCGGCCAGCCCCGGTAGCGCGTAATGGCGCCAGCGTTTCAGCAAGGCTTTCAGGGTGAGGGTTTCACCGAACAGGGCGTGGCTGTAAAAGGCCAGCAGCGGGCGTTCCCACAGGGGTTTGAGCCACCAGAAGATAAACAGGGGCCACAGGCTGTTGTTCAGGGCGGCCATGGTTAACAGCAGGGCATAGGGTACGGCGGTAAACAGCAGCCACACGCGGGTAATGGAACCAGCCCAGTGGCGGTAAAACTGCGTGCCCAGGTCCGCGGCTTGCCAGGGGCTGCGCGGTGCCAGGCGGGCGCTAGCCTTTTCGAGTTCCATCCCGTCCCCCGAACAAAAGATAAAGGTACAAAAGGCCCCAGCAGGCCGCGCCCACGCTGTATTTGATGGTTGGCGCCAGGTCCCGTGGTGACCAGAACGCTTCGATAAAGGCGGCCAACAATAACAGGGCGAAGACCCCGTACATGGTGGGCAGCGCATCCCGGGCGGCAAGGCGCAGGGCGTCCAGCCGTGACCAGGGCCCAGGGGCAATAATGGCCCAGCCGAGGCGCAACCCGGCCCCACCAGCCAATACAATGGCGGTGAGTTCTGGCGCGCCGTGGGCGATCACAAAGGTAAAGAACGGTTCCTGTGCGCCCACGTTGATCAGGTGCCCGGCGGCGGCGCCGAAGAAGCTGCCGTTGAACAGCATCACCACCAGTGCGCCTACGCCCAGCAGTAGCCCGCTGGCAAAGGTGCGGAAGGCGATGCCGATATTGTTCTGGATGTAGTGGCCGAACATCATCACGTCGTCATCGCCGCTACGCTCGTTCTTCATGTCCGCCTGGTTTTCCGGCTGGTACATGCTTTCCAGATTGGCAATGCTGGCCTCATCCACCACGGTGTAGATCATTTCCGGTTGTTGCTGCACCAGCACCCATACCAGTGCCATGGAAAGCACAAAGGCCAGGGCGCTGACCAGATGCCAGCGCCACTGGCGGCGCACCGCCTGGGGGAAGCCGCTGGCGATAAAGGTGCCGATGCGATCTGCCAGGGACGGGTTATAGCGGTACAGCTGGCGATGGGCGCGTAATACCAGATTGTTGAGGAATTGCTGCAGCTGCACGCTGTAGCCTCGTTCCCGTGCCAGCGCCAGTTGGTGGCAAAGCTTGCGGTAATCGGTGACAAAGGTGTCCAGGGTGAGCTTGTTCTTTTTGCTCACATGCAGGGACTCCAGCTGCTCGAGCTGGCGTTCCAGTGCTTGCCATTCCGGCCGGTATTGTTGTTCGAAACGGGCCTGTTTCATGTGGGCCCCTGTACCAGGTAACGGCTGACGGCATTCAGACGCTGCAAAGCCAGCGCCGGTGTCAGTTCGGGGTACGCCAGTTGCGCCAGCTCTTGCTGGCGGGCTTCGGAAAAGCGGTCATGGCGTTCATGAAAGGCGAGCAGGGCAAGCTGGTCATCCCGGCTCAAGGACCAGTCCGGGGCGAGGGTGTCACCCTGAGCCTGTTCCTGAATCTGTGGGGTTTCTTCGATATGGACAACCAGGGTGTTGGCGGCCATGTCGCCAAGCCGCTGGTAACGCGGGCTGATCAACGTGCAGATAAACCCGAGCAAATAGAACAGCGGGAACGCATCGGCAGTGCGCAGCAGGTTGCGAATCAGGCTGCCGTTGAAGCTCAGTGGGCTGCCATTGGCATGAACCACCACCAACCCCATGGCTTTCTTGCCCGGCGTCTGCCCGTGGCGGAAGGCTTCAAACAGGGTGGGGTAAAACCACTCCAGCACGAACGCCATGATCAGCAGCAGGCCCATGCCGGCTTTGCCCAGTGCCGCGAACACTGAGGCCAATGCACCGTAAATCACCAGCCGAATAGCCAGGTCGATGGCGTAGGCTAGCGCCCGGGGCACCGGCCCGGCCACCGACAGGCTGAGCATGGCGCCTTCCGGTGTTTCTACTTCCAGGCGTTCATCAATCAGCATTCTGGCCCTGACGAATTTGTAATGCGGCAAACACAAAGAGCATGACAGTCAGGGTCGTTTTGGCAATCGCCAGGGTGCGCACTGGCGGCGGATCCAGCAGCTGGACCGCATAGCCACAGAAATAAAACAGCAGCAGGAAACACAGCCAGGTGGCCTGGCGCCGGTTGCCGCTGATAGCAGCAGGCATCATCAATAACAGGGGACCGTACAGCACTAGCGCGATGATAAGGCTGGAGACAATGTGCGCGTCCGGCGGTGCCAGAGTGAACAGGCCGCTGATGCCGACGAGCAGGAGCAACGCGTAGCTGATACGGAATAAAACAAGATTCATCAGGAAGCCTTCAGTTGGCGGGCCAGTAACGCCAGGCGTTTGCCCAGTGCGCGTGCCAGGGTGATTTCGTGTTCCGTCAGCGCCGGGTCACCCTGGCTGCCGGAAACGTGAGTGGGGCCATAGGGCGTGCCGCCACTTTGAGTATCCAGCAAGGCGGCTTCGGAGTACGGCACACCGGCCAGCACCATACCGTGGTGGAACAGGGGCGTCATCATGGAAAGCAGCGTGCTTTCCTGGCCGCCGTGCAGGCTGCCTGTGGCGCTGAACACGCCAGCGGGTTTGCCGATCAGGGTGCCTTTCATCCACAGCTCGCTGGTCTGGTCGATGAAATACTTCAGGGGTGCGGCCATGTTGCCAAAGCGGGTGGGAGAGCCCAGCGCCAGGCCCTGGCAACCGGCCAGATCATCCAGTGTCGCGTAGGGTGCACCTTGATCCGGTATCGCCGGCTCGCTGGCTTCGCAGTTGGCAGACACGGCCGGGACCGTGCGCAGGCGCGCTTCCATTCCAGTGCTTTCGATACCGCGAGCGACCTGTTGCGCCAGGTTGGCAACACTGCCGTTGCGGCTGTAGTAAAGCACCAGCACATAATCGGTCATGGGTGATTCAGTCCAGTAACTGCAGGGCGTTTTCCGGGGGACGACCAAGCACCGCCTGATCGCCTTTGACGACAATGGGGCGTTCAATCAATTTCGGGTACTGAATCATCGCTGCGATAACGTCAGCATCGCTGCTTTGCGCAGACAGGCCTGCGGTTTTGTAATCCGCTTCCTTGTTGCGTACCAGATCATGGGCATGGGCAAACCCCAGCTTGCTGATCAGGCTTTTCAATGTGGCGGTATCCGGAATATCGTCCAGATACTTTACGATAGTGGGGGTAATGCCGTTCTCTTCCAGCAACGCCAGCGTCTGACGTGATTTTGAACAGCGCGGGTTGTGGAAGATAATGTAGTCGCTCATGGGATTGCATATCCTGTTTCGTAACGCTGCCATTGTAAGCTGCACACGTGCGGTGGCAAGGGGTCAACCAGAGAGGACGCGTAGAGCATGGAGAATGAGCAACCGGTAATTCCGGTGCACGCCCGGTTCGATTCCATCAAGGCGTTTTTTGCCCTGCTGGTGCGCCAGTTCAATGAAGACGGTTGCCGGCAAAGTGCTGCCGCGCTGACGTATACCACCCTGTTTGCCATCGTCCCGGTGATGACCGTGAGTTTTGCGGTGCTGTCGTCGGTACCCGCCCTGAAAGACAAGGGCGCCCAGTTCCAGGCATGGGCGTTTGAGTATTTTGTACCCTCCGCAGGCAATATGCTGCTCGATCACCTGCAGTCCTTTGCCAAACAGGCAGCAAACCTGACCGGGCTGGGCATTGTGTTTCTGGTGATCACTTCCATCCTGATGCTGAGCACGGTTGAGCAAACCCTGAACCGTATCTGGAAAGTGCAGACCCCGCGTAAAGGTCTCACCAGCTTGTTGATGTACTGGGCCGTATTGTCACTCGGGCCGATTTGTCTGGGCCTGGGGTTGGCGATCTCATCGTATCTCACCTCGCAGGCCATCTTCAGCGACACGGTGAGCTACCTGGGCGGTGTGCGGCTATGGCTGTCCTTGCTGCCGTTCCTGTTCACCACCGCCATGCTGACACTGATGTACACGGTGGTGCCCAATACCAAGATTCCGTTGCGACAAGGCGTGCTGGGGGCGGCGGTGGCGGCTCTGTTGTTTGAGCTGGCGAAAGGCGGCTTTACCTTTTTCATCAAGCAGGCGCCCAGTTACCAGGTGGTGTATGGCGCTTTTGCTGCCGTACCCGTGTTTCTGCTGTGGATTTATATTTCCTGGACCATTGTGCTCGGTGGTGCCGAGCTGGTGCGTGCGTTAGTAGTCTTTCAGGAACACCGTCGCCAGGTGCCGCGCATGCACGCCCTGGTGCGCCTGCTCAATGTGTTCTGGCAGCGCCAGCAGAACGGCAAGGTGCTGCGCAGCAAGGAAGTGCGCAAGGTAATGCACGAATCCGGCATCAGTCAGTGGGATGAATTTCGCAACCTGCTGGTGAATGCCAAGCTGATCCGGCGCACGGAAGAAGGCGGTTACATGCTTAGCCGGGATCTGCGTAACCTGTCGCTGGGCCAGTTGGTGGCCATGCTGCCGTGGCCGGCCCATACCCAGCTAAGAGTGCGGCAACAGCAGGAGCTGTTGCCCTGGGAGGCAGTGCTGAAGAGGCGAATGGATCAGGCCCGGGAAGGCATGATGGCACCGCTGGATATCAGCCTGGATACGCTATTCAGCAAGCCGGAAAATCAAACAGACGACAACGCAGACCCGAACAGGGCCTCTGCCCACATTGACCACGAGGACAAGCATGACGGTTAAGCATGTACTGGTGAGCGGTATTGTGCAGGGTGTAGGCTACCGGGCCTGGACGCGCCAGGAAGCCATACGTCGCAATCTCACCGGCTGGGTACGCAATTGTGCAGACGGCCGGGTAGAGGCGTTGCTGGAAGGCGACAGCGATGCTGTGGATGACATGCTCGATGCCATGCACCAGGGCCCGGCGCTGGCACAAGTGGAAAGGATTCTGGTGGAAGAGGGCAGCGATCATGACGATGCCCCCCGTTCCAATCACTTTGAGGTAACACGATGAAACAGGTAGAGCTGGTCAATGGTGACCTGCGTTTTCCTGCCTTGATGGCCGGCAATGGTGAGCCGGTGATTCTGTTGCACGGTTTTCCCGACACTTATGAAAACTGGGCGGTGCAGATCAATGCTCTGGCGGATGCCGGTTATACGGCTATCGCGCCAGCGTTGCGCGGCTATGCGCCCGGTTGCCAGCCCGGTAACGGTGATTATTCCCTGTATGCTGCCGTGGACGACCTGATGGTTTTTGCCGCACAGCTGGGCGGTCGTGTGCATCTGGTTGGGCACGACTGGGGGGCCGCGGTGGGATATCTGGCTTGCGCCCAGTCCCCGGAGACCTTCTGCTCATTCAGTGCCTTGTCTATTCCGCCCATCCGGCGGATTCCCCAAGCGTTATTGAAAGTGCCGGAGCAAGTATTGCTGAGCGGCTACATGCAGTTTTTCCAGCTGCCGCTGGCCCCGGAAGCCTGGCTCAAGCGCGGCGACCTGGAGGGCGTGGAAGCGCTATGGCGGCGCTGGTCTCCCGATTGGGAGCCGGAACTCTATCTGGATAATGCCAAGCACACCCTGGCGGAGCCGGGTGTGATTTCCGCTGCCCTGGCCTGGTACCGGTCCCTGTTCAAGGTGTGGAAAAAAGAGCATCGCAAAGCAAGAGCCTGGCTGGGGCGGGATATTGCCACGCCCACCCAGATCCTGATCGGCGAGAACGATGGCTGCATGAGCCCCAAATTGCTGGACCACACGCTGGTAGAAAGCGATTTCAGTGGTGGCGTGGAGTTGCAAACCCTGGCCGATGCCGGGCATTTTCTGCACCTGGAACAGCCGGAGGCGGTAAACCGTCATCTGATCCGGTTGCTCAATAACACCCGTTGCGACTGAAAGCCCAACATTCCCGGTTTTGTGTGGGAAGTGATGCTTGCATCACGAATAACGGCGGTGTGCCGCTGGTTCCTTCGCGATGCAAGCATCGCTTCCCACAGTCGAACTGGCGCTTAATGGCCGCGAGAGCTGGCTAGTCACGGCGCTCCCGCCGCCGATTTCCGCCCCCTTCACTCTCTGCGCTATACTACGCGCCCCTATTTTCCCAGCAGGAGTAATCCCATGACGGTGATTCGCCAGGATGACCTGATTCAGAGCGTGGCAGATGCCTTGCAGTACATCTCTTACTACCACCCCGTGGATTTCATCCGCGCGGTGAAAGAAGCCTACGAGAAAGAAGAGAGCAAGGCCGCCAAGGACGCCATGGCGCAGATCCTGGTTAACTCCCGCATGGCCGCCATGGGCCGCCGTCCGATTTGTCAGGACACAGGCATCGTCACCGTGTTTGCCAAAGTCGGCATGAACGTGACTTTCGAAGGTGACATGAGTCTCGATGACATGATCAACGAAGGCGTGCGTCGCGCCTATAACCACCCGGACAACGTCCTGCGTGCCTCGGTGCTGGCGGACCCGGATGGCAAGCGTGCCAACACCAAGGACAACACCCCGGCGGTGATCAATTACTCCATCGTGCCCGGCGACACCCTGGAAATCGACGTGGCGGCCAAAGGCGGCGGTTCCGAAGCCAAATCCAAATTTGCCATGCTCAACCCGTCCGATTCCGTGGTGGACTGGGTGCTGGAACAAATTCCCAAGATGGGCGCCGGCTGGTGCCCGCCGGGCATGCTGGGCATCGGTATCGGCGGCACCGCCGAGAAAGCCATGCTGATCGCCAAAGAATCCCTCATGGACCCCATCGATATCCACGAGCTGCAGGCCCGTGGTGCCCAGACCCGCTCTGAAGAGCTGCGACTGGAACTGTTCGAAAAAGTGAACGCCCTCGGCGTGGGCGCCCAGGGCCTGGGTGGCCTGACCACCGTGCTGGACGTGAAAGTGGTGGATTACCCCACCCACGCCGCCAACAAGCCGGTAGCCCTGATCCCCAACTGTGCAGCCACTCGTCACGCGCACTTTATTCTGGATGGCACCGGCCCGGCGGATCTGAAAGCACCGGATTTGGAAGAGTGGCCCGAGATTGCCTGGGGCAACGACGAAGGCGCCAAGCGCGTCAACCTGGACACCGTCACCCCGGAAGAAGTCCAGACCTGGCAGCCCGGTGACACCCTGCTACTGTCCGGGAAACTGCTCACCGGCCGTGATGCTGCCCACAAGCGCATGGTGGACATGATCTCCAAGGGCGAAAAACTGCCCGTGGACTTCACCAACCGGTTTATCTATTACGTAGGGCCGGTGGATCCAGTCGGTGACGAAGTGGTTGGCCCGGCAGGCCCGACTACTGCTACCCGCATGGACAAGTTCACCCGCACCATGCTGGAAGAAACTGGTCTTATCGGCATGGTCGGCAAGGCCGAGCGTGGCGACACCGCCATCGAAGCCATCAAGGACAACAAGGCCGTGTACCTCATGGCCGTGGGCGGCGCCGCCTATTTGGTGTCCAAAGCCATCCGCAAATCCCGCGTGGCGGCGTTTGAAGACCTGGGCATGGAAGCCATCTACGAATTCGAAGTGGAAGACATGCCCGTCACCGTGGCGGTGGACTCCGAAGGCGAATCCGTACACAAGACCGGCCCGGTCATTTGGAAACAGAAGATCGCCGAAAAGAGCGCGTAGTAGGTACTACGCAGTTCGCCCAAAAAAAACCGTGCTTTTAGCGCGGTTTTTTTGTGGGCGAACGGCTGCAACACGCTTCATGCAACAAGCAACACGGAAAACCCAAACCGTCAAAGCAACCCGCACTTTTTTGTAGGAGTTCCTCTCGAGGGACGAACCCCGCGCCAGATAACCTGACAAACTTGGCAATCAACCTTCCAACCTTAACTTTCTCACCAACCTGATTGCCCGGGCCTAAATTCCTTTTTCACCCGCACACAAGTTGAATATGTAGGATATAGCTTACATATTTTTGTAAGTTGCTGAGATAAAGTGAATTTTCAGAAAAGCGGATGCAAGAAAAGCATGAGTAAAAACTCCTGTTCAACACGCAAGTGCAAGAAAAATCCGTTGAGAGTGATTCTTGCCTGTGGGGTAAGTCACTGATTGGGTGATGGTTTTATGTGGCTCTTGAGCAGGGCCGGATCGGGGGTATACAGCAAAGTGATATATCGCATCTGCAATTGAATTAACTGTTAGGCATTTGAAAAATGGAGTTATTCATAATGAAACAGATTCTGCTATCTGTCTTGGTTCTGTTGTTAAGTGCTTGCGCATCAACGAATTGGTCAACAAGAAGCTATCAAGATGAATTTACTGACCAAAAAACTTGCAGGGTGGTTTACGGGACTGATTTTGGTAAGGGAATCGTGAAGGGAATGGGCGGCATCCACTATTATCCGTTTATCGAAAATGGCCCAGATGGCGTTGTTTTTGGGATACATAACGACTATGACGTTCCTGTTGGCGATGTTCAGATACGGGTTGATGGGAATAGTTTTATAGCAATATCGCCATCCGAAACGCCCTTGCGTTTTTCCTCTAGTGCCTACCAAATCGATACGTCATACATGAAAGACATTGAAGGTATCGACTCAGAAGCCATGCAAAATTCAATGAAGGCAAGCATGGAAAATGTCCAAAAAATGTCTAGCCCTTACACAGCCACTACGGGTGAAAAAGCCGAGGAAATAATCAGCCAACTTCGAGTGGGTAAAATGATGAAAATGCGCATCATTGGATTCGGAGTAAATTCGGTTGCATCGACTACCGGGGAGTATACGTTAGGAGAAGAGTTGAGGGAGGCATTGGCGGCCTGTGGCATTTAAGCCTAACAAATTGTTGTAGTTCGTTCCGGCCTACGGCCTCCACCGGACGCCCTTGTCAGGGCACCGCTAAACAAAGGCGTTAGGAAGTAATACATCATGGCAGAAGATTTGCGGGACATTACTCTAAAGATTCACTTTGAGGCCCAAGTTAAATTCTGTTATTACCTTCTTGGGTTGGCAGTTGCATTGTTAGGCCTCAGTGTTCAGTTTACTTTGCCTTCAAGCTCCGACGCCTATCCAGTTCTCGTCTTTTGTCCTGGGGTGCATTGGGTTGCTCATTATTGGCGGGCATAAAGTGGCAGCAGCTATGGATCAAATACACAGCAGAGCTTCATGGCGGGTTAGTTAACCTACATAACGAACAAATCAATAAAGCTACGGATTCAAGCAAGGTTAGTGGTGCTGATATTTCAATCAAAATGTTTATATCAGAGATATTGCAAGTAGGCTTTCTTGTAATTGGTCTACTCTTATTTGGCGCGTATAGAGTGGTAAATTTTTATGCGTTGTAGATGTTTCCTAACAAGCGCATGTTGTTCGCCCCTCCGGGGCTGGGACCTCCGTTACGCTGCGCTTCACTATGGCCCCAAATTCGGGCGTTATGCAATCGTATGACTGAAAATCAGACAATAATTCAAAAAGCCCATTGGCAAATTGGAGATTACTACTCCCGACTAGGTGGCGCGGCTTGCCCAGGAGATATGTACGATTCTTATATTCCGACTTTTGTCATTTGTAGGCTACTAAATTTTGATCCCTCTAAATATACTTCCTTGGGTTTTGTAGAAACAACAAAAGGAATTCCAGAGTCATTTGAAAATTTAATAAGTTTAGTTTCAGCTGAGGATTTAATGCCTATAATTCATGACTTTTACAAATACTGTGATTCAAAGCTAAGGCCATCAGAGAAATCAAGTGGTTGGTTTAGCTTGGCAGAAGAATTAAACATCAATGCATAACAAGCCGCAGCAATCGCTCCCGTTGGTCGCTGGGACAGCCAAAACGCTGTGCTTATTTGTCTGCCCTTGTGCTGGGCGTTATGCAATCAAACGAGTAATCAGCATGAAATGCTTACTTTCTTTAATCGCGATTGGTCTGCTGCCCTGTTTGGTCTATGGCGAGGATCTGGGGTATACCGGCCATAACAAAGAAGGTCAAAGTGTCGGTGAAAAATTAAACGATTTAAAAGGCGATAAGTCTTTTAGTGTTTACGAGAAAAACGGGTGGACTATCGCCAGCTCTCAAGCGGGTGTGATTTACAGTTTTACTCCAATAAATCATCCAGCTCATCCAGCATATGTTGAGAGACGAGTAATTGAGCGCGATGGCACTATCTATATAGATATGTCGGCACGTTGTGGTGCATCAAAGGTAGCGTGTGATGATCTTGTAAAGTCATTTCAGGAATTAAACAAAAAAATCATCCAGAGCATGGGTGGCTAAATGCATAAAAAAGCCATTAAAAACCGGTCGCCAAATGATGGGCGAATGGGGTTAGGTCTTGCACTTTGCTCCCACCCTTCTTCGGCAATGAGTAAACCATGACCGATATCACCTTCACCCCAGACCAAAAAGCCCGCATGGTCAGCAAGATCAAAGCGTACTTCGAAGACGAGCTTCAGCAGGATATCGGTGGGTTCGAGGCGGAGTTCTTGATTGATTTCTTTGCCAAAGAGCTGGGCCGTATTTCTATAACCGTGGTGTGTTTGATGCCCAGCAGGTGCTCACCGAGAAGATGGATGAAGCGGGCTATGTGATGCAGGAGCTGGAGAAGCCGGAGCCCTGAGTGGTGCAGGGCAAGATTGCAAATTATCAGGTGGATGTCCTGCTTTGCACGGTTCGCGGCTCAAGCGCCGCTCCTGCAAAGGACACACGATTTATTTGTGTTTGCCTTTAAGAAATAAGTCCGGGAGCCCGGCCCCATCCTTGGGGCGCGGAGATCAATCGTCAGGCTTTCCTGGGGTCACAGTAATGAAGGCCTGGGGCTACCCGGACGATCAATATACTGTTCATTTGGTCAGTGGTCAATTTTTAGATAGCCCTGCAAGCGATTAACGGCTGGGTAATCGCTTGCAGGCAAGCTCCCACAGTGAATTTGCCTACTATTGAATGAGTTCGCAGGCGATGTGGGAGTATTTCTTTTTCACCTGGCTGCGGCAGATGTTGGCGCCGAAAGAGGGCACCTGATCGCAGGCTTTGAAGGCGGCGTAGCGCTTGGCGCATTGGGCGGCGATGTCGCTCATGCTGTTCTGGGCGGGGGATTCTGCCGGTGTGCCTGCGGGCTGTGCCGCTGCGCTGGCAACGGCGGGTGGCGCAGGTGTTGGGCCGGGTTGGCTGCTGGCGCTGGCATCAATCATGGCGGCGATAAGGTTGGAGGACAGGCCGCCTTCCTTGAGCAGGGCGATTTCGTCCGTGTTGAAGACCTTGTATGGCTGCTTGGCGGCACGGATGCGTGAGGCTAGCAAGGTGTTGTCTTCATCACGGGAAAGCCGCAATACGTCGTAGACCTTCAGGTCTTGTGGCCCCAGAAACCAGATGTCGTATTCATCGGGCAGGTAGACGATGTAGGCGCTGTCGATGGCGATGTTATCGCGGTGATAGGGCAGTGCATGAGTGGCGGGAGCCAGCTCGGCCAGGCGGCGCAGGGTTTCCATGCGGAAGAAGGATTCCGGGTTGTTGTTGAGATACTGACGGTAGGCGTCGACGGTGCCTGCGGACACGGCACTTTCGTAGCCGGCCTGCTGGGACTGAATGAATTGTTGCAACGCCTGCTTGTGACGGTTGAGCTGGTCGTTGGTCATGACTTCGTACTGCTCCGTGCCGGGACTGCCTACCAGGTAGGCAGTAGGGAGCAGCATGGAGAGGGCTGACTTGTATTGCACGGGTTCGCGGTTCAGGAACAGTACTTGGTCCCCGGCTTTCACTTCCATGACGGTCTCGCCCTTGGTGGTTACCCAGGAGGGCAAAATACCGAGCGTGAGGAAGTAAGGGATCATGGTGATCCAGCCACTGTCATCGATGTTCTCGTTATGCATGCTCACGGTTAAGTCTTCGCCGGCATCGGCAAACCAGCGGCTGACTTCACTGGTGGCGAGCTGGGTGGGGTAGTTGCGAGCCTCGGGTGAGGCGTAACCACCGGGGAGGTCCAGTTGAATATCGGCGGTGCCCGCGAAACCTTGCAGCGCTTGTGGCGCAGTCGCCGGGCCGGCGAGTTGGCCTTGCGCTGGCATGTATCGGGTGCCGGTACAACCGGAGGCCAGCACGGAGAGCAACGCTATTGACCAGAGCATCGCTCTGGAATCTGCAATATGAAACATCTTGATGTACCCCTTCCCTCTGTTGTATCCCGAGCCCCCGCCCGGTTTCTGTTGATGGCATTCTGCCATTTATTGGGCAAAAAAACCGGCTAGAGGGGTAATACCGTTCACTTAAGGTTCTGTGCCATGCCTAAAGCCTTCGCGATGTAAACATCGCTTCCCACAACCTCCCTCAAACTTCGGGATTGGTGGGAA
>NZ_NVWY01000034.1 GCF_002733835.1 Alcanivorax sp.
CTACCGTCTGTACCCTTGGGTCAGATGCTCCTTTGGTCCCTCCACCCCGGCAAGTCCTGCATGGTTGCAGGAAGAGCATTCAAACATACAAGCACCTCTCGAGGTGCGAACAGAAGCCTTTCCGCAACACCCACAGGTTTGGGCATAATTTATATGCCGGGGTTCGCACCTCGAGAGGTGCTCCTACAGGAAAATCAGACATTGCTTATATTGTGTTGTGATGGGGCAGGTAAGCATGCTTGTCATGACAGCTATCTATCACGGATCGCGTCTGCGTCAGGGGCGATTTTCAGAGCAGGGCCGGATTTACCATGTCACCACGGTGACCAAGGGTCGTTACCCCTATTTTTCCGACAGTCAGCTGGCCAGTCTGGTATGCCGCACGCTGCTCTGGAGCGACCTGTCTGGCGCGACAACAACGCTTTGTTATGCGCTGATGCCGGACCATTTGCATTGGTTGTTCCAGCTTGGGGAAGGCCAATCGCTACCCGGGGTGATGTTACGGGTGAAAGGCCGAAGTGGACGGCTTTGTGGCGCCTCTCTCTGGCAGCGGGGTTACCACGATCATGCGGTTCGCAAAGAAGAAAATATTCGGGATATTGCGCGGTATATCGTCGCAAATCCTTTGCGGGCTGGCCTTGTGCGTTCGCTAAAAGATTACCCGTACTGGAACGCCGTCTGGCTATAGCCCCCGGTAGGAGCACCTCTCGAGGTGCGAACCGCGCTTTGCGCGGAAATCGTCCGCAGGACGATCAGGAATATCAACACTCGACAGGTTTCAGAAAAGATAGGCGAGCAACGTAAGCGTTGTCGTCTCGCTTCGCTCGGTTCGCACCTCGAGAGGTGCTCCTACAGGTGCTTATTGGTAGGTGGCGGAGTTCAAGGCCATTTCCTGTTTACGCTTTCTGCTGGCCACCCTCGCCTTGCGTTTCTTCCACCAGATTACCAGGCCGGTGATGGAGAGCATGGCCACGGCGATGCCCATGATCGACACGATGATGCGGCCGGGCAGGCCGGCAATACGGCCGGAGTGAAGCGGGAATTGCAGTTGGTTGAAGACATCGGCGGCGGTGCCTTCCCAGGGCACTTCGTCACCGATCAAGTCCGCGCTCTTGCCATCATAGTAGAGGCTTTTCACCTTCATGCCGCCGCTGTCGTGGTCTTCACCCGGGTAGTAGAAACGCACGCCGAAGACTGCGAAATTGTCGCTATAGAAGGTATCGCCGATGGGCTCTTTCCAGCCGCGGTTGTCTGCTTCGGTGCGGGCTTTTGCAAATAATTCAGGCCAGCTTACCTGGGGCTCTACCGGATCATGCAAGGCGGTGGGTGTGCGTGTTTCAAACGGCCCGGGGGTGGTTTCTGACACCATGGACATGACCGGGTAAAAAATTTCCCGGTACAGGTTCAGGGAGAAAGAGGTAAAGGCCAGCATCAGCAGTAGCCCGAACACCCACAGCCCCACGGCCCGGTGTAGATCGAAGTTCAGTTTGTAGGCGCCCGCGCCACGACGAATCATCCAGGCCGGTTTCCAGCGTTGCATCCAGCTCTTGCCGCCGGGCTTTTGTACGCGGCGTTTGCGCGGCAGGGTCAGCGCCATGGCGATAAAGGTATCGAACAGCCAGACCATGGCGGCGGCCCCCATCAACCAGATGCCCCAGCGATCAATGCCCTTCCATTCCGGCAGGTGCAGGGTGAAGTGCAGCTTGTAAAGGAACGACATCAGGTGCTCCGGGTGCAGGGAGATTTTCCCCCACTCGCGCTTGCCGACAATCTCGCCGGTGACCGGGTCCACGAAGGCGTGGTCGTAACCCAGTTCATAACGCCGGCCGGTATCCGGGTTCACTTTGGCATCCACCCAGATTTCCGCGTTATGGCCGGGTTCGGCTTCCAGGCCAAAGAAGCTGGCACGCACCCGGGGATCGGCGTCTTCCACATGGCGCACCAGCTCGAGCATGGGCAGTGGTTCGCCCTGACTCTGGCTTTTAAACAGGTGGGGGTTGAGCCACTCGTCCAGCTCGTGGTCCCAGGAAATCAGTGCCCCGGTCAGACCGGCAATAATCAGGAAAACGGCAATGAAAAGGCCGAACCAGCGATGAAGCAGAACCAGAAATGCGCGCATGGGAAATCCAACCGGGGCTGACAATGCGGCGCAGCCTAGCATAAAAAGGAATCATTCTCATTACAGAATGTGTTGATCAGACGCCCGGTTGGCGGGGGGCCCATAGCGGGTAGCGAATGCCGGCCAGTCGATTGATCACGAAGGCCTGGCCCACCAGCAGGGCCACCGCGCTGAGCAACACCGGCAGCTGCTGCAGTTCGTGCATCAATCCCAGTGACACAATCAGCGCGGTGGCGCCGGCGGGCGGGTGGGCGACCCGGAACAGAATCATCAGTGCGCTGGTGAGCCCCAGCGACAGGCCGGCAGCGGCCACCCGTGACCATTCAACGCCGGTGATAAAGGCGGCCGGGGCATCGTGCAGGCCGCATAACCACAGTGATGCCCACCCACACAGGGCGCCAATCAGATGACCGCTGAGTACATTGCGAGGGGAAGCTGCTTCCGCCAGGGGCAGGTGGAACAGCAGGAAGGCCGTCGCACCCAGTGAGGGAAAGATAAACGCCTGCTGGGTCACCAGCGCCACACTGGCGATCAGCGCAATGCTGAGGCCGCCGTTGACCAGGTTGAACAGCGCCAGCACGACGCGGGGATTAAAGCGCTCACTCATGGTTTCCAGATGCAGCTGCCGCAACAGTCCACCGACCAGTTGTTGGCGGAGCTGATCACTTTCCTTACTCATGGTGCGCACTAATCCGGGGCAGAAAAAGAGCGCGCATACTAAGGCCTTGCGGCCGTTTGGGCAATTATGGTGCATTTTTTGCGACAAGCGGGTGTGGCGGATAGCGGGCGGCTTCATCAAGGTGTGGCAACGGTTTTTTAACAACGCAGGCCAGGCAAATCCGCTAGCATGAGCCAAGACAAAAAAGGAGATCGGTGTGGACGGATTTTTCTCGCAGGCGCTGGTGTTGCTGGGGGCGACACTGGTGTTGTTGCCGTTGTTTCAGCGGCTGGGGCTGGGCAGCATCCTTGGCTACCTGGCGGCCGGTATCGCAGTAGGGCCGCTGGGGTTTGGCCTGGTCAGTGGCGGTAACGATGTGCTGCATTTTGCCGAGCTGGGGGTGGTGCTGATGCTGTTTCTGGTGGGGCTGGAACTGGCCCCCCAGCAGCTGTGGGCGCAGCGTCGCCGCCTGGTGGGGCTGGGTGCCAGCCAGATGGTATTCAGCGCGCTGTTGTTGGCTGGCGGGTTTTGGCTGGTGGGTTTCAGCACCAACCAGAGTCTGGCCATCGGCGCGACGCTGGCGCTGTCGTCCACGGCCTTTGTAGTGCAGATGCTGGTGGAGAACAATCAGCTGGGTACCCCGCAGGGCCGCTCCGCGTTTTCCATTTTGCTGTTTCAGGATCTGGCGGTGATTCCCATCTTGCTGCTGTTGCCGGTGTTGGCTGGCGCCCAGGCCGGGGAAGGTAGTCCGCAATTGCTGGCGGGCCTGGCGGCACTGGTGGCCATGGTGCTGGCGGGCAAGTATGCGCTGAACCCCTGGCTGGGCTGGCTGGCCAAGCTGCGCAACCGGGAGTTGATGACCGCCAGTGCGTTGATGCTGGTGCTGGGGTCTGCGGCGTTGATGGAACACCTGGGCCTGTCCATGGGGCTGGGTGCATTTGTCGCGGGTGTGTTGCTGGCCAACTCGCCCTACCGGGAACAATTGGAAACCGACATTCAGCCCTTCAAGGGGCTGCTGCTGGGGCTGTTCTTCCTGGCGATCGGCATGACCATGGACCTGCGTTTGCTGTTGGACCACCCGGGTAATATTGCCCTCTTCCTGGTGATGCTGCTGGGCCTGAAGGCGCTGGTGCTGATAGTGATCAGCCGCCTGCGCGGTGGTGAGTGGCGCAGTACCTTCATGTTCGGCATTTTGCTCAGCCAGGGCGGGGAGTTCGCCTTTGTGCTGCTGACCCAGGCGCAAACATTGAACCTGCTCGACCCGGCCATCGCCGGGCAGCTCAATCTGGTGGTGGCATTGTCCATGGCGTGCACACCGTTATTGCTGAAGCTGATGGCGATGTTGTGGCCCAAGGCGAGTAGCAAGGGGCCACGCAAGGATCTGGAAGAAGAAAGCATGCCTGCGCACCACCCCCAGGTGGTGATTGCCGGGCTTGGCCGCTTCGGGCAGATCACCGCGCGGATTCTGGTGGGGCGCCAGATTCCCTTCACCGCACTGGATTCCGACCCGGATGAAATCGATATGCTGCGGCGCTACGGCAACGACGTGTACTTTGGCGATGTAACCCGGCTCGATCTATTGCACAACGCGGGCCTGGAGCATGCCAAGGTGCTGGTGCTGGCGGTGGACGATGTGGACGCCTCCCTGAAAGCCGCCGAACTGGTACGCCACCACTTTCCCAACGTGACCATCGTGGCTCGCGCCCGCGACCGCTATCACGCTTACAAGCTACATGCCCTGGGCGTGGATCAAGTGATTCGGGAAAGCTTTGAATCTGCCCTGCTCAGTGCCCGCCTGACGTTGATGCAGCTGGGCGTTCCCGAATCCACCGCCATTGATCTGGTACGCAGCTTCCGGGATCTGGATGAGCGCCTGCTGCTGGAACAGATTGAGCATCGTGCCGATGTGGACATGCTGGTGGAAACCAATGCCAAAGGCCGGGCGGAATTGCAGTCGTTGCTGTCGGAGGGAAAGCCGTAGCGGTGTCATACAGCAATCAGTATTGAGAATAGTTTGCATCTGCATTACTATCCCGGCCCAAGTTTCCGGTCTGCCGCGCTGACGAAAGGGACGTTATTGGCGGCAAGGCTCCGAAGGCCGGGGGATCGCAGAATTAGCCACAGGCACTACCATGATCATCTATGCTCGCGTTTTGAGTCGCTCTCTGGCGGCTTCCCTGCTGCTGTGTCCGCTGGTCTCCACGGCCGCGCAGACTGATACCGACAACAGTGTCCACGAAATTCCTGAAGTGACGGTCAACGCTGAAAGCAACCAGGGTACCCTGGCAGATACCTCGGAGAGCTACGCCCCGAAAACCCCGGTGAGTGCGCCCACCGGCCTGGCGCTGACCCGCCGGGAAACACCCCAGTCGGTGTCGATGGTAACGCGGACGCTGATGGATGATTTCCAGATCGTCTCAGTCAGCGAAGCGCTGGCGGCCGCGCCGGGTGTGGTGGTGGACCAGGTGGAAACCGACCGGGTGTATTACAACGCCCGGGGTTTTGAAATCACCAACTACCAGTACGATGGCCTGGGCATGCCGCTGCCCTATGAAATCGTCAACGGTGATGTGGATACCAGCCTGTTTGAGCGGGTGGAAATCGTGCGCGGTTCCAATGGTCTGATGACCGGGTTGGGAAACCCGTCCGCCACCGTCAACTACGTGCGCAAGCGCCCTACCCTGGATAATCACACGACGCTTTCTGCCAGTTACGGTTCCTGGGATAACCGCCGCATGGAAGTGGACACTTCCGGCAGCCTGACCGAGAACGGCCGAGTACGTGGGCGCATGGTTGGCGCCTATCAGGATCGCAATTCCTACCTGGATCGTTACGAGAATGAGCGCGGCGTCTTCTATGGCGTGGTGGAAGCCGACCTCACCGACTCCACCCTGTTCACGCTGGGCTACAGCTACCAGAACAGCAACGCGGACAGCCCCATGTGGGGGTCGCTGCCCCTGTTCTACTCCGATGGCTCTCCCACTGACTACGACGTGGAAACCAGCACCGCAGCGGATTGGGCGTACTGGGACAGCAACACCGAATCCGTATTCGCCGAACTGCAGCAGCGTTTCGATAACGGTTGGGAAGCCAATGCGGTGTACACCTACCGCAAAATGGAAGGTGAATCCGAACTGTTCTACGTCTACGGCACCCCGAACAAGGACGAAACCGGCCTGTTCGCCTACCCCAGCTACTATGAAGACAAGGTCACCGAGCGTGTGTTCGACTTGTATGCTCGCGGCCCGTTTGAAGTGGGCGGCCGTGTTCACGAAATGGTCGTTGGGGCTAACTATGCGAAAGGCCGCATTGAGGAAACCTCAAACTATGGCCGGGGTATTGGTACACCGCTGACCCCGGATCAGGCTTTTGGTGGCAGTTACCCCAAGCCGCCCTTCGATGCCTCTATTGACGGCAGCAAGTGGGATGATCGCTACCGCAGTGCCTACCTGGCAACTCGTCTGAGCCTGGCCGACCCGCTGACCCTGATTGGCGGCGCACGCTATGTAGACGTAACTAGCGAAGGGGAAGGCTACGGTACCAGCAAGGATGCCAGCGCCAGCGAAACCGTGCCCTATGTGGGCCTGATTTATGATTTGACCGATGTGCATTCCGTTTACGGCAGTTACACCAAAATCTTCAACCCGCAGACCGAAGAAGATATCACTGGCCAACGGCTGGAGCCGGTGACCGGCGAAACCCAGGAACTGGGTCTGAAATCGGAATGGCAGGATGGCCGTATTTATACTGCGTTGATCGCCTTCCGTACGGATCAGGAAAATCTGGCGGACCCTGCCGGCATGATCGGCCCGGACACCTACTACGGTGGTGTGGACGTGGAAAGCTTCGGCTATGAAGGGGAAATCAGCGGTGAAATTCTACCCGGCTGGCAATTGGCTGGTGGCTACACTTGGCTGGAAATTGAAGACCAGGACGGCGATGAAATCCGCAACTACACCCCGCGGGAAATCTTCCGCCTGTCCACGACCTACCGCCCTGCGGCTATTCAGAAACTGAAAACCGGTGTGCAGGTCAGCTGGCAGGACAGCATTTACCGGGGCGGCACCGGCGGTGTACCGAAAACTACCCAGGACAGCTATGCGCTGGTGAACCTGATGGCCAGCTATGACTGGACCAAACACCTGACCACCACCCTGAACGTGAACAACGTGACCGACGAAAAATACTATAACTCGCTGTATGTGGGGCAGGCTTTCTACGGTGCACCGCGTAGTGCCAATGTGCGGTTCGACTATAAATTTTGAGAAGGCTGGGTGGGTGACGTCTACGGCTAACTCGCCCTGAGACAGCAAAAAAGCGCAACCGTTTAACGCCGACGTCTGCACAAGCAAGGGCGTCGGCGTTTTTTTATGTCTGAAACGTTAATACAGAGAGACGCGAGTGACGAGGTGCGAGGAACGAAAAGCAAATGCGATGGTGTTGTTCGCAACTCGTAACTCGCAACTCGTTACTGGAATTACAGTTTCAGCTTGTTCAGGCCCCGGCGAATGCCCTGTCCCAGGCCGGCTTTGATGATCGGGCCGATCAATGGCAGCTTGCCTTCAAACTCGATGGTGTAGTCCAGCTGGCTGCCGCCATTGGCCGCTTCGGAAAAGCGCATGATGCCTTTATGGTGCTTCAGCGGGCTGCCCTTGGTGATGGTGTATTCGATGCGCTCGTTGGGGACCACCTTGGTGACGGTTTCTTCGAACGGCGGCGCCACCAGAATCTGCATTTTCCGGGTGGAACCCACGCCGTTGGGGCTGTCCTGTCCGTCTTTAATGCGTTTGATCTTGGCTGGGGCAAAAATCAGCTCCAGGTTTTCGTGCACGCTGAGAAAGTCGAACAGCTTGTCCACGGAGAACGGAAACGTCTTGGAAATCTCGATGCGTTGCATGGCGGTTGCTCCCACTGGGGCCCGGCACGCCGCCGGGAAAGAGTGACACTGCCTAGGTGGCAGTAAACAGGGTGTTGATTTTGACGGCTGGCCGTTTGCCCGCAAGGTTAATTTGGGCCATAGCGCAGCCCTCGGCAGTTGCTCCGACCGGGCTTGCGGTCATCAGAACCCTTCAGCCAACCAGGCGGTCACCAAAGCGGCGCTGTCCTCACGGCAGCCGCCGGCATTCTGCCCGGCCCACAGTGGCGAACAGTCACCACTACCCTGCGCTTCTGCGGCGGCGCGTAATGGCCCGATAGCGTTGCCCGCCAGCGGGAATGCTGGCGCCGCATCCGGGAAGCAGCTCAGCTCGCGCATCAGCCGATTGACCATGCCCCGGGCGGGGCGCCCGGAAAAAGCCGTGGTTAATGCGGTGTGTTGGGCCCGGTCGCTGTTCAGCCATTCTCGATGCACGGGTTTGGTGGTGGCTTCCGGACACAACAGGTAGGCCGTGCCCACTTGCACGGCGGTTGCGCCTAACGCCATGGCGGCCCGCACGCCGGCCGGGCTGGCAATGCCGCCGGCGGCGATCACCGGAATGGAGACGGCATCGGCCACCTGCGGCACCAGACTGAAGGTGCCCTGCTGGCGGCTCAGGTCATCACTGAGAAAATGGCCCCGGTGCCCACCCGCTTCCAGCCCCTGGGCAATCACCGCATCGGCGCCTTGTGCCTGGAGCCAGAGTGCCTCTTCAACCGTGGTAGCGCTGGACAGAACCGTGGCCCCGGTGGCTTTTACCCGGTCCAGCAGGCTGGCCTCCGGCAAGCCGTAATGAAAGCTCACCACCGCCGGTGGAAAGCGTGCCAGCACTTCGGCGCAGTCGGCATCAAACGGCTTGCGCGAAGGGCCTTCGGGAATCGCTGATGGATCGGCGCCGAACTCGTCATAGTAAGGGAGCAGGGTTTCTGCCCAGCGTTGTTCGCCTTCCGGGTTGGGCGCCGGGGAATCGTGGCAGAAAAAATTCACGTTCCAGGGATTGTTGGTGGCGGCGCTCAGTTGCGTCAGCTGCTGCTCCAGACCAGCGGCATCGAGCATCCCGGCGGGCACGGATCCCAGCCCTCCGGCCTCACACACCGCTGCGGCCAGACGCCAGTCTTGCACCCCGGCCATGGGCGCCTGGATCAGTGGTAGAGAGGTGTTGAACAGAGATCGCATAAAATATTCCAGGTCGGCAGGAAAAAGGGTCAGCGAATCACAAGATCCAGTATAAATGCGGCCCGGTCGTTAACCGGGGCTCTGGGGACTTCAACCAGTGTGTAGCCGAAATGCCGATAGGCGGTCTGCATGATTTCAAAGGTAGCGACGGCTTCAGCAAACGACTGTTTGCGTTCCTTGTCGTTGGTAAAGATAGCGTCCCAGGGAGGGAAGAGGAAGACAGGGTTGTGGTATCGATACTTTTCACAGGCCTCAATCAAGGATCTGGGAACAGGCAGGCTTTCAAGGAGGGAGTAACCATAGATATCGACCAGCCCCCGGTCAAAAAAGACCGTCTCCTCATGGTCTGCAAAATGGGCATGCTGGGTTAGCTCAGCCGACAGCATTTGGTCACGAAAGGCGACCTTGTCCAGCCAGGGAACAGCCTTGCCGCCCTGTTCAACCTGCGATTGAATCACCCGGCGGCCGACTTCCTCGGAACAGTGAAAACCCAGGCTGGCAATATGCTCGATGACCGCGGTCTTGCCAGCGCCGGGTCCCCCGGTCAGCACCATGGGTGTTGTCATTTGCTGGAACCTGAGGGGCTTGCATGGCTGTCCGATGCGAGCAGTGAGTAGAGCGCCTGGTCCAGGAATCGGCCATAAAGCCTTTCCGATTGCCTGAGCGTGCCTTCATGGATAAAACCTAATCGTTCCGGCAGAGCCCGGCTTTGCCAGTTGTTGACGGCACAGCGAATCTCGATCCGGTTAAGGCCACATTCCTTGAAACCGATAGTAATGAGTTGCCGGACGGCAGTTGTGGCAATGCCTTGACCGGTGTGGTCCTGCCCGAGCCAGTAACCGATGGATCCTCTGCAGTGCGGTTTGTTAACGCTATGGAACCCGGTAACGCCGCATAGGGTGCCTGCATGAATAATGGCAAAAGTGGGCACACCATCGGCGGCGGCCATGCTTTTGGCGCCTTCAATAAAGTCTCGGGTGTCATCGACGGTGCGCACCTGATCCAGCCAGGGTAGCCACTCGCGCAGGAAGCAGCGATTGCAATCGGTGAGTGCAAACAACGCGGGCGCAAGGTCTTGATTGATTGGTTGCAGTATGACGTCGGGTTGCACGCGGCTATCCATCCGATGGCAGGGATTTTACCGTGCCGGGGGTGAGTTAATTTTTTGTGTCTACTTTGCTGATGGTGCCTTGGGCTACCGCGACGAGCCGTTCTTCGCCGTTATTCAGGGCGATCACTTCGCACTGGCAGACGGCCTGTCTCTTGCCACTGGAAAGCACGGTGGCGCGGGCGGTTAGTCGTTCTCCCAATGCCGGGCGCAGATAGTTGATCTTGTATTCGGAGGTGACAGAGTCACCCAGTACGGAGCCGCCGGCATAGGTAAGTGCATTGTCTGCCAGATAGCTGACAACACCGCCGTGGACAAAGCCATGCTGTTGTTTCAGTTCATCGCGAACGGCCAGGGTCAGCACGGCCTTGCCGGGCTCGAAGGCCTCCAGCTCCGTGCCAAGCAGAACACTGAATGGCTGGCTGCCGAGGATGTTTTTGCCGAATGAGAGAAGGTCGGTCATTGCGAGCCCCCGTATAAGGAACAGGAGGCTGCTTGCAGCGGGGTCGCTTGCAGGCAGCCCTTTGCCGTCAATTGGCGTGGGTTAATGGTTATTCCGTACCGGTTGCCGGCAATGTTTGTGGTGCCCGGACCTCGGCACTGCCAATGCCACGGGGGTCGCTGGCGGCGGTGACTTCGCCGCTGTTCTTGCCACTGCCCTTGCGCCACAGAATGGCCTGCATATTGCCATAATTGCGACCGGTGGAGACGACCTTGTGGCCCATCAGCATCAGGTCCTTGGCGGCCTGGCTGCCGACGAATTCCGGTTCGGCCTGCACTTCATCAGGCAGGAACTGATGGTGGAAACGCACGCGACTGACCCAGTCCTCGACCGGTTTATCGTTGGCGGCTTCAAGGACGCCCAGCATCACCATGGAGATGATGCGGCTGCCGCCGGGGGTGCCGAGAATGGCGATCCGGTCGTCGAATTCCACGAAGGTGGGGGTCATGGAAGACAGCGGGCGCTTGCCGGGGGCGATGGCGTTGGCCTCGCTGCCCACCAGGCCGTAGGCGTTGGGGGTGCCGGGTTTGGCGGAGAAATCGTCCATTTCGTTGTTGAGCAGCACTCCGGTGCCGGGGGCCACAAAGCCGCTACCGAACGGCAGGTTAATGCTCAGGGTGGTGGCGACCCGGTTGCCGTCTTTATCCAGTACCGAGAAATGGGTGGTGTGAAAGCCCTCTTCCACGCTGATCGGCTCGCCCAGGCTGCTGCTGGGGGTGGCTTTGTCCAGGGTGATGCTGCTGGCGCGCTGTTTGGCGTAATCGGTACTCAACAGCTTATCCACAGGCATATCCACAAAGTCCGGGTCGCCCAGATAGCGGGCCCGGTCCTGGTAGGCGCGGCGCATGGCTTCGATGGCCAGGTGCGGGGTCATGTCGCCGGTGTCACCGGCGTTGAACTGACTGAGGATATTCAGTGCTTCGCCCATGACGATGCCGCCGGAGGACGGCGGCGGTGCGGAGATAACCCGGCCGCCACGGAACTGGCTGACGGTGGGTGAGCGTTCCACCACGGTGTAGTTGGCCAGATCGTCCAGGGTCCAGATGCCGCCGGCCTGCTGCACGCCGTCCACCAGCTGTTTGGCCACTTCACCCTGATAGAACCCTGCGTTGCCCTGTTCAGCGATGGCAGTGAGTACCCGGGCCAGATCCGGTTGCCTGATCAGGTGGTTGTTGGGGGGCACCTTGCCGTTGTGCAGGAAGATGGCAGCGGCTTCCGGGAAGCGGTTGAGCACGTCTTCGCGGTAACCGGCCAGCTTGCGGTAATGCTCCTCTACGCGGAAGCCTTTCTCGGCCAGTGCAATGGCCGGGGCCAGAGTGGCAGTGAGGGGAAGTTTGCCGTACTTGTCCGCGAGATGGGCGAAGGCGGCGGCCTGGCCAGGGATGCCGGCGGCGCTGGGACCGTTTACCGCCCAGTCGCGCATCACCTTGCCATCCTTGTCCTGATACATGGTGGCCGTGGCGGCACCGGGGGCGGTTTCGCGTGCGTCTACAAAGGTCTGTAAACCGTCCTGTTCCCGGTGCAGCAGCCAGAAGCCGCCCCCGCCCATACCGGCAGAATAGGGTTCGACCACCGCCAGGGCAGCTGCCACGGCCACGGCTGCATCGAAGGCATTACCGCCCTGCTCGAGAATGTTGAGCCCGGCTTCTGTCGCCAGAGGGTGGGCGCTGGCCACCGCATTCTTGCCCGGCCCGGCCGCCTGGGCGGTGAGGGTGAGCAGCAGTAGTAACGGGATCAGGATGCGCATCGGGTGTCCTCCTTGAGAGCCGGTGGATGTGGAGCGGTGTCCGGCTTTTTTGCTATAGCAGCTGCGAGCCACAAGCTACGAGCTGCGAGTAAAACCGTTAGCGGCTTGCGGGCTATTGCCATTCTCAAGCAGCGCAGAGTGGCAGTCGGCTGAGGGTGCCCCGCTTTTTGATCTTCTCGCAGCTCGAAGCTCATAGCTCGCAGCTGCTCTTACTTCTGCCGCGCCTTGCGCTTCTCTTCCAGGGCCTCGGCGACCAGGGGTGGCACAAAGTTATTCACATCCCCGTCCAGCAGCGCGATTTCGCGAATCAGGGAGCTGGAAATAAAGGACAGGTGCTCTGCTGGCGTAAGGAACACGGTCTCCAGCTCTGGCGCCAGCTGGCGGTTCATGTTGGCCAGCTGGAACTCGTATTCAAAGTCACTGACCGCGCGCAGGCCCCGCAACAGGATGTTGCCGCCCTCCTCCCGGCAAAAATGGGCCAGCAGCTTGGAAAAGCCGGTGACCTTCACATTCGGCAGGTGCGATAGCACGCGCCGGGTCAGATCTACGCGCTCTTCCAGTGTAAACAGGGGGCCCTTCTTCTCACTGGCGGCGATGCCTACCACGACTTCATCGAACATTTTGGCGGCCCGTTCCACCAGGTCCAGGTGGCCGTTGGTAATCGGGTCGAAGGTACCGGGGTAAATTACGCGGTTGGTCATGCTTGGCTCGCTTTGTCGCGGTAGAAACCGTACCCGGGAGCACCCCGGATACCCACTGTGCCGCAAGCATACCCGATGCGGTGGCAGAGTTGCAGGCCTGTCCGGCGCGGCCCCACAGGCCGTATCGGCCGTCAACAGGGGACAAAATTCCTGAAAATGGCGATCTGGTGTAAGCATTTGCTTACACAAAGTCAGGGAAAAGACGTAGGTCCAGAGGCTTGCTTTTTAGTGGAGGGCCTGAAGAGCAATTATTTTTATAGGCTCATCCTCTTTTATCGTCCGCTTGTCGCCATCTGTTTGCTGGTGGAAATCGCACAGGACTAATTTGGGACTCAGGTCACATTACTTAATAACCGGCTTTAGCATCGGAAGCCGCCGGTCCCAGTGGGGGGGTCACCTGGCTGGGATCATCAGGGACAGATGCCGATTTCATGGACTATGAGAACGATGAAAAATCAACGGCTGGGCTTTGTAGGATTGGGGGATGATACGGCAAGCGCCTGCCTGTCCATGTTGAAGATCATGGATGGCCGGTCCGAAGTGAGCTGGAGTCATAGTGATCCCGACAGCGCAGATGTGCTGATGATTTCCTGCGATCAAACGGATGAAACACAGCGCTGGGCTCGCAGCGACAAGCCGCGCATTGTCGTATACGACAGTAATCAGAAAAAACCGGCGTCGCCGTTTGTTCTACAGCACCCCTTCCGGGTTATGCAGTTGTTGTCTGTACTCGACGAAGTGGCGGGCACCTTGGCGCTCGAAGGGCCGTCGGTACCCCAGCCCCATTCGCCCTCACAGGGCGTCGTGTCCTCTTCCACCGTATCCAATAGCGTTTCCCCTTTCTGGTTATCCCTGCATGAGGTGGTTAATGGAAGCGTGTCTAACCCGGCAGGGCTGCTGGTGTCGTCGTCGCCACATGGTTTGTTGTATTTCAAACCGGCGTCCCAGCGTTTCTATGCCAGCAAGGCGCTGTTCCGCCAGTTGGCTGCCGCCTCTGTAGAGTTGGGCCCTCTGACGCCGACTACCGAGGTCGTGTCGGACGAGATGGTCGCTTGCCCGCTGTTTTCTCTGTGTTGGATGGTGTCCCGCTACAGTGCCACGCACTTGGCGCCCTGGATGAACCCTGAAGGGGCCTTTCATCTTAAACGGTGGCCCAGTTTTGGCACGCTGGAAAAAAGCCGTACCCACTTGTCACTGTGTGCGTTGATGACCAAACGGCCGTTAACGCGTGAACAGGTTCAGCAAGTTTCACATTGCAGCGAGGAAGAGCTGGACCGCTTCATTAATGCCTGTGAGATGAGTGACCTGATGGTGTTCGAGGAAGCTGTTCAGGTGTCGCTGCCGCAGGCGTCTGCCGAAGAAGGAAAAGGACGCTTTGGTGGTTTGATCAAAGGATTGCGCAGTCGATTGGGGTTGAGTGCTTAGCAATGACAAATGACGAATTCAAAATTCTTTTCACCGGCCCCATGGGGGCAGGGAAAACCACGGCAATTACGGCGTTAAGTGACCAGGAATGTGTCTCCACGGATGTGGTGAATACCGATATCGATCAGTGCGACAAGGAAATGACCACGGCAGCGCTGGACTATGGGTACATCAATATCCCCGGTGGCGGTGGTGTGCGCTTGTATGGCACACCGGGCCAGGAGCGTTTCCGGTTCATGTGGCCGATTCTTGCCAATAATGCTGCTGGCGTGATTGTGCTGCTAAATGGCGAGCACCCGGATCTGGATAGCCACCTGTCAGTGTTTGTGGATGCATTCTGGGAGCAGGGTGCCATGCCAATGGTTATCGGTGTAGGCCGTCTGGCCAGCGAGGATTTTGAAGTGATCGAACGAATCACTGATACCTTGCTGGAACGCCATATTTCACCGCCCATTTTTTCCGTGGATGTCAGGGAAAAAGACGATGTTCTGTTACTGGTCGAGGCGTTGCTCTGCCAGATTGAAGTTAACGAAATGGGGATGATGCAAGCATGAAAGCTACCTCTCCGCTTGGAAAAACTGAAACGGCGGTTGCCCAGAAAGAACTGGAAAACTTTCAGGAAAATACCAAAGGCGTTACCTCCGCCGTGCTACTCAGTACGGATGGTTTTGAAGTGGCCTCGTTGCAGGTGAATAAGGATAGTGCAAGCCGGCTTGCGGCCATGGGCAGTTCATTGGCGGCGATCAGTTCTGCCATCGCCAAGGAAGCCGGCATTTCTGAATGCAGCCGGTTGATCGTCGAATCCGATGAAGGTGTGGTTGCGGTCATGAAGGTTCCGAATCTAAAACCTCCACTGGCACTTGCCGTGGTGGCTAACGATGCCTCTCTGTTGGGGCAGCTTCTCTGGGGGGCCAAGAACTGTTGTGCCGCTCTTGAGGAAAAACTAAAAAAGTAAATTTTATAACCCGTTAAAAATTTCGGGATAACACAAGTGTTGAAGGAGATTTACCATGGCGAATATCAAAGAAAGTATGGATACATTGCTGCAGTCTGATGGTGCCATGTGTACCGCCATTGTTGATGCCAACAGTGGTATGGTACTGGGTCAGTCCGGCACCGGGCTGGACCTGGAGCTGGCAGCGGCGGGTAACACGGAAGTGGTCCGCGCCAAATTGAAAACCATGAAGTCCCTGGGGCTCAATGACAAGATTGAAGACATCCTGATTACCCTCGGGACCCAGTATCACATTATTCGTCCGGTATCTTCGAAAGAAGGGCTGTTTATCTATCTGGTGCTGGACAAAAACAAATCGAACCTGGCCCTGGCCCGCCGTAACTGTCAGGAAGTGGAATCCACGCTGTCGTTGTAATCTGCTTTCACCCCGCCATGCCGATCGGGTGGCGGGGTTTTTTCTTTTCCTTTTCCCTTTTCGTGGCTTAACGGTTTCGTCCGGCGCACCTTCTGGCAGACGGCGGATCGCAGCCTGGCTCCTTCGCGTGCAAGCACGCTCCTACCGCCACTCTGCAGGGCTCAGCCCGGTGTGCTGTTGGCTGTAGTGCCGGGTACTCATTTCAATGACTTTTTCCATCTTGGGGACAGCAATCTGATGCTGCTTGAGAAAGTCTTCTGTGGCCGCCGTATCGAAACGCGTGGGTTGAATAAAATGAAGCGCTTCCGGGTAGGTGTTCATCAATGCCGGCAGGCCGGGTATGCGTAACAGTGCGGCGAGTACGGGCATGGGAATATAGCCACGGGGTGCGCGCTTGCCCATGTGGGAAGCCGCCTGCGCCAGCAGGGGCTGCAGGTTGGGTGTCTGCCTGTCCAGGGCCAGCAGTTTTTCAGGTACCACGTCGGCAGTGGCGGCCAGGCGGATGATGTCTGCCAGATGGTCCACTGCCACCAGGGGAAGCCAGTGTGCCCGGGTGCCGGGTACCAATGCCAGGCGGCCGCAGGCCAGGTTGTCGAGCAGGCTGTATAACGGTTGGCTGTTATCCAGCTCGCCGGTATGGCTATTGCCGGCAACGGTGGCGGGCTGAACTTCCACAAAATCGAGTGCGTGCTGTCTGGCAAAGGCCCGGGCGCGAATGGCCGCTTCCAGTTTACTGGCTTCATAGCCGCCAGCCCGCCGGTAAACCTTCGGCCATTCAGTGTGTGATGGGGTGGCGGGATCAATGCCAAGCCGATTCAGGTGCGCGTGATTTTCCAGCATAAAGCCGCTGATAAACACCAAACGGCATTGCTGGCGGCGGGCCAGTTCGGCCACGGCCAGGCTGCCGGTTACATTGGTGCGGCGGGCGGTTTCGGTATCGAGCCGCCAAGCGAAACGGGCGCCGAGGTGGATGACGGCATCGAGTTTGGGGAGCGCGGTGGTCAGGCCCAGTTCCGGTTGGTCCAGATCGCCGCTGATCGCCTGGAGCAAGTGGCCTTGCCCGCCGAGGCTGTCCACCTGCTGGCGCAGGGTGTCGAGTTGAACCTCGGGTTGTCGCAGCATGGCGACCACGGCGTGGTTATGGCGGGTCAGGCTGGCGCATACGTGGCGACCAATGAAGCCGGTAGCCCCGGTGATAAAGAAAGTCATGATGATGTCCTTTTCCTGTTTTCAGTGAGGTGCGGAGAAAGCTCATGACTACGCTAAGGTGTAGAGTATGCTCTAAGGTCAACAGGGAATAAGGGAGTGCCCTATGCGCATTGCAGAACTGGAACAGCGGACGGGTGTGAGCCGCCATACCTTGCGCTATTACGAGAAAGAGGGGTTGCTGCTGGAAGTGGGCCGCCGGGGCAATAATTACCGGGATTATTCGGAAAAAGCGGTGCAGCGGGTGGGCATGGTGCGCCAGCTGAAGGCGTTGGGGTTTTCGCTCAAGGAAATCCGTGAGGTGCTGGACGCCCTGCGCAGCGACAGTATTGATTGTGATCAGGGGGCGGCGTTGATGGCCGAGAAGAAAGCGGCGGTGGATGGCAAGATCGCTGAACTGAAGGCGGTCAGTGCCATGCTGGGTGATGAGCAGAAACGCTTGCTAGCCAGTGCCGAGGCGCAGCGGCGGCGCCAGTCCTGTCTCAGTGATTCAGCGGCTGACTAAACGCATTTGCCGTTGTTGTTTCCTTGCTGCGGGCAGCGCAGCGTTTCCTGTCAATTCTGGTGGTTTTGGTTAGTGCCCTGGTCGGACAAGTGCGTTTTTTTACTGGCACACGGATGGCGCGGCCATTAGCGTGATTTCCCTCTATTCACTACGTGCCAGGAATGCCCATGAGTCGTGCAACGCAAGCCAATCCTTCTGTTCAGGCTGTGCCGGGCCTGTCGTTCACTGCCGCAAAAGCACAGGGGCACGCGACCCGGGATGAGGCGCTGGCGATTTTTGATGCCCTGGAGCCAGTGGCGCTGGATTTCATGATCGGTGCCTGGGAAGGCGAAGGGTTTGAAACCGGGCACCCGCTGGACGGGGTGCTGGAGCGTTGCCACTGGCATGGCAAGCGTTTCGAGAGCGAAGAGCATGTGCACCCGCTGGTGTTTCGCAAGGTGTCCGGCAAGCTAACCTCGGTGAAGCCGTTGCTGGCCATGCCGGGGCTGGGATTGCTCGACCAGATGCCCTTTTTGAAGTCGTCGTTTGTGGGCAAGGTGTTCCAGTGGGTGCTGCCGCTGTTGTCCGGGCGCAAGTCCGCCGCGCGTCTGCGCACTACGACTTACCGGGGAGTGGCCACGGCGACCATGCAGTATGACAACCTGCCGATCAATGATGTGTTCCGCAAGGTGGACGACCACACGGTGCTCGGCATCATGGACCTGAAAGGCATGAAGTAGCCCTTTTTCTTTGTGTTGCGCCGGGATGACCGCTGAGGTTTCCTGCCGGATTGCGCCCTGAAACATCCGCTCATGGCATCCGTGGCGCAGGTTATCTGTGCCCTGCTGGGGGCTATTTCAAAATGCGTACAAATTTGCTCTAGTGAGGGTTCGCTTCAATGACAAGGAGGTTGTCATGCGAACCTGGATGATGGTGTTGTTGATGCTATCGCCGCTGGTGTCTGCGGAGTCGGTGGGTCGCCTGGAAGGCCGCAGTGACGACGGCCAGACGTTTGCTCTTGGTATGCAAAGCAGCGGCGTTGTCCGGTTACCCCAAGCGGCAGATAGCGGCGTCGACTCGATACACCGGTTCACGGATGAGCCTTGTGTCTTCATGAAGGGCGAGACCATGATGCTGGTGTGCTCCGGCTCGCCCGGCAATGGCCTGAGTGGTTCGTTGTACCAGCAGGAGGGGGAGCCGGAAAAGGAAAGCGGTGTAGTCACGATGAAGTGCGTACGTGGCTGTTCCGACAGGGTGCCGGCAGTGATGCAATACATTCCTGTCCAGTGTTGATTACCAGGGCACACGGGGGCTGAGCGTTTGCGCCAGACCCGTGTGTTCCACGTTGCTCAGTATCCGCCGTCCTCAGGATTGTCGCTGAGCCGCTCGCGGCGTTCCTGTTCTTCCTCGAAGGCCGCCTTGATCTCTGCCAGCACCTCATCCACATCGGCAATGTGCTCGTCGTCGTCCACTTCGCCGGTCAGTTCGCTGTCCGGTGTCAGCTCGCCGCTTTCATACAGCGCCCAGATTTCCTGCCCGTAGCGGCTGCCACGCAGTGACGGCGCGTACTGGCTGTAGTAACGGGTCATGTTGTCGACATCGCGGTACAGCATGGCTTCGGCATTGTTGTTGGCGGCGGCATCCACGGCCTGGGGCAGGTCAATGATCACCGGGCCGTAGTCATCCACCAACACATTGAATTCTGACAGGTCGCCGTGAATGATGCCGGCGCAGAGCATGCGTACCACGTATTGCATCATCAGGGCGTGGTCTTCTTCGGCCTGCTCGGCGGACATCACCACATCGCTGAGTCGCGGGGCCACATCGCCTTCATCATCGGTGACCAGCTCCATCAGCAATACGCCTTCGAGCATGTCGTAGGGCCTGGGGACGCGGACACCGGCCTGGGCCAGTAAGCGCAAGGCATCGACTTCGGCGCTTTGCCAGATCTTTTCCTGCTGCTCGCGGCCAAACTTGGAGCCTTTTTCCATGGCCCGGCTGCGGCGGCTGTTGCGTACCTTGCGCCCTTCCCGGTACTGGGCGGCTTTCTTGAAGTTACGCTTGGCGGCTTCTTTATAGACTTTCGCGCAGCGGATGTCCTGGCCACAGCGGACCACGAAGATATCGGCTTCCTTGCCACTCATCAGACGGCTGATGACCTCATCGACGAGACCGTCGTCGACCAGGGGCTGTAAACGTTGCGGGGTTTTCATGCCGCACTTATACCTTATTTGGCGCGCGGCTTCGCCTGCTTCCTGTGGTTTTCGTGCGGGAACCGGTGTTGGGGGCGACTAGGGCTCATATTGATGTGGCTACAGCATGCGGTTGCCACTGTCGGAGTTTGCTTGCAAACGAACCTCGACACCGGTTCGGTTGCAAGCAAACTCCTGCAGTATGGCTCAGGCTTTCAACTTTTCGGCCAGGCCGGAGGCGTTGCGAGCGCTGAGGCCGTAGATGGACAGCTGGGGGTTGGCGCCGATGCTGGTGGGGAACACGGAACCATCGATGATGTAGAGCCCGTTCAGGTGCTTGTAGCTGCCGTCGCTGTTGACGGTGCAGCGGCTCTCGTCCTGGCCCATGGTCAGGCCGCCCATCACGTGGGCGCTGCCCAGGCCGGTGATGACCGGGGCATAGTCCAGCTGTGCCACGCCTTCGCGGGCCGCTTTCCAGCTTTTGTAGTAGCCGGCATGGGAATGGCTGGGGCGCACTTCCTTGGCGCCGGCGGCGAATTGCATTTCCAGCATGCTCAGGTGGGCCCGCTTGGTGCCCTCCAGCAGGTAGTCATTTACCGGGTAATCCAGCAGCGGTTCACCATTGTCACGCAGTTCCACGACGCCACCCTGGTTCTCGTCATGGAAGCCGTCGCGGATCATGGCAATGGAGGCGGCCAGATTGGGCAGACGCTCGATTTCATCCCGTGCCCGTTCACCAAAGCCACCGATCAAGGCACTGGAGAGGCCCGGGTGCATGGGCATCATTTCCATTTTGTAGCCCGCAGGACCATCCACGCCGTGTTTGAAGGTGAACTCGTCGGAATACATGGACTGGGGGGCGCCGTAATACGGGGCGATTTCCTTGTCGTAGAGGCCGAAGGCAAAACTGGTGGGATGCAGGAAGGTGCGTTTGCCTACCAGACCATTCGGGTCCGGGGCGTCGGAGCGCATCAGCAGTGCCGGGCTCTGGATGCCGCCGCCGGCAGCAATCACGGTTTTCGCTTTCAGGGTCACGGTGGCGCCGGTGGGTACCTTGTCGTCATTCAGCGGCCGCACGCGCACCCCGGTGACGGTGTCACCTTCGATAATCAGGGTGTCCGCCTGGGCGCTGTGGATCAGCGTGGAGCCGTGATCCAGGGCGCCGGGAATGGTGGTGACCAGCATGGATTGCTTGGCGTTGGTGGGGCAGCCCATGCCGCAATAGCCGATGTTCCAGCAGCCGCTCACGTTGCGGGGAATCAAGGCGGAATGCCAGCCCCTGTCGTCGCACCCGCGTTTCATCACATCGTTATTGGCGTTGGGGGGCATGGCCCACTTTTCTACCTTGAGGCGGGTTTCCATTTGCTGGAACCAGGGGTCCAGCTGGGCACGGCTGAGGCCCTGCACGCCGAACTCGTCGTGCCAGTATTGCAGGGTTTCGTGGGGGGTGCGGAAACAGCTGGTCCAGTTGACCACGGTGGTGCCGCCCACGGTGCGTCCCTGCAGGATGGTCATCCCGGCATCCTTGGTGGCGCGCAGAGCGCCTTCCTGGTACAGGTCCCGGTAGGCTTGGCCTTCATCGAGCTTGAAGTCGTCGGAGCTTTTCAGTTTGCCCGCTTCCACCAGAATGACCTTGAGGCCACGCTGGCTGAGAATTTCCGCACTGACCCCGCCGCCGGCACCAGTGCCGACGATGATCACGTCGGCTTCCAGTGTGCGGTTGTCGGTGATGGTGCGCCCGTCGAGCACGTCCCAGCCGTTGGCCGGGTCTTTCCACGGGTCTTTCACATTGATGGTGAGGGTGGTCAAGTCCTGCATGGCGTTATCCTTTTTCTTTGGCTAGCAGTGCACACGCAATAAAGGCCGCAAGCGGCGCGTGTCAGGCAACGATTTTCCGGGGTGGGCCGGGGTAGCCGGTGCTGTGGGCGGCTTCAGGTTTCACATACCAAGCCATATAGATCGGCTGAGTCAGGCCCTTGAAGGCCATGCGGCTGAGGCCCCTTTCACTGGCGGCCCACTCGGTGAGGGTCTGCGTGAGTTCCGCTTCGCTCTGATCGGCAAAGCTGGCCCAGGTGCCGGTGATATACCAGCGGGCAGCGCCCAGCTGCATCAGGTCCAGCACCTGGAACAGCGCACCACGAGTGCCGGGCATGCCCCCATCGAGCAGGTCATCGAAGGCTTTCATGCCGTCTTCGGCAGTGGCGCCCACATCGGTGAGGGCGGAGCCAAGCACCGCCCCCACCAACGGGGTGAGTAGATCCACGTCTTGCTGTCGAAAGTGTTTGTAGCCGGGTGCGGGTCCGTCGTTACTGGAGCAACCGGTGAGCAAGGCCAATCCGGAACCGGTGGCCAGTACTGCACTGCCGGCGGCGCTCAGCTTGAGGAAGCCGCGGCGATTGATTCCCTGATCCATAGCGCACTCTTCTTTTTTTGAGTTGAAAGTAGCAAGTTGAAAGTTACAACGCGGTTGAGATTGTTGAGTCTTGTAATGCCTGGTCCGCGATTAACGGTAATGGCGCGGGTGTGGTCGTCCCAGGACAAAGGCCTTTCCCGCGCTTTTAAACTTTATACTTTGAACTTGAAACTGATCATTTCAGCATGAATTTGTCGATCATCTTGTGCATGCCACGGCCATAAGGCGGCAGGATAAACTTGGTGGCGTTGAACTTGCCTTTCTTGTAAATACCCTTGGCCTTGGAGAAGGTCTTGAAGCCTTCCGGACCGTGGTAGGCGCCCATACCGGACGGGCCGATACCACCGAACGGAATGTCATCCACACCCACGTGGGAGATGGTGTCGTTCAGGCAAACGCCGCCGGAGTGAGTGCTCTTGAGCACCTTGTCGCCGTTGGCCTGGTCCCAGTCGAAGTAGTACAGGGCCAGTGGACGGGGGCGCTCGTTCACGTAATCAATGGCGTCGTCCAGGGTCTTGTAAGGCACCACGATCATCAGCGGGCCGAAGATTTCGTCATGGCTGATCTGCATATCGTCGGTGACATTGAGCACCATGGTATGGGGCAGCTTCTGGCTGCCGCTGAAGTCTTCGTTGGCCGGGTTGATCTCGATTACCTCGGCGCCTTTCTCGCGGGCTTCGCTGACGTAGCCTTGCAGCCGTTTGAGCTGGCGCTCGTTGACGATGGCGGTGTAGTCCGGGTTGTTCACCATGGTGGGGTAGGACTGTTTTACCTGGGCGGTCCAGGCATCCACGAATTCGCGTACCCGGTTTTCCGGGCAGAGGATGTAGTCCGGGGCCACACAGGTCTGGCCGGAGTTCATGCACTTGCCGAAGGCAATCCGCTCGGCCACATCCTTCATGGGGAAGTCCTGACCGATGATGCAGGGGCTCTTGCCGCCCAGCTCCAAGGTCACCGGAGTCAAGTTGTTGGCGGCGGCACGCATGATGTGCTTGCCCACGGCGGTGGAGCCGGTGAACAGCATGTGGTCAAAGGGCATTTCGGAGAAAGCCTGGGCCACATCCACTTCGCCGTTGACCACGGCCACCTGCTCTTCCGGAAACGCCTCGCTGACCAGTTTTTCCAGCAGGGCGCCGGTGCGCGGAGTGGCTTCACTCATTTTCACCATCACCCGGTTGCCGGCGGCCAGCGCGGTGAGCATGGGCACGAGGGCCAGCTGAATCGGATAGTTCCAGGGCACGATAATGCCCACCACGCCCAGCGGCTGGTATTCCACCCAGGTTTTGCCGGGCCAACTCAGGGCGCTGACGCTACGTTTTTCTGCCTTCATCCACTTGCGCAGCTTCTTGCTGTTGTACTTGAGTGCTTCCAGGCTGAGCATAATCTCAGCCAGCTTGGTTTCGTCTGCAGCGCGGTTGGAAAAATCGTTGCTGACCGCTTCGACCCAGGCATCGATGTTATCCAGCAGCAGCGGCTTGAAACGGCCCATCAACTCGATGCGCTGTTCGGCGCTGGGGTAAGGGTGCTGGCGGAACGCGGCCTTCTGGGCATCAAAGATGCGGTGCATGCGTTCGATAGCGGTATTGTTGCGTTGCAGTTCTTTGACTTCGGCGACCATGGTCACTTGCCTCCCGAGGCTTTTTTTATCCTGAGTCCGCGACTTCCTCGCGGCGTCTGACGCAAGCCTTTGCCGCCACAGGCTCTTTTTGACAAGAAAGGTTTCTTCAGTCGATCGCATTCCCTGATGCGACGCTTCTTCAGAAAATCCCCTGTGACAGCAAATTCTTACGCCATCCATCCACGCTGAAATCGCGGCTTCAGGATTATGTATGATGACAAGACCGGCAGTGCTGATTGCCGATCAAAAATTAACCTTGAGTCTGATTTTTAGAGTAATTACTCTAGGAGTCAACCTGCGGTAATGAAATCACAACATTTGGCCTACAATGACCAGCACCAAGGAACGGATCCTCAACACCAGCCTCGCCCTCTTCAACCGGCAGGGTGAACGCAATGTGACCACCAATCACATCGCCGAGGCCCTGGGCATCAGCCCGGGCAACCTCTACTACCACTTCCGGAACAAGGGCACGATTGTGGCGGCGCTGTTCGAGCGCTATAGCCAGCACTTGCTGACCCTTCTGGAAGCCCCCCAGGGGCCGCTGACCTGGACCATCAAGACCTACTATTTCGAGGGGTTGCTGGCGTCCATGTGGCAGTACCGGTTCTTCCATCGCGACCTGACCCACTTCCTGCACGCCGATGCGGAGCTGGCCGCCCGCTATCAGGCCTTTGTGGAAATCGTACTGGAGCGGGGGCGGGTGATTTATGGCGAGCTGCGCAGTAGCGGCATCCTGGAACTGGACGACGAACAGTTGCAGGGGTTGATGGTGAACACCTGGGTGCTGATGTCATCCTGGGCCGGGCTGGTACACGGCCTGCGCCCGGACGCGGCGGCGGATGAAGCCCTGGACGAAGCCCTGATGCGTCACGGCGTTTACCAGATCATCTGCCTGGAAGAGCCCTTCCTGCGCGGCGAGGCCCGTGAGCACCTGGAAGAAATGAAGGCCCGCTACCGGGCGGCGAATAATACCTCGACCCTGCTGCTCGGCCATGTGCCCGGGCTGGACAGAACCGGCAGCGAATAGCTGCCCTTCCATCTGCCACTGCAAAAAACGGTTTTACCACAGAGGGCACAGAGCTCACGGAGGAAAACCCTCTTTTCTCGGTGTGCTCTGGGCTCCTGTGGTGAAGACGCAGGGCCTCGCCCTTTTCCCGATATATCCCACCCGCCCCTTTCAAATGCAGACGTTGATAACCGATGGCTGTTTGCCTCTATGGAGCGGCCTGCACGCTTCTTGTGCATGGGCTGAATGCTATTCCCAATAACTCTGTCTTTATGGTCAGTGTTATTGGGGAAGGGAAAAAAGAGGTCAACATATTGAATCATGTGTAAACAGAGCGGTTTGTAACTGACTGACTTTTCTGCTTTTATCTTTCGATATGCAATTTTGTATTTTGTGATATGAAGCCGGCGCGTTCATTGGATATTCGAGCCGGCTTCCTAATAACTGTTAATTAGTGGAAAGAGAATGACCGCCGTAGATTTTTTTAGCATCGTTAAGGATATATTTCTGTCTGGGGCTGCAGCCATTACAGCCTATGCAGCCTACAAGGGGATTGAGAAATGGCGCTCAGAAATTGAAGGAAAGGCAGATTTTGAGGTTGCGAGAAGCTTTATCAGATCTGTGTACAAGCTAAGGAATTCGATTGAAACTTGCCGATCTCCGTTCGTATCAGCTGGGGAATTTCCGGAGGAGTATAGAGGTGGTCTTGGCGGTCACTCAGATAAAGAAAAAGGCGATGCCTGGCTATATGTGTACAACAATCGCTGGGAGCCTGTTTTTGAGGCAATCCAAGAGTTCGACGGAGCAACCTTAGAGGCGGAGGCGCTTTGGGGTAGCGAAGTAAAAGAACGAGCTCAATCATTGCGCCAATTAGCAGCTCGTTTGAGAGTTTCAATTGATACCTATCTTAGGAATGAGTATTCAGGCAACCAGGACTTTGAGGACAGAGATTTTGGGACAAGAATCAGAGCCGATCTAAATGCTTCTGGCCTTGAATTTGACACATTAAGTCCGGCAATAGCAAGAGCGATTGAGGATATTGAAAGCATTATTCGTCCTCATCTAAGAAAAATTAATTAACAAGGCAAGGCAGCGGACGTTCCGCCGCTGCTTGCAGCGTTAGGCCACAATCGGAGAGTATTGAGTGTCATCAAATCTAGACCGATTTAAGAAAGACTTCGATAAGTTGTTGCGGGAATCTGTTCTTATCGAGCAGTCGTTTGCGCACGAAGCGTATGGAGATGAATACGAGGCAGCGGTACTCGAAACCTGCAAAGGCAACGAAAAGGCGGCTAAAGAACATTTAGATGCTTTGCCCAGCTTCAAGGACGCCTATCAATCTTGGTACTCTGAGAGCATCGCAATATTAAAGCAACTTCTTCCGGACCGGGTTCCGGATTTCATCCGCTTGTACGAGAAGCCGAAGGGTCGAAAAGAGATCAGCTTTGAAAACTACCGCATTGAAGATGCACTACAGGGATTGCGGATCACACGCAATCGATACGAGGTGATTGCAGATTTCAAGTCGGCCATGCCCCATCTCAAGCAGCAAATAGCTATTCTAAAGTCCCTGAAGGGGCGATTCGAAAGCTCTTTATACGATATTCGACAGCTTGTTCAAGCTGATCTTCTTGATTCTGAGCTCGACGCCGCCCGGGAACTGTTGAAACACAAATTTTTGCGCGCGGCTGGCGCCGTTGCAGGGGTTGTTCTCGAAAAGCACTTGCTCGAAGTCTGCATGAATCACAACTTAAAGATCTCCAAGAAGCACCCTACGATTGCAGATTTGAATGATGCCCTTAAGAACGCTGGGGTAATAGAAACGCCTCAATGGCGCTTTCATCAGCATCTCGCGGATATCCGGAACCTATGCGATCACAACAAGAAAAAGGAACCAACCCCCGAACAGGTCGACGATTTGATAGAAGGGGTGTCTAAAGTTGCGAAGACAGTTTTCTAGTCGAGGCCTAACAATCGCGTGTACGGGGACTAGTTTTCCGCTGTCGCTACAAACTAGCCCGTAACGCGAGCGTAAGGCTTGAGCATGTGGAAGCACGTAATTGTATCTAGCATCCAATCAGCCTTCGTAGGGGCTCTGTTTCTAATAATCGTTAGCCTGCCC
Organism: Alcanivorax sp.; assembly: GCF_002733835.1. Lineage (GTDB taxonomy): Bacteria > Pseudomonadota > Gammaproteobacteria > Pseudomonadales > Alcanivoracaceae > Alcanivorax. Next base: position 26,766 of record NZ_NVWY01000034.1, read on the forward strand.
TCCTTTGGCGGGGCCGCAACTTTTTTTGGTCTCATTACTTTCCCTATAGCTTTTGCTGTTTGCCTATTGTTGGCATACCCATTAATTCGCTTGTGGCAGTTTTATTCTTGGTCAAACTGGTTGAGCTTTTTCGTCTATACCGTGGGAGGCTTTGTTGTAGGCTTATTTACTCCTGTAGTTATGTTTGGTGTTTCGTGTACAGCATTTAGCTTTCAGTCCATTGCTTTTCTTAGTATTTATGGTGGGGTGGGGCTTGTTTGTTCGGTGTCAGCTTGGAGCTACGTGCATAGAAATGTTGCCTTATAAAAAGCTGCTCAAATTCGTTCCGGGCGCAAAAAGCGCGCCCTCCACCTGACAGCCTGCACTGCGTTTCGGCTGCCGTTTAGCAAAGCGTTATACGTTCTCATAGTTCAGTTGAGGGAAATGATGTCGATGTTGGAAGATCAATTAGGTGAAGCAAAATCCAGCGCGAAGAAGCATGCGGAAGCATCCGCCGAAATCATATCTTCACAGGGGTTGGCGGATGCATTGGATTATTGCAGGGGGCAGGGCCTCGAGCCACCCCAGTGTTCTTTGACCGCTGCCTCGCAGAATGCTGAGGCTCTTAGGAGTAAGGCCAAACGGATGCTAAGTGACGCGAAGTGGTGGGAGCGTCGATTGGAGCGAAAAGCCGTACAAGATTTTGAGATGCGTCAAAGGCAGTCCGGAGAAGCCAAGGGCCCAATTTCTGACGAAGCCTTTCAATACTACAAAGACAAGGGAAGGCGCTAGTGCGTATAACAATTTGGTCGAGGCGACGCCGGCACACGAGGTCGCCTGAAATTGGGCCGTCCGGGCGGCGCGCCTCACTAAGCCGTTATGTGTGATCAGGCTAGGTGTAGGCGGATGAAGTGGTTTTCTTTTGTGGTGGGAGTTCTATGCATTATTTATGCAGGCCTCTATTTTCTAGGACTTCTTCCCGTCGGTTTTTGGCAGTCAACAATTGATGTTGTTATTGGGCGAGAGCTTGGTGCGTATTATAAAATTGTACCAGCAGAGTCGTCTGAGTATCAGGGGATAGTGGCTCTTTCCCTCGGGGTGGCTCTTATCGCTTTATCAAGGTGGAAGATTCAAAGGTGTAAAACTGATGAGTGATTTCTGCGAGAGAGTTTCACATAACAAGCGACTGTGATCCCAAATCAACCCTGTAGCCGACTTTATTTCATGTCATCTGCCATGGCCTCTGGTCGCGAACCATTGCATTCAAGATCGTCATCATCTTTCGCATGCAGGCAGAGGGGCTCGGAGTCAGACTTCACATTTCACTGAGCTCCATGGCATCCTGGCATGACCCCATGTTGTTATTGGCCCTGACCCCCTCTCTCTGCCGAAAACCACCCCTGTCAGCGAAACCCAAACCCCTGCACAAACGCCAGCAGGCGTTGCTCCAGCCAGTAACGTTGGCTTTTATCTCCTACAAACCCTACATGCCCGCCGTAATCACTCACTTCCAGAGTGACGGCCGGCCCCAGTTCTTCCTGGCGCGGTAGCGTCTCCGGGGTCATGAAGGGATCGTCGCGATTCTGCAGCATCAGGGTCGGGGTGCGGATCTGTAGCAGCTTGGGGCCGGCGGAGCATTGTGCGTAATAGTGGTAGGCACTACGGAAGCCGTACAGCGGCGCGATAATCTGGTCATCGTAACGCCAGAATGAGCGGATGCCGCTCATGTTCAGGCGATGCAGGCGTTTGGCTTCCGGCGGATTCACCTTGTCCAGATGGGTTTTCTGAACGGCAAAATTGCCCAGCAAGGCTTTCAGCAGGTGCTGGCGGTACAGTTTCGACAGGCCCTGATCCAGCCGATTGGCGCAGATGTCCAGCCGCAGCGGAGAGCAGACCGTGGCCACGGCGGTCAGGTCGCCATTGTCCCGGTGGGCCAGCCAGTTCAGCAGGCGGCTGCCGCCGAGGGAAACGCCAATGGCAATGCGGTGCCCGGTGGGGTTTTCATGGAACACATGCTTGATCACCGCATCCACATCGTCCACTTCCCCGGCGTGATAGCACAGGGCGGTGTCGTTGGGTTTCTTGGCGCCCCGGCTGTTGATGGCCACGGAACGAATGCTCGCCTCGGCCAGCACCTTCTGCATGCCGCGCATGTAATGGGAGTCGCTGCAGCCGGACAGCCCATGGAGTAACAGCACGGTGAGCTGCCCGGGGCGACTTTCCGGCCCGGCCCAGTCCAGCAGCAGATAATCACCGTCCTTCAGGTTCAGCCGTTCACTGCGGCGTTCTACCTCGGGCAGGCTACGGCCCATGGGCCCCCACAGGGTTTGCAGGTGCGGGTTGCGTAGCCATAGCGGTGGTCGAAATGCGGACCGTACGATCTCGCCCATAGACAGGGTCTCATCCAGTGGTCAGGAAAAATCACGCCTGAGGCGCGGCGTACGTATGGTAGCCTTTTGTTTTTCCCGCTGGCAGCTATTCGTGATGGAGATTCCATGCCGCGCCGTTTTTTTGATGATCAGGATTTTCACTCCGGGCAAGCCGTAGCGTTGGGCGCCAGCGCCAGCCACCACATTGGCAAGGTGTTGCGTATGGCGGTGGGCGAGGAACTGGTAGTTTTTAACGGCCGCGGGGGGGAATGGCTGGCGTGCATAACGGCCATCAACAAAAAAGCGGTCACCATCGAGCCGCAACGCTTTGCCGATGAAGACCGCGCCGCCCCGCTGGCGGTGACGGTGGCGCTGCCGATGATCAAGGGTGAGCGTATGGATTATGCGATCCAGAAAGCCACCGAGCTGGGCGCCCGTTCCCTGGTGATTCTGGATACCTCGCGCTGCGAGGTGCGCCTTAAGGGCGAGCGGCAGGATAAAAAGCTGGGGCATTGGCAGCAGGTGGCGATCAGTGCCTGTGAGCAGTGCGGCCTGAACCGGGTGCCGCAGGTCACCGGTGTGAGGTCGCTCAAGGATTGGCTGAGCGGGGATCTGCCAGGCTTGCGACTGATTGCCCACCCGGGGAAAAATCCGTTCTCCCCCGCTGCCCTGAAAGGCGTAGCGGAACTGGCCCTGCTCACCGGCCCGGAAGGCGGTTTTTCCGATGACGAATTGCGCGCGGCAGAGGAAAACGGTTTTGTCGCCTTTGCCCTGGGTAACCGGGTATTGCGGGCGGAAACCGCACCGGTGGCGTTACTGGCCGCGCTGTGGGCGTGGCATGGCCGCTAGGAGAAAGGGCCGGAGAGCGCGTCGTCGCACTGCCGGTGGAACATCAGGCATCGCTACAGCGCTGATTGGCGTAGCCGGGTTTGCATTGCTGCTCGGCCTTTATGCTCGCCACGACCCTCTGCTGCCCTGGCTGGCGGCAGTGTATGCCGGGCTCTCGGTGTTCACGCTGGGGTTGTATGCCTGGGATAAGCGTGCGGCGGTGCATGCCCGCTCGCGCATTCCCGAGCAAAGCCTGCATCTGTTATCGCTGGCAGGAGGCTGGCCTGGGGGCATGTTGGCCCGCCCCCTGTTTCGCCATAAAACCCGCAAGCAACCGTTTACCGGCATTTTCTGGTGCACGGTGCTGCTGAACATGGCAATGGTGGCTGCGTTGCTGTGGTAGCGGCGGGCTGTATAGACAATAACGAAAAAGGGAGAACACAATGCCGTTAACCAGCCCGATAATTACACCGGTGGTGGTCCTGGTCGCCTGGTCCATGGTCATGTGGCTATGGATGTACATCACCCGCCTGCCGGCCATGAAAGCGGCCAACATGAAGCCGGACCCGAATGCCCCGCGCGGTGAACAGATGAGCACCCTGCCCGCTCGTGTGCGCTGGAAGGCGGATAACTACAATCACCTGATGGAACAGCCCACGGCGTTTTATGCCGTGGCCCTGTCGTTGGCTCTGCTTGGCCAGGGTGATGGCATCAACCTGACGTTGGCCTGGGCCTATGTGGGTATCCGCGTGGTGCATTCGTTGCTGCAGGCACTGATCAACAAGATCGAGCTGCGCTTTGTGTTGTTTGCCCTGTCGTCACTGGCCCTGATTGGGTTAACCGTGAATGCGTTGCGCGCCGTGTTCTGATGGCCTTTGATACTGATCTGGCGTTGCGGGTACGCGAAGGGCTGCGCACTGTCAGTGGTGCCCTACCCGATGAAAAGCGCATGTTCGGTGGCCTCTGTTTCATGATCGCCGGCAACATGTGTTGCGGCGTTTTGGGAGACCGGATGATGGCCCGAGTCGGGCCGGACGCCTACAGCACCCTGCTTGCCAAGCCAGGAGCCGGCGAGATGGATTTCACCGGCAAGCCCATGAAGGGCATGCTGATGATCGACGCCGATACGGTGGCCGATGATGCTGCCTTGCAGGACTGGTTATCTCACTGCTTTGCTTTTGTGCGTACCCTGCCACCCAAATAAATCATTCAGGAATGACCATGCTGCAAATCGGGATTGTGATCTACGATGATGCCGAAGTACTGGATTTTGCCGGCCCTTTTGAAGTGTTCGCTACCGCCGCCCGGCTTTGTGATAGCCCGCCCTGGCAGGTGTCTTTGATCAGTGAAAACCCTGAGGTGATGGCGAGAGGTGGCTTGCCGGTGAAAAGTCACTTCACCTTCGCCGATCATCCGCCTCTGGATGTATTACTGGTCAGTGGAGGGGTACATACCGCTGCCATGAAAAATTCCGTGTTACTGACAGCCCTGCGCGAGGCCGGCCACGGCGCCCGCTGGGTAACGTCGGTCTGTACGGGTGCCTTTCTACTGGCAGAGGCCGGGCTGCTCACCGATCAGCGGGTAACCACCCACTGGGAAGATATCGCTGACCTGCGCCATGGTTTCCCGGCGCTGGATGTGCAGGAAAAAATCCGCTGGGTAGAGGATGGTAACCGTCTCACGTCGGCGGGTATTTCCGCCGGTATCGATATGAGCCTGCATCTGGTGGAAAGACTGCATGGCCGGGAATTGGCGGACAAGACGGCCCGGCAGATGGATTATGCCTGGCAGCGGTGATGCGTTGGCTCGCCAGCCAGGCAAAAAGATCGGGTGACTTAACGATATCGCCGGCTGTACGCCCAATACACGCCGGCCAGGGAGACGGCCAGGGTGGCCGGGGCCATCAGCGCGGTGAAATGCAGCAACCGGAACAGCCAGGTACCGACCACGCCGCCACAGATGAAGCCGCCAATCAGCAATACGAACAGCAGCAGTCGGCGGCCATTGAGGGGGATGCCGCGCAGGCGGTTGCCCAGCATGATGCCCAGGTCGGTGAAAATCCCGGACAGGTGGGTGGTGCGGATGATGGAGCCACTGTAGGTGGTCACCATGGCGTTCTGCAGGCCGCAGGCCATGGAGGCGAGATAGATGCCGAGATCACTGCCCTGTTGCAGAGACAGCATGGCCACAACCAGCAAAGCCGCTTCGATCAGCAATGAGAAACCGTAATGGCGGCCCAGTTTCAGGGCAGTGCTGGTGATGAGTATGCCGCTAAGGGCGGCACCGGCGAGAAAGCTCAGCAGGGTGAGCAGCAGGTGCAGGGCCACGGACAGATCAACATCCGCCAATGCCAGGCCCAGTAGCGAGGAGGTGCCGGTAAGGTGTGATACCGATTGATGGCTGAACCCCAGCAGGCCCACCGCATTGACGCTGCCGGCGAGAAAGGCCAGCAGAAAGGCCCCGACTTCCACCCAGGGTGGTAAACGCGTCAGCAAGGCATCCCCCCGTCTGGCCGATTATCAAAAACGGCAGTGTAGTACGGGCGGCTGACGCCAGGGCCAGAGGCTTGTGTGGCAAAAAAAATCTGGCTACTCGCCCACACTTTTTCCCAATCGTGGGATAAAAAGACGCAGAGAGACCCTTGGCGGCGCTAGCTCACTTCTTCTTGTTTTTCTTTTTGCCTTTTTTTCCTGATGCTTTCTTGTCTTTTTTATCTGACTTTTTGTTTTTCTTCTTGGACTTTTTATCGCCCTTGTCCGACTTGGGCTTGATTGGCTTCAGTGCCTTGCCCTTGCCCTTGCCCTTGCCTTTCTTGCTGCCCTTGTCTTTTTTGGGTTTGCTGGTGTCTTTGGCCGGCTTGCTGTCGGCCGCGTCGTCTTTGCCGGGGGTAACAGTTTTGGCAACTGGTTTACTTGCCGATGGTGTGACCGGGTCGAACAGCTGCAGCGCAACGGTGCGAAAGCGGCGCAGGCAATAGCGCACCTGGCCAATAGACAGGCCGGATTCATCGGCGGCCTGTTGCTGGGTGCTGCCCTTGTCCAGGGCCAGTAAGGCTTTGGCACGGGGGCCGTTGGGGGCGGGCTGATTGCTTTGGGTTTGGCAGGTCTTGCGTTGTTGTGCGGTCAGTAAGGAAGTGGTGGCCACGGATTGTCCCCTCGGTGAGATTTGCGAGTTAAGCCAAAATCCCACCTTAGGGGCAAGCGCGGAGCGAGGCAAAAAAACTTTTTTACTGTAAAAAAAGTGAAATGTTGTTGCCCGGATTACGCCTGCTTTTCCATCATGTCAGCTTGCAGTATTTCAATCCAGTAACCGTCCGGGTCCTTGATAAAAGCAAGGCCTTTCATTTTTCCGTCATCCGGTTTTTTGACGAACGTCACGCCCATTTTTTCGAAGCGCTCCGCTGCTGCGTAAACGTCGGGAACGGTAATGCCGATATGGCCAAAGCCCTGGGGTTCGGCGTTGCCATCGTGGTAGGAAAAGGCGGGGTCATCTTCAGTGCCCCAGTTGTGGGTCAGTTCCAGCATGGCCTCGCGGCCGAAAGTAAAGGTCAGACGTTTGGCATCGTTGCCAGGTACTTCACCGGCTTCTTCTTCGCTCAGATAGCCGAGAAAATAAAGGCTGAATTGCATCTCGGGAAAATCCAGCTTGCGCACCAGGCGCATGCCCAGCACCCGGGTGTAGAAGTCCAGGCTTGGTTTCGGATCCTTGATCCGCAACATGGTCTGGTTGAACAGGTACTCATGGGTGACCTCATCCGGGTGTTCGAACAGGCCTTCCGCTTTTTCAAAATGACGGGACATGGGGGCTCCAGATCAGTCAGTGCATAGGGTGCTACAGACTATCGGGACGGCGGGGAGGGAATGCAACCCGGTAGCGGGTGAAAGTGCGCCCGCAATAGCTTGAAAGCAAGCCGTGCTGCAAGAATGGGTCCCGCGCGACGTTTGGTGATGGAGCTGAAAAAGGGGCGCTGAATGCGCCCCTTTCGGATGCTTACGGGCTGACTTTCTTGATGACTGGAGGTTTCCAGGTGCCATCGAGAATGGCTTGCTTGCCCCAATAGGCGCGGATGTAGAGAGAGAAGGTGCCCTGCGGTGCGGGCAGCCAGTTACTTAACTTGTCCTCTGATGGCTTGTTGTGCCCGGCGTACAGGGTAAGGGAGCCGTCATCGTTACGCTTCAGGTCCTTGTTCTTGGTGCCCAGGGAGTAACGCTGAAGATCATTGGGATAGAACAAATGTTTATCGTTGTACAGCGTCAGCGACCAGAAGCCCTTCACCGGCGGGGTTTCTCCCTTGGCAAAAGTAATGCTGTAGAGGTTGTCCCCGGTTAGCTGTTGGCCATTGCCGTCGTTGTCTGTATAGAAATACTGGGTTTCGTTGGGGCGGTTATCAAACATGTTGGAGCGGGCGGTGCCGGTGCGCATGGTGTAATCCACGCCCCACTCTGCATTGTTGACGGAACGGTTCCAGCCATTGCCGGCAGGCTTGCCGTTGTTTTCCCATTTGAAAAAGTCGGCAATCACCGTCTTTTCCGTTTCGATGGCAACATCGCGAATGGCTTGCTTGATGTCAGGATCGCGCTCGGCGGCTGCAAGCAATGCACGAATATTGGCGTAAATGGCTTCCTCGCCTGGCAAGGGTGGCACCTGATCCAGTACGGCGGGTAATTGCTCGAAGAATTTTTCCGGCACCACCCACTTGGTCTCTCCATCGCTTTGCGGGGCCGGGAAAGAAGGAAGTTGCGACCAGTCGACGGTTTTCATTTCCCCATCGAACTCTGACAGTGGGTAGGCATTGATTTGGCGAATCACCGGTTGAATGGCTTTCCTGTCTTCTTCTGTGGAATCCATGAACGCCCGGGGAATCATGTTGGCCAGCTCCGTCGAGGAATGGATCACATCATTGATCCCTTCGGGAACCTCTCCTTCCCAGTCCGGGCCTACCAACAGGTAAAAGCCGGGTTTGGTGCTGTAGGGGCTGCCAAGCTCGCCTACCTGATCGGTGCGCTGGTCATAAATTGCGTAGACCCAGAAACGGTCGCCAAAATCCGGTACTTGGATAACAACGGGTTGCTCGTTCAGTGAGAAGAAACCCAGACCATAAACCACATCCTGATTGGGGCAGGTGACAAAGGTTTCTGCCGGATCAATGTAGTCACTGAGCATGGCAATGTGCCCTTGAGGAGCCACCGGTACGATGCCGTTGAGTAACCCGGGTTTGGGTGCCTGGGTAATGCCCGCGCGTCGATTCGCCTGGTTGACCATGGGCCAGGCCCAGACATAGGCCTGAGCGGCAACCACCCTGGCGTAAGACTCTGACATGGATGCCCCTTCTTCGGGCTGGTTCAGGTCTTCAAATGAGCGAGAAAGGGTTTCACTAGCAGGAGCTGTGGTGGTTGCTGCGGGGGTGTTTTCGCGAGGTGTTGTGTTTGCCGATGCAGAGTCTTCAGAGCTGTCGTTGTTGCAGCCGACGAGGGCAACAGCCCCAAGCAGACCCGCGGCCATGATGCCGGGTTTCATAATACTCTCCATGTCAGAATTCCTGTTCTTATGAAACCTATAGCAGGGGGCGGTTAATTACCATGGGGCAGATAACAGGCTTTTTTATTTAGACGGGTTTACCAGGAAAGTGTGAACAGGGCGAGGTTTACGGGGCGTTAGCAGGAAAGAAGAGTGCGAAGTAAGGAAGGGATAATCCTGCGAGCGATCGCATGGCGGTCGCTCGCAGGGGCGGGAATCAAGCCGGGGTTTTTTCCACGGTCTTGAGGACTTTCTGCAGGCTGGCGACGGTGCCACCAATATCGCTGAGGCCCTGGGGCAGCAGCATGGTGGTGGATTCCTTGGCCACTTTCTCGAAGGCGGTAACGTATTGCTCTGCGATGCGCAGGCTGACCGCTTCCTGGCCGCCGTCTTCTTTCACGGCCGCAGCAACCTGGCGCAGACCTTCACCGGTGGCGGTGGCGATCAGCTCGATTTGCTGGGCGCGCCCTTCCGCTTCGTTGATCTGCTTCATTTTTTCACCTTCAGAGATGTTGATCATCTCCTGCTTTTCACCTTCGGAGCGGTTGATCGCCGCCTGGCGGTCACCCTCGGAACGGTTAATGGCGGCCTGGCGTTCACCTTCGGATTCAGCCACCACCGCGCGACGCTCCCGCTCGGCACGGACCTGTTTCTCCATGGCGTCCTTGATGGACACGGGCAGGTTGATGTCGGCCACTTCATAACGCAGGACTTTCACACCCCAGGGTTGGGCGGCTTCGTCCACGGCGCGGACCACTTCCATATTGATTTCGCCACGCTCTTCGAAGGTTTTGTCCAGATCAATTTTACCGATCACCGAACGCAAGGTGGTCTGAGCCAGTTGCTGGGCGGCCATGACGTAGTCGTCTACGCCGTAACTGGCGGCTTTGGGATCGATGACTTGCAGGTACATGACGCCGTCAATAGACACTTCGATGTTGTCTTTGGTGATACAGCTCTGGCGCGGTACGTCGCGAACGATTTCTTTCTGGGAATGTTTGTAGGCGACACGGTCGATAAAGGGGGTCAGAAAGTGCAGCCCCGCATCCATGGAGGTCTGGTATTTGCCCAGCCGTTCCACCACATACACCTGCCGCTGGGGCACGATGCGAATGACCATGAAGAGCAGCACGACAACGCCGAGAGCGAGAAGTCCGGAAATAATCAAACCAGCCATGAATACAGTTCCTTGTTATTGCGTAGAGTGGTGAAAGAAAGAGAAATCCGTAATGGGTTCGTCAGTCGTTTTCAGGTTTAACCGCCGGCCAGGGTTCCACGGTCAGCCAGAGTCCTTCGTGCTGGGTGATGCGCACCATGTCCCCAGGATTCAGCGGTTGGTTGCACTGGGCCTGCCAGCGTGCGCCACGATAGTTCACGGTGCCTGTGCCTTTGGCAAAGGCTTCAGCCACGGTGGCACGGTGGCCGATCAGGCCGGCGCTGTCTTCCTCGCCCTGGCGTTGCCGCTCGCGGCCCATCAGTTTGTCGTTGAGCACCCGGCGCACAAACACCAGCAGCAGCACGCTGATAACAGCGAAAATAGTGAGTTCCCAGGTGGTGTCATCAAGCAGGCCGAGAAATTTCAGGCTGCCTACCAGCAGAGCAGCGATGCCGAAAAAGATCACCACCAGGCCAGAGACGGCAAATTCGGCGATCATCAGGGCGAGCCCGGCGATAATCCAGTAACTGTATTCCGGCATATCCATACCTGTGTTCCTGTGCATTATTCTGATGCACAAAGATAGCACGTTGGTGACAGGTCCGTCGGTAGGAAATGGCTGAAAATGCGCAGTTGCAAGCCTCAAGCTTCAAGTTACAACGCGGGGAAGGGGGTTGGGTTGGGCGATGTGCTGGGCCGCGCTTCGGGGAAAAGTGACGAGTCACGAGTTTCGAGTTTCGAAAAGCGAAAACAGTGAGCCCGGTTTTGCCTTTCGCAACTCGAACCAAAGGTTCAAGCACCTGCGGTGAGGTCGCGGGGGAAGGCCTGTGAGTTTATCCGGCCTTCCCCGCGTTGTTGCGTGCCGCGCGATGCGTGAAGCGGCTTTTAGTGCTGATGCCCGCCCACGCCATGGGCATGCTTGTGGGCTTTTTCGTCGTCGGTGGCATCACGGATATCGGTGATTTCCACCACGAAGCGCAGGGACTTGCCGGCGAGTGGGTGGTTGGCGTCCACGTCCACGGTTTTCAGGCCCACTTTCAACACGGTGAGCATGCGCGGGCCTTCATCGGTGGAAACGGTGACCACCTTGCCGGGTTCCAGTTTGCCTGCGTGTTTCAGGTATTTGCGGGAAATACGCTGGAACAGCTCGTTGTTGTATTCGCCATAGGCGTCTTCCGGGCTGATGGTGACATCCACTTCGTCACCGGTATCCTTGCCTTCCAGAGCCGTTTCCAGCCCCTTGATGATGTTGTTGTAGCCGTGCAGGTAGGCCATGGGCTCGCCGGTGTCCCGGGAGCTTTCAATTTCACTGCCGTCATCGGCGTTGAACAGGCTGTATTGCAAGGTGACCACCTTGCCGTTTTCGATAGTCATGCAAGCCACTCCAGGGGCTGAAAATAGGGGGAGCCGGATGCGAGCCCGGGGTGGCAGCATTGTGCCGCCGCCCTGAGCTGCAGGCAATTACCCTTGTTGCTTGCGCAACAGTTCGCCGGCCAGTGCGGGGCCGGTCCACAGGCTGGGCAACAGAACCAGTGAGACCGGCACCGCCGTAACCACAATGAACTTCTGCAAGGCGTCAATGCCGCCATCACCGATGCTGATCAGAATGGCGGCGCTGGCGCCCATCATGATCCCCCAGAATACCCGTATGGCGGAGGGGGGCTCTTCTGTGCCGGTCATTACCACGGACACGCTATAGGTCATGGAGTCGCCGGTGGTGGCCACGAAGATGGTGGTCAGCACCAGAAACAGGCCGGACAGCAAGGTGCCCCAGGGCAAGGCCTGGGTGGTGGCCAGCAAGGCGGCAGGCAGATTAAAGCCTTCGAACGGTTGGGAAATAATACCCGGTTGGGCAATTTCCAGGGAGATGCCGGTGCCGCCGACAATAGTGAACCAGAAGCAGGTGACGAGAGGGGCCACCAGCGCCACCACGCCGACCAGCTGTCGCAGGGTGCGGCCGCGGGAAATGCGTGCCACAAACAGTGCCATCAAGGGGCCATAGCCGATAAACCAGCCCCAGAAGAACACCGTCCACCAGTCCAGCCAGCCAGGGTCACTACGGAAGGTGGCCATGGGGAAAAACTCACCCAGGTAGGTGCCAAGGCCCTGCACAAAACCGTCGATAATGAACGCGGTCGGGCCGGCGATCAGGATAAAGACCATTAGCACGATGGCGAGGGTCACATTGAAACGGCTGAGGATCTGGATGCCCCGGTTGACGCCGGTAATGGCGCTGATGGTGTAGATCAAAACCAGGCCGAGGATAACCGCGAGTTGAGTGCTGAAATTATCGGCGATACCAAATAAATCATTCAGGCCGAAGCTGACTTGCAGGCCAAGAAAACCGATGGGACCAACCGTGCCGGCGACCACCGCCAGCACACAGCAGGCATCGACGATTGCCCCGCCGGGGCCGTGGATGATGCGCTCGCCGAATACCGGGTACAGCAGGGTGCGGGGTTTTAGTGGCAGGCCCTTTTCATAGTGCAGCACCATCAGGGTGATGCTGGTCAGGCAGCCGAGAATGGCCCAGGCCAGAAACCCCCAGTGCATGAAGCTTTGCGCCAGCGCATTGGTGCCCTGCTCCATGGGCGTGCTGCCTTCCCCAAACAGCGGCGGTGCCGAGATGAAATGGGCAATGGGCTCCGCTGCCGCCCAGAACACGCCACCACCGGCGAGCAGGGTACACATGATGATCGACACCCACTTGAAGGTGGACAGCTCCGGTTTGTCCATCCCTCCCAGGCGAACGTTGCCGGTGCGGCTGATGGCCAAGTACAGGGAGACGAAAAAAGTGGCCAGCATAAGCAGCTGCCAATAGGCGCCAAACAACCTGGTGGACCAGGCAAAGCTGGTTTGTACCCAGGCGGCGGTTTGCTCAATATCCCAGAGGGACAGGCTCACAAACAGCAGGATCAGGCCGCCGCTGAGAATAAAGACCGGCACATCCACGGCCTGAAAGGTACGAGACAAGAAAGACATTGCGGTCTCCTGTGAGACGCGACCGGGGCGCAGGCGATGCTGCGGTGAACAAGGAGACCAGAACGGAAAACCCGGTAACTGCGGCCAGGACCTTGGGTCACAGGTGAATGAGCGCGTTGCGTAAACGCATGAAACAATGGCGTTATTCTACACCACCCAAGCGCTGGCCGGCAGCGGGTTTACTGCTTTGCGTCGGGATGCAGGTCCAGCGCCTTGCGATCTGTACCCTTGCGAATCTCACTCAGCAGGCGGTTGGACTGCCGGTACCAGTTACGGCGGCCACTAGGGCTCCATTTAAAGCGTTTGTAGGTCCACTGGTACTGGCTCAGGTTGCGGTCAATGCAGCGTTGCAGGCCGCTGTTCATGGCGGTGAGAATTTCGGCGGTGTCGTTGGCCTGCTCAATGGCCGGGGCCTCTTCGAAGTGCAGGTGGATATCTTTCACGCCGCCTTCGCCGCGAATGCAGGACACGATAAACACATGGGGACGGTAACGCTGTACCAGTTTGTCGATCAGCGCCGGTGTGGGCACGTCATAGCCGAAGAACGGTACCGAGGGGTTGCTGCGGTTGCCCGGGTTATGGTCGGAAAGAATACCCAGGGTGCCGCCGGCTTTCATGGCCGCCAGCGCTTTTTTGACCCCCTGGCTGTTGGTGGGAATCAGTACCGAGCCGGTACGCTCTCGTGCTGCCTTGACCATGGCATCCATCAGCGTGGCCGGGTGAGGCTGGTACATGATCAGGGTCTTGTCCCGGCTGCCCTTGTCGCCCACATACAGGTTGCTGATCTCCCAGCTGCCTTGATGCAGTGACAGCATCAAAACCGGCCGTTCGCTGGCGCAGGCATCGAGAAAGGCCTGCTCGCCGTGGATATGGGTAACCCGCGACAGGGTTTCCTCCACTGGCCGGTGCCATACATGGCTGAATTCGGTGAGCGTGCGGCCCAGTTCGCGCAGGCTCTGGCGGCCGATTTTTTTGGCTTCCGCGTAGGACATTTGCGGGTGGGTGGCCAGCAGGTTGATCAGCACCACCCGGTAGGCGCTGGCATAGCGCAGCGGCACCAGGGTCACCAGGGTAGCAACGGCGGCACCGAATCCGGTGACCAGCGGCAAGGGAAGCCAGGCAAGCAGGCGGACCACCATCCACAGACGGCGGCCGGGGTATTGTTTATTCATGTGTCAGTTCAATGGTCAGGGTTTCGCCATGCTGCGGAACCCGAAAATGTGCGTGTTCAATGTGTTGTTCTGTCAGGGCTCGGGCCAGCGCTTTTGGCGGTGCATCCATGGGTTCGTCAGTGAGCACGAAGGTGCCCCAGTGCATGGCCAGGGACTGGCGCGCCTGAATATCCTGATGGATTTTTACCGCTTCCGCCGGGTTGATATGCACCGGCGACATGAACCAGCGCGGCTCGTAGGCCCCGATAGGTAATAATGCCAGATCTACCGGCCCGAATACCTGACCAATTTCGTTAAACAGCGGTGCATAGCCGGTGTCACCGGCAAAATAGAGGCTGAAATCCGGGAAATTCAGGCGCCAGCTGCACCACAGGGTCTGGTTGTGGTCGTTGGGGCCGCGCCCGCTGAAGTGCTGGGCGGGCAAACAGAAAGCCTCCACCTGGCCGTGGTAGTCGCTCTGCCACCAGCCCAGCTCGATGATCCGTTCCACCCCCAGCTTGCGCAGCCAGGCGGCGATACCCTGGGGTACGAACCAGAGAATGTCGCGGCCGAAGCGGGCCTGTAGTTGCTTTACCGATGCCTTGTCCAGGTGGTCATAGTGGTTATGGGATACCAGCACGGCATTGATATCGGGTAGCTGGTCAATGGTCAACGCCGGCGGTACTGCCCGCTTTGGCCCGGCAAAGGTGAACGGAGAGCAGCGATCGGAAAACACCGGGTCGGTGAGCAGATTCCAGCCCCGGTGCTGGAACAGATAGGTAGCATGGCCGATCCAGGTGATCTGTGGGCGGTTGCCCGGCTGACGCAGCTGCTCCGGGTCCGGGGTGTGCAGGGGGAAGGACTGGTGGCCGGGAAAGCGCCCGCGCGATTCCCACTGCCAGCGCAGGAAGGCGCCGAGCCCGTGATGCGGAGTGGCAAACCGGTTGCGAAAGGCGTGCTTGCGGCGCTGGCTGACGGGTTCCTCGGCGGCCAGCGCGGCCAGTCGCTGACGGTCGATCATGCCGGTTTCTGTAGCCCCGCCACGGCGCCCTCAATGGCGTCCAGATCCGGGATCACCGCCAGGTCGCCGCCCACCTGAATGTACATGGCTTCTGCCGGGCCGGTATCCACCGGCTCTTCCACCGGATCGTCCTTGGCCACTTTCATCAGGCGGGGAATCCCCTGCACGATCACCGCATAAAAAGGCGCCTGGTTGGCGACGGTATTGAGTACCGCGATGCGGGCATCCTGGCCGATGGTGACCTGGCCGGACTCGTTGAGCTTCTCAAACGACAGCAGCGGAATTTGCTGGTCGCGCCAGCTCAACCAGCCCAGCAACCATTCGGGACCATGGCCCGGGCGATCCGGCTGACGCAATGGAATCACCTCGGCCACAATAATATTGGGCACCAGCCAGGGGCGCCCCTGCATGGGGATCAGCAGGCTGGAAATATCGGAGGGCAACTGCGCCATAGTGCTGTTCCTTTTCTTGTCATCGCGTATGTCGTCGCGGGCCGGTTGTGGCCGAGCGCGAGTCGTCACTGTTGTTGGTGCTACTGATGCTGCGGAAGCGGAGCCTGTGCCAGCTCCCTTCTTACCCGCTCCACCAGCTGCAGTGCAAGTTGTTCGGGGGAACCATTAAAGCTGACGCAGCCGGTTTCTCGTACCGAGTCTGGCTGGCTGCTGACGGCACAGGTGTCTGCGCTTTGTGCCCACACCGGGCAGCCGGTGGCGGCCAGGCGCGGTGCGGCGATGGCGCCGTCGTTGCCCATGCCGGAAAACAGAATGGCGCCACAGGCGTTGCCAAAACCCTCGCCCACATGCTGGATAACCTGGTCGATAGAGGGCGCATAGGGGCCTTCCCAGTTATCGCCGGTGGACTGGATACGGCCGTCGTGGCGAAAGCGCACGGCGTACTCTACCGGCACAATGGCCAGCTCGCCGTGTCGCAAGGCCTCCCCGTCCACACCGATCTTGCACTGGATCGGGTTATCCCGCCCCAGCACGCCGCACAGGGTCTCCAGAAAACTGCCGTCGATGTGTTGCGCCAGCACGAAGGCCACGGGCAGATTGGCCGGCAGGCAATCGAGAAACAGTTTCACCGCAGCCGGGCCACCCAGGCTGGCGCCCAGTACCCACACCTGCCGGGGGCGGTCGCCGGGGCGAATGGCCTGGAATTCCCGGGGTTGGGGGATGCGTATCTGGGGTGGCCGCTGGGGGATCACGTCCAGGCGCTCTTCCACGGCCGGTTTGCCGATAAAACTTACCAGTTTGGTGACCAGGCGCCGTTCCCATTTGGGGTAGCGAGCATCCGTGCGGGCCGGGGCCTGGCCATCACAGAAAAGAATCGGTACCTGGGCGCGCTCCAGCAGGTCGTCGAGGAAGTGCTGCCAGCGGTCTTCGCTGGACAGGTCCACGACCCACAGATCCAGGGCGTCAGGTTCCAGCCAGCGATCTTCCAGAGCGTCCGGTTCGGTGCTGACCAGTACCTGATAGCCCTGGCCCTTTACCGCACTGGACAGCAGGTGCCCCTGCAATGTGCTGTCAGCAATCACGCCGACACGGCCGGGCGCGGTCATCCGTTATCCGTTTCCTGCAGTTCACCCAGCAGTTCGCGAATGGTAGATAGCAGCTCGTTCTCCTGGAACGGCTTGCCCATGTAGCAGTTCACGCCAATGTCGAAGGCCCGCTCGCGGTGTTTCTCACCGGTGCGGGAGGTGATCATGATGATCGGTACGTCCTGCAGGCGGCTGTCGTGGCGGACGTGGGTGGCGACTTCGAAACCGTCCATACGGGGCATTTCGATATCCAGCAGCATCACATCCGGGCGAATATCTTCCAGCTTGGCGATGGCGTCGATGCCGTCCTTGGCGGTGACCACTTCGTAGCCATTACGCTCCAGCAGACGGGTGGTCACCTTGCGCACGGTGACCGAGTCATCAGTGACCATGACCAGCGGCGTGTCACGCTGCGGCAGTGTCTCTTCCTCTGGCTCCTGAGGCAGTGTCGGCACTACCTCGCCGGACGCCAGAGCCGTGGTCTGGACGTGGGCGGCGCGGATCAGGGAGTGGATATCCAGAATGATCACCACGGAACCATCCCCGAGGATGGTAGCGCCGCTGATGCCGGCTACCGTGGCCAGCTGCGGGCCCACCGCTTTCACTACGACTTCGCGGGAGCCGACCAGGTCGTCCACCACGATGGCCACTGTGTGTTCGGTGCTGCGAATCAGCAGTACCGGCATGGGAGTGGTCTGGTTTTCCAGGTGTGGCACCCGGTTGCCGTGAACAAAGTGGCCCAGGTACTGCAGTTCGTAATCCTGGCCCACATAGGTGTAAACCGGGTTGTCTTCCTCGAAGTAGTGCTGCAGTTCGAACGGGCTGATCCGCACGATACCTTCGATCTGGTTCAGCGGAATCGCGTAGGAGTCCTCCGCCGCTTTCACCATCAGGGCGCGGTTCATGGCCAGGGTAAACGGCAGGCGGATGATGAAGCGCGTGCCCTGCCCTTTACGGGAATCAATGGTGACCGAGCCGCCCATCTGTTTGATTTCACTGGCGACCACATCCATGCCTACGCCGCGCCCGGAAATCTGGGTCACAGCGGCGGCGGTGGAGAAGCCGGCGTGGAAGATGAACTGCTGAATTTCCTGCTCGGAAAGTTGCGCGTCGGCGGCGATCAGGCCTCGCTCGATGGCTTTTTGGCGCACCGCATCGGTATCGATGCCCTTGCCGTCATCGGACAGGGTAATGACTACCTCGCCCCCTTCGCGGCCCAGCTCCAGATTGATGCGGCCGGTGCCGTCCTTGCCGGCAGACTGGCGGCCTTCGCTGGTTTCGATACCGTGGTCCACGGCATTACGCAGCATGTGCTCCAGCGGGGCGACCACTCGTTCCATCAGGGAACGGTCCAGCTCGCCTTCCGGGTTGAGCACATCGAAGTCCACGCGTTTGTCCACTTCGCCGGAAATCTGCCGAACGATACGGCGCAGACGCGGCACCAGGCGGCTGAAGGGCACCATGCGGGTGCGCATCAGTTTTTCCTGCAGCTCGGTGTTGATCCGTGCCTGCTGCAGCAGCAGGGTTTCGGTGTCCTTGTTGCGGTCCAGCAGGGTGTTCTTCAAATCCAGCAAGTCAGAGGCGGACTCGGACAGCTGCTTGGTGATCTGGTGCAGCTCGGAGTACTGGTCCATTTCCAGCGGATCGAAGTCCTCGTCGTACTCGCCGAGATCCACGCCCTTCTGGTAGTTGGACATGATCTGCGCTTCGGTTTCCGAATCCAGCCGGCGTAGCTGTTCGTAAAGGCGCTGTACCGTGTTGCCCATCTCTTCCACGTTGAAGGCGAACTCGGTGATGCCCTGCTCGACCCGGCCACGGTTGATGGAGGTCTCCCCCGCCAGGTTGACCAGGGCCTCCAGCACATCTGCGCCAACCCGTACCATTTCCTGCGGTTGCGCCTGATTCTGGCGCTGGCGCCGGTCATCCTTTTGCGGCTGCTGGGGCGCCGGTTGTTGGGGCGCTGCTGGCAGGGTGCTGGTCTGGGGCTCATTGTCCGCAGGCGCAGGCGCAGGCGCTGCAGCGCTGGCTTGCGCGGCAGCGGCGACTGATTCCATGCCCCGATTGATCTGGTCGTGCCAGTCGAGCATGGGCTGGAAGTCGCTCTGGGCGGGCGTCTGGCGACGGCTTTCCAGTTCCAGCAAATAGGTTTCGAAATCGTGGCTGATGTCGCCCAGCTGTTTGAGGCCGGCCAGCCGTGCGCCCCCTTTCAGGGTGTGCAGTGCACGCTTCAGGTCGTCGATGAAGTCGGTGCTTTCCGGGTTATCCTTCCAGGAGGTCAGGCAGGCATCGATGATTTCCGACAGTTCTTCAGATTCTTCCAGGAAAATTTCCAGAATTTCCGGGTCGCTGTCCGATTGCCATACGTCATCGGCGGCAGACGTTACTGGTGCCGGTGTGTCGTCATCGCTCACCGACGCGGTGGTTTCTTGGATGGCGGGTTGAGCGGCAGGCGTCGCCGCCATGGCGGGCAGGGTGAAGCCTGCCGGATCGGCCACATAACCATGAATGGCAGTGATCAGTACGTCGCCACTGGGCAATGGCCGGTTGGCTTTCAGGGCTTCTACCATTTCCGCCAGCTGGTCGTGGCAGCGGTGGAGCAGATCAAACAAGGCGGGCTCAATGGCCAGCTGGCTCTGGGCCAGGCCTTCGTACAGGGTTTCCAGTTCGTGGCCCAGGTCACCCAGTTCCGGCACTTCGGCCATGCGGGCACCACCCTTCAGGGTGTGCAGATCCCGTTGCAGGGATTGCAGCTCAATCAGATTGTCCTGTTGGCTGATCCACAATTCCAGGCTGTTGCCGGCGGATTCGAGAATTTCATCCGCTTCTTCCAGGAAAATGTCCACCAGCTCCGGGTCACGCTCCGGTTGAGGGGGCGCATCGGTGGGCTCGGGCGCGTCCTCAACCGCAACGGGCGCGGGGGCGTCTGTGGCATCGGTGAGGGGGGCGGTCGAGCGGTCGTCAAATCCGCCAGTGTCGGCGGGCTGCGTGTTGGCATCGTCGACGCTGGTGGTGATCGGGCCGGGGGCTTCGCCACGAATGAACGCCTGAATGGCGGCCACCAGTGCCGGTGCATCGGCCGGAGTGGTGTTGGCCTGCAGGTTTTCGATCATCACTGCCAGGCTGTCATGGCACTGATGCAGCAGCTGGAACAGGGCAGCATCAGACTCCAGTTGCCCGGCGTTATAGCCTTCGTAGAGGTTTTCCAGTTCGTGGGCCAGATCGCCTACCGGGGCAACACCGGCCATGCGGGCGCCGCCCTTCAGGGTGTGCAGATCGCGCTGCAGGCTGCTCACATTACTGCTGTCGCCGGCTTCCCACTGGTCAAGAATGTGGCTGGCAGACTCGAGAATTTCTTCGGCCTCTTCCAGGAACAGCTCGACCAGCTCCGGGTCCAGGTGGGCTTCGTAGCGGCTGCTGTCTGCCGTGTCGTCAGGTTGCTCCGTAGCGGCGGCTGTATTGCTCTGCTCAGTGTCGCCGCTGTCGATGGGCAGTCCGCCGCCGGGGCCGCCGTCCGGGCCGTCGCTTTCGGCCAGCTCGCGCAGGGCATCCACCAGTCCCAGTTCCGGGCGTACGGTCTGGCCAGCAGCCAGGCAGTCCATCATGTTCATCAGCGCGTCCTGACCTTCGCCGGCCAGGGCAAAAAGACGTTCGCTGTACGGCAGCCGGCCGTTTTCCACGGCGCTGTAGCAGCCTGCCAGGGCAGCGGCCAGGTCGTGAATTTCGCTGAGACCGGCGGTGGTGGCGCTGTTGGACAGCAGCTCCAGTTCGTCGCGCAGACGTACCAGTTCATCGGTGTGCGCGGGGTGTTGGGCCCACTGGCTGAGCAGTTGCTCTGCATCCACGATCAGGTCCATGCCTTCGGACAGGAACACGGAAAGGATGTGCGGGTCCGGGCCGGCGCTGCCGGTGTCCTGCAACTGATCGCGTTGTTGATTCAGTGACTGGATCAGGGCGTCGGCGCCGGGCAGATGGGCCGGCGGGGTCGGGTCCATCTGCTCCAGGCTGGTGAGAATCAGGTCGTGGCTCTGAGCAAGCAGGTCCACCTGTTGCTGGCTGGCGCGGCGGTTGCTGCTGATCAGGTCCCGGGCCAGTTTTTCGGCCGGCTCGGCCACTTCGGCCACGGCTTCGATTTCAGCCATGCGCGCACTGCCCTTTAGGGTATGCAGGGCGCGATGCACGCTGTCATCGACCTGATGCTCGGACAGGTCCGGGTCGTTGCTGGCCAGCCATTGAGCGATCAGGGCCAGATTGCGGCGGGCCTCGCTGGAAAAGATTTCCAGCAGGACGGGGTCCGGCCCGTCTTCTCGGCTGTCATCGTCAGGGGCATCGTCGCTCATGTCGGGAATATCGGACAGGCTCTCAGCGGCGATCTTGCTGGTGCTGGTTTCGTAGTCCGGTTCCTGCTCGGGCAGATCCAGGGTGATGCTGTCGTCGATGTCGGTGAGGTCGTTGTCTACGGACAGCAGCTGGATGTCATCGCTGCTGTCACCTTCGTCCCATGGGTCCAGGGTGTCTTCACTGGCGGCGGCGTCAAACGCGGCCAGGTCTTCCGCGGACAGGCTGTTGTCGGCGGAGGTGGCGTCTGCGTTTTCAGCGGACGGCAGCTCGGTGAGCTCCAGGCTGTCGCTGTCGGGGTCGCCCTGTTCGTCTGCTTCCAGCGCGATGGTGTCCTGGGCATCCAGGCTGATATCAGCGGTAGAGTCTGTCGCGGCGCCGTCGACGCTTTCTGCGGCTTCTTCGCTTGTGCTGTCGGCAGCGCCGACAACAGGGACTTCGTCGATCTGGACGCCGGCGGCCAGGGTATCGGCAGCATCGGCCAGGGGTTGTACATCAAACGGGTCCGGCTGGCGCAGGGTAAAGGCATCAACCAGGGCCGGCACGCGATTACGGACTTCCTGCACCAGGGCGATCAGCACGGCGGTGGGCACAATGGTGCGATCGATGACCCGGTTCAGCATGTTTTCCACGGACCAGCCCAGTTCGCCCACGGTGCTGGCACCGACCATGCGCCCGGAGCCTTTCAGGGTGTGGAAGGCGCGGCGGAATTCCACCAGGGACTCTTCGTCGCTGGTGTTGGCGGCCCAGCGCGGGAAGTATTCGTCCAGGGCGTCCAGTACTTCGCCCACTTCTTCCTGGAAGATCTCGATGATTTCGTCATCGATCAGGTCGTCGTCATCGTCTTCCGGGGAGGCGTCGGCGCTGACGACGACGTGGCCTTCAGGCTCTGCCGGTGCGGTGATTTCCAGCGTGGGGTCGAGCAGCTCGTCATCATTGCTGCTGTCGAAATCCGGCGCGTCGTCGTCACTGGCCAGCGGCTGCAGTTCCAGGGTGGCGTCTTCTTCCGGCTCGGCGTTGTCGGTTTCGTCGTCGGGCAACTCGCTGTTGGCAGAGAACCCGGACCAGGCATCCACATCGTGCTCGGCAACGGCGCTGGTGTCGGCGTCGTCGTGCGGGGTGTCCAGTTCCGCTTGTTCCAGTTCAATGCGTTCTACATCGATGGCGTTATCGGTGAAGTCCTGCTCTTCTTCCAGTGGGTAGCCGAGTGCTTCCACACTGGCTCGCGCCAGCTGCAGGATATCGTCGGTGGTGGCCGGATCGTCGCTGAGACGTTCCAGGTAATATTCCACCGAGGTGATGGCGTCGGCCAGGGTGTCCATGCTGCGCCAGTCCGGTTTGGGCTGGTCCGCTTGCAGCAGCTTTTCTTCGATGAACTGGACGCACTGGCGCAAAATCAGCGCGGGCTTGCCCAGCTGGATCACATCCAGGCCACCGCGGACCGCATTGAGGCGCTCCGGTACCACTTGCAGCGGATCGGTATTCCACTGCGAGGCTATGAATTCCACGATGCCGTCTTTGGCTTCTTCCAGCCCGGCGCGGCATTCGCGCAGCACCGCGTCCATGGCCTGGCCCACATGGCTGGGCATGTCATCGCCCTGGCCGTTGTAGCTTCGTGCATTGCGCTGGTCGCCACTGATGCCGGCCAGGGTCGCTTCCACGTAGAGCAGGGCCCCGGCGATATCCATCAGGCTTTCGCGTTCGGCGGGTGCGTTGCCGGCGACGATATCTTCCATGGCGTGGAGTTGTTCTTCCACCAGTGCCCGGGGCTGGCCCAGGCCCAGTACGGCCACGGTGTCGGCCACCTGCTTCAGGGTCAGGGTGAGCGGTTGCAGCTTGCTGGTATCGGTGTCACCACTGTGAACAAAGCTTTCCAGGGCGTCTTTGACGGTGGTCAGTTCTTCAGAAAGCGCCTGCACCACGGAGTTCATGGCCTGGGCATCCGGGCCGGTCATCCGTTGTCGTTCTTCGTTGACCAGATCATCGGAGGGCAGCGCGTCATCCAGCCGGAAACGGGCTTTTATGTCGCGGATACGCGGGCTGTCCACATCGGCCTTGGCCACGTAGTAGAGCAGGTTCTTGAGCAGTTCTGTGGGGGCGGGACGGTTCAGGCTGGCGGCGCCCTCCACGGCCAGTTCCCGCAGGTTGCGGTCCACGTGACCGAGCATCAGTTTCACTGAGGTGCCAAGAATGATGGCGTCTTCAGAGAGGCCCTCCACCAGCGCATTGCTGATGGACCACAGCGGTGCCCGTGGCGCATCGCCGGTGATCTGTTCCAGTTTGGTGAACACCTTGGCCATGTAGCCCAGGTTTTCGCCCATGTTGTCGTTGCGCAGCACGCCGAGCAGGGCGATCTGGAACATCTGACGAATTTTTTTCGCCAGCAGGATAAAGCGCGGATCGTTGAGCAGGTCGTCAGGAATCTGGCCCTGGCCAGTGGCGTCGGTGAGGTCCGGTTTGAACAGGGAGGTTTCCGACAACAGGGATTCACCGCGGGCGGCACGCAGGTCGTTGAGCAGCGGCAGCAGCACCACGGGCAGATCACGGCGGTTGCTGGCGACCCGGTCCAGGTACGGCGGCAATTGCAGGATCGCCCGCATCAGGGTTTCCTGGCTGTCGGTCACATTGCCCACGTTGCCCTCGAGCAGTGCCTGCGCCAGTTTTTCCATTTCCTCGGCGAGCAGCGCCGCACCGTAGAACTCCACCATCTGCAAGGTGCCGTACACCTGGTGCAGGTGGGTCTGGCAGAAACGCATACGGGTAGCGTCGTCCGGATTGTCCACGAACGATTCCAGTGCCTGTTGCGCCTGGTTCAGGGTTTCCTGGATTTCCCCGCGAACCCAGTCCAGAGCCAGATAGTCGTGACGGTCACTCATGACGTCTCCTGTCATACTCAAACCTGCCGTCACTGCGGGCAGGTTTCTTTAATACGCAGCACGTAACATGCAGCACGCCTCATCCAGGTCATTCCTGATGGGTGCCGCCCCAAGCGTTTTTCTTTTTCGTGCGCTGCGTGTTGCGTGCAGCTTGTTGTTTTATGTCTTATCTACAGCGCCGGAATGCCAACGTATCAGCAAAATGAATGCGTTCCAGATCCGGATGTTGCCAATCGGTCACTTCCCCGGGCCCGAGTACCAGGATGCCTCCCGGTGCGAGCCGCTCCGCCAGCCGGTTCACGATCTGGCGTTTACGCCAGCGACGGAAGTAAATCAGCATGTTCTGACAAAAAATCAGGTCCATGTTGTTCATCGGTGCCGTGCTGAGGTCCAGCACGTTGAGCCGCGCGAAGCAGATGCGTTCACGCAGTGCCCCGGTGATGGTTACGGTTTGCCCGTTTCCCGTGGGCTCGAAATACTTGTCCCGCAACAGTGGGTCGACCTGCAATACCCGGCGCGCGGCATATTCGCCTTTGCGGGCCTTGGCCAGGGTGGGCAGGCTGATATCGGTGGCGGTGATGCCGTAGAACAGTTTTCGCTCACTGGCGGAAAATTGTTCGTTGATCATCATGGCGAGGGAGTAGGCTTCCTCGCCAGTGGAGCACCCCACGCTCCACACATCCAGGCTGGCACCATCCGGCTGTTCGGCCATGAAGCGCTGGGTGAACTCTTCCACCAGTGCGTAGGAGCCGGGATGCCGGAAGAAGCTGGTTTCCTGAACGGTGAGACGATCGACCAGCACGGACCATTCCATGGCTCGCGACTGGGTCGAGCCCACCATCAG
Organism: Alcanivorax sp.; assembly: GCF_002733835.1. Lineage (GTDB taxonomy): Bacteria > Pseudomonadota > Gammaproteobacteria > Pseudomonadales > Alcanivoracaceae > Alcanivorax. Next base: position 51,361 of record NZ_NVWY01000034.1, read on the forward strand.
GTGTTCGTAATAGGTGTCGTAGTCCTCGATGCCCAGCTCGCGCATGCGAATGTTCAAGCTGGTTTCGAGGAAGGTCTTGCGTTCGTTGGACAGCGTCATGCCGGTGCGGTCTTCAAGCAGCGCCTGCCATAGCTGGAACTGCTCCGCATCCATGGCGGGCGTGCTTTTGATCGACCAGCGATCTGTCACTGCAGCACCCATGGCACGTCTCCCGAGACCGGCTCAGGCCGGATCAGGAGTGCTCCGGCAGGCGGAAGCCGGCAACGGAGTTACGCATTTCCTGGGCCATCTCGGCCAGGTTACCAATGGACCGTGCTGTCGCAGTGGTACCGGCAGAGGTCTGCGAGGTAATTTCCTGGATCACGTTCATGGTGTTGGAGATGTGACCCGCAGACGCCGCCTGCTGGCGCGCCGCGTTGGAGATGTTCTGGATCAGGTCCGCCAGGGTTTTCGATACGTTCTCGATTTCTTCCAGTGCCACACCCGCATCCTGTGCCAGGCGCGCCCCTTTCACTACCTCGGCAGTGGTGGCTTCCATGGAGATAACCGCTTCGTTGGTATCGGTCTGAATGGTTTTTACCAGGGTTTCAATCTGCTTGGTTGCCGCAGCAGAACGTTCCGCGAGGCGCTGTACCTCATCCGCTACCACCGCGAAGCCTCGGCCGGCTTCGCCAGCCATGGATGCCTGGATGGCGGCGTTCAAGGCGAGGATGTTGGTCTGGTCGGCGATGTCGTTAATCAGGGATACGATGTCACCAATTTCCTGGGAGGACTCACCCAGACGCTTGATCCGTTTGGAGGTTTCCTGGATCTGTTCGCGAATGGTGTCCATGCCGTGGATGGTGGCCTGTACTACTTCGGCGCCCTTGTTGGCGATGGCTACCGCCCGTTCCGCTACCGCTGCCGATTCGGCGGCGTTGGCGGATACCTGGTCAATGGACACCGCCATTTCGTTCACCGCGGCAGACGCCCCGGCAATTTCCTGGGCCTGGTGCTCGGAGGCTTCGGCCAGATGCATCGCCGTGGACTGGGTTTCCTGGGCGGCCGAGGCCACCTGTACCGCCGAGTTGTTGATGGTCTGTACCAGGCTGCGCAGCTGGTCAATGGAGTAGTTGATGGAGTCAGCGATGGCACCGGTGAAGTCCTCGGTTACTGTCGCCTGTACGGTCAGGTCACCGTCCGCCAGGTCGCCCAGTTCGTCGAGCAGACGCAGAATCGCCGCCTGGTTACGCTGGTTCTCACTTTCCAGTTCGTCTTTCAGCTTCGCCGCCTGGCGGGTCCGCTGAGCCATGATCAGGATGAAGATCAACAGGGCGATAACACCGGAAAGCGCACCCAGCGTTACCGAGGGGAAGAAACCGCTGGTGGTGTCTTCGAACTGGTTGTTCAGGTTGGTGGATTCCTGCAGCAGGTCCTGGGAACGACGGAAGATGGTGTCGGCCGCGTTACGTACCTGGAACAGCTCGGGGGCGGTTTCCAGGATTTCATCCACGGACTGGTTAACGAATTCGTCGAACAGGTCAGCAATTTCGGCCAGGTAATCCAGGGCGTCGGGGTCATTCACCTGGTCAATACCCATGGCGGCATCGCCTTCGATCATGCCGTTCATGACACGACCGAACAGGCTGGCATCACGGCCGAAGGAGTCCGCCGCGATCACCGCGCCGTCGCCGCCTTCCAGTACCTTGGCGATGGACCGTACGATGCGCTCAGCCAGCCAGGATTGGCGCTGCGCAAAGGCAATCTGTTCCGGTTCCGCATCGGTGGCCACCAGAATTTCCACGACGCCTTCGTATTCGGCCTGCAGGGAAGGAATGGTTTGGGCCAGAGTGTCTGCCACTTCGTGCAGATCCAGTACCGTGTCTTCCCCTTTCAGGATCACGCCGGCGTTGGCGTTCACTTCATCCCACAGGGTTTGCAGGCGGGCCATGGCTTGCGGATCGTTGACCTGCTCGTCCTTGACGTCGTCCCAGGCGGACTGGAAGCTTTTCTGGGATTTATCCAGCAATTCGAAGGCGTCGGCGTTACCGGCGGCCGCTTCCAGGGCGTTTTTGGCGATCTGCTGGGAAATTACCCGCATTTCGGAAGCGCGGGTAATGTTCTCCTGCGCCTTGTTTGCCGTGGTGGCGGATAGCAGGAAGTTGGCCAGTGCCAATAGAACAAAGATGGCAAGGCCCACATAAAGGGCAATATTCAGCGTGCCGCCGCCTGAGCCCCCCCGCAATTTTTCCAACAATGCTCCCGAATTGAACTTCATAGTCTGGCTCCTGGCCTGGCGTTCACTCTTCTTATATTCCCCGAGTTGTTCTATGCCGTTAGCCGGTACGGGCTACCTGCATAAAACGCGGGTCCTCTGCCAGCCGGGTGAGGCTGAACACGGACCAATACTCCCCTTCCCGTCGGTAGGCCCCGCGCACAAAGTTCGTGACGCTGGTGTCGCTGACCGGCAGTGATTCCACAAATTCATCAATGGGAAAATGTTGCATCCCCAGTACCTCGTCCACGGCCATGCCGGTGTAGAGGTCGTCCTGGTCCAGCACCAGCAGCCGGCGGCGCTTTTCCTGAACCGGTGAACTCTTTTCCAGAAAACCGCTGAGATCCATGACGGTCATCAGGCGGCCCCGGACGTTGGCTACCCCTTTCATCCAGCTGCGTGCGCCGGGTATGCGGGTGTAGGCCGGCACCGAGAGGATTTCGGAAACCTCATCCAGCGGTGCCACGTATTTCTTGCCGTCGAGCACAAAGCCTACGCCACTCCAGTAGCTGACTGCATCCTGCTGCATGGGCAGATCTTTGGCCTGCTCCCGGCAGCGCTGATTGTATTCAGCCAGTTTGATGTAGGCGGCGGAGGCGTTGCTGCTCATGGGTGGCTCCTTCAGGCGTCGGCCAGCATGCGGTCGACGGTTTGCAGGAGCACGTCTTCGTCCACCGGCTTGGTCAGGTAATCCCGGGCGCCCTGGCGTTTGCCCCAGACGCGGTCGGTTTCCTGATCCTTGGTGGTAACGATAACGATCGGAATATGGGCGGTGTCCGCCCCTTTGGTGAGCTGGCGGGTGGCCTGGAAGCCATTGAGGCCAGGCATTACCACATCCATCAAAACCAGCTCGGGAAGTTCGGAACGGGCCGTGGCGACGCCATCGGCGCCATTGGCGGCCTCGATAACCTCGTGGCCATGTTTTTCCAGAATCTCGCGCAACTTGTATGTCTCGGTGGGCGAGTCATCCACAATCAGAATACGTGCCATCTTACCCTCTTCAGGTTCAGCGGCTAAGCCGCTTAACCGTTGATATGCTGACGAATCGCACCCAGTAGCTCGTCCTTGGAGAACGGCTTGGTCAGGTACTCATCGGAACCGACAATGCGCCCCTTGGCCTTGTCAAACAGGCCATCCTTGGACGACAGCATGATCACCGGGGTTGCCTTGAAGGCGCTGTTGTTCTTGATCAGCGCGCAGGTCTGATAGCCATCGAGACGCGGCATCATGATATCGACGAAGATGATACTGGGCTTGCTGTCGGCGATTTTGGCCAAGGCATCGAAGCCATCGGTGGCCGTGATTACTTCACAACCCGCTTTCTTCAACAAGGTTTCGGCGGTACGACGAATCGTCTTGGAATCGTCGATTACCATCACCTTGAGGTCTTGGAAATTGTCAGTCATGGAAACTGCCTTTAACCGTGAACCGTAATTGGCCGCAACTTATTGTAATTTTTGGCCTTTCTAATAATTCGCTGGGCGGGGCCTGTGGCGGTGTCAGCCCAAGCGAAGTTTTTAACACAGATTCTACAATCAATCTATAAGACCCTATGAAACTTGAGAAAATGTCCCTCTGGCGGGTCGCTGAATAAGCTTCTCCGCGCATAGCGAACCTGTCTGTGCGCTGCTAACATTGCTCCGGTCATTGTGTTGCTATGAGCAATGGCCGTACCAATCCCCCGCCGGCAGCTTTCGGGTTGCCTGCGCCCTGTAGACCGGAGACTTCATGAGCCTGCGTGTTGGTGTGGTGATGGACCCCATCGCCAAAATCAAACCCTGGAAAGACAGCACCTTTGCCATGCTGCTGGAGGCACAGCGGCGCGGCTGGTCCCTGCTCTATATGGAGCCGGGGGACCTGTATGTTCGCGATGGTCGCACCTTTGCCACCACCCGGGCACTGTCTGTTACCGACAATAACGACGATTGGTACCGTCTGGCCGACGCCGTGAATCACGACCTGGCCGATCTGGACATTATCCTGATGCGCCAGGATCCGCCTTTTAATGCGGAATACATCTACGCCACCTACCTGCTCGAGAAAGTGGAGCGAGAAGGGGTGCTGGTGGTCAATCGCCCTGGCAGTGTGCGCGACAGCAATGAAAAGCTGTTCGCCACCGACTTCCCGCAGTGCTGTGCGCCCACCCTGGTGTCCAGCCAGTCCGCCTTGCTGCGCAATTTTGTACAGGAGTTTGGTGACACCGTGATGAAGCCGCTGGACGGCATGGGTGGCAGCAATATTTTCCGGGTCCGCAAGGACAGCCCCAACATCTCGGTGGTGATCGAAGTGCTCACCCAGCACGGCAAGACGCCGATCATGGCCCAGCGCTTTGTGCCGGAGATCACCGAAGGGGACAAGCGCATTTTGATGATCAACGGCGAGCCGGTGCCTTATGCGCTGGCGCGGATTCCCAAGGAAGGCGAGCTGCGCGGTAACCTGGCGGCGGGTGGCACCGGTCAGGGTCGGGAATTGAGTGACCGGGATCGCTGGATCTGCGAACAAGTGGGCCCGACCCTGAAGCGCAAGGGGCTGTATTTTGTCGGGCTGGATGTGATCGGCGATTATCTCACCGAAATCAACGTGACCAGCCCCACCTGTATCCGTGAGCTGGATGCGATTTTTGATATCAATATTGCCGGGCAGCTGTTTGATACACTGCTGGAGTTGCGGCCGTCGTCATAGACCCGGCTGTCGTGGCGGGGCACACTGGCCGGCTTCCTGTTGCGGTGGGTGCTGCCCTCCCCGGCTGAATGAAACCGCTGAAAATGTAGTAGCGAAAACAATAACATGGCATCAAATCCGGCATCTGTTACCGCCTCCGACCGTCTCACCTTCACCGTTTTTCTGGCGGTGGCGTTCCATGGCATCCTGATTTTTGGGGTGAGCTTTGCGCCGGAGCTGCAACGTGCTGCCCCGCATACCCTGGAAGTCACCCTGGCCCAGCACCGCAGCGACAGCGAGCCGGAAGAAGCGGACTTCATTGCCCAGAGTAATCAGGAGGGTTCCGGTGATCAGGCCGACAAACAGGAGCTGACCACCACCGAGCAGGCGGATTTTGCCGACAACAAACTGGACAACGTGCAGCTCAAGGAAAAGACCACCCTGGAGCGCCGTGAGCGAGTCAGCCAGCAACTGGTGATCACCACCGCCCGGGACAGTGAGCACAAGGTGAACGCCGACCAGAAAGAAAAGACCGAGCCCAAGCCCCTGAAAGTGGCCAAGCAGGAAAACCTGCAGGACCTGAGCCAGCAGATCGCCAGCCTGCAGGCGCGGCTGGACGAGCAGAAGCAAGCCTACGCCAAGCGCCCACGGGTACGGCGTCTCACGTCGGTGTCCGCCAAGGCCCACTTCGAAGCGGTCTACATTGATGGTTTCCGCCGCAAGGTGGAAGACATGGGTACCCGCAACTTTCCCGCCCGGGCCCTGAACAGCAATACCTATGGTGCGGTGCGCCTGATGGTAGCGATCCAGAAAGACGGCTCACTGAAAGAAGTGCGGCTGCTCAAGTCCTCCGGTCATAAATTCCTCGACCAGGCCGCCATTCAGAGTGTGCGTCTGGCGGCCCCGTTCGATGCGTTTACAGCGGAAATGCGCCGCAACATGGACGTGCTGGAAATTATCCGCACCTGGAAGTTCGGCAGTAACCGCAGGGTGTCGTCAAAATAGACGCAGCATGCACGAGGCCCCACCACGCCTGAATCGAAGCCGCTGTAGGAGTCGCCCTTCCAGGGGACGAATTCGAGCCCTGGCGAGAAACCAGGCATTTCAGGTGTCACCTGATCATTCTTGTGACGTTTCACACTTTGATCGTCTTTCGCCGCCAGTTTCCTGCAGCAGCATTCATAGATGCCTCACCGCTTGCAGCTCCCCCGCCGCCCCCGGATACTACCCCCATGGAAAACACACCTTTGAAACACCAGTTGCTGGTGGCCATGCCGCAAATGGCCGACCCGGACTTTGAACATTCCGTGACCTATATCGTTGAGCACAGCAGCGAGGGCGCCATGGGGCTGACCCTCAACCGCCCGGTGCAGATCAGCCTGGGTGATATCCTCAGCGACATGGATATTGAAATCGAAGTGCCGCCCTCCGAGCGACATCGTGTTGTGGCCGGTGGGCCGATCCAGCAGGAAGCCGGCTTTGTGCTGCACAGTGCCGCCACCCGCTGGCACGCCAGCACCGTCCTCAGTGATGGACTGATCCTGACCACCAGCCGTGACATTCTGGAAGCCATCGCCATTGGTGAAGGCCCGGAGCAGTCCCTGATCTGTCTGGGCTACGCGGGCTGGGACGCCGGGCAGCTGGAGCAGGAGCTGGTGGATAACGCCTGGCTCAGCACCCCCGCCAGTCGTGAGCTGGTGCTCGACACCCCCTTCGAACAAACCTGGCACGCCGCCGCCGCGCGCATTGGCGTTGATATGAGTTTGATTGCCACGCAGGCGGGGCACAGCTGATGCAGTTGATAGTTGATAGTGGACAGTTGACAGCTACCCACCGGCATCTTTCTTTCTTTTGTGAAGTTGGCAGCCTGCAGAATTTTTCGGACGCGGCCTGCGACCTGTCTGCTCCTGCCGGGCTGGATCGCGCCGCTGTCAATTGTCCACTATCAACTGTCCACTGCCTTTCATGATTCTTGCCTTTGACTACGGCACCCAAAAAATCGGCGTGGCCAGCGGTAACGAACTGCTGGGCACCGCCACGCCCTTGAAAGCCCTGCCCTGCAAAAATACCCAACCCAACTGGGATGATATCGCCGCGCTTTTGAAAGAGTGGGAACCGGGAGCCCTGGTTGTCGGCTTGCCGCTGAATATGGATGGCAGCGATAGCGAGTCCACCGCGCGCGCACGTAAATTTGCCAACCGCCTGCATGGCCGCTTCGGAAAAAAAGTGTGGCTGGTGGATGAGCGTTTGAGCACCCGCGAAGCCCGCGAACGTACCGGCATTCAGAAAGCAGACCCGCGGGTGGATTCCATGGCGGCGGTGATTATTGCGGAAGGGTTTTTTGCTGGGGACGCCGAGGCCATTGGCTAATGGGTGGCAAAAGGCAGGTCAGGTTCACCCAGCGGGCACAAAGAGCCATAGGCGTAACCTGACATTCTGTGTTCTTTTGCGTAAAGGTGTGGAAGTCGGATTACGGCCTTCGGCCTAATACGACCTACGAAAGTCATCAATGTTTACTGCTTGATCCCTTCCACAGAAATAATAATCTCCACGGTTTCTGAAGCTGGGCCCAAGTCCTTGGTGATGCCGAAGTCGGACAGCGTCAGTGTGGTGGAGGCTTCCAGGCCCATGCGGTAGCCGCCCCACGGATCATCGCCGTAACCGATCAGTTTGGCATCCAGGGTTACCGGTTTAGTCACGCCATGCAGGGTGAAATCGCCGGTGATTTTTGCGGTTTTCTCGCCGGTTTTTTCAATCTTTGTGCTCTTGAAGGTGGCGGTGGGGTATTCGCTCACGTCCAGGAAATCATCACTGCGCAGGTGCTTGTCGCGTTCGGCGTGGTTGCTGTCCACGCTGGCAGTCTGGATGGTGGCGGTTACCTGGCTGTTCTCCGGGTTTTCAGCATCCACGGTGAAGGTGCCGTTGAAATCATTGAAGCGGCCATACAGCCAGCTGTAACCCAGATGGGAAATTTTGAAGGTGACAAACTGGTGGGCGCCTTTTTTGTCGAACTGATAGGTGCCTCCGGGCTGGTCGGCGAACGCCATGCTGCTGAGCAGCAGCGCCAGGGCGGGGACAGTGGTTTTTTTCAATAACGTCAACATAAGCATCAAGCTCCGTTTCGGGTGATTAAGATGGGTTGTGAGTGTCGTTTGAGATGTGCGTTGTGGTTCGCGGCGCCAGGCCGAGAATGCGGCGCAGGGTGTCGTCGCGATCAAAAAGATGATGTTTGATGGCGGCCAGTGCGTGCAGGCTGGCCAGCCCGATCACGGCCCAGGTGGCCCAGTAGTGAATCAGCCCGGCGGTGTCTTCCAGGCCGGTCTGGTGGCCGCTCACCGAGGGAACAGAAAACCAGTTGAATACATCCACGGATGAGCCATCGGCGCTGCTGATCAGGTAGCCGCTGACCATGGCCACGAATAACAGCAGATACAAGGCCCAGTGAGTGAGATGGGCGCTGATTTTTTCCCAGGGCTTGTGGGTGGGCAGCGGTGCCGGTGGCGGTGAAATAAAGCGCCAGCCCAGGCGCAGGAGCATGGCAATAAAGAGCAAAACGCCGATGCTGCGATGCAGGTCCGGGCCTTTGCGATACCAGGGGTCGTAATAGCCCAGGTCCACCATATAAAAGCCCAGCGCAAACAGGCCGATCACCGCCAATGCCACCAGCCAGTGGAACAGTACGGCAATGGCGCCAAAGCGTTGCGAATCGTTGCGCAGTTTCATGAGGGTTCCCTTCCTGTGTTCTCCGCCCTTATGGCTGGGCGATCCCTTACTTGTTCAGAGTCCACGCCGCGCATCAGGTTCCGTTGATTACAAAACTTACAGGCGTTGTGCGTATGCCTCTAGCTTGTCGGCATTGTGGTCCGGGACACAGCGCAAAAAACTGAACGGTTTGATCAGCTGTTCCGTTGATTGCCTCAGTGCCCCGGCCTTCTGCTACTCTTACGCCTTGGATATGCCTTATGGACTGTGGGAGAACGGCCTTGAGCTGGGATGAGCAACAATTGCAGACACACCTGGATGCGATGTCGGCGGCCATTAATGAGCGCTTTGCGGATAAGTCACCACTGCTGGTGGGGATTGAATCCGGTGGCGCCTGGGTGGCGCAGGCGCTCAATGACCGTTTGCCTGCGGCGCTGCCGCTGGGCTCACTGAATCCGGCGTTCTACCGGGACGACTTCGACACCCGTGGACTCAAGCCCACGGTGACGCCGTCCAAGCTGCCATTTGATGTGGATGGCCAGCATATTTTGCTGGTGGATGATGTGCTGATGACCGGGCGCACCATCCGTGCGGCCATGAACGAGTTGTTCGATTTTGGTCGCCCGGCGTCTATCTCTCTGGTGGTGCTGTTCGACATCGGCCACCGACAATTGCCAATTCGTGCCGATATTTGTGGGGAAACTTTGGCATTGCCACCCCATCAGCGGGTAGAATTGCGGGGGCCCTCACCGCTAATTGCGGAGATCCGCGAACTGGTCAGTGAGGACAACAGAGAGACAAGGTCCTAAGAATGACGCCGACGCTTGCGCCATCCTCCCGCGTACAACTTACCGACGACGGTAAGCTTCGCCATTTTCTCACCACTGAGCACCTCCCCCGTTCCTTGCTGGAAGATATTCTCGATACCGCAGCAAGCTTTGTGGATGTGGGTGGCCGGGCCATCAAGAAAGTCCCCTTGCTGCGCGGCAAGACCGTGGTGAACCTGTTTTTCGAATCCAGCACCCGTACCCGCAGCACCTTTGAGCTGGCGGCCCAGCGGCTCAGCGCTGACGTGCTCAACCTGGATATTGCCAAGTCCGCCACCAGCAAGGGCGAAACCCTGCTCGATACCCTGCGCAACCTGGAGGCTATGGCGGCGGACATGTTCGTGGTGCGCCATCAGGATTCCGGGGCGCCGTTCTTTATTGCCAACGAAGTAACGCCCAACGTGGCGGTGATCAATGCCGGTGACGGGCGCCATGCCCACCCCACCCAGGCCATGCTCGACATGTATACCATTCGCCACTACAAGGGCGGGTTTGCCGGGCTGAAAGTGGCCATCGTCGGCGATATCCTGCATTCCCGGGTGGCGCGCTCCCAGGTTCACGCACTGAATATTCTCGGTGCCGAGGAAGTCCGTTTGATCGGTCCCAGGACGCTGCTGCCGGTGGATGCGGAAGCGTTGGGCGCCACCGTGTTCACGGATATGGCCCAGGGCCTGAAAGACGTGGATGTGGTGATCATGCTGCGCCTGCAGAAAGAGCGCATGGATTCGGCCCTGCTGCCCAGCGAAGGCGAATTCTTTCGTCTCTATGGCTTGAACAACGACAAGCTTCATTTCGCCAAGGATGACGCCATTGTCATGCACCCCGGCCCGATAAACCGGGGAGTGGAAATCGCCTCGGAAGTGGCCGATGGCCCCCGTTCGGTGATTCTCAACCAGGTCACCTTCGGCATCGCCGTGCGCATGGCCGTCATGTCCATGGCCATCAGCGGCCAGGACAGCGACAGCAATGCTCTGGCTGCCTCCACACAAAGCATGGAAGGAGCAGGAGGTGCCCGTGGCCAGCGCTAACCGTAACCGCGCCCATATCCTGATCCGCAAGGGCCGTGTCATCGACCCGGCCAGTGGCCGTGATGATGTGGCCGACCTGCTGATTGAAAACGGCCGCCTGACGCGCATCGGCGCCAGCCTGGACGCACCGGGGGCCGATATCGTGGAGGCCGACGGCCATTGGGTGCTGCCTGGGCTGGTGGATGCCTGTGTGCACCTGTCGCTGCCCGGTAGCGGCCGCGCCGGCGATATCGCCAGTGAAACCCGCGCCGCGGCGGCCGGGGGCATCACCCATCTGGCGGCCCAGCCGGACTGTGGCCCGGTGGATTCCACGGCGGTGGTGCGCCTGATTCGCGAACAGGCCGGCCAGGCCGGGTTTGCCCGTATCATGCCGATTGCCGCCATGACCCAGGGCTTACTGGGCGAGCAGTTGGCGGAGATGTCGACTCTGGCGCGGGCCGGTTGTATTGCGGTGGGCAATGCCGGCGGCAAGGTGGCCAATGCGCTGGTGCTCAAACGCAGCCTGGAATACGCCGCTACCTTCGATCTGCCGGTCATGTTCCGCCCGCAGGATTCGGCGCTCAGCGCCGGGGGCTGTGCCCATGAAGGGCCGGTGGCGACCCGCCTCGGGTTGCCCGGTATTCCCGCTGTGGCAGAAAGTGTGGACCTGTCCCGCGATCTGCTGTTGGTGGAAGCCACCGGAGTGCGGGCGCACTTCCAGCAAATCTCCAGCCGCGATTCCCTGCGTCTGCTGCGCGCCGCCAAACGGCGCGGCCTGCCGGTGACGGCGGACGTGAGCATCCAGCACCTGCTGCTGGACGAGTCGGCGCTGGAAGGTTTCAACAGCCATTGCCATGTGATTCCGCCCCTGCGCAGCGCCGCCGACCGTGAGGCCCTGCTGGAAGCCGTGGCCGATGGCACCATCGACGCTATCTGTTCCCAGCACACCCCCATTGGTTCCTCCAGCAAGGCGGCGCCGTTCCCGGCCACCAAACCGGGCATGGCCGGGCTGGATGTGCTGCTCTCGCTGGTGTTGGAACTGGTCAGCGAGGGCAAGCTGAGCTTGTCGCGGGCGCTGGATGCGGTCACTGCGGCTCCGGCCCGTTGCCTGGGAATCCAGGCGGGCCAGCTGGAAACCGGTCGCCCCGCCAGCCTCTGTGTGCTGGACCCGGCGGCGGATAAAAAGCTCAGCGAAGACTGGCTGTCCGCCGGCAACAATTCCCCCTGGCGTCATGCCCAGCTCAAGGGCAGCGTGAAGCTGACCGTGTGCCAGGGCAAGGTGAGCTGGCTGTCGGATTGAGTCAGACCCGCTACGAAGCCGCTGTAGGAGTTCCCTTCCAGGGGACGAACTGAGCGTAGCGCGATATTGGCGAAAGCCAATCCTCTGTTCACCGGGTGATGCTTTTCCTGTGAGGCGAGCTGCAGTCAAAGGCGGCCACTGCTTCGCTGTCGCTCGGTTCGTCCCCTGGAAGGGAACTTGTATGTTTGAATGCTCTTCCTGCAACCATGCAGGACTTGCCGGGGTGGAGGGACCAAAGGAGCATCTGACCCAA
>NZ_NVWY01000035.1 GCF_002733835.1 Alcanivorax sp.
CCTGAACCTCCCTGATGACAACGTTTTCTTCGCAGATACATTGTAATCAGATTGGTTCAGGCTTTTTCATTTATCCCAAACTGTGGGACAGCAGTGGGCATTTGCCGGCCTTTTTTGTGGGCTTAGTGGAGGAGGTCGTCGTCCAGGTCGAAGGACTCGTATTCATTGAGTTCCTTCTTCAGACGCCGCTCTTCCAGCCGATCTTCGATGCGATGGCGCATGTCCATATTGAAAGAGCGGCTGCGAGCGCTGCGCTCTTCCTGCTCTTCCTCATCAACACTGTCATCCAGGATATCGAAATCTTCGTTCATCAGCAGATCTTCCGAATCAAGGTCTTGCTCATTACGATGGTTACTCATGGTGGCCTCCTTTCTGACCTCCTCAAACAACCTGTTATACGGGCTAATCAGGTCCGGACCCCCGGTTTCCCAATCTCCTCAGCGCCTGTATATCCTCAGACTTTCGGCCTTACAAGTTTTTTTTTCTTTTCAATGATGAGTGGCACGGAACATCCGGGCGGAAGGTCAGGGCTGTAATCAATAAGCGCTTGCAGCGGGCGGTTCGGGAGGGCTAAATGTGATGCATATCATGCCCTTCACTCTAATAGAAAAATCAGTAACTTAAGTGCTGGAATGCCCGCAAAAGGCTTTGTAAAGTGGGGGCTGTTCGCCGGTTATCGGTAGGGCGACGACCCGTGGAGAGAATAAGAATATGGCAGAACTGCTGATTATTGTTGGGGTAAGCGCACTCATCATCACCACGCTGGGGCTGATGCATGAAGCCGGTAGCCGGGGCCACAGCTCGCTTTTTTTTCTGGTGCCGCTGGTAAGCCTGGGGCAGGTGCAAAGTCATTGGGAATATTATCGCTGGTGGGCGCTGGGCCGTGTAGCAGCGGTGCTGACCACTGCGGTGGGCATAGGCCTGTTCGTGGTCACAGGTGGCAGCCTGGCGGGAGACGCTTCCGTGCAGCCGGTATCCAGCCAGAGCGGTCAGGTGCTGCGTGGCGAGAAAAAAGCCAGCAGCACCGCGTTTGTTTCCTCGGAAGAGTCTGCTCTGTTGGTTGTCGCAAGACAGGGCAAGCGCCTGACCGGGCGTTTGCATGGAGAGACATTCCGTTACGACCGTGTTGCCCTGATTGATGGGGTAATGACCCTGAGCCAGGGCGAAGGGTTTCTGGCTGACCTGGAAGTACGCATTCTGCTGGGTTGGAACCCGGAAGACATCACCGAACGCAGAACATTGATTGTAGGCCCGTCGGATGAGGATGGCCCTGTGGTGCACCTCTCCTGGAAGCCGGAGAACCAGGATTACCCGGAGACTCGCATTTTTGACGGTGGCTATCGTATGGAGCTGGCTTTGGCGCCGCTGGATACGGGGCAGCTTTCCGGTTCCCTTGTGCTGGTCATGCCGGATAGTTTCAAGAGCTATCTGGCCGGGGACTTTACCGCGCACACAAACCACCTGCGTTACCGTAACGGCCAGGTCGATCTGTACTTTGATCATGAAGATACTCTGGCCCATGTGGCGGAGGAGTTTCTGCGAACCCAGTTCCCGGAAGGGGCCGTGAGCACGATTGAGGCCCGCCATGTGACCCTTCGGCGCACGGAAAATAGCGGCCAGGTAATGGCCGTGGTGGAATTGAGTAATGGGGCTGTGCAGGAACGCACGGTACGTTTGGAGAAGAGTGACGTGGGCTGGGCCGTGGTTGCTGGCTCCATGGAAACCCGTGTTACCACACCCGCAAAAGAGGGCGGGCTGGAGCTGGTGACCCCGAGTGCCGAGAAACCGGCTGAACCGGAACGGGCTGCGCCAGAACCGATTATGCAGACGTTCCCGGAATTGGTGGCGTATGAAAACCAGTCGGTGGTGTTGGAAACCACGGGCGGGCGGACCCTGGAGGGGGTGCTGCGCAAAGTGGATGGCGACCGCCTGTGGCTGGTAATGAATGTGGGCAGCGGTAATGTGGAGCGCAGCGTGGGGGCCGATGAATTACAGTCCCTGACCCTGTCTTCCGGCCAGCGAGTGAGGTTAACGGTGCCTGGTGGGGATCAGTCGGCGGCGGATGAGCCGGCGGATTCGCCGTCTACCCCGAGCCAAGCGGTGGAATCGGCGCCTGCGGAACCGGCAGAACCGGCTGCGGTTGAGAACAGCGAGCTCAAGGCGCTGCTAGGAAAAAATGTGACTATTGAGGCCAATGAGGGGCCCAGTCGCACCGGAATTTTGCAGGCAGTAGCCGACGATCACCTGACCTTGAGTGTGCCGTTGGGCGCGGGCAATATGGAGTACTTTTACGATATCGACAGTATTCGCCATATTGAGGCAACCCGTTGAAGGTACTGATAACAGGTGGCACTGGGTTTATTGGCCAGCATCTTTGCCGGCGATTGGCAGCCCATGGCCACGAGTTGACCGTTCTTACCCGCAAACCCCGAAAAGCGGCTCGCGTGCTGCCGGAAGGGACGCGCCTGGTCACATCTCTGGATGATATCAACAGTGATGCGGCGATTGATGGCATCGTGAACCTGGCTGGCGAAAGCCTGTTTGCCGGGCGCTGGACCGAGCGGCGCAAGAAGGTGCTGTTTGCTTCACGGGTGGGGGTCACCGAAGCCGTAGTGAGTTTGGTATCCCGGCTGGACCGTAAACCGGCGGTGCTGGTTTCCGGTTCAGCCGTGGGCTTTTATGGCAATGCAGATAACGCGGAATTGTCTGAAGAAAGTCCCGCCCGCAAGCGTGATTTCGGTTATTTGCTCTGTGATGCCTGGGAACAGGCCGCCCGGCCGGTATCGCGACAGGGGGTTCGGCTGTGTCTGGTGCGCACCGGTATTGTGCTCGGTAGCGATGGCGGTATGTTGAGCAAGTTGCTGCCAGTGTATCGGCTTGGGCTTGGCGCCATGCTTGGTGATGGCAACCAGTGGCTGAGCTGGGTGCACATTGACGACATGGTGGCGGTGCTGGTTCGGGCGTTGGAAACCCCAGGGGTAGATGGTGTTTTCAATGCTTGCGCACCGGCCCCGGTAACCCAGCGAGAGTTTCACCACACCCTTGCCCGACAAGTGAAACGCCCGGCGCTGCTGCGCGTGCCATCCACCGCACTCAAAGTGGGCTTGGGAGAGCAATCCTCCATGCTGATTGGCGGCCAGCGGGTTTACCCCCGGCGCCTGGAGCAGCAGGGCTTCATTTTCCGTTTCCCGGACCTGGATTCTGCCCTGTCTCACCTGACCAGTCGTTAAGCTGGCCCAGCCTGTCCAATGGTGATTTGTGCAGCGCCAGGGTGGATGCCGGGTGGCTGGCGTTGTTTCTGACGCCTTCCTGGGGAGAATGCCGGGGATGGACAGGAAATCCTCCGTATAAAGAGAAGAAAAAGCCCCCACATTCCAGATTTTGAACAAAGATATCTGGCGTTGTGCATTCGGCGTTCGGCGATTTGCCAGGGTTGAATAGTGAGGCGGGCCTTGAGGTCCGCTTATCACTCAATTCAGTGACGCACCTTGAAAACCCCCGGTTTGCCCATATCTGTTTCTCAACATTACCCGCAGGTTCAGGAGCCAATCGTGTCAGCAGAAAAACAGACCCATGGATTTCAGGCAGAAGTATCCCGTCTTCTTCACTTGATGATTCATTCTCTCTACAGCAACCGGGAAATCTTTTTGCGGGAGCTGATTTCCAATGCGTCGGATGCGTGCGACAAGTTACGTTTCCAGGCGCTGGATAATCCTGCGTTGCTGGAGCAGGGTGGTGAACCCCGCATTACCCTGCAAGTGGACAAGGGCGCGGGCACCTTGACCATTACCGACAACGGTATTGGCATGGGCCAGGATGAGGTAGTGGATAACCTGGGTACGATTGCCCGTTCCGGCACGGAAAAATTCCTCGCCAGCCTGAGTGGTGATCAGAAGAAAGACGCTCAGCTGATTGGTCAGTTCGGAGTGGGGTTTTATTCAGCCTTTATCGTGGCTGACACCGTCACCGTGGAAACCCGCAAGGCCGGGGAAGCGGCGGCCAATGGGGTGCGTTGGGAAAGCGATGGTAAGGGTGAGTTTTCCGTTGAGCCGCTTACCCGTGATGAATCCGGCACAGCGGTGATTCTGCATCTGCGTGACGACGCCCGTGATTTTTTGGATGACTTTAAAATTCGCCAGGTGATTGGCCAGTATTCCGACCACGTGGCTTTCCCGATTGTGCTGGTGACAGCCCCGGACGGTGATGGCGACGCCAAAGAGGAAACCCTGAATTCCGCCACCGCGCTTTGGCAGCGGGCGCGAAGCGAAGTCACGGATGAGGAATACCAGAACTTTTACAAGCACATCAGCCATGACTTTCAGGACGCGCTGACCTGGAGTCATAACAAGGTGGAAGGCAAGCTGGAGTACACCAGTCTGCTCTATATCCCGGCTCGGGCGCCGTTCGATCTGTATCAGCGTGAGGCCAACCGTGGCCTGAAATTGTACGTCCAACGCGTTTTTATCATGGATGATGCGGAACAGTTCCTGCCCCAGTACCTGCGTTTCATCAAGGGGGTCATTGATGCTCCGGATCTGCCGCTGAACGTGAGCCGTGAGTTGCTGCAGGACTATGGCCCGGTACAGAAGATTCGTGCTGCGCTGACCAAGCGTGTGCTGCAGATGCTGAAAAAACTCAGTAATGATGATGAACAGTACGCCACCTTCTGGGCCCAGTTTGGTCAGGTGATCAAGGAAGGGGTGGCCGAAGATCGTGACAACCAGCAAGCCATCGCTGCCTTGTTGCGCTTTGCCACCAGCAGTAACCCGGATTCGGTGACTACCTCCCTGGATGAATACCTGGACAACAAGCCAGCAGAGCAGGACAGCATTTACTACCTGTTGGCGGATACCCCGTCGGCCGCGCGGCAAAGCCCACACCTGGAAGTGTTCCGCAAGAAAGGCATCGAGGTATTGCTGCTCAGTGATCCCGTCGATGAGTGGATGGTGGGTTATCTGGAAAGCTACAAGGATGTGAAGCTGGTCAATGCTGCCCGGGGTGAGCTGGACCTGGGCAATGATGAACAGGCGAACAACGATGATCCGCTGATTCAACGCCTGTCCGGGAGCCTGAGCGAGCATGTGGAAGCGGTACGTGCCACGACGCGCCTGGTGGATTCCCCGGCCTGTCTGGTTCTGGCGGAAGACCAGCTCGGCCCGCAGATGCGCCGTATGCTGGAAGCCGCTGGCCAGCCTGTTCCGGAAAACAAGCCGGTTCTGGAGGTGAATCTGGGTCACGATCTATTGGCCAAACTGAGTGGCATCGACGCGGGTGAGCGTTTTGATGACCTGGCTGCACTGTTGCTGGACCAGGCTATGCTAGCGGAAGGTCAGCTGCCCAAGGACCCGGCGGCAACCGCACGCAGAATGCATGAGATGCTTGTCAATGCAGTGAATAATTAAATAGCTGCGCGGACCAGGTTTGAGCATGATTCCGTGTTTGAGGCCGCGACCACAGGGTGGGCGCGGCCTTCTTGTTTGTCGAAAATACCAGCCTCAATCGCGTCGCTGTTCACTATTCACTGTTAACTGCTTTATGATGCCCGAAAGCGTAAACAAGGCGTTCCTATGACGCAGAACAAGCATAATGCCGCCATTCTTGGCGGGGGCAGTTTCGGTACTGCCATGGCCAGCATCCTTGCGGCCAACGGCCACAGCGTGAACTTGTGGGTTCGTGATCCGGAAACTGCGGCGGCGATCAATATTGATCGCGAGAACAGCCGCTATCTGCCCGGTGCCGAATTACCGGAAGGGGTGACGGCCACGGATAACCTGGAGGAAGCTTTAACGCACGCCTCCATGGTCTTTGTGGCGATTCCCAGCAAGGCTTTCGCCGAGGTGCTGGAGCAGGCCCGCCAATGGGTGCCGGACGATACCCTGGTGATCAGTTGCACCAAGGGGATCTATGCGGAGGGTTTCCTGCTGATGAGCGAGCTGCTGCATCAGTATTGGCCGCATACCCGTATTGGCGTGCTCAGTGGCCCTAACCTGGCCAAGGAAGTGGTGGAGCAGAAATTTACCGGTACGGTGATCGCCAGCCCCGATGAGCAGCTGCGACAGACCGTGCAGGACGCGCTGAGCTGCGATTATTTTCGCGTGTATGACAACCCGGATATTTATGGTGTCGAGCTTGGTGGGGCGCTAAAGAATATCTATGCGGTGGCATCAGGCATGGCCGCAGCCATCGGCGTAGGCGAAAACAGCCGCAGTTTTCTGATTACCCGTGCGCTGGCAGAAATGAGCCGCTTCGCGGTAGAGCTTGGCGCCAACCCCATGACCTTCCTGGGCCTGTCCGGAGTGGGGGACTTGATTGCTACCTGTACTTCGTCGCTGTCACGCAATTATCAAGTGGGTTTCCAGCTCGGCGAAGGCAAAAGCCTGGAGGAAGCGATTGCGCACCTTGGGCAGACTGCCGAAGGGATCAATACCATCAAACTGGTGGCGGATAAGGCTGCGGAACTTGACGTTTATATGCCTCTGGCCACTGCGCTTTACAAGATTGTCTATCATGGCAAGCCGCTGGAACTGGTCATCCAAAATCTGATGAGTGGTGAGTACAAGCACGATGTGGAATTTCAGCTGGGTGCGTTCAGCTCATGAAACTCTACCTTTGCCGCCACGGGCAGGCCGTCTCACAGGCGGCCACGGATGCCCTGCGGCCGCTAACAGAAGCCGGGCAGGCGGCACTGCTGTCGCATTGGCAATCCTTGCAAGGCCGTGGCGTTCAGCTCAGCGGTCTGATCGTCAGCCCGTACCTGCGTGCTCAACAAACCGCAGATTGTATCGCCCAGGTATATAGCGGTTTATCCCGGCAGGAGTGTCCCTACCTGACGCCGGATAGCCACCCCCAGGCCCTGTTCGACTGGTTGCTGGCCAACCCGCCGGTCTCAAATACGGTGCTTGTGAGCCATATGCCACTGGTGTCGCAATTGACCGCCAAGTGGACCGGTGTACCAGAGCGGGTGGGTTTCAACGTGGGGACTGTCGCCTGTTTCGATGTGGATGTGACTGCCGCCAACGGGGCGCAATTGCTGTGGTTATGCAGCCCTGGCGAGGAGCTCGCCAGCCGTTAATCGGTGATTCGCCACCCTTGATAGGCCCTTGTGTACCGTTCGCCGATCCGGTCTTTGCAACGGCGGGTGGGCATCGTAGCCTGAATTTGGTGACACAATGAACGCATGGCAGACTCCTGAACCGTGTCACCGGAACCACACCTGAGGGGGGAAATCATGGTGTCTCCTTGCACCGTGAGGCTTAGGTCGAATTAAGCACCAACCATCGTTGGTGCTTTTTTTATGCCGTTCAGCGGCCAGGGATCTGAACCGTTACTGTCTGTTTTCTACGGGGGTGGTTCAGGGCTGTTGCGCATCCGTAGTGCTGTTTTCCATGGGGCCCCAGGCCAGTTTCTCGATGGGGTCGCCATCGGAACCCACCAGGTTGATGGCCATGGGAATGCGGGCCAGAAATTCCAGCCCTTCTGTTTTTCTTAATTCTTTCAGATATTGCTTAACCCGGCCGCTGATCCAGGGGTGCAGTGTTGCCTTGATGGTGACGGCCTTGCCGCGTGCGCCCCGTTGCTGGAACCAGTCCATCAGTGCGGACCGCATGACCGGAAAGTGAGCCTGAAACTGCTCAAAATCATCAGCTACCAGGTAGATGTCGTATTGGTACAGGTTGCCTCGCCAGCTCAGGCCCAGCTTGGACTCTTTCAGGCGCAAGCGCGGGGCCAGTGGCGTTGTGGTGCCCTGTTCCTGGGGCCGGTAGCGGGAGCGGTCTGCGGAGTAGTGCCCCGGGCCGGGCTCCAGATTATCCAGTTGGGCAATCAGGGCACTGCCGCTTTCCGGGCGGTCTGCCGGGTCTTTGGCCAGCAACTGGCGGATCAGTGGCTGGTAGCGGCGTAATGCCACTGGCAGCAGGGGGACCGGGTCGCGCAGGTGGGCCAGGCTCATGCTACGTGCGTCCGGGGCGCTAAAAGGGGGCTTGCCCGCCAGCATCTCGTAAAATACGCAGCCCAGGGAATAGAGATCCGATTGTGGCGTCAGCGGCTGGGAGCGGTGTTGTTCGGGGCTCATGTACTTGGGCGTGCCCATGATCGCGTTGGACTGGGTAACGCTGGTGTCGCGCAGCACGTTGGAGGCGATGCCGAAATCCACCAGCAGCGCAGAACCGTCGGCGCGGAACAGTACGTTGTCGGGTTTTACGTCGCGGTGAATAAAACCGTGTTCGCCGGCATAGTTCAGTGCGCCGGCCAGCTGGCGAAGTATGTTTTGAGCGTTGCTCTCATCGAGTGCTCCGTCAGCGAGGCGCTGTTTGAGGCTGCCGCCGGTTACGTGTTCCATGGTGAGGTAATAATAGCCCTGATGCTCACCCACGTCGTAAACGGGAACGATGTGGGGATGGTTCAGGCTGGCAACGGTACGAGCTTCCTGCATGAAGCGCTCGGCAAAGCGGGGTTCCAGCGCCAGCGTCGGCGTCAGGATCTTGATGGCAACCTGCCGCTCAAAGGAGTGCTGGGTGGCAAGGAACACGTGAGACATGCCGCCTTTGCCCAGGCGGCTGGTCAATCTGTATCCGGGAATTGAAATGGCCATGATATTTTTTATGGGTCGTCCTGACCGTCGCAGTATACCCGTGGAACTATTCGGGTTGTTCACCGTACAGGGCATTCATTTCTGCCTCTGATCGGCGCGCTCGCGCTAATTTGGCTTCCAGCCTTTTTTTCTGCTGATCCAGGCCAAGAAAAAACGATACCTTGCTTTGTAATAGCTGGGGATCAATGGGCTTGAACAGATAATCCACGGCGCCACTGCGGTAACCCTGCTGTACAAAGCGGGTTTCCTTGGAGATCGCGGTCACAAAGATGATGGGCACATTCTGCGTGCGCTTGTGAGAACGCATGATGCCCGCGACCTCAAAGCCGTCCATGTCGGGCATTTGCACATCCAGCAGCACCAGGGCGTAGTCTTCCTTGAGCAGTTTGGACAAGGCTGCGTTACCACTGCTAACGCTATCCACCTGGCAATCCAGATCTTCCAGCACCACTTCCAGGGCAACCAGATTCTGCGGCGTGTCATCCACGAGAAGAACCCGGGAAGCGGGGAGTTGCAGGTCGTCGTCACCAGTGGGAGGAATGCTGTTCATGCTGTGGTCCGTGCTGTGCCTGGGTTGATACTTTTAACTGATACGAGCGTATCAACTTTTTACTGATTCGTCTCCTTCTTCCAGCTTCCACTGCTGAACGGCAACCTGGTTTTTCACTTGTTCGAGAACGTCCAGCAGGGTGTCGCGGACCAGTGCATCGAGTTGCTCACCTTCACCGCCGGCGGCGTCGATCAGATCGTGCAGCAGCTGTTCCAGCTGGGGACGATTGGCGGGGGAGGCCAGGTCATCCACCAGCTGATCCACAAAGGCGCTGCCGGTTTCACGCACGGCATCGCCCAGCAGGGCGATAGCCCGGGGGCCAGCGACGGGAATGGCGGCCAGGCGCCGGCCCGCCTGGGTGCGGACCAGGGATTCATCTGTCAGGTGAGAAAAGTATTCGGCCAGTTGATCGCGATATTGCCCATGGCTTCTCTGGGTGGCGTTGGCAATACGGGTGGCGACAAAGCTCACCAGTTGTTCTTTGCGTGGGGCCAGCACCTGGGATTCGATGCGGTGGAGCAGGGGGCTGCCGCCGCCAATTTCCTGCTGAGCGCCACTAAGCACATTGATCACTACACGGTCGGAGATTTCTTCCACGACGATGCCGTAATACTTGAGGATGGTCTGGCCAAGCCAGGTTTGCGACAGATCCACGATGCCCATGCGTTGCAGACGTATAAGCAGGCTGATCACACGAAGAATTCGCAGCCAGCGGAAGCTGCCCACGGGGATACAGCCGAGCAAATCGTACCAGTGCGCAAAGGGGTAGAAGAACCAGCGATGGTACGTGCCGCGGGCAATGGCGACGATCCAGCGGATGGTGAACTCCGTCAGGTAGACTGCTACGAAGCACAGGTCGTAGAACAGAAAATCGTCGTGAATGGTGTCCCGGTAGAAGTTATGGAAGCCCGGCGTCAGTGACGCCAGAAACTCCTGAACGGGGGGCACCTGAAACAGCCAGTCGAACAGGATCAGGCCCAGATTGGCGATGACCAACACAATCATGCCCAGGTCGATGATAAAGCCAAGGGTATCCAGGTTGGCTTTCAGCTTTTCCGGGTGCAGCCTGATCTTCATGTGAGGCCCTGTTCAGCCGTTAAAACGTGCCCATACCGGGCAATGATCTGAGGGTTTTTCCATGCCGCGCATGTCGTAATCCACGCCGGTGGTGTCCAGCTTGGCCATGAGCGGTTCGGTTGCCAAGACGGTGTCGATACGCAGACCCCGGCGGGGTTCGCGATCAAAGCCCTTGGAGCGGTAATCGAACCAGGAGAACACATCGTCGGTGGTGGGGTTCTGGTGACGGTAGGTGTCGGTCAGTCCCCAGCCCACAAGGCGTTCCCACCATTCTCTCTCTTCTGGCAGGAAGCTGGTCTTGCCTTCGCGCAGCCAGCGCTTGCGGTTGGCTTCGCCAATGCCGATATCCAGATCGGTGGAAGAAATATTGAAATCCCCCATCACCGCGACCTGATCGCTGGGCTGGTGATGGTTGATCAGATAATGCTGCAAATCGTCGTAGAACTTTTTCTTGGCTGGAAACTTTGTCGGGTGCTCGCGGTTTTCCCCTTGCGGGAAATAACCATTGAGTACGGTGACCAGGCTGCCGTCGCTATGTTTCAGGGTGCCGATGATCATGCGCCGCTGGGCATTTTCCTCGTCGGTGGGAAAACCGTACTGCACGGATTCCAGTGGTTCACGGGTAATCAATGCCACCCCGTAGTGGCCTTTCTGGCCAAAAAAATAGGGGTGATAGCCCATATCCCGAACCGCCTGCTCCGGAAACTCCGGATCGTGGACTTTGGTTTCCTGCAGGCCGATCAATGCGGGCCGGTACTTGTCGATCACCGCCTGGAGTTGATGCAGACGGGCACGAATACCATTGATGTTGAATGAAATCAGGGTCATAGCGCCTCCTTTGTGCCGGCATTGTACACTACCTGAAAAGCACTGGTCGCATACGCCTCTACCGTGACGTATGGCGCTATCGGCCATGGCATGGCTGCTGTGAGTGCCGCTATGATGTGCCTTTTGTTTGGGTCGGATATTGGCCCCAGGGAGAGTTCATGCCTGAACAATCAGGGCAACGTCAGGTGCTTGCCTTCGCTCACGCCAATGGCATACCAGGCCACAGTTACGATACTTTTCTTGCGCCGTTGGCGGATGATTACCAGTTGGTGATACTGGACCGGGCAGGCCATGACCCTGCCTTCCCGGTGGATAATGGCTGGCATAGCCTTAGCCTGGAACTGGAGGCACAGCTGGCGCCGTTGCCCAAACCCATTGTGGGGGCCGGGCATTCGCTGGGGTCGGTATTGATGTACCTGGTGGCGCAGCGCCATCCGGAGTGGTTTTCCTGTCTGATAATGCTCGACCCTCCCATGATGAATGGTTTGCATGGGGCGTTGATGCACGCAGCAAAACTGACGAGACAAATTGATAAGGTGACCCCGGCAGGGAAAAGCCGTGGGCGGCTGGACTACTGGCCTGATTGGGACTCGGTGGTCAGCTATTTTTCTTCTCGCGGGCTGTTCAAGGCGTTTGATCCCCGTTGTTTGTCCGATTACCTGAAAGCCGGTGTGGAACCCTGGCAAGACGGCTGGCGGCTGCGTTTTCGACCGGAAGTGGAAGTGGAGATTTTCCGCCATACCCCCACAAACGCCACCCGGTTGCCACGGCTGAAGGTGCCGGGCGCGATCGTGACTGGCAAGGACTCGCCGTCCCCTTTCCATGACAGCGCCAGGCGTCACGTGAAACGCCACCGCATGTTGCATCGCATTGCGGAAGGCTCGCACATGTACCCACTGGAAAAACCGGAACAGACCCTCGCGCTGTTTCGTGAATTGCTGGATGAACTGCAACCGAAGGGAGCCTGAGAATGGACGCCATCGAACGAAAATTCAGTGTCTACGGCCAGACTCTCAGCGCCCTCGAGTGGCCAGGGCGTGACGACGGCGAAACCGCCGAGCCGGTGCTGGCACTGCATGGCTGGCTGGATAACGCGGCTTCATTTTCGCCTCTATCAGCTTATCTGAAACGACCTTTGTTGGCGCTGGATGTGTCCGGCCATGGCCATTCCGATCATCGACCCGATGGCGTGGTCACGCATCTGGTGGACCACGTTCGTGATGTGCTGGCTGTTGTGGATCAGCTGGGGTGGAAGCGGTTCACCCTGATGGGGCATTCCATGGGGGCAGGTATTGCTTGCCTGTTCGCGGCGGCCTGCCCGGAGCGGGTATCCCGGTTGGTGTTGATCGAAGGGCTGGGCCCGCCTAGCACCGACGGCAAGGACGTGGCAACAAACTTGCGTAAAGCGCTGGATGATTCCTCCTCGCTGGCAGGCAAACGCAAACCGGTCTACGCCCGGGTCGAGGATGCTATCGAAGCCCGTACCAAGGGCTTTGGCGGGTTGAATCATGCGTCGTCCGGGCTGTTGAGCGAGCGCGGCTTGATGCCGGTGGAAGGGGGGTGGACCTGGCGGGCAGACAGCCGTTTGCGGCTCACCTCCTTTCTGCGCCTGACCGAAGAGCAGGTAGAGGGCTTTATTCGAGCCATCAAGGCTCCCACCTGCCTGATTATTGGTGAGCAGGGCATGGGCGGAAATGGCATGTTCGATCACCGGTTGGGCTGGCTGGAAGGGGCCTCAATTGTACGGCTGCCAGGGCGCCACCATTTGCACATGGAGGAGCCGGAGAAGGTGGCTGCCAGTATTAATGATTTTCTTTGCGCAACGGACGCAGCGGTTGAGGACTGACCAAAACCATCAGGGTAGGCATTGATCCGGTTTTAATAGGTCATGGTGCTGTGAACCTGTGCGGTTATCCTCGAAAGAAAACCGAGACAGATTCCGTTAGGAGAGCAGCATAATGAAAGTGGTTGAGGTCGCAGCATTGGCCGATTACGTCGGCAAGGAATTGGGTGCTTCAGACTGGTTTCAGATCGATCAAGAGCGCATCAATGCTTTTGCCGATGCCACTCTGGATCATCAGTTCATTCATGTGGACCCGGAACAAGCGCGAAATACCCCCTTTGGCACCACCATCGCTCACGGTTATCTGACGCTGTCGCTGCTGCCGTATCTGCAGGCGTCCATCGACGATTTTCTGATGCCCAAAGGCATGAAAATGGCGATGAATTATGGCTTCGACAAGCTGAGATTCATGGCTCCGGTGAAGGAAGGAAAGCGGGTTCGTGCGCGTGCTACCTTGCTGGACGCTACGGAAAAGCGTGAAGGGCAGTGGCTGCTCAAGTTTGCGTTTACGGTGGATATCGAAGGTGAAGACAAGCCAGCGCTGGCAGCTGAATGGCTGCTAATGTACTTCGTCTAATCGGCTTTGCCTGCGGTTGTGTGAAGACAGGCCGCAGGCAGTTGTGCGAAGGGGATGGTGGCGGCAAAGCCCTGACCCTCCACTGTTTTTTTCCGCGTGTTGTTCACTTCTGTGACCTCTCTTTGGTGATTTCCTGCTATTCTTGATCTGCTGATTTCGTCGTACTCTGGTGTGCCGACAGCGCCGGTGTCTCTCCCGGGCACAGACTCTGATATGAGCGCAGACACACACGCTCGGCATATAAGAAAAACAGAACAGTAAAGGCAGGGCAGGAAGATGTTGCACCGTCCCCGGCTGTGGTTACGCCACGTCATAGATAACCGCTCCGCCATTCGGCGGGATTTGCGCCTGAGCCTGAGCCACATCACCGACATTCCCCGAATGGTTATGCCTGCGGGAGATGAGCCGGGCGTTAGTTCTGAACTCTCTCTGTCGTCCTATTCCAGCCGTGGCGAAGCACTGCTTTCCTTGTTGCAACTATTGGTTCCGGCCACCCGTGAATCCATCAGCCAGGGGACGCTGGTGTGCCATCCGCCCCGGGCCGTGCGTGAGAATACACGCAGCCGGTGGTTTTTCATTAATGGTATGGGAACAGCGGGGCCGGTGGCACTCCTCAATACGTCTGAGATCGCCCGTTTGTTCGGGCGGCCGGTGCATTTGATTCACACCCCAACCTGGGGCCTGGTGCGTGATGTGGCCGAATCCATTACGGCCAGAACGTTGCGCAAGGACGGCAAACTGTCACGTCCAGCAATGCATATCCTGGTGGATGCACTGGAAAACAATGATCGTGTTGTGCTGATGTGCCACTCTCAGGGCTCCATCGTTGCCAGTTACATCGTCCGCAAACTGTTGCGCCATCCCAGTACCCGTCCTCTGGTCAAGAAACTGGAGCTGTATTGCATTGGCGGCGTGGCCGACAGCCTGGACATTGATCCGCAACTGACTCTCGCAGCAGGGCACCCGGTCCCGTATGTGGAACATTTTGCCAATGGTCGGGATTATCTTGCCCAGTTGGGAATCCTCTCCCATCTTGATAGCACCGCCGGTACGGTTTACTGCATGGCAGACCGGCCCGGGCATCTACTCAACGAGCATTATTTACCTGCCATTGTGCGGGGGGATTTCTGTCAGCGCCGGTCACGGCTTTATGGTTACGTACGCGGGCGCGAGCCCGGGCCGCAGGGTGCGCTGGCGATTTTGAAAAAGGAAACCGGCAATCATGGATAAGGCCCCCAAACCCTTATTGCTGTTTGTGGATGACTCCAAGGTAATGCGCCTGGCGGCTGACAAGATGCTCGGTGGTGAGTTTCGCGTCGAGGTGGCTGAAAATGGCCTCCAGGCCTGGACCATGATTTGCAGCAACCCGTCCATCAGTGTGGTGTTCTCGGACCTGGCCATGCCGGAGATGGATGGCTTTGCGTTACTGAAAAAAATCCGCACCAGCGAGGATGAAGGCATTGCCGGGTTACCGGTCATCATCGTCACCGGTGCAGAAAATGATGAAGAGGCCCGAGCTGAAGCGCTGCGCCTGGGAGGAACGGACTTTATCAGCAAGCCGTTTAATTCCACGGATTTGCTGGCCCGGGCCAGGGCCCATGCCAATTACCAGAACGAGCGTAAGGAACTGGCCAAGCAGGCAATGATTGATCCGCTGACCCGGCTCGGCAATCGCCGTTACCTGGAGCACCGCCTGCGCCAGGAGCTGGCATTGGCCGCGCGTCAGCAGTACAAGCTATCAGTTGTGCAACTGGAGATTTACCAATTCAATCAACTTTTCGTACAGCTTGGTAAAAAGCGAACGGATATAGTGTTGTTGAAGCTGGCGCAATCACTGCGTGGGGTGATCCGCAAGGAGGACTCCCTGGCGCGTAGCAGCGTGGCGCAATTTACTGTGTTGCTGCCCAGTGCCGGCCCGGCGGGGGCCAAACGATTCGTGGAACGGGCGTTGAAAGTCAGCGAAAAGCTGGCCTTCCAGTTTCGTGGCAAGGTGCAGCGTTTGCCGCTGACCGTGATTATCCAGACCCCGGCCGCTCATGCGGGATTGACGCCGCGCCAGGTGCAATTGACCCTGGATGAACAGTTGAAACAGGCCCGTACCCTCGGGCCGGGTGCGGTACTCAGTGATGATGCGGACACCACCTTGTCGGTGGATGATGCGGCACCCATATTAACGATTGAACAGGCACTGGCGCTGTTGCGTGCCGGCAAATCCCGTCCCGTCATCAGCGCCTTACCGGATTTGAAACGCCAGCTGGCGCCGCTGTTACAGTTGATGAAGCGGGTGGCCTCAGGGCAGGAGACAGTATGAAAGTGATGGTTGACCGCCAGTACCCCATCGGTGTGGACCGGCTTTACGAAATCCTGACGAGCAAGGCGTTCTATGAGACGCGTTACGAATGGGGCAAGGTGGACAATTACCGCTTTGGGGCCTTTGAGGATACCCCGCGGGGAAAGTTGATTCAGCTGATTCAGCCCATTGAAATACGCACGGACAAGCTGCCGTCTGTGGCGCGCCGCTTCTTGCCGGAAAGCGCGGATTTATTGACAGAATTTCTCTGGACGCCGACGACGCAAGCTGGCCGCTACCAGGCCGAGTACCGGTTTGAATTGGGTAATGTGCCCATGAAGATCAGTGGTGTAATGATCCTCACCGGGGATGACAACGAAGCGGTTCAGCACACCGAGGTGGAAATAAGCAGCTCGGTACCATTGGTAGGGAAAAAACTGGTCTCGCTTGTCGCACCGAAAATTGACGATGCGCTGGCGGGGGATTACCGGCACACGCTGCGCTACGTGGAAAACTTCGCCTGAGCCTGGTCGGGTTGCGGGCCTCTCGTTTGTGGAGCGCCGTTTTACGGTTCCCTGCGGCGATAGCGCTGTCCGCGTTGCTGCATTTTGCGGTCCCAGTGTTTTCTGAACCAACGTTTTAAGCGCCATTGCGCCCGGGTCGGCGCTGAGGGCAGATGCAGGGTTGTGCCCGCGGGCTTGTCCAGCATGGCAATGATATCGGCACTCAGAGAGAGGGCAGTATCCAGGCTGTCACGGGTCTTGCGTTCAAAGCGGGCCTGGCTGAGTGGGTCCGTGGCATCCAGCTGTTGAGACAACTCCCGGTAGAGAGGCAGTGCAATGAGGGCGGCGCTGACCGGGCTGTTGGCGAGTTCGCTGTTCAGGCTTTCGGTTAGGGCGACAATGCCCGCGTAGGTGCTGCTGCTTGCTGATGTCAGTGGCCCGGCCAGTAAACCGCAATCGGGCACCACATTAATAATTTTTCCGCTCCCTTGTTTCTTCATGGCCGTCAGAGCACGTTGGCAGCTGTGTACCACGTGCATCATTTGCAGGTTGGCCAGGCCTTGCCATTGCGGCCCCTGGGTGGCTTCAAAAGGCCCCACCAGCAGCTTTCCGGGCAAATTGATAACCACATCCAGCTGCTGCCAGCGGCGCAGAACCCGATTTATACCCCGTTGAATATCCTGTGAATCGCCCGCGGTTGTTTCAATGAAAAGCGCTTCATGGCCCGCTTCATGCAGGCTGCGGCACAAGGCATTGCCGGTGCGAGTGTCGTCACTGGCGATGGCAATACGATAGTGCCCAGCGGCAGTGTGGGCCAGGGCCTGGCCGAGCGGGCTGCAGCCGCGAGTGATAAGGAGGGTGGGCGATTGTTTCAACGTGTCTCCATGTGCAAGAAGCAGAACAAAAAATAATTTTGTGAACAGGTGTTGACTTGGCGGATTATAAAGTTAACATATGTTCACATGAAGCATTTAAGGGAGCAATTGTTATGACTTTATTCTTTCGTTTGTTTAAAGACACCCTGGCCTTGATGATTGCGATTGCCGTGACGGTTTTGATCGTGGCGGGGCTTGGAAACAACGGTGAAAACCTGTTTTCCGTAATGCTGGCGTTTGCCTGCATGGTGCCTGTTATTGCCAGTGCTGCAGTTGCCATCAAGCGCGACTGGGATAATGGCGGGTTTGCGCACGCATTCTAAGGCTGTTCACTGGCGGTTGCATCTCGGCCCGCTTGCCCGCCTGTTGTCGTTACCGATTCCATCTCGGAGACCGGTAGCGACAATACCTGTTCTTCTCCCTCACTGCGTGCCAGCACCACGGTGACCACGCTGTCGCCCCAGACGTTGACCGCAGTGCGGCACATGTCCAGCACGCGATCGGTGACCAGAATCAGCCCAATGGCTTCTGCCGGCAGGCCGATGGCGCCAAGAATCACCGTAATCGCTACCAGTGATGCAGCGGGAATGCTGGCCACGCCGATGGAGGTGAGCAGGGCGGTGATCACAATCATGAACTGGGTGGTCAACGACAAGTCCATGCCGTAGGCCTGGGCAATGAACATGGCCGCCACGCACTCGTACAATGCGGTTCCGTCCATGTTGACGGTGGCACCCAATGGCAGCACGAAGCTGCTGGTGCGAGTCGATACACCGGAGCGTTTTTGTACACATTCCATGGTCAGAGGCAGCGTAGCGGCTGAACTGGCGGAGGAAAACGCGGTGAGCAGCGCTGGCGTCATGGCCTGAATATGGCGAAGTGGCGAGCGCTTGGTCGCCAGCGCAATCAGGATCGGCATGAAAACAAAAGCATGCAGGCCCAGTGCTACCAGTACGGTGAGGAAGAACCAGGCAAGCGGCTCAATGGCATCCATACCGGTGCGGGTTACCGTGGCGGCTATTAGCGCAAATACGCCCAGGGGCGTGAAACGAATGACCAGCATGGTGATTTTCATCACCACTTGGTAAATGCCATCGATAATGTTGCGCAGGCTCTGGCCGGAGGGGTTGCGTTCGGTTCGCAGAAAAAAACCGAACAGCAGCGAAAAGACGATCAGCCCAAGCATTTGGCCATTGGCGGCGGCCGCTATCAGGTTAGGCGGCAGCATCTGGCGGAGAATATCAGTGAAATCGCCGGCCCCGCGGCCTTCAATTTTGGCCAGCGCATCCTCGGTTTCTGTGGCCAGACCGAGTAATTCACGTGCGGGCTGATCGTTGATAATGCCAGGGCTGAACAGATTGACCACGATGAGGCCGATCAGCACGGCTACCAGAGTGGTAGTCATGTACAGGGCCACGGTTTTCAGGCCCATTCGGCCCAGATTCTGCCCATCACCGACGCCCACCATGCCGTTGATAATGGCTGTCACAATCAACGGAATGACGACCATTTTAAGGGCATTGATAAACAGGGTTCCCACCAGATCGTAGCCGCTGAGCACAGGCAGCCCGAGTAGCGTACTGGATTCGGTGGTGAAACTGCCTGCCAGTGCGCCGGCCAGCATGGCAATGAATATCTGGTGGTGTAATTTCACTGTCTCCCCCTGGTGGCCATCAATGGCCACCCCTGCCTTTGCTTATTCGATCCCTGAGAGTACCTGATCCTGTCTCGGTGCACAGTGGGGCAGTGCTACATCAAGGTTTGCAGGGCCTCCTTGTCATCCAGTCGGTTCAGCGTTGCCTGGTACGCCGCCTTGAGTTGTCGATCCGCCTCGACAGGGCCCAGCCGTTCGCATAGCAGTACATAGGTGCGGTTCAGTTGGTCTCGCAAGCTGGTCAAGGGTAGGGGGCTCAGTGATTGGTCCGGTGATTGTAGCCAGTATTCCATGGTCAGGCGGGTTTCGGCGCTAACGCTGGCCTGGCGCAGTTGTGCACCCAAATCCAGCTGTAACTGGCTGGCTACCCGTTTGCCAAGCCCTTGCCACAGGGCCTGGAGCAGGCACTGAAACGCATGGGTGCAGGGGTGCGCTTCGGTGTGGTTGTAGTTGCTGTTGGCCAATGGATCGGCGGCCAGTTCGCTGTCGGAAAGCGTCATCGCTTGCACCAGGCTCATGTGAATATGGTGGCGCCGTTCGCCCAGGTCGAACAGGCGACACAGATCGCTGACAAAGCCCTGCAGGGAAAAGCTGGGTCGCTCCGCGTAATGCTGCTGCCAGTGGCTGACCGCCTCCAGCAGGACCGGCTCATTCATGTAGGGCGTAAGGCCGGTGACGATAGCGCGCCGTCGACGCTGGACGCTTTGGTTGATGGGTGCGGAGCTCATGGGTGTTGCTCCTGACCGTGGGCCCTGTCTGGATTATAGGTTTCGCTGCTATAGAGCGTGTTCTGGGGAAATTCCGGGTAGCCGGTTTCGGCGTGCTCGCTGAGATCCAGTCCCCGTTGTTCATGCAGCGCCGGCGCCCGCAAGCCGGCAAGAATAGATACCAGCATGTACATGATTAGCGCGGTGAAGAATGCCCAGCCGAATGCCACGATCACGCCCAGCAGCTGCACCATCACACGTTGGCCATTGAACAGGTCGCCGTCATAGAAGAGGCCGGCAGCCAGGGTGCCCCAGGCGCCGGCGAAGGCATGTACAGGGACTGCACCGACCACGTCATCCAGGCGAAACGCGAGTAGGATTCGGGCACCGAAGGCCGCCAGCGCGCCAGCTACCAGGCCGGTGATGATGGCGAAGCCCGGTGTCATGACTGCGCAGCCGGCGGTCACCGCCACCAGCCCCGCCAGGCTGCCATTCACGGTTTCTGTCAGTAATACCGGGCGGCGACTTGCCATCCGGTAGATAACGCTGCCCACGGCACCGGCCGCGGCGGCCAGCTGGGTATTCAGGTTCACCTTGGCGATATCCACGCTGGCAGAGAGGGTCGAGCCCCCGTTGAAGCCAAACCAGCCGAACCAGAGTATGAAACCGCCCAATGCCACATAGGAAAGGTTATGGCCGGGAATGGTGCGTGGCTTGCCTTGGTTGTCGAAACGCCCAAGTCGCGGGCCTACCACCAGAATACCGGCCAGTGCACACCAGCCGCCGATACTGTGGACCACCGTGGAGCCGGCGAAATCAATAAAGCCCATCTGGGCGAGCCAGCCATTGCTGTTCCAGGCCCAGTTGCCGAACAGCGGATAAATAAGGCCGGTGATCACCACCGCGCCACACAAATAGCCCACGTAGCGGGTGCGCTCTGCCATGGCTCCTGAGGCGATGGTGGCGGCGGTAGCCGCGAACATGATCTGGAAAAGGAGCATGGCCCAGGTACTGCCATCGGCCTGGTTGAGCATGAACTGGTCCTGCCCGAACCAGCCATTGGTGCTGGTGCCGAACATCAGCCCGAAACCCACGGCCCAGAACACCAGTGTGCCGACACACAGGTCCATGTAGTTCTTCATGACCACGTTCAGTGAGTTCTTCGCCCGGCTCAGGCCGCTCTCAAGCAGTGCAAAACCCGCTTGCATGAAGAACACCAGCGCCGCAGCGATAGCAATCCAGACTGTATCGGTGGCGGTCAGGGTGTCGGCGTTGGCGAACTCGGGAAGAATCAGCAGAGAAAGCCAGTGATAGCGTCGCAGCAGCATAGCGGTGAATCCCATTCGTCATTGGTGATGAGAAGAGGGGACTGCAACCGCTGTGCCAGCGCGTATAGCCGATAGAATCAGGGCTTCTTAGTTCTTTTGTATTAACGGGTGCCCTGTTGTGGTGCTGAGGTTGTTTGTGGTGCGCGGGGTGCCCTATGCGGTGGCATCCACGGGCTGGCTTATCTGCCGGATAAGCTGGAGCTGTCGTTCAGACACTTTTTGCACCGACAGGCGAGGTCGCACCACCAGCTCCATGTCAGCAAATTCGGGGTGATGCTTGATCTGTTTCAGTGTTAATGGCTGAGGGTATAGGCAGGCAAACTGTATATCGGCCTGGTACCAGCGGGGCATCTCACGGGTGCTGCGTGGGTCATAGCCATCTGAAGCAGGGTCAAACTGGGTTGGATCGGGGTAGGGGGCGCTGGTGACGCGAGCTTCGCCAACGATGGCGGGCACCGCACAACTGGAATGGTAGATCAGCACCGTATCGCCGGCTTTCATTTCATCGCGTAGCCGGTTGCGAGCCTGGTAGTTGCGCACGCCATCCCAGCCACTGGTGGCATTTTTGCTGTTGCGCAGATCATCGATGCTGAAAGCATCCGGTTCTGTTTTTAATAACCAGATAGTGCTCACTCCTGAGGATGATGTTTGAGAAGGCACTCTTTGGCCTGGTTGATGCTGCCACAAATGTAAACGGGAAAGGCCGGCTTGTTAAGCTTCAACATCATATTGGCATAGGTACGGTTGAGTATACTTTCCAGGACCATGGCCTTGGCCTCGGTAATTTGCGCAAAATCCTCGCCACAGGAATAGCGCGCGGCGGTGTAATCCAGCCCTTTGATTTGGCCGACGTAGATGGTGAGCTGTTTACGCTGTTGGTGCTGATTGAACAAACGTAGCCGCTGCCGGTAAATGGACAATTGAACGCGCATATCCACCTGGGTGCCTTTCTTTAGCTCGACCAGGGCGAAGGGGCCCTCCTGCGTTACCGTAACCGCACTCATTACTGTCCCTTTACTGCAAGCGTGACAGGCTTTTATAACCGATTCTGTGCTAATCTTCAGCGCTTCTTTTTGCTGGTGTTCGTCAACGGTGCAGGATCAGGGGTGATCGGCGCAGTTGTCAGTAGCGTGTTGTCGGTGGAGTGTTGGTGGAGGTAGATGCGTGATCAGTTCGCAACAACAGAATGAGGCCATGGCCGCCCTGCAAACTGTCCGCGACTGTTTGCGTTTCGGCGAAAGCATGCTGCGCAGTGGCGGGGTGTTCTTTGGCCACGGTAACGATGACCCCTGGGATGAAGCCCTGGCGCTGTTGATGCATCAGCTGGCGTTGCCTCTACAGAGTGACCCTCGGATTCTCGATGCCCGTTTGCTGCCCTCTGAAATCAGTGGGTATGTGAGTCAACTGGTTAAGCGGGTGAATGATCGTGTCCCGGTTCCTTATCTGACCCATGAAGCCTGGTTTTGCGGCCTGCCGTTCTATGTGGATGAGCGGGTGCTGATACCGCGTTCGCCGCTGGCCGAGCTGATTGAGCAGTCCTTTACGCCCTGGGTCGATCCTGAGCGAGTGCATCGGGTGCTGGATTTATGCACCGGTAGTGGCTGTATCGCGATTGCCTGTGCCTACGCGTTTGAGCATGCGCAGGTGGATGGCAGTGATATCAGTGCCGAGGCCCTGGCCGTGTGTGAGGAAAACATCCAGCGTCATGGGCTTGGCGAACAGGTGCGGGCGCTACAATCCGATGGGCTGGCCGCGGTGGATGGCCCCTATGACCTGATTGTCTCCAACCCGCCCTATGTGGATGCCCAGGATATGGCGAATCTGCCAGATGAGTACCGCCATGAGCCGGAGCTGGCGCTGGCGTCTGGAGATGACGGTCTCGACTTCACGCGCCAGCTGTTACTGGATGCACCGGATCGGCTCACTGAAGACGGTGTGCTGATTGTGGAAGTGGGCAACAGTTGGGAGGCCATGCTGGCGGCTTGGCCCCAGGTGCCGTTTTTTTGGTTCGAATTCGAGCGGGGAGGGCATGGGGTGTTCATGCTTACCCGCGCACAGCTGCTAGAATACCGTGATGACCTGCTGGCTCATTGAGGCAGCCTTGCTGAAGAGCACCTTGTCAGCTTAAAGCGATTTAACGGGTTTTCGTGGCAGAGCATTGATTTCAATAATTTTTTAAGAGGGGCAGCATGTCCGGTAACAGTTTCGGTGAGCGTTTTCGCATTACCACCTTCGGTGAAAGTCATGGCCCCGCCCTGGGCGCTATCGTGGACGGCTGCCCCCCGGGCCTAGAAATCAGTGAAGCGGACCTGCAGGTTGAGCTGGACCGCCGTAAGCCGGGTACCAGCCGTTATACCACCCAGCGGCGCGAGCCGGATCAGGTAAAAATCCTCTCCGGGGTGTTCGAAGGCAAGACCACCGGCACGTCCATTGGCTTGCTGATCGAGAATACCGACCAGAAATCCAAGGATTACTCCAACATCGCCGGCACGTTCCGGCCTGGCCATGCGGATTACACCTACACCCAGAAATACGGTTTCCGTGATTACCGCGGCGGCGGACGTTCCTCTGCCCGGGAAACGGCCATGCGCGTGGCCGGCGGCGCCATTGCCCGCAAATTCCTGGAGCAGCGCCTGGGCATTCGTATCTATGGTGGCTGCACCCGGATTGGTGATGTGAAGGCCGAGTCCTGTGACTGGTCGGCGGTGAACAACAATCCGTTCTTCTTCCCGGATGAGAGTAAGGTGCCGGCCCTGGAAGACCTGATCAATGCACTGCGCAAAGACGGCTCTTCCATCGGTGCCCGCGTGGAAGTGTTTGCCGATGGGGTGCCGCCCGGTTGGGGCGAGCCGGTTTTTGATCGCATTGACGCGGATCTTGCCAAGGCAATGATGTCCATCAATGCGGTGAAAGGGGTGGAAGTCGGTGACGGCTTTGCCGTGGTGAACCAGCGCGGTGAGCAACATCGTGATGAAATGACCCCGGACGGTTTTTTGAGTAACCATGCCGGCGGCGTGCTGGGTGGCATCAGCTCCGGGCAGACCGTTCGTGTGGCCATGGCGCTCAAGCCCACCTCCAGCATTCTGATTCCCGGCAAGAGCGTCGGACTGGACGGTGAAGCTGCCGAGGTGGTGACCAAGGGGCGCCATGATCCTTGTGTCGGGGTCCGTGCTACGCCCATTGCCGAAGCCATGCTGGCTATCGTGCTGATGGATCACTATCTGCGCCACCGTGGTCAGAATGGGGATGTGGTGCCGCCGTTCGCACCGATTCCGGGCTGAGACAGCGCCAGACGCTGGAGGCTTGAGGCCAGACAAAGAAAACGAAAAGACGCTTGAGGCGAAGAATGGCGATTTTATGCTGATTAGCGTCAGGCGTCAGGCGTCAGGCGTCAGGCGTCAGGCGTCAGGCGTCAGGCGTCATCCCTGTCAAGCGCAAGGTTCCTCTTTCATGCCCTATTATTGGCGCCTTTCCGGCTTCTACTTTTTTTACTTCGGTCTGCTTGGCACGCTGGTGCCGTACT
This sequence comes from Alcanivorax sp., assembly GCF_002733835.1. Taxonomy (GTDB): domain Bacteria; phylum Pseudomonadota; class Gammaproteobacteria; order Pseudomonadales; family Alcanivoracaceae; genus Alcanivorax. The sequence continues at coordinate 24,346 of NZ_NVWY01000035.1, forward strand.
GGTCTCTGTACCTGAAAGACCTGGGCTTCAGTGCGGCTGCCATCGGCGCTCTGATGGCCATTCCCCAGCTCACCAAAATCGGCGCTCCAAATCTGTGGGGCTGGCTGGCTGATCGTAGCGGCCAGCGCCTGCGTATCATTCGTGCCGGCAACCTGCTGGCGGCCATCGTATTCCTGCCCGTATTCTGGGTGGACACATTCTGGTCCATGGCCGCGCTGTTGGTGTCTTTCAGCTTCTTCTGGAACGCGGTACTGGCACAGTTCGAAGTGCTCACTCTGCAATCTCTGGGTCGCCAGTCCCACCGCTACAGCCATGTGCGGTTGTGGGGGTCGGTGGGCTTTATTGTGGCGGTGTTGGTGCTGGGTGAAGTCCTGGACCGGGCCGGTACGCAGGTGCTGCCCTGGGTGCTCAGCGGGCTGTTGTGGCTACTCTGGCTGGGAACGCTGACCCTGCCTGCGGGCAATGCACCGCGAGCGCAAGCCGGGGGGGAGGGAACATCAGTCTGGCAGATCCTGTGTCGCCCGGCGGTAAGCCTGTTTCTGGTGGCGGCTTTTTTGATGCAGCTGTCTCACGGGCCGTACTACACTTTTTACAGCATCTATTTGGAAGACCTGGGCTTTAGCAAGTTCATTGTCGGTTTGTTGTGGTCTCTGGGGGTGGTGGCGGAAGTCGGGCTGTTCCTGATCATGCATCGCCTGCTGGCACGCTTTCATATCCCCTGGCTTCTGGTGGTAAGCCTGCTGCTGGCGTCGCTGCGCTGGCTGATGATTGGTGTTGCTGGCGATGCCCTGTGGCTGTTGGCGCTGGCCCAGCTGTTGCATGCGGCCAGCTTTGGCAGCTTTCATGCCGCCAGTATTGCCTGGGTGCACCGTCAGTTTGGGGAAGCGCTGGCAGGCCAGGGGCAGGCGCTGTACTCCAGCCTGGGCTTTGGCGCTGGCTGGGCTGCCGGGGCGGGCTTGTCGGGGTTGTTGTGGCAGCAATGGGGCGTGCTGTTGTTTTTTGTGGCGTCTGCGGTGGCGGTGGCGGCGGCGGCGCTTTTGGTTGTCGGTGGCGTTACCCGCGCGCCCCGCTAGGCGGCTGGGGCCGCCGCCTGCCGTGTGTTCACATAACCTGGCTACGCAGGGCGCGCAGGAAGGCCTTCGCCGCGTTGGACTGGCTGCGGGCCGGGTGCGTGACGACACCCAGCTGGCGCTGCGGCAGTGGCGCATCCACAGGCAGCTGCACCATGCCCCGATCCACCATGGTGGCGGGCAGCACGCTCCAGCCCAGACCGATGGACACCATCATGTGAATGGTTTCCAGGTAGTTGGTGGACATGGCGATATCCAGCTTCAGGTTATGCTCATCGAACAGCCGCTCCACGATGCCGCGGGTAAAGGTGATCGGTGAAGGCAGGATGGCGCTGTGATCGGTGAAGGCTTCCAGGGTCAGGTTTTCCTGCTTCGCCAGCGGGTGTTCCGGTGCGCACATGAACACCAGCGGGTCGTTCCAGATGACTTCGCTGTGCAAGCGCTCATCCGGCTGCGGGGGCAGGGTGACCACCCCCATTTCCAGCTCCCCGTGCAGTACACCTTCCCAGGCTTCTTCGGAATCGATGAAATGGATGTCCAGCTTCACCAGCGGGTAATCCCGGGAAAACTGGCGCAGAACCGGTGGCAGTCTGTGCAGTCCAATATGGTGGCTGGTGCCGATTCGCAATTTACCGCCCACTTCTCCGGATAAATCGTGAATGGCGCGGGCCATGTCTTCCACGTCCATCAGTACCTGGCGTGCGCGCGGCAGCAGTGAGCGACCGGCTTCCGTCAGTTGGATCTGGCGGCCCACACGATCAAACAAGCGGGCCTCAAGCTGTTGTTCCAGCAGGGCAATCCGTTTGCTGATGGCAGGCTGAGTGATGTACAGGCGCTCAGCTGCGGCAGAAAATGAGCCGGTTTCGGCAACGGCCATAAAGGCGGTTAGCGTTGGGGTGTCGATCATTCCCGGGGCATCCACAGTGTCGGTACAGGGGATAATAATTGGTTATCTTAAAAATGAAAAATATGAATTGGATTTATTGATGGCGTAGTTCTACATTAATTACCAGTGAGAAACCAGCCCCAGTGATAAACCCGCTTGTAGTTGTGACAATATGCTGCGGCACTACGCTACGGTTCAGGAGAAAGACATGGCAGGCAAAACCCTCTATGACAAATTGTGGGAAGCCCACCTCGTTACCCAGCGCGAAGATGGCTCTGCGCTGATCTATATTGATCGCCAGATCATCCATGAGGTGACCTCGCCCCAGGCGTTTGAGGGCCTGCGCCTGGCGAGTCGTCAGCCGTGGCGGACCAGTGCCAGTGTGGCCACCATTGATCACAACGTGCCGACAACCCCGTTCAAGAGTGCCGCCGACATCGCCGATGACACCTCGCGGATTCAGGTGCAGACGCTGCAAGACAATACCCGTGAATTCGGTATCACCGAGTTCGGAATTGGCGATGTACGCCAAGGCATTGTGCATGTGATGGCGCCGGAGCAGGGTGCTGTGGTGCCGGGCATGACGGTCGTTTGTGGTGACTCCCACACCTCCACCAACGGTGCGTTGGCCTGCCTGGCCCACGGTATTGGTACCAGTGAGGTAGAGCACGTCTTGGCCACCCAGACGTTGGTGGCCAAGAAAATGAACAATATGCGCGTTTCTGTTGAGGGTGAGCTTGGTCCCGGCGTCACCGCGAAAGACGTGGTGCTGCATATCATCGGCGTGATTGGCACCGCTGGCGGTACCGGGTATGCGCTTGAATTTGCGGGCAGTGCCATGCGCAGCTTGAGCATGGAAGGACGCATGACGGTCTGCAACATGGCCATCGAGGCCGGCGCCCGAGCGGGCATGGTGGCGGTGGATGATGTGACCATCGATTATGTGAAAGGCCGCCCGTTTGCCCCGAAGGGTGCGGATTGGGACAAGGCGGAGGCCTACTGGCGTACGCTGGTTTCTGATGCCGATGCCCGCTTCGATGAGGAGGTCAACATTGATGCGGCGGACATCAAGCCCCAGGTGTCCTGGGGCACCAGCCCGGAAATGGTGGTGCCGGTGGATGCCAACTTGCCGGACCCGGCGGCGGAGAGCGATGAAGTCAAACGCTCAGGCATGAGCCGTGCTTATGAGTACATGGGCCTGACGCCAGGCATGCCGGTGACGGACATCAAGGTGGACCGGGTCTTTATCGGGTCTTGCACCAATTCGCGCATCGAAGACCTGCGCGCCGCGGCGGAAGTAGCCAAGGGCCGTCAGAAAGCCGGTAGCGTCAAGCAGGTATTGGTGGTGCCGGGCTCCGGTCTGGTCAAGCAGCAGGCGGAGAAAGAAGGCCTGGACAAGGTCTTTGTGGCGGCAGGCTTTGAGTGGCGTGAGCCGGGTTGTTCCATGTGTCTGGCCATGAACCCGGACCGACTGGAAGCCGGCGAGCACTGCGCTTCCACCTCGAACCGTAACTTCGAAGGGCGCCAGGGTAATGGCGGCCGTACGCATCTGGTCAGCCCGGCCATGGCGGCAGCGGCGGCGGTGGCAGGCCATTTCGTTGATATTCGCGAACTCGATCAGGCATAAGGAGCAAACCCATGGAAAAGTTTGTGCGTCATGATGGTCTGGTTGCTCCGCTTGATCGTGCCAATGTGGACACCGACCAGATCATTCCAAAGCAGTTTCTCAAGTCCATCAAACGGACCGGTTTCGGGCCCAATTTGTTTGACGAATGGCGTTATCTGGACGAAGGCTTTCCGGGTCAGGACAACAGTGCTCGCCCACTGAATAAGGACTTTGTGCTGAATCAGCCTGTCTATCAGGGAGCCAGCGTTCTACTCACCCGGCGCAATTTTGGCTGCGGTTCCAGCCGTGAGCATGCGCCCTGGGCGTTGATGGATTTTGGCTTCAAGGCGATCATCGCCCCGAGCTTTGCCGATATCTTCTACAACAACTGTTTCAAAAACGGGTTATTGCCCATCGTGTTGTCGGAGGATAACGTGGAAGCCCTGTTTCAGGCTGTTAATGGCAAGGAAGGCTATCGGATCACTATTGATCTGGAAGGCCAGCAGGTGATCCCCGAAACCGGAGAGCCGCTGCCTTTTGAGATTGATGAGTTCCGCAAGCACTGTCTGCTGAATGGTCTGGACGAAATTGGCTTGACCCTGAATGAAGCGGATGCGATTCGAGCTTACGAAAAAGGTCGCATGGAACGCGAACCCTGGGTTTTTGCCGACCATTAAAAGAATAACCAAGGAGGTTGTATGTTGCGTTTACTTTCGCTGTCGCTGGTTTCGATGTTGATGCTGGCTGGCTGTGCATCCACAGGCATGTATGACGCCCCCACCGGGGAGCAGGCGGCCACGTTGAGCGTGGATAACCAGCTGGCGGCCCCGACGGCGCAGGGCGAAGATGCCGGGTGGCAGATGCCCACCAGTAGCGAAGCCAAGGCATCCCTGTTCAAGGTGGATGGCGAGCGCATTACTGAGCAAGCGGGCGCGCAGAGTGTGCAGATTGAAGCCGGAAAGCATTCAGTGGAAGTGTTTGCTGACCAGGCGGGCATTCTTCGTTTCGGCAAGTTCCGCCACAACTTCGCACAAGGTGGCATCTATCAGGTTCGCATCAGTGCCGCTGAGGGCAAGAAAGATTACACCCTGGAGCTGGTAAAGGCGTCCGCGCCGGATGATGTTCTGGTAACCAAAGACTTTTAATCGCCCGCAAGGGCAGTAGTAGACAGGAAGCAGTAATGAGCAAGGTGTTGGTGTTGCCCGGTGACGGTATTGGCCCGGAGATCGTGAAAGAAGCGGTCAAGGTGCTGAACGTGGCCAAGCAGAAGTTCGGGCTCGAGGTGGAGCTGGATGAAGCCCTGGTCGGGGGCGCAGCGGTGGATGCGGAAAATGACCCGCTTCCGGAAGGTACGCTGGAAAAAGCCCGTGCCGCCGACGCTATTTTGTTCGGCTCCATTGGTGGTCCGAAATGGGACACCATTGAACGCGACAAGCGCCCCGAGCGTGGCCTGTTGCGTTTGCGCTCGTCACTGGGGCTGTTTGCCAACCTGCGCCCGGCCATTCTGTTTCCGCAACTGGCGGATGCCTCCAGCCTGAAACCGGAAGTGGTATCCGGGCTGGATATCCTGATTGTGCGCGAGCTGACCGGTGGCATCTATTTCGGTCAGCCTCGCGGTATCAAGGAAGAAAACGGCGAGCGTGTAGGCTTCAACACCTATGTCTACACCGAGTCGGAAATGCGCCGGATCGCGAAAGTGGCCTTTGAACTGGCCATGAAACGTGACAAGCGCGTGCTGTCGGTGGACAAGGCCAACGTGCTGGAAGTCACCGAACTCTGGAAAGAAGTGGTCACCGAGGAGGCAAAGGCCTACCCGGAGATCGAGTTGTCACACATGTATGTGGACAACGCGGCCATGCAACTGGTGCGTGCGCCGAAACAGTTTGATGTGATTGTCACCGGCAATTTGTTTGGTGACATTCTCTCCGATGAAGCCGCCATGCTCACCGGCTCCATCGGGATGTTGCCCTCCGCGTCACTGGATGAAAACCGCAAGGGCTTGTACGAACCCTGCCACGGCTCGGCACCGGACATTGCCAGCCAGGGCATCGCCAACCCGCTGGCGACCATTATGTCGCTGGCCATGCTGATGCGTTACAGCCTGGAGCGTGGTGATGTGGCTGATGCCATTGAAGCCGCTGTAGAGCGTGTTCTTGATCAAGGGCTTCGTACTGCGGATATCTACACCGAGGGCACTCGCAAAGTGGGCACCGAAGAAATGGGCAACGCCGTCGCGGATGCTTTGTCACAAGCATGACTGAGGCATGACGCACAGGCGCACACGCGCATTGATTCACTGATAGAAAGGGCAATCCTTTCAGGAGACAGTTTCTAATGAAGAAAGTCGGTTTTGTCGGCTGGCGTGGCATGGTGGGTTCCGTATTGATGGAGCGCATGACTGCCGAAAATGATTTTGCAGATATCGAACCGGTCTTTTTCTCGACCTCCCAGGTTGGACAGGCTGGCCCGGACGTGGGCAAGGATATTCCGGCCCTGGGCGATGCCAAGAATATTGATGAACTGAAAGCGCTGGACGTGATCGTGACCTGTCAGGGTGGCGATTACACCAGCGAGGTTTACCCCAAGCTGCGCGAAGCGGGCTGGGATGGCTACTGGATTGATGCAGCATCCACGCTGCGTATGCAGGACAACAGCGTCATTGTGCTGGATCCGGTGAACCGTTCCGTGGTGGATTCTGCTCTGGACAGTGGCACCAAAGACTTTGTGGGTGGCAACTGTACCGTGAGCCTGATGTTGATGGCTCTGGGCGGATTGTTCAATGAAGGGCTGGTGGAGTGGGCGAGCGCCCAGACCTACCAGGCCGCGTCCGGTTCTGGTGCACAGAACATGCGTGAGCTGATTGCCCAGATGGGTAAGATTCACGGCGATGTTTCCGATAAATTGGCGGATCCTGCCAGTGCCATTCTGGATATCGATCGCCAAGTGGCGGCAAGCATGCGCAGCGATGCCATGCCCCGTGAGCACTTCGGCTTCCCGCTGGCCGGTTCCCTGTTGCCCTGGATCGACAAGGAAATGGAGAACGGTCAGAGCAAGGAAGAATGGAAAGCCCAGGCGGAAACCAACAAAATTCTCGGCCGTAGCGGCAATCCGATTGCTCTGGATGGCACCTGTGTGCGTATTGGTGCCATGCGTTGCCACGCCCAGGCGTTGACCGTGAAGCTCAACCGCGATGTACCCATGGACGAAGTGAACGACATCATTGCCAAGTCCAACGACTGGGTGAAAGTGGTGCCGAACACCAAGGAAGAGACGCTGCGGGATCTCACCCCCACCGCCGTGACCGGTACCCTGGGGATTCCGGTGGGCCGCCTGCGCAAGCTGAACATGGGCGGCGAGTTCCTCAACGCCTTCACCGTGGGTGACCAGCTACTGTGGGGTGCGGCTGAACCGCTGCGCCGTATGCTGCGAATTCTTCTCGAGCGCTAAGCGCCCAATAGAGGTAAGTGATGGATCGGTCTATCAATCTGGCCATCGTCGGTGCAACCGGCCTGGTCGGAGAGGCCATCATCAAACTGCTCGCTGATCGGAAATTTCCGGTCGGCGAGCTTTTTGTTTTGGCTTCCGAAAATGGGGCCGGCAGCAAGATCGCGTTTGCCGGCAAAACCCTCACTGTGAGCACCGCAGAGGATTTCGATTTCTCCCAGGTGGAAGTGGTGCTGTTTGCGGCGGGAGCGTCGGTGAGCCAGGCCCTGGCGCCGGCTGCGGCGGAAGCCGGCGCTGTAGTGGTGGACCTGTCACCGGCCTACCGTTATGAGGCTGACATTCCGCTGGTGGTGGCCGATGTGAACGACGAGATGCTGGCTCAGGCCCGGGAGCAAAACCTGGTGGCCTGCGCTGATGCCTCCACGGTTCAGTTGCTGCGCGCCTTGAAACCGCTGACCGAACTGGGTCCTTTGCAGGACGTGGTGGTGACCCAGTTCCAGGCGGCATCCGCCACCGGCAAGTCCGGGGTGGACCAGCTGGCCCAGCAAAGCGTGCGTTTGCTCAATGGCCTGTCTCCCAGTGAAGCGGCGCAGGCGCAAATTGCCTTCAATGTACTGCCGGTGAGTGGTCAGATTCAGGAAAACGGCTTCACCAGCGAAGAGCTGAAATTGATGCTGGAAACCCGCCGGATTCTGGCGGATCAGCCCCTGTCCATCCAGGTCACCACGGTGCGGGTGCCGGTTTTTTATGGTTATGGGCAGAGTGTCACCGTACGTAGCATGCAAGGGCTGTCGGCAGCGCAATGCCATGCCTTGTGGGAGGGCAATGACGATATATCGGTGCAGGACAGTGATGATCCGCAAGCCATGTCGCCAGTGGCCATGGTGGAAGGTGAGCCTGTAATGCGACTTTCCCGGGTCCGTGAAGAGATGGAAGCGGGCGGGGCGTTGAGCTATTTTAGCGTTGCCGATAATGTCCGTTGGGGGGCTGCGTTGAACGCGGTGAAAATAGTCGAGAAGTTGCTAAAAGACTATCTGTAATGGATACTTACTGACATTATGTGACGCGGTTTCTAGGTTTTGTCTCTGCCCTGAGGCAGAATATGTGAACGGCGTCATATAGGACAGCTTGCCGCCTCGGGTACATCCGTAGGGCCCGCGGGATCGGGCTGAGCGCGGGAAACATAATAAATAAAGGGTTCGACCATGCTTCGAAAACTTGGGTTTGGCTTAACAGCTGTGGCGATGATGGCGCCTGGCGTAGCGGCAGCATTGGGGGTAGGGGAATACCAGCTTAATTCCTATTTGAACCAGCCCCTGGATATGGATGTTTCTCTGCACGAGGTCGGCGACCTGTCAGCAGAAGAGATTCTGGTGAATCTGGCGCCCCAGTCAGAATTCGATGCTGCTGGCGTTGATCGCAGCTATTTCCTCAATCGTCTGGAATTTTCTGTAGAGCTTCAGGAGGGTGACAAGGCCCAGCTGCATATTTCTACGGACCAGCCGGTGCGTGAACCTTACCTGAACTTCCTGGTTGAATTCCTGTGGCCCACCGGCCGCCTGATGCGTGAATATACGGTATTGCTGGACCCGCCCAGCTTTGCCGATAGCAGCGTAACCGCTGCGCCGACCATCAGTCGTGTGCCGCAGCCAGTGACTCGCAGCGAGCCTACTCCTGCGCCGGCGCCCGCAGCCGCGACAACATCCCAGCCTGACAGAGCGCCTGAGCCCGCCATCGAACCGGGGCCTCAGCAGGTTCAGTCTGCACCGGCAGTAGCCGATAACAGCCCGCGCAACAGTTATACCGTGCGTTCCAGTGACACCATGTGGCAAATCGCCCTGAATAATCGCCCCTCGAACAGTGTGTCGGTGCAACAGATGCTGGTGGCGATTCAGGAGATGAACCCGGATGCGTTCATCAATAACAACGTGAACCTGGTGCGTGAAGGCACCGTTCTGCGTATCCCTAACGAGCAGGAAGTGCGCACCATCTCCACCCGTTCCGCTATTGCGGAAGTCGCTGATCAGAACCGCCAATGGCGTGACATGCTGGAAAAACGAGGCATCCAAACCCCGCAGCGTGCCCAGATTGATGGTTCTCGCCAAGTCACAGACAGCGATGATGAGGCTGAGACGCCAACCCGCGGTGAAGTGAAGCTGGTTGCTCCGGAATCCACTGCCGGCGTTGATGATGGCGACAGTACGGGTTCTGACGAACAGGGCAGCGCCAATACTGCGGTGCTGGAGAACGAGCTGGCGATTCGCGATGAGAGTCTGGATCGCCTGGATCGTGAAAATTCTGAGCTGAAATCCCGCCTGCGTGATCTGGAAGAGCAAAGTTCCACCAGCGAACAGCTGCTGAAGTTGCGTAACGACCAGATTAGCCAGTTGCAGGAAGAGTTGCGCCAGCTGCGCGAAGAGCAGGGTGTTGCATCGCCGGAAAATGACCCGCTGCTGGAAGAGCCGGCAGCGCCGGAAGTTCCGGCTGAAGACGACGCCACTGCGGATGTTGGTGAAGCGGGTGACTCTGTTGCCGCTGCTGACGCTACTCAGGAAGAGGCTGAACAAGCCGCTGGTGATGACGTTGCTGTTCTGGAAGGTTCCGATGAGGAAGCAGCGGAACAGGGTGGTGTAACCGATGCCGGTGATGCAGAAGAGTCACAGAGCGTTGCTGACACTGCCGATGACAAAGACGTTGCGGCGGACAGCGCGGTTAAACCGGTAGAGCCAGTCTCCAAGCCTGAGCCAGTGGCGCCTGCACAGCCGCCGGTTGCCCAGAGTGGCGGCATTGTCGACCTGATCATGGAAAACCTGCTGTACATCCTGCTGGGTGTGCTGGTCATAGTGCTTCTGATTGTCCTGCTCCTGCGGGGCAAGAAGAAAAATGACAATGAAGATCTGGATGAGCCGCTGTTTGATGATGTCGATGATCAGCAGGACGATGAGTTCGGCCTGAATCTGGACGACGAAAGCGCGCCCGCCGTTACCACTGTTGATGAAGATGACGCTGCCGACGCACCGCCGGTACAAGGGCAGGGCGGTAGCCAGGATCCGCTGGAAGATGTGGAAGTGTATGTGGCCTACGGTCGCTACCCACAAGCCGTTGACTTCCTGCGCAACGAAATCAATAAATCACCGGAACGGGCAGACCTGAAAGTGCGTCTGCTGGAACTGCTGAAAGAAATGGGCGACGACGCAGCATTCCAGCAACAAGCAACCGCCTATGCCGGCACTGGTACTGAGGTGGACGCAGCCATTGCTCGTTTGGGTGGTGCGCCGGCTCCGTCGGGCGAGGATGATGAAGAGCTCTCCCTGGACGATCTGGAAATGGGCCTGTCCTCCGATCTGGATAACGAGCCGGCCAGTGCGCCGACCATTGAAGCGGAAGCGCCGTCTCTGGAGCCGGAAAGCACTGATGAGTTGGCGGATTTCGACTTTGAGCTGGATTCTGCAGAAGCCGACAACGATGACGCCACCGTCATGCTGGATGCGGACAGCGAGGCATCGCCTTCTTCTGCCAGTGCCCAGGACGATGATTTCAGCCTGGATTTCGACAGCGACGATGATGCGGCAAAAGAAGTGCCGGAAATGTCTGACGCGGACAAGCAGTCTCTGTCTGCTGACTCCCTGTTGGAGCTGGATGACGTTGGTAGCGCGACTCTGGAAGATGACACTGAATTCGGTGATCTGAGTCTGGATGAAATGAATGCGGAGTTCGATGATCTGTCTGCCGAACCGGCCGCTGACGAAGAGCTGGATTTGTCTCTGGATGATCTGGACTTGTCTGACGAAACCGGCGCGGCTCCACAGTCGACTGAAGATGACACCCTGGCAGATCTGGATATTGATCTGGAGCTGGACGAAGCTGAGAAGTCACTGGGTGGTTCCGCAGAGGGGGATGACTCTCTTGACGATATCACCTCGCTGGACCTGGATGCACCGCAAGAAGATGCGGCACCCATGGCTGACGCACAGATCGATGCGGACCAGGTGGCTGCTGCGGATGATGGCTCCCTGGAAGACCTGCTCGGCGATGACGACCTGAATCTGGATGACGATCAGACCTTGTCTTTCGATGCCCCTGAAGTGACTGACACTGAGGTCGCCGATGTGGAGGAGCCAACGGAAGAAGCCATGTCCATCGAGCCGGCTGCTGTGCCTGATGCTCCGGCGGATGACACCCCGGCGCCGTCCAGCGCTGACGTGTTGGCTGATGAGGATGACTTCGACTTCCTGGGTGAAACTGACGAGAACGCGACCAAGCTGGATCTCGCCAAAGCCTATATCGACATGGGTGATAACGAAGGCGCCAAGGATATCCTCAACGAAGTGATCTCTGAAGGTAACGACCAGCAGCAGTCCGAAGCCCGGGAGTTGCTCAGCCAAGTGGGCTAATCCCCCTCTCTCCCTAGGCAAAAAGGGGGCGATGCCTTATGGTATCGCCCCCTTTTTTTATGGCTTCTCCGTTCCCATCGATCGCTGAAGCCTGTGCCAATATTTCTGACGGGCACTGTGGGGAAGCCGCTGTTTGCGGTGAGCTGCGAAGAAGGCTTCTGTAACGACATGGTGGAACATGGCACGTATTGCGTTGGGTATTGAGTACGATGGCACGGACTTTCGTGGCTGGCAGACACAGCAGCCCGGGGTGCGTACGGTCCAGGAGTGCCTGGAAGCGGCATTGAGCAAAGTCGCGAACCACCCGGTAGCCGTAGTGTGCGCGGGGCGAACGGACGCGGGTGTGCACGGTACCGGGCAGGTGGTGCATTTCGATTCCGATGCTCCCCGTGAGATGAAAAGCTGGATCATGGGCGCCAATACCAATCTGCCGCGGGACGTGACCGTACGGTGGGCGGTGCCGGTGGACGACGGGTTTCATGCGCGTTTTTCCGCGGTGAGCCGCCGCTACCGTTATGTCATCTATAACCATGCCCGCCCGCCGGCGCTGTATCGCAATCAGGTAACCTGGAATTACCGCCCGATGAATGTGGCCGCCATGCGCGAGGCGGCTGCGCACCTGGTGGGTGAGCACGACTTTACCGCCTACCGCAGCGTGCATTGTCAGGCAAAATCGCCATTGAAAACGATGCACAGCCTGACGCTCTACGAGCACGGCAAAGTGCTTGTGCTGGAAGCCCATGCTAACGCGTTCTTGATGCACATGGTGCGTAATATAGCCGGGGTGCTAATGAGCGTGGGAGCGGGCCAGAAGCCGCCAAGCTGGGCCAGGGAGGTTCTTGAGGGACGTGACCGCCGCAAAGGAGCAGCCACGGCACCGCCATTCGGCTTGTACCTGGTGGAAATCGAGTACCCGGACAGCTTTGCATTGCCGAAAGATTCGCTTGGGCCTCTGTGGCTACCGGATGACCTTCAGGCATAATGATTAAGAGCAGCACGCGGCATGCCTCAAGCACCACGCTAAAATCCCTGGTTTTTGTTACACTGGAGCACCCATGACCGTACCCCGGGTCAAAATCTGCGGTATTACCCGAATTGAAGATGCCCTGGCGGCGGCGAAGGCCGGTGCCGATGCAATTGGTCTGGTTTTCTATGGGCCCAGCCCCCGTGCAGTGACTGCGGCTCGCGCGGCGCAGATCTGCGCTAGCCTGCCCCCGTTTGTTACCACGGTGGCGCTTTTTGTGGATGCCCCCCGTGACCAGATCAACCGGGTGCTGGCCACCGTGCCGGTGGATGTACTGCAGTTCCATGGCAATGAAGACCCGCAGCACTGTGATAGTTTCGGGCGCCCCTGGATCAAGGCGGTGCGGATGAAGGACGACGTGGATTTGCATGAGTACGCGCAGGCGTACCGCAACGCGTCGGGGTTACTGGTAGATAGCTATGTGCCGGGGCTGCCAGGCGGCACCGGCGAAGTTTTCAACTGGGGCAGGGTTCCGAAAGACCTGCCCTTGCCCGTGGTGCTGGCCGGTGGCCTGCACCCGGAAAATGTGGCTGCAGCTGTGACACAGGTTCGGCCATGGGCGGTGGATGTGAGTGGTGGCGTTGAACAGAAGAATGTTCAGGGTCGCCGCAGCGGCGGCATCAAGGATGCCGCCGCCATTCGCGCCTTTATCAATAGTGTCAAAACACGAGGAGTAGCTGGTGTCTGAACGCCCTGATTTTTCTGCTTTTCCTGATGCACGTGGCCACTTTGGCCAATTTGGTGGCAGCTTTGTTTCCGAAACCCTGATGGGGGCTTTGGACGAACTGACCGCCATGTATGCGCGTCTCAAGGACGATCCGCAGTTCCGCGCGGATTTCGACTACGACCTGGCCCACTATGTGGGGCGCCCGTCTCCGCTGTACCTGGCAGAGCGATGGTCGAAGCAGCTCGGTGGCGCAAAGATCTGGCTCAAGCGTGAGGATCTCAACCACACCGGTGCACACAAGGTGAATAACACCATTGGTCAGGCGCTGTTGGCCAAGCACATGGGCAAACCCCGGGTCATTGCAGAAACCGGGGCCGGGCAGCACGGGGTGGCCACCGCCACGGTCGCGGCTCGCCTGGGTCTGACGTGTCAGGTGTACATGGGTGCCGAAGACGTGGAGCGCCAGAAGCTCAATGTTTATCGCATGAAGTTGCTGGGTGCAGAAGTGATTCCGGTGACCTCCGGTTCGCGGACCCTGAAAGACGCCATGAACGAAGCCATGCGTGACTGGGTCACCAACGTGGATGACACCTTCTACATCATCGGTACGGTAGCCGGCCCGCATCCTTACCCTCAGTTGGTGCGTGATTTCCAGTGCATTATCGGGCGTGAAGCCCGGGAGCAAAGCCTGAAGCAAGCCGGTCAGCTTCCTGATGCACTGGTGGCCTGCGTGGGCGGTGGCTCCAACGCTATCGGTCTGTTCCATCCGTTCCTCAACGATGAAGGCGTGGCCATGTATGGGGTGGAAGCGGCTGGAGACGGGATCGAAACTGGCCGTCATGCTGCGCCGCTGAGTGCGGGCCGCCCCGGTGTTCTGCATGGCAATCGCACTTATCTGATGGAAGACGACAACGGCCAGATTATCGAAACGCATTCCGTTTCGGCTGGTCTGGATTATCCCGGCGTGGGCCCCGAGCATTCCTGGCTCAAGGACATTGGTCGGGTGAATTATGTGGCCGCAGACGACCAGGAAGCCCTGTCGGCATTCCGTGAGCTAACCCAGGTGGAAGGCATTATGCCGGCACTGGAATCGGCCCACGCACTGGCGTATGCCCGTAAATTGGCGCCCACCATGTCACCGGACCAGAACATTGTGGTGAACCTGTCTGGCCGGGGCGACAAGGATATTCTGACCGTGGCCGCCATTGACGGGATCGAATTCTGATTCGATGTCAGGCGGTTGGCTTATAGCGGCCGGTGTCGTGTGGTCAAGCACGACACCGGCCCGGAAAGCCCGGAGGAAGGCTTTCCACTACCTGTTTTAAGGAGCAGAAATGCGTCGTATTGAAAGTTGCTTCCAGCGCCTCGCCGACCAGAAGCGCAAGGCCCTGATTCCTTTTGTGACCGCCGGTGATCCGGTAAAAGAAGTGACGGTGCCGCTGATGCACGCCATGGTAGACGCTGGCGCCGATATCATTGAGCTGGGCGTGCCGTTTTCCGATCCCATGGCGGACGGGCCAGTGATCCAGCTCGCCTGTGAGCGCGCGCTGGCGCACAACACGTCCACCCGCGATATCCTGGATATGGTGAAGACATTCCGCGAAACCAACGCGGATACGCCGGTGGTGCTGATGGGCTACCTGAATCCGGTGGAAGTCATGGGTTACGAGGCCTTTGCCAAAGCCGCAGCGCAGGCGGGTGTGGACGGGGTGCTGCTGGTGGATCTGCCGCCAGAAGAAGCGCTGGATGTGAAGCCACTGATGGATGCCCAGGGCCTGGACATGATCTTCCTGGTTGCGCCTACCACCTCGGATGCTCGTATCAAGCTGATTGGCCAGGCCGGTTCCGGCTACCTGTATTACGTTTCCCTGAAAGGTGTCACCGGCTCCGCCACCCTGAATGTGGATGAAGTGGCGAGCCGGGTTGAAACAATTCGCAACCTTGCTCAATTGCCCATTGGTGTCGGCTTTGGTATCAAAGACGCTGAATCTGCGCAGGCGGTGAGCCGGGTAGCCGATGGTGTGGTCGTCGGTAGTGCCCTGGTAAACCAGATTGCTGAAAACAAGGACACCCCGAACGCGATTAATGACGCGGTTGGGGGTATTCTCAGCGCTATGCGTAACGCCATGGATCAATAACGGGACCTTTGCATGAGCAATAGCAACTGGCTGGAGAAAATCCTCCCCGCCGTACGTCGCCCCCAGGAAAGCCGGCGCAACAATATTCCTGAAGGGTTGTGGCGAAAGTGCCCGCGTTGTGAAGGGGTGGTCTATCGGCCAGAACTGGACCGCAACATGGATGTGTGTCCCAAGTGCGATCACCACTTGCGCATTGATGCGCGCCGTCGCCTCAAGCTGTTTCTGGATGAAGGTGCACAAACGGAGATTGGTGGTGAGCTGGCGCCAGTGGATCGTCTCAAGTTCAAGGACTCCAAGAAGTACAAAGATCGTTTGGTAGCAGCCCAAAAAGCCACAGAAGAAAAAGATGCCCTGGTCGTCTTGAAAGGAACGTTGCATGGTGAGCCGCTTGTGGCTTGCGCCTTTGAATTCAACTTCATGGGTGGCTCCATGGGCTCCGTGGTGGGCGAGCGTTTTGTCCGCGCGGTGAACGTGTGCCTGGAACAAAAAATGCCGTTGGTGTGCTTTGCTGCCAGTGGCGGGGCACGTATGCAGGAAGCCCTGTTCTCACTCATGCAGATGGCAAAAACCAGTGCCGCCCTGGAGAAGATGCGTCAGGCGGGCCTGCCGTTTATTTCTGTGTTGACCGATCCGGTCTATGGTGGCGTTTCCGCGTCACTGGCCATGCTGGGCGATGTGAATGTGGCAGAGCCCAACGCGTTGATCGGGTTTGCCGGCCCCCGGGTTATCGAGCAAACCGTGCGCCAGAAATTGCCTGAAGGCTTCCAGCGAAGTGAGTTTTTGCTCGATCATGGCGCCATCGACATGATCGTGTCCCGGCATGATATGCGTGACACCCTTCACCGTTTGCTGGCCAACATGATGGGCTGGTCGCCGCTGGCGCTGAATGACTGACACCTCTCTGCCTGATTCCCTGGCCGGGTGGCTATGCCGTATCGAGGCCATGCACCCGGCCGAGATCGAACTGGGCCTGGATCGGCTCCACGGCGTTGCTGCCCGCTTGGCGGTGGCGCATTTTCCCGTCCCCGTGATTACCGTTGCCGGCACCAATGGCAAAGGCTCCACACTGCGTTTAATGAGGGCGTTAGCTGAACGCCAGGGCCGCAAGGTCTGCCTGTATACCTCTCCGCATCTTCATGTGTTCAACGAACGGGTTCGCCTGCCTGAAGGCCTGGCCAGCGATGCGCAGTTATGTGCGGCGTTTGCCCAGGTGGAACAGGCCAGGGGAGGGGTGCCGCTCACCTATTTTGAATTTACCACGCTGGCGGCGCTCTGGTTGTTCAAGGCCAGTGCTGCTGACCTGATCCTGCTGGAAGTGGGCCTGGGTGGCCGACTGGATGCGGTCAATATTGTCGAACCCGACGTGTCTGTGGTGACGTCCGTAGGTCTTGATCACCAGGACTGGCTTGGCGATACCCGCGAGGCCATCGCTGCCGAGAAATGCGGCATTGGCCGGGCCGGCAAGCCGCTGGTATTTGGCGAAATGGACTGGCCGGACAACCTTGTTTCGCTGGCCGCAGGGCTTGATGCAAGAGCGGTGTTTGCCGGCCGGGACTTTCATGTCGAGGACGATGCGTTGGTTCTGTCAGGCGACCGACAGTTGCGTTTGCCCACGCAGGTGCGCCTGGGTGCTGACAATCTGGCCACGGCCTGCCAGGCCCTGGCTCTGGTAGGCATTGAGTGCGGCGATGCGGATGTGGTGGCGGTGGCTGAACTGGGTCTGTTTGGCCGTTGCGAACAGCAGCACATCGGTGGGGTGTCCTGTTGGTTTGATGTGGGCCACAATCTGCCGGCGGTGCAACGCTTTCTGCAGCAGCTGCCGCCCTGTACCGGGACCCGGCATCTGGTGTTCGGTATGATGGTCGATAAACCTGTTGATGCGGTGATTGGGCTATTTAACGGCATGGCTGTCCAGTGGTACCTGGCGGCACCGCAGATTCCCCGTGCGGCACCGACGGCAAGATTGCGAGAGGGACTGCCTGACACGGCGCAGTACCAGGAATATGCCAGTGTGGCGGCGGCTACTCGCGCCGCGCTGGGTGCGGCTGGTGGTGAGGACCAGGTGGTCGTCTTTGGTTCCTTTTATACCGTGGCAGAAGCTCGCGAGCAGGCGCAGTAACGGCGGTGCTAGTGAATGCTGAATGGAGAAACCGGTGGATAATCGAGCGCGTCAGCGCATTGTGGGCATTGTACTGTTACTGATTCTGGCCGGGGCGCTGGCACCATTCCTGTTCCGTACTCCTGAGCAGGTGCGCAATGCGTTGGATATGCGTATCCCCGAGCCGCCGGAACACAAAACCGTGCTGGTTGAACCTGTAGTGCCGCAGGAGCGCCTGGACACGGCGGAAGAGCGCATTGTCACTGACCGCCAGGCAATCCGGGATGCTGCCGAGCAGCAGCTGAACGATGAGAACGCGAAAACCGTTCCGAAAGAGCCGGAGCCAGTGACGCCGGTGAAGGAAAATGCGCCGGTACCGCCACCGGAAGAACCTGTGACACCGCCCCAGATCGACCCCGCCGATGGCCCTGTGCTGGCCGGCTTTGTGGTGCAGACCGGCAGTTATTCCGACGCCAAGAATGCCAGCGGCATGGTCGATAAACTCAAGGCCGCAGGCTATCGGGCATACATACAAACCGACAGCCACGAAGGCAAAGTGGTGCATCGGGTGATGGTCGGGCCGGAAATTCGCAAGGACGATGCCGAATCCACCCGGCAGAAGCTGGCTGATGACGAGCGTTTCAAGCTTAAGGGGCTGGTGCGGATTTACGTGCCCTGACGGATGGCAGCCTGTGTGGTTGTGTCCCTGTTTCGTAAAGCAGGAAAACCGGCCATGCATGGGCAAGCGGGTTCGCCTCTGATAAACTGCGCCGTCTGTATTTGCAGGGTGATGTCCGCCTTTTCCTGGTCCGGCATTGCCCTTTTTCAGCCCTAACCCGCCGGCGAGAGCACGCTTTACATGAATCTGGCAGACGGCATCATTCTGTTTGTTATCGCAGTCTCCGCACTTCTGAGTGTGCGCCGGGGATTTACCCGCGAAGCCTTTTCGTTGCTCACATGGGTAGCGGCCTTTATTATCGCGCGCCTGTTCAGCCCGGCCCTGGATCTCCTTCTCCAGGAGCAGATCTCCACCCCCAGCCTGCGGGCCGCTGTCGCTTTCGGCAGCCTGTTTGCCTTGACGTTGGCGGTGGGAGCCCTCATCAACCATTTGCTCGGTGAGCTGATCCGCGTGACCGGCCTGAGCAGTACAGATCGATTGATGGGTATGGTGTTCGGCGCCCTGCGCGGGGTCTTGCTGATGGTCGTACTGGTTGCCCTGGGTCGGCATCTGTTTGCCGCTGACCCCTGGTGGCACGAATCTACCCTGGTGCCGCATCTGGTGATGATGGAAGCGTGGACCCGGGACGTTGGCGAGAGTCTTCTCGCCTTTATCATGAATGTAAGCGGCAGCTAGAGGTAAGTACCATGTGCGGCATTGTGGGTATTGTCGGTCATAGCCATGTGAACCAGGGGATCTACGATGCCCTGACCGTTCTCCAGCATCGTGGCCAGGATGCGGCTGGTATCGTGACCTGTGACGGTGATCGTCTCTACCTGCGCAAGGATAACGGCATGGTGCGCGATGTGTTCCGCACCCGCCATATGCGTCGGCTGGTCGGCAACATGGGGATTGGCCATGTGCGCTATCCCACGGCAGGCAGCTCCAGTTCGGCGGAAGCCCAGCCGTTCTATGTAAACTCTCCCTATGGCATTACGCTGGCCCACAATGGCAACCTGACGAATGCGGAAGCCCTGGCCGAGCATATCTTTCGTGCCGACCTGCGCCACATCAATACCACCTCCGATTCCGAAGTCCTGCTGAACGTCTTTGCCCACGAGCTGCAAAGCCGCGGCAAGTTGCAGCCGGAGCCGGAAGACATCTTTGATGCGGTGGCTGCAGTCCATCAACGGGTGGAAGGGGCCTACGCAGTGGTGGCCATGATTACCGGTTACGGCATTCTGGCTTTCCGCGACCCCCATGGTATTCGCCCGGTGTGCTTTGGCCGCAAGGACACCCCCAACGGACCGGAGTACATGGTGGCTTCCGAGTCTGTGGCTTTGTCTTCCCTGGGTTTCCACGTGGAGCGTGATCTGGCTCCGGGCGAAGCGATTTACATCACCGCTGATGGTGAGATGCATACCCGTCAGTGCGCGCAATCTCCGAGCTTGCATCCGTGTATTTTTGAGCAGGTTTATCTGGCGCGACCGGATTCCATTATTGATGGCATCTCCGTGTACAAGGCGCGCCTGCGCATGGGGGAGAAACTGGCCGAGAAGGTGGAGCGTGAATGGCCGGACCACGATATTGATGTGGTCATTCCAATCCCTGATACCAGCCGCACGTCCGCCTTGCAGATGGCTAATCATCTGGGCGTGAAATACCGTGAAGGTTTTATCAAGAACCGGTATATCGGTCGCACCTTTATCATGCCGGGCCAGCAACAGCGCAAGAAATCAGTGCGCCAGAAACTGAACGCCATCGAGCTGGAATTCCAGGGCAAGAATGTATTACTGGTGGACGATTCCATCGTGCGCGGTACCACCTGCAACGAAATCATCCAGATGGCTCGGGAAGCCGGCGCCCGCAAAGTGTATTTCGCTTCAGCGGCGCCTGCAGTGAAATACCCGAACGTCTACGGCATTGATATGCCGGTGGCCCAGGAACTGATCGCCCACGGTCGTACCACCGATGAAATCGGAGAACTGATCGGCGCTGACCGGTTGATCTACCAGGATCTGGATGATCTGGTGGAAACTTGCAAGGAGGGCAACCCCAATGTGGTGTCCTTCGATTGCTCGGTGTTCAACGGCGAGTATCTGGCCGGCAATATCACACCGGACTATCTGGCCAACCTGGAAGCGCGTCGAAGCGACGCGGCCAAAGGTAACAGCGAGAAGACCCAGGCCCTGGCGGATAACGAAATTATTGATCTGCATAACGCTAATTAACGCGGGCACGCAGCGCGCCACACGCAACAAGGCAATTGAGGCGTGCTGCCAGATGAATGAGTCCGTCGCTGCGAATCGACTCGGCTTTTTTCGCGTGTAATGATACTTCCTTTGGGCACAAATCTCTGACGCGTTGTTGCGTGTCGCGTGCGGCATGAAAGCGAGAATAAACCATGAGTGATGATCTGGATCCGACAACCCTGAATGTGGAAACCCTGGCTATTCGTACCGCGCAATTGCGTACGGATGAAATGGCACATTCGGATCCCATCTTCATGACCTCCAGCTTCGTCTACGAAAACGCGGCGCAAGCAGCGGCCCGGTTTAGTGGTAAAGAGCCCGGCAACATCTACTCCCGTTTTACCAACCCTACCGTACGTGCCTTTGAGCAACGGCTTGCGGCTCTGGAAGGCGGCGAGGCCTGTGTGGCTTTCGCGTCCGGTATGGCGGCGATCAGCGGTACGTTTTTCGCTTTGCTGGCACCAGGCGACCACATCGTCAGCTCGCGCAGTGTGTTCGGCACCACCAACGTGATCTACGACCGTTACCTGAAGAAATTTGGTATCGATACCACGCTGGTGGACATGAGTGATCTTTCCCAGTGGCAAGCGGCGATTCGCCCGGAAACGAAAATGTTGTTTCTGGAAACGCCGTCGAATCCACTGGCGGAAGTCGGTGACATTGCTGCTCTGGCCAAGCTCGCCCATGACAATGGGGCGTTGCTGGTGGTGGATAACTGTTTCTGTACCCCGGCACTGCAAAAGCCTATTGAGCTGGGTGCTGACCTGATTATCCATAGCGCCACCAAATACCTGGACGGGCAGGGGCGTTGCCTCGGTGGTGCCGTGGTCGGCCCTAAAGAACCCATGAATGACATTCTCGGCTTTGTGCGTTCTGCCGGTTCCTGCATGAGCCCCTTCAATGCCTGGGTCTTTATCAAGGGGCTGGAAACGTTGAGCCTGCGCATGAAGGCGCAAAGCGAGCGGGCCATGGCATTGGCTGAATGGCTGGAGTCGCAACCAGGCATTGCACGTGTACATTATGCCGGGCTGAAAAGTCACCCGCAGCATGAACTGGCTGGCAAGCAGCAGTCTGCCTATGGCGCGGTGATGTCCATCGAAGTCGAAGACGCTGACGGTAATCGTGATCGTCAGGCAGCCTGGCGCTTTATTGATGCCACTCGCCTGATTTCCATTACTGCCAACCTGGGTGATGTTAAAACAACCGTGACTCACCCGGCGACCACCACCCATGGGCGAGTCAACGAAGAAGAAAAGCAGCGAGCAGGGGTGACGGAAAATCTGATTCGTCTGGCCATTGGCCTGGAGGGAGTGGAGGATCTGAAAGCAGACCTGAGCCGCGGCCTGAAGGCGCTGGCCAGCGCTTGAACCCGCCTCGCTGCCCGAATTTGCAACCAATGCATAAAGGGGACGCATGCAGGCACTGGATAAAGCCCTGGCCCAGGTAGGGCGAGTTGTACTGGGCAAAGAAGAACAACTGAAACTGGCGCTGACCTGCATGTTGGCCAATGGCCATCTGCTGATCGAAGACCTGCCGGGCATGGGCAAAACCACTTTGGCCCATGCGCTGGCGAGGGTGTTCCAGCTGGATTACCGGCGGGTGCAGTTCACCAGCGATATGCTGCCGGCGGATATCCTGGGTGTGTCCGTATTCGACCCCAGCACCCAGCAATTTTCCCTCCGCGAAGGTCCGGTGTTCACCCAGTTGCTGCTGGCCGATGAAATCAACCGCGCCACGCCGAAAACCCAGAGCGCCTTGCTGGAAGCCATGGAAGAGCGGCAGGTCACGCTGGATGGGGTGACCCGGCCATTACCCGCGCCGTTTTTTGTGGTGGCGACCCAGAACCCGGTGGATCAGGCTGGCACTTTCGTATTGCCGGAATCCCAGCTGGACCGTTTTCTGATGCGCATTTCCCTGGGCTACCCGGCCCCGGATGTGGAGCTGGAACTGCTCGCCGGCGGCGATTTGCGCCAGCAGGTGCGCGAGTTGAAAGCGGTGATCAATGGCGAAGGGCTGATGAAGCTGGCCCAGGTAGTGGGCAAAATTCGTGTTACCCGCGAGCTGCTCGACTATGTGCAACGGCTGCTTGACGCCACGCGTTCTGATGACCGCTTTGTGGCGGGGCTGTCACCCCGTGCGGGTTTGGGGCTGTTACGTGCGGCACGGGCCTGGGCGCTGATTACGGGCCGGGACTATGTGCTGCCAGAAGACGTGCAGGCGGTCTGGGCCTCGGTGGCAGAGCATCGCCTGAGTGCCCGGCAAGGGGGCAGCGTGGCTGCCATTAGCCAATCATTGCTCCAGTCCGTGCCTGTGGTACGGCGCTAGGGCGGCATCGTGAGGCTTCCTCAAGGACCGCGCCGGCTGTACGAGCGATGGTTGGCACGCCGTCTGCCGGCGGCCAGTCAGATTGTTCTGAACCAGAAACGTATTTTTATTTTTCCTACCGGCTACGGGTTCTTCTATCTGTTAGTGGCCGCGCTACTGTTTATCGGTGGCATCAATTATGAAAACAACCTGATTCTGGCCCTGTCTTTTCTGATGGCGAGCCTGTTTCTGGTGGCCATCCTGCATACGTTCCGCAATTTATCCGCCCTGGGTCTGCGCAATGGCACGACGGAATCCGGCTTCAGTGGCGAAGAAGGGGCACTGGAAGTGGTGCTGTTTGCTGAACAGCGGGCACACCACTGTGTCTGGTTGCGTTGGCCGGGGCAGGATGCACAGCAAGTGAGTGTCATGGCCGGGGAGGAGGAGAGCCTGTGGCTGAATCTGCCGTTGGCCAGAAGGGGCAAAATCTCGGCACCACGACTGAAAGTGGAAAGCCGTTTTCCTCTTGGTTTGCTGCGTGCCTGGTCCTACGCGACGCTTGATCATTACTGTCTGGCCTGGCCGCGTCCGCAGGAAAGTGAAGATTGCCCTGCCGATGGAGGCAAGAACAACCAGCGGGCATTCAGCAGTGGCCAGCCCGGCAACGAAGAGTTTCAGGGGTTGCGCCGCTATGTGCCGGGTGATTCCTTGCGCAAGATCGATTGGAAAGGCTATGCCCGTGGTCGCGGCCTGAATACCAAGTTGTTCGAAGAGCCTGTGGGCGGGCGGCTCTGGCTACGCTGGGACAAGCTGGAAGGGTTGGGTGATGAACAACGGCTTTCCATTCTCTGTCACTGGGTGCTGGAGCTGGATCGGCAGCACCAGCCCTATGGGTTGGTGTTGCCGGGCCTGACATTGGCACCGGATACCGGTGATGTGCATCGCTGGCGCTTGCTGGATGCGCTGGCCTGTTACCCGGAGTTCTGATGGCGCGTATTTACCAGGTTCCTTCCCATACCCGGCTTTGGCTGACGCTTGCGGTAACGTTCTGTGCGCTGCCTCAGCTACTCAAAGGCCCGCTTTGGCAGGGTGGCCTGTTTGCGTTGGTGATCGCGATCCGTGCCCTGGTCAACCGCCAGCGGGTGGCGCTGCCCGGGCGTATTATCCGCAGCCTGTTGTTGATGGGGGCGGTGGCGCTCACCTTTTACAGCTTCGGCCGCCTGTACGGTCCGGAAGCGGGGGTGGCCCTGTTGGTGTCGCTGTTCGGGCTCAAGTATCTGGAAGTGGTCAGTCAGCGCGATGCCTACGTCTTGCTGGTGCTGGGCTTCTTTGTTTGTGCGACGTCGTTGCTGTTCTCGCAAAGTCCGCTGATGTTCCTCTATGTGTTGCTGTGCATGGTGCTACTCACCGCCTGCCTGGCGGGCATTAATCATAGCGATACCCGTGCCAGCGGCCTGCAGCACCTTAAACGCGCTGGCATCATCATGGCCCAGGCGGTCCCCTTGATGCTGATTTTGTTTGTGCTGGTGCCCAGAGTGGCGCCTCTGTGGAACATGCAGGTGGGCAACGGAAAAGCCCGCACCGGGATGACCGACAGCATGGCCCCCGGGCAGATCAGCGAGCTGTCAGAGTCGTCCGCACTGGCGTTCCGCGTCGTTTTTGACGGCGATATGCCGCCGCCGGCAGAGCGCTACTGGCGCGGCCTGACATTGAGCCATTTTGATGGCCGGGCCTGGCAGCAGGCCATTCCTCGCGGCATGGATGAGGCTCGTTACCTGTACGGCGGCCGTGGGCCGACCCCGGACTGGGTGGATGCGTTGACAGCCGGGCGGGGCGACGGCACCAGCTATGCCTACCAGGTTATAGTTGAACCTACACAGCGCCGCTGGCTGTTTGCCATGCCGGTACCCTTTGTCAGTGAGGGAGGCGTCAGCCTGGCCCGGGACATGCGGCTGGTGGCGAACAACCCGGTGAGCCAACGGCAGAGCTATCAGGTGGTCAGTGTACCGGCGGCAACCCGGCGACTGCCATTGGTTGCAGAAGAGAAAGCGCTGATGCTGTCGATTCCTGACGAGAGCGGCCGCCGTGCCCGTGGTCTCGCCCAGCAGTGGCGCCTTGAGAACCCGTCGGATGCGGCAGTGGTGCAGCAGGCGTTGAGGTATTTTCGCCAACAGCCTTTCCACTATACGCTGCGACCGCCCAAACTGGTGGCCGACCCCATTGACGATTTCCTGTTCCGTTCGCGCAAGGGGTTCTGCGAGCATTATGCCTCCAGCTTTACCTTCCTGATGCGCGCTGCCGGAATCCCTGCCCGGGTGGTGGTGGGCTATCAGGGAGGCGAACAGAACAGTCTGGGTTCCCACTTGCTGGTGCGTCAATACGACGCCCATGCCTGGAGTGAGGTGTGGCTTGAGGGGCAGGGCTGGGTGCGGGTGGACCCCACCGGTGCCGTGGCGCCAGAACGCGTGGAGCGAGGTTTACGAGCCGCGCTTGAAGAGCGTGATTCCGGGGGTGAGCTAAGCGGTATTCAATTTGATGGCTTTGCCGACAGCGGCCTGCTGGGCGTCATGCGTGAGTGGGCCGATTATGTGGATTTCCGCTGGCAGACCTGGGTGCTGGGCTACGACAGCCAGCTGCAGTTGTCCGTGCTGAGCAAGCTGCTGGGGCAAGTGACACCGCTGCGTGTGGCTATTACGTTGATGGTGTCTGTGGCCTTGCTGCTGGGGCTGTATGGCCTGTACCTGTTCTGGCGCAACCCAGCCCATAGTCAGTCGCCCTTGGAGAAGGAGTTCTGGCGGTTACATCAGCGTGCTCAGGCCTGCGGGCTGGCGTTGGCCCCCGGGGTAACGCCTTCGCAACTGGCCAGCACCATAGCAGAGCGCTGGCCACGAGCGGCCAGCCCGGCCCAGGATTGGGCCCGTTACTACCAGCGTGCACTGTACGATCCACGGCAAAAAACCCGTAAACAGCAAATGCGCCATTTACGTGGCCTGCGAAATCGCTTATACAAATTATTGGACTAGTGTGCTAGCCGGGAGGCGGGTACGCTGGTATGCGTTGCAATGATTGCTTGGGTTGTTATGGAGAACGACGAATGCGTGCCGCAAATTATAAGAAAGCGCTCGAACTGACAGAGCATACCCCTTGGGCCCAGCAGTTCTGGGATGACCTGGTGCCCCTCAAGAACAAGGTTGTTAACCACCCGGTATTCGCGGAAATGGCCAGCGGGCAACTGAGCCTGCCGCGTTTCCGTTGTGCGTTATTGAATTTCTACCCGCTGGTGGAAAACTTCCCCAAGTATATGGGGCTGAACCTGGCGAAAACCCGGCCTGGCCGCTTCCCGGGCCATGAGCAGGCCAAGAACTGGTTGATCGGCAACATCAAGATTGAGCAGCGCCACGCCTATTGGTACCAGGACTGGGCCATGGGTTTCGGCCTGACACTGGAAGACCTTGAGTTCGTTGAGCCTCCCGCGGCAATGGATGCGGTCAACAATTTTCTCTGGACCATGGGGCGCCAGGGCAGCCTGGAAGAAGGTATTGCTGCCACCAATCTGGCCATTGAGTGGGCCACGGGCGAGTGGAGCCAGAGTGTGGTCAAGGGTATGAAGGCGTATCAGGAAGACGGGGTCGCCACGATTAACCGTCATTCCATGGCCTGGCTGAGAGCTCATGCCTCCTATGACGACGATCACCCCCATGAGGCCATGGAGTTGGTGAAGTTGCTCTGTGTAGAGCAGGAAAGCCGTGACCGCGCCTTCAAGGCGGCCCAGCGTGGGCTGGAGTATTACATTCAGGCGCTGGATTATTGCTATCAAACGCCGGAAGCTTGAAGCCGGATGCCTGACGCTTGCGCCTGACCTTTACCGTTAGGCGTCCTGCGTCAGGCCTCGGGCGTTGCTACATATACACTTTCAGCTTGTCGCGAATCACTTTCTGGATTGCCTTGATCTCCATGGCAGACCGGTCCACCAGCTTGGATGGTTGAATGCGATGCAGGTGCAGGCAGGGAAAATCCTTGCGGAAGGCGCGCAGGTCGCCTTTGGTGATAACCGGCAGAAAGGGGACTTCCTTCGTTTCTTTTTTCATCAACGCCCACAGGCCCACTTTCAGCGGTACCGGCTTGATGACGCGCTTGCCGTACTTCAGCAGGCGCAAGGTCAGAAATAATCCTTCCTTACCGAAAAGATCGCCGGGGACGATATACATGCCGCTGGCATGCACACTGTGGTCCCCAATGCTGTTGAACGTATCGTGGTACGCGTAGGGGTTGGGTAAAATGATCATTGAACGATCATCATCATCGGGCAATGAGATGTCGTAGTTGGTATAGAGCTGCTGTACTGGTGCACTGTAAACGCACAGCGTTTCCTGGAACTGTTTGATAAAATTGACCGCCCGCTTGTGGTTGTCAAACTGGTCCAGTTTCCAGATTAGATGCTCAGGGATCCCCAAATCATTCAGCATAAATCACTATCTGACGTAGTTATTAATTATTAGCTATATGAGCAGAATATAGCATAGGTTTTGCACGTCACGAGCATTACTGCGTGATGAAAAGTGCCAGCGTGACGGTGGTCACGGCGAAACGGCGACGGACGTAACGAATGGCAACAGTTTTTCCAGTCGATCAGGCGATTAACCCGCTTTTACAGGCGTTAAAGGCGCACGGGCGTGCCATTCTCGAGGCGCCGCCGGGGGCCGGGAAGTCTACCCGTGTACCCCTGGCGCTGCTGGACAGTGAGTGGGGCCAGCGCGGGAAAATCCTGATGCTGGAACCGCGCCGCGTGGCGGCCCGCTCGGTGGCCACTTTTATGGCCTCGCAACGGGGAGAAGCCGTTGGGCAATCGGTCGGCTACCGCACCCGTACTGATACCCGAGTGAGTGCCCGGACGCGCCTGGAAGTGGTGACCGAAGGGGTACTGACCCGCATGTTGCTCAACGATCCCGAGCTCCCCGGTGTCAGCCTGGTGATTTTTGATGAATTCCATGAACGCTCTCTGAACGCCGATCTTGGCCTGGCCCTGATTCTGGAGGCGAGTGAGGTTTTTCGTCCCGATCTCGGCCTGCTGGTGATGTCCGCCACGTTGGACTGCGGCCCGCTGGAAACCCTTCTGCAGGCGCCGGTGGTGCGTAGCGAAGGGCAGAGCTACCCCGTGTCCGTTGCCTATGCGCCGGTGCCCGCCCGCCAGGACTGGCGCAACCATTGCGCGGAACAGGTGATGGGACTGATCGGCGACGCCGGGGTGATGCTGGTCTTCCTGCCCGGGCAGAGCGATATGCGTCGTGTTGCCAGTCAGCTGGATCAGCGGGGCTGTCGGGTACCGGTGGCCACGCTTCATGGTGGTTTGTCTCTGGACAAACAGCAGAGGGTGCTCGAATTGGCAGCCAATGAGCCGCAGCTGATCGTGTTGGCGACCAATGTGGCAGAAACCAGCCTGACCATCGACGGGGTAACCCACGTGGTCGATAGTGGTTTCGCCCGCGAGCCGGTCTATGATCCTGCCCGGCATCGTACTCGCTTGGTGACCCGCCGCATCAGTGAGGCCAACGCCCGGCAACGTAGCGGCCGGGCCGGGCGCCTGGGCCCAGGCCATAGCCTGCGCTTGTGGGGCGAAGCGGATGTGTTGGCGCGTTATCAATTGCCGGAAATTCAGCGTGTGGGGCTCGACCGGCTAGTGCTGGATCTGGCTCGCTGGGGTTGCCGTGATCCACAACAGATGCCATGGCTTGATGCGCCACCGCAGGCCGCCTGGGACAGTGCGGTGGAGCGCCTGCAGCGCGGTGGTGCGCTGGATCAAAGCGGGTCGCTGACGCCTCGGGGCGATGCCATTGCTCGTCTCCCTGTGGATCCATCTCTTGCCCTTCTGTTGATTGCTGCCAAAGAGATCGGGCTAGCCGAGCCGGCGGCCCGGCTTGTTGCGGTGCTCTCCGAGCGGGATATCCTTGCCGGCGAGGGCGTGGATTTACGGCGGCGCCTGGAGGCGCTGGAGAATCATCCGCAACGCTTCGCTACGGTGCTTGCCGAGGCGAAGCGTCTTAACGCCGGGAACGACCAGACACCGCAAGGCTGGCGCGATGGCATGGGTGGCTTGCTGGCGTCGGTGTTTGCGTTGCAGATAAGCCGGCGGCGCAGCGGTAGCCAGGGGCGTTACCAAATGGCCGATGGCCCGGGCCTGTTCCTGCATGACAACGATAGCCTGCAGGGAACGGAATGGTTGCTGGTCATGGACACGGATGGGCAGCCTAAAGACGCGCGCATTCGCCTCGCCTGGCCTTTGACTGATCAAGAGATTGACTCTGTTCTGGAGCAGCATGGCCGTTGGCGGGAACACATTGGTTGGGACTCAGAAAAACAGCGGGTCACCGGGCGCCGTGAACGGGTGCTGGGGAATTTGGTCCTGCAAAGCCAGCCACTGGCGTCACTGAGCAATGAACAGCAGGTAGCCGGCCTGTTGGCTGGCATCCGCAGCCTGGGGCTTGCGGTGCTTCCCTGGGAGGAGTGTTGGCGTCAGTGGCAAGCGCGTATTCTGCGCTTGTCTGCGATGCAGCCAGAGGCGGGTTGGCCGGATGTGAGTGATGCGGGGCTTCTGTCCGGGCTGGAGCAGTGGCTGGGGCCTTACCTTGCGGGGATGCGCAGCGTGGCGGATCTAAAAAAATTGCCTCTGGGGGCTGCGCTGTCTGGCCTGTTATCGATAGATCAGCAGCGCCAACTGAAGCAATGGATGCCGGAAACGGTGACCATTCCCACCGGCCGTACCGTGCATCTGGATTACACCGGTGAGCATGTGGTGCTGGCTGCCAAGTTGCAGGAACTGTTCGGTTTGCAGAGGTTGCCGATGCTAGCGGATGGTGCGCTTGCGATCACGGTTCACCTGCTCACTCCGGCGGGGCGCCCGGCAGCGATTACCGATAACCTGGCGCGGTTCTGGGCAGAGAACTATGCGGCCGTGCGCAAGGATTTACGTGGCCGTTATCCCAAGCATCCATGGCCTGAAGATCCTCTGCAGGCACAGGCTACCAGGCTGACCAAGCGCCGGTTAGGGCAGTAGGGGCTTTGATTTTTCGGGGTTTGTCGGCTTACGGCCTTCGGCCTAAGCCGACCTACTCAGTGCCGATTAGTCGCGAAGCACCCACAAAAAAGCCCGGCTGCGAAGCCGGGCTTTTTGGTTCCGTGAAACGGTCAGTCAGTCGTTATACAGACTGGGCAACCGGGATCTTCACGGTGTCTGCCACTTCCTGGTATTCGGCCATTTGGTCGAAGTTCAGGTAGCGGTAGATCTCGGAGGACATGGAGTCGATGGTGTTCGCATACTCCATGTACTCTTCCTTGCTCGGCAGCTTGCCGAGGATGGACGCCACAGACGCCAGCTCAGCCGATGCCAGGTACACATCTGCACCCTGACCCAGACGGTTCGGGAAGTTACGGGTGGAGGTGGATACCGCAGTGGACTTCGGTGCGATGCGAGCCTGGTTCCCCATGCACAGGGAGCAGCCCGGCATCTCGGTGCGTGCACCGGCGCTGCCGAAGATGTTGTAGTAGCCTTCTTCGGTGAGCTGGTGCTGATCCATCTTGGTCGGCGGAGCGATCCACAGACGGGTCGGCATGGTGCCGCTTTCCACTTTCTGCAGCAGTTTGCCGGCTGCGCGGAAGTGACCGATGTTGGTCATGCAGGAACCGATGAAGACTTCGTCGATCTTGGCGCCAGCCACGTCGGACAGGGTCTTGGCATCGTCCGGGTCGTTCGGGCAGCACAGTACCGGCTCGTTGATCTGGTCCATGTCGATTTCGATGACGGTGTGGTACTCGGCATCGGCGTCGGCACGCATCAGGCTCGGGTTGGCCAGCCACTCTTCCATGCCCTGAATACGACGCTCAATGGTACGGGCGTCGCCGTAGCCGTTGGAGATCATCCACTTGAGCATGGTGATGTTGGACTTCAGGTACTCGGTCACGCTGTCTTCGGACAGGGTGATGGTACAGCCCGCAGCGGAACGCTCGGCGGACGCGTCAGACAGCTCGAATGCCTGCTCAACGGTCAGGTCATCCAGGCCTTCAATTTCCAGTACGCGACCGGAGAAGACGTTGACCTTGCCGGCTTTGGCAACGGTCAGGTGGCCGTCTTTGATGGCCTGCATGGGGATGGCGTGTACCAGGTCACGCAGGGTGATGCCCGGCTGGCGCTTGCCCTTGAAGCGAACCAGTACGGATTCCGGCATGTCCAGCGGCATCACACCGGTGGCAGCGGCAAACGCAACCAGACCAGAGCCGGCGGGGAAGGAAATGCCCATGGGGAAACGGGTGTGGGAGTCACCACCGGTACCGACAGTGTCAGGCAGCAGCATACGGTTCAGCCAGGAGTGGATGATGCCGTCGCCCGGACGCAGGGAAACACCGCCGCGGTTCATGATGAAGTCGGGCAGGGTGTGCTGGGTTTCCACGTCAACCGGCTTGGGGTAAGCGGCGGTGTGACAGAAAGACTGCATCACCAGGTCCGCCTGGAAGCCCAGGCAAGCCAGATCTTTCAGCTCGTCACGGGTCATCGGGCCAGTGGTGTCCTGGGAACCCACGGTGGTCATCTTCGGCTCGCAGTACATGCCGGGACGAACGCCGTCCAGGCCGCAGGCTTTACCGACCATTTTCTGGGCCAGGGTGTAGCCCTTGTTGGAATCACCCGGTTGCTCCGGCTTGCGGAACAGTTCGGACGGCGCCAGACCCAGCGCTTCGCGCGCCTTGGTGGTCAGGCCGCGACCGATGATCAGGTTGATACGGCCGCCGGCGCGCACTTCGTCCAGCAGCACCTGGGAACGCAGGTCGAATTCGGCAATCACTTCGCCGTTCTTTTCTACCTTGCCAGCGAATGGGTAAACGTCGATCTGGTCACCGGTTTCCATTTTGGAAACATCACACTCGAAAGGCAGAGCGCCGGAGTCTTCCATGGTGTTGAAGAAGATGGGGGCGATCTTGCCACCGATGCACACACCGCCAGCACGCTTGTTCGGTACGAACGGGATGTCGTCACCGAAGTGCCACAGTACAGAGTTGGTAGCAGACTTACGGGAGGAACCGGTACCCACAACGTCACCTACGTAGGCAACGGGCAGACCTTTGGCTTTCAGTTCTTCCATCTGGCTCAGCGGGCCGATTTCGCCGTCTTTTTCCGGAGTAATACCTTCACGGGCATTTTTCAGCATGGCGTTGCCGTGCAGCGGGATGTCCGGGCGGCTCCAGGCGTCCTGGGCGGGGGACAGATCATCGGTGTTGGTTTCGCCGGTGACCTTGAACACGGTCAGAGACATTTTCTCTGCCAGGTCGGCGCGCTTGGTGAACCACTCACCTTCGGCCCAGGACTCGATCACTTCCTTGGCCTTGGCGTTGCCGGCTTTCATCTTGTCTTCCACGTCGTGGAAGGCATCGAAGACCAGCAGGGTGTGCTTGAGTTCATCTGCGGCGATTTCGGCCAGTTCGGCATCGTCCAGCGCTTCAACCAGAGTGGCAACGTTGTAGCCACCTTGCATGGTGCCCAGCAGTTGAACGGCACGTTTACGGTCGATCAGGGGAGAGCTGGCTTCGCCTTTAACGATCGCGGTCAGGAACGCGGCTTTAACATAAGCGGCCTGGTCCACACCCGGTGGAACGCGGTTTACGAACAGGTCCTGGATAAATTCTTCTTCGCCAGCCGGCGGGGTCTTCAGCAGTTCTACCAGGTCGGCAACCTGCTGTTCGGTCAGCGGCTTTGGCGGCACACCTTCAGCGGCGCGCTCTTCTACATGTTTGCGATAGGCTTCTAGCACAGCGTTTCCCTCATCGTCGTCTTGGCTGATTTCTTTTGGAAATCAGTCTTTTAGGGTGTTACTGGGGGTTGGAATTGCGCGCGGAGTATAGCGGAATGGGCATCAATTGTTAAGACAAACCGGGGTTACAACCATTCATGGCGTGAATACTCGTAATCACTGAAACGGTGAGGCACTGAAAACGCAGGGGCGCAGCGCTAGTAGGGCGTGTCGACCCCGGCTGGTGGGCGGCGGAAACGCTTGTAGCTCCACAGGTACTGGCTGGGGGATTCGTCGATAAGATGCTCGATGGAGCGGTTCATGGCCGTCAGAGCCTTATCCAGGTCCTCATCTGCGACGCCGGGGTCAGCCGGCCGAACCCGAATTTCGTAGCCCTGGGTGCCGGGCAGGCGGCGCGCCCAGGCCATGAAGGTGACGGCGCCTGTCTGGCGGATCAGTTTGCATGCCAGTGTCCCGGTATAGGCCGGCTGGCCATAAAAAGGGGCGTGGCGCCCGCTGCGGCGATCGGGAACCTGATCGGGCAGGATGGCGGTTAGGGCTCCTTTCTTCATGGCCCGTACCAGGCCAGCAACGCCGCGGGCGGTGGTGGGGTACATGGTGGAGCCAAAATGTTCCCGGCCGCTGAGCACCAGATCATCCACTTCCGGCAGTCCGGAGGGGGCAAACATGGCGTGCAGTCCAAATTCGGTGGCCAGCCAGAAATTGAGCACCTCCCAGCATCCCAGGTGGGGAGCCAAAATCATGATGGGTTTGCCATCCACCACGGCCTGGCGGAGCGGGGCATCACCGTCAACGGCGACCACACGCTTCAGTCCCTGGTCGGGGTGCCGCCAGAACAGGGCAATTTCAAAGGTGTTCTTGATGCTTTCCACCAGTGATTCGCGAGCCAACTTGCGCCGCTCAGGTTCAGACCGGTCCGGGTAACACAGTGACAGATTCACTTCTGATACCCGGCGAGCATCGGTGGGGAAGGCGGCGATCAACCTGCCAAGGAGGGTGGCAGCCCAGCGATTGAGTGCGAATGGCAGGCAGGCAATCAGTCGCAGTGCGGTAACGGCGGTAATGCCTTTGATGCGTTGTGTTTTCGGATTGGTTCGTCGTCCCATGGCGGGAGAGTATAAGGGGCTCAGCGCCAGGGCGCAGCATTCTTTCTCCTTCTTCTTTGAGTATCCATATGAGCAAGGGGCGTGATGTTTTGTAAGGTTTTGTGCGATTGACCTGACGCTCACAAGCCGGGGCACAGCATCGACCCGTCAGTACACATCTCCGGGAGAAATGTATGAAGTCCAGGGCAGCACAGAACAGTCCGCCAGAAGGTGGCAGCGACGCCGCTCCATCACCTTGCCAATCACAACATCGCAGTTTGAAAACCTCTACTGGCAACTTCTCAGCCACGCTGGCGCTCATGGTAAAGTCAGCCTTGCTTGCAGGGGCAGGGCTCATCCTTGCTGGCTGTGGTGGGGATGACTCAACAGAGTTTATTGACCGACCCGTCCCTGTAGTCATTGAAGAGGACCCGGTGGCTGAAGGGAAAACCGTTTTCCGCTTTGAAACCTTCGGTAACCAGCGCTTCTGGACAGACTACATGCAGCTGCCCCAGGGGATTGCCGGCGCCGGGGTTACCCCTCTGGCTGCGCTGTCGCTGGGATTGAATGTCAATGTCGAAGCGCTCAGTCCGGGCACGGCATCCGCGCTACTGGATGCGCTGGATCAGATCGAAGGGGGGGCGGATCCTGCGGATACAGTGCTGAACAACCCCCAGGTGACTCTGGCGCTCATCAATGAAGGGGCTGTTATCGGGGTGGTTCCGTTTGCGGCCGATGGTACCCGCAAGCCCCTGGGGAGTGATCCCTCCTTCAACCCGGGTGACGGACTGGACCTTGCCCGAGGTGACAAGGTGGGGGTGAGTTGTGCGCTCTGCCACGCCAGAACCGATGATTCGGTGGTGCCGGCAGGGTTTGCCGGTCCGGGTTCCGTCGGGGTGCAGGTCGATGGTGTGGTCGCCGAAGGCATTGATGTGGGTAACATTTTTGCGGCGTCCGCCAATCCGGTTGCTTACCTGCCCTTGTTACAGCTTCAGTTCGATTCATTGATGGGAGCGACGATTGGCAACGGCGACTTCGCAGGGATACCGTCTGGCGGCGATGTGGCGGCAACCAATCAGGCTGTCCGGGACTATCTGACAGGCGTGAACGAAGACACAGGCATTCGTTACTACCCGCTGACTTCCTTTGATGCGACACCGGACGGCATCGGCAATGCGACCTACGTGCCGCCCTTTTTCCGCACCGACTTGTCAGCGCCGTGGGGGCACAGTGGGTCTTTTGCCCGTCTGAATGACTTCAACAATCTGGTGTACACGGTGGCCCTTGATCCGACCAGTCTGCTCACCGAAGAAGGGCAGGCGTTTCTTAACGTACTGGCGGGGCCTGTTGGGGATGAAATCGCGGAACGCTATCAGCAAGTGCTGGAAGACTCTGGCGTGCTCTCCGAGGGGATGGCGTTGGAAGATCAGATCCCCCTGGTCAGCAGCGACACGACGGATATCACCGCGGGTGACCCGGCAGGGCCTGTAGGCCTGCGGGTCTCTGATGAGAAGCTGAATGCGCTCAAGTCCTATACCGACCAGTTGCAGGCCCCGGCGGCGCCCGAGGGTCTGGATCCCGCAAAAGTGGCAATGGGGGAGGCGATCTTCCGCAATCCACGTCCACAGGGGGCAAACTGCGCGGCTTGCCATACCCCGAACCCGGATGATCCGGTTGCCAATATCATTGTGTCGATCTCGACGCTCTATCGGGACTACGATGATGACATCCTGCCTATTATTGACCGGCCGGATCCGCTCAGCGATGTACAGACCACGCTGGCAGGCCCCACCCCGGATTATGACAACCCCCTGATTGTCCTGGATGCCAGTGTGAGGCAGCAGGAAAGAGGCTTTGCCAAGCCGCTTTTGCTGGGGCTGGCAGGTAAGGACAAGTTCCTGCATAACGGTTCTGTCACGGGAGAAAGCGCTGCCGAGGCGTTGAACAATCTGTTCAATCCGGCGCGTGGAGAGGACGAGATGGGCAATCCGATCAACTCCCCGCACGGTTTCTACTTCCCGCGTTCGGTGGCGGATGAAACGCTGCAAACCGAGGAGGGGCGTGCTGCACTGGTTGAATATCTGCTCAGCCGTACCTCTACTCCGTAACCTTTTACCCTGTAACCTGCTACCTGAAACCCACTGACACTGCGAGGCCCGATACGGGCCTCGCAGCATTCATCAGATCGTCTCTCGTGCGCTATACTCCCGATCCCTGAACGAGAGAGTCTCATGCACGATATCAGTCATATTCATGCATTCCTTCCCTGTCCGACCCCGCCAGCCTGGGTTGACTGGGCCCTTGAGCACCCGGACATTCTGCTGATTGACCATGCCCACTGCGAGAAGAAAGCGGCCAGCACGGCGATTAATCTGATGTTTCGTTATGTGGACCGCCCGGAACTACTGGATACGTTGAGCCAACTGGCCCGCGAGGAGCTGCTGCATTTTGAGCAGGTGGTACAGCTGATGCGTCAGCGTGACGTCACCTACGACCACATGACGCCGGCGCGCTATGCCAAGGGGATGCGTCAGCATATCCGCACCTCTGAGCCGGGGCGCCTGGTGGACACCATGATTGTGGGGGCGCTAATCGAGGCGCGTAGCTGTGAGCGTTTTGCCGCTCTGGCGCCCCATGTGGATGCGGAGTTGGGGCGCTATTACCGCTATTTATTGAAAAGCGAGTCGCGCCACTTTGAGGATTATCTGAAACTGGCCGAGCAATATGCCCAGGGGCCGATTACGGAACGGGTGGATTTTTTCAAGGCGGTAGAGCAGGAATTGATTGAAACACCGGATGATGAGTTCCGGTTTCATTCCGGCGTTCCAAGGCAATTAATAGTTAATAATGAATAATTAATAGTTGCGCGAGCAACGACTGTGAGCCCTTAAACGCAAGAGGCCGCGCCCATAATTTGGGCGCGGCCTCTTGCGTTTAAGGGGTGAAACATCAATCCGCGAGCTATTAATTAGGGTCTTAGGAAGCAAATCACTCAATTGGACGCTCCCTGAGCAGTTTCAGCAGCCGCTTGTAGATATCCTCTCGGCGGTTGTTGAACCTG
>NZ_NVWY01000036.1 GCF_002733835.1 Alcanivorax sp.
GGCCTCGCGTTTGAAATCATCGCTGAAGTAGCGCTTGGCTTTGTATTTCATGACACCTTCTCTCCAAATGAAGGTGTCTACTTTTTCCGGGGCATTCCATTTTCGTAGCTCGTAGCTCGTAGCTCGTAGCTCACTCAGCGTAGGTACAAAACCCCTGCGCCCCCAGGTTCACCGTGGTAGAGCACTCCCACTCAATACGCTGCATGCCCCCTTCCACCGGCCAGGTGGTTAGCTGATGGCCATCCAGACGGCCCGCCAGCTCCAGTTTCAACATGCCACCATCCAGTAGATACGCCCGCTTTATGCGTTTGCCGATCACCTGCTCCTGGGCCACCCCCATATCCGTCAGGCTGTCTGGCCAGGTGCCACCGGACAGATAGTATTCCGTCATATGCATGCGCAAGGCATTGACCGTGCTGAAGGTCTGGGCCAGTTCGGAACGATCCCGGCTGCTGCTGAATAACTCCCAGGTTTTCGGGTCAATCCCAGGCGGCGGCGCATCCCTGGGTTCACTGGGTGATGCCGGGGTTTCAGGAATGGCGACACGCCGGGCAAGGGCATCGATGTCCCCTTCGTAGCGGGCGCGCAGGGAACAGCGACTGCCCGTCCAGCGTTGCCCCTGCAGGGACGGCGTCTCGGTTTGCAGCTGGCTCAGGTAAGCGTCCCGGAGCAATGATTCCGGCCTGTCCTGTTTCTTGTAGGCCTGCTGGCGCTGCCGGTATTCATCCGTGGCCGCGATCACACTGAGCAAGCTGACGTGAAGCTCTTCGGTCATCAACTGTAGGGCACGGCCACAGACTTGCTGCTCGGTTTCTCCCTGCCCGGCCCGCTCCACCTTGGCAAGGGCCAGTGACATGGCCATGACCGGCGCCCCCAGCACCAGTAACATAGCCGCAATAACAATACGCATCCCTTCCCCCCTTTGCTTCCCTTACAAAGCTGTCTAGCAAGACCAAGCAACCCCGAAGCAGCACCAGCATGGCGACGCGCTATTTTTTGTTTTTAGCGTCCGCCGTCATGCGCCTGGCATCCAGCGTTTCTATTTCTGGCTCAACTCCACCACCGCCTCAATAAAGACCCTGGCGTGCTCCGGATCCACCTGCGGTGTAATACCATGCCCCAGATTGAAAATATGCCCGGGATGATCACCAAAATCATCGAGGATACGTTTTACTTCAGCCCGGATCGCCTCAGGCGAGGCGTAAAGCACGGCCGGATCCATGTTGCCCTGCAGGGCGACCTTGTCCCCCACGCGCCGACGCGCGTCTCCAATATTGATAGTCCAGTCCAGCCCCAGTGCATCACAGCCGGTGGCCGCCATGGATTCGAGCCACAAGCCGCCGTTCTTGGTAAACAGGATAACGGGCACCTTCCGGCCCTCGTTGTCACGGATCAGGCCGTCCACAATCTGCTGCATGTAACGCAGGGAGAATTCTTTATAGGCTTCTGCCGACAGCGCTCCGCCCCAGGTATCAAAAATCTGTACAACCTGGGCGCCATGACGAATTTGCGCGTTCAGGTAAGACGTCACTGACTGGGCCAGCTTGTTCAGCAGGGCATGGGCCACGTCAGGCTGACTGTAGACCATGGCCTTGAGATGGCGGAAATCCTTGCTGGAGCCGCCTTCCACCATGTAGGTGGCCAGCGTCCAGGGGCTACCGGAAAAGCCGATCAGAGGAACGCGGCCGTTCAGGGCTCCACGAATGGTGCTCACCGCCTTCATCACGTAACCCAGATCGGTTTCCGCATCGGGAATCGGCAAGGCGGCCACATCCGCCTCAGTGCGCACCACCTTCCTGAATTTCGGCCCTTCCCCGGTTTCGAAGTACAAACCCAGCCCCATGGCATCGGGGATGGTCAGGATGTCGGAGAACAGGATCGCCGCGTCCAGCGGGTAACGCTCCAGCGGCTGCAGCGTCACTTCACAGGCCAGATCCGCATTCCTGCACAGATCCATGAAGGACCCGGCATGTTCACGGGCAGCCCGGTATTCCGGCAGATAGCGACCCGCCTGGCGCATCATCCAGATGGGGGTGCGGTCTACCGACTCACGGTTCAAGGCACGGAGGAAGCGATCGTTTTGCAGGGGAGCGAAAGTCATTGTCAGTCCTAAATCCTGGCGGGACGCCCTATGCCTGAGGCCGGACGCTCAACCCGCTTCTGATAGCATTGCGGCTCCGCAAAGAGTCTCTGCGGAGCCGCAACATTTCTGGCACTACTGTTTTAAAGCGTCTGACGTCAGGCGTCCAGCCTTAGGCGTGATTAAACATCCAGGTAATCAAGGATCCCTTTGGCCGCTTCACGGCCTTCCCAGATGGCCGTCACCACCAAGTCGGAACCACGCACCATGTCACCACCGGCAAAGATCTTCTCATTGCTGGTCTGGAACGGGAATGCCTGCTCCTCGATCGCCATAACGCGGCCGGAATCATCGGTGTTGATGCTCTTCGCATCAAACCAGTCCGCCGGGCTGGGGCGGAAGCCGAACGCCACGATCACCGCATCCGCCGGCAGAATTTCTTCACTGCCCGGGATCGGCTCAGGGCGGCGGCGACCATTGTTATCCGCCTCACCCAGCCGGGTTTCCACTACCTTGACGCCAACAACCTTGCCATCTTCACCCACCACTTCAATGGGCTGACGATTGAACAGGAATTGCACGCCCTCTTCCTTGGCATTGGCCACTTCCTTGCGAGAACCCGGCATGTTTTCTTCATCACGACGGTAGGCACAGCTGACACTTTCCGCCTGCTGGCGGATAGAGGTGCGGTTGCAGTCCATGGCGGTATCACCACCACCCAGCACCACCACACGCTTGCCCTGCATATTGATGAAGTCGGCTTCGTCTTTTTCAAAGCCCAGGTTACGGTTGGCATTGGAAATCAGG
Organism: Alcanivorax sp.; assembly: GCF_002733835.1. GTDB lineage: Bacteria > Pseudomonadota > Gammaproteobacteria > Pseudomonadales > Alcanivoracaceae > Alcanivorax. Next base: position 2,888 of record NZ_NVWY01000036.1, read on the forward strand.
AACGGCAGCGCTTCAAACACGCCGTCCAGCTCTTCACCCGGGAAGCCGCCTTTCATGTAGGTATAAGTACCCATGCCCATGAAGACCGCATCGTATTCGTCGAGCAGCTCATCGATGGTGATATCCTTGCCCACTTCTACGCCCAGGCGGAATTCCACACCCATGCCTTCAAACACTTCACGGCGCTTGGCCATGACCGGTTTTTCCAGCTTGAACTCGGGAATGCCGAAGGTGAGCAGGCCGCCAATTTCTTCATAGCGGTCGAACACTACCGGCTTCACACCGCTACGTACCAGCACATCAGCACAGCCAATGCCGGCAGGGCCTGCACCGATCACCGCCACTTTCTTGTCGGTCCACACCACCTTGGACATGTCTGGGCGCCAGCCCATGGCCAGCGCCGTATCGGTGATGTACTTCTCGGTGGCACCAATGGTCACTGCACCAAAACCGTCGTTCAGGGTACAAGCCCCTTCACACAGACGATCCTGAGGACATACCCGGCCACAGACTTCCGGCAGGGAGTTGGTCTGGTGACTCAGCTCCACCGCTTCCAACAGGTTGCCTTCGCTGATCAGCTTCAACCAGTTGGGAATGTAGTTATGGACCGGACACTTCCATTCACAGTACGGGTTACCGCAATGCAGGCAGCGGTGTGCCTGATGCTCTACTTCCCGGGTTTCAAACGGGTAGTAAATTTCTTCGTACTTGTGTTTGCGGTCTTCAATGTCCTTTTTCTTCGGATCGTGCCGGGGCACGTCGAGAAACTGGAAATTATTGCTCAAACGTTCAGCCATGGTATCCCCCGTTATGCCGGATTGGCGCGCGTGCTCTGCAGCAGGTTTTCCAGGCTTGCGGCCTTGGGCTTAACCAGCCAGAACTTGCGGCTCATGGCATCAAAGTTGTCCAGAATGTACTGGCCCCATTCGCTACCAGTCTCTTCCACGTAATCTGCGATTACGCCGCGCAGGTGACTGCGGTGAGACTCGGTGGCTTCGGAACTGATGCGATGCAATTCGATCAGCTCCGGGTTGATGCGGTCGAAGAAATCATTGTCTTCGTCCAGAACGAAGGCGAAACCGCCGGTCATGCCCGCACCAAAGTTGTGGCCAGTGCGGCCCAGCACGGTGATGGAGCCACCGGTCATGTATTCGCAGCAGTGATCGCCAGCGCCTTCCACGATGGCGTGTGCCCCGGAGTTACGCACCCCGAAACGCTCGCCCGCGGTGCCGGCAGCGTACAGCTTGCCGCCGGTGGCACCGTAGAGGCAGGTATTGCCGATGATGGCGGTTTCCTGGCTCTTGAACGGGCTGCCATTGGGCGGACGAATCACCAGCTTGCCGCCGGCCATGCCTTTGCCCACGTAGTCGTTGGCGTCGCCTTCAATATACATATGCAGGCCGCCGGCGTTGAACACACCGAAGCTCTGCCCGGCGGTACCGGTAAAGCGAACCTTGATCGGCGCGGTCTCCATGCCCAGATTGCCGTGCTGCTTGGCAATCTCACCGGACACACGGGCGCCCACGGAGCGATCACAGTTGGTGATCTCGTAATGGAACGAGCCACCAGATTTACTCTCGATGGCGGTGCCCATGTCAGCCACCATCTTCTGGCTCAGCACAGCCTTGTCGAACGGCTCGTTGCGGGTCACCTGACAATGGGTGGGCTTGTCTGCCGGCACCAGGTCATTGCGCAGAATCGGGGTCAGGTCCAGCTTGCCCTGGCGCGCGGTTTCGCCTTCCAGCACTTTCAGCAGGTCGGTACGGCCGATCAGCTCGGGGATGCTCTTCACACCCAGCAGCGCCAGCAATTCACGCACTTCCTGAGCCACAAAGGTGAAGTAGTTGATCAGCAGTTCCGGCGCACCAATGAAGTGCTCCTTGCGCAGATCTTCACGCTGGGTAGCCACACCGGTAGCGCAGTTGTTCAGGTGACAGATCCGCAGGTACTTACAGCCCAGCACGATCATCGGCACGGTACCGAAACCGAAGGACTCGGCCCCCAGAATCGCCGCCTTGATCACGTCCAGGCCGGTCTTCAGACCGCCGTCTGTCTGCAGGCGAATCTTGTCGCGCAGGTCGTTACCCCGCAGCGCCTGATGCGCTTCCGCCAGGCCCAGCTCCCAGGGGGAACCGGCGTAGCGGATGGAGGTCAGCGGGCTCGCCGCGGTGCCACCGTCGTAACCGGAAATAGTGATCAGATCCGCGTAGGCTTTCGCGACACCGGACGCCACCGTACCGACACCGGGTTCGGACACCAGCTTCACAGACACCTGCGCATCCGGGTTGACCTGCTTGAGATCAAAGATCAGCTGGGACAGATCCTCAATGGAGTAGATGTCATGGTGCGGCGGCGGTGAAATCAGAGTAACACCGGGCACGGAATGGCGCAGGCGCGCAATCAGCGCATTCACCTTGCCACCGGGCAGCTGGCCACCTTCACCGGGCTTGGCGCCCTGAGCCACCTTGATCTGCAGCACTTCGGCGTTGACCAGATAATGCGGGGTCACACCGAAACGGCCAGAGGCGATCTGCTTGATCTTGGACACACGCTCGGTGCCATAACGGGCCGGGTCTTCCCCGCCCTCGCCTGAATTGGAACGGCCACCCAGACGGTTCATTGCCGTGGCAATGGCTTCGTGGGCTTCCGGGCTCAACGCCCCCAGAGACATACCAGCGGAATCGAAGCGCAGCAGGATATTTTCCAGCGGCTCCACTTGATCCACGTCGATGGCGTCCACGTCATCGCGCAGGGCAAACAGATCACGCAGGGTCGCCACCGGACGCTTGTTAACCAGCTCGGCGTACTCTTTGTACGCGTCGTAGTCGCTGTCCTGGGTGGCGCGGTGCAGGGCGTAGATCACGTCCGGATTGAAGGCGTGATATTCCTTGCCGTGGATATACTTGAGGATGCCGCCCGCATCGATGGGCTTGCGTTGCTTCCAGGCATCCTTGGCCAGGTTTTGCTGGTCTTCCTGGAAATCCTCGAAGCCCGCACCTTGAATCCGGCTGGGAACACCTCGGAAACACAACTCTACCACTTCGCTGTTGATGCCGATGGCTTCAAACAGCTGGGCACCCCGGTAGGAGGTAATGGTGGAGATCCCCATCTTGGAGAGAATCTTCATCAGGCCCTTGTTGATGCCTTTACGGAAGTTCTTTTGCAGCTCCACCGCATCGCCCAGCAATTCGCCGGAACGCACCATGTCAGCGATCACGTCATAGGCCAGATACGGATACACTGCGGTGGCACCGAAACCGAACAGCACAGCAAAGTGATGGGAATCACGCACCGTGGCGGTTTCCACGATGATGTTGGCGTCGGAGCGCAGACCTTGTTCGGTCAGGTAATGATGCACCGCCCCCGTAGCCATCAAGGCATGGATGGTGAGCTTGTCCTGGGCAATGCCATGGTCACTCAGCACCAAAATCACATTGCCATCGCGTACCGCCGTTTCCGCTTGCTGACACAGATCCAGCACCGCCTGCTTGAGGCCGATCTCGGCGTCATAGTGCAGGCTCAGCTTGGCCGTCTGATAACCCGGACGCTCGATGTTGATCAGGTTGGTGAACTTGGAGTGCGACAGCACCGGGGTAGAAAGAATCGCCCGGTCGGCATGGTCCGCAGTCTCTTCGAACACATTACGCTCGGCGCCCACACAGGTTTCCAGGCTCATTACGATGGCTTCGCGCAGCGGATCGATGGGCGGGTTGGTGACCTGGGCAAACTGCTGGCGGAAGTAGTCGAACAGGGAACGCTCGCGACGGGAGAGTACCGCCATAGGCGTATCATCGCCCATGGAGCCGGTGGCTTCCTGGCCGGATTCTGCCAACGGGCGCAGCACCTGATCACGCTCTTCAAAGCTGATCTGGAAGAATTTCTGGTAGCTGAGCAGATCCTGCGGGTCCACCTCATCGGTACGCCCCACTTCGTGGTCGTAGTCCGCTTCGATGCGCAGCGCGTTGCTTTTCAGCCAGTCACGGTAGGGGTGACGCACTTTCAGACGGTTATCGATGTCCTTGGTGTGCAGCACCTCGCCGGTTTCGGTGTCGATAGCCAGAATCTGGCCTGGCCCAACACGGCCCTTGGCCACCACGTCTTCCGGCTTGTAGCTGTAAACGCCGATTTCCGAGGCCAGGGTAATAAAGCCATTCTTGGTAACCACCCAGCGGGCCGGGCGCAGACCGTTGCGGTCGAGCATACAGACAGCGTAACGGCCGTCCGTCATTACCAGACCGGCAGGGCCATCCCAGGGCTCCATGTGCATGGAGTTATATTCGTAGAAGGCACGCAGATCCGCATCCATGGTTTCCACGTTCTGCCAGGCAGGCGGAATCATCATGCGCACGGCACGGAACAGGTCCATGCCCCCGGCCAGCAAGATTTCCAGCATGTTATCCATGCTGGAAGAGTCCGACCCGGTGCGGTTAACCAGCGGGCTCAGTTCTTCCAGGCCCGGCAGCAACTCATTCTCGAACTTGTTTTCCCGAGCCAGTGCCCAGTTCCGGTTACCCTGCACGGTGTTGATCTCACCGTTATGGGCCAGGTAACGGAACGGCTGGGCCAGCGGCCACTGGGGCAGCGTGTTGGTGGAAAAGCGCTGGTGGAAAACGACAATCGCCGTTTCCATGGCGCTGTCGCCCAAGTCCGGGAAGAACACCGGCAGATCCACCGGCATCATCAGGCCTTTGTAAGACATGACAGAGGCGGACAGGGAACAGATATAGAAGTAGCCGTCGTTCTCGATGGCTTTTTCCGCATGGCGACGGGCAAAGAACAACCGACGGTTCAGCTCCTGCTCGGAGTTGCCGTCTGCCGCCACCATCACCTGCCAGAACCCCGGCAAGGACGCACGCGCCAGATCACCCAGGCAGGCCGGATCGGTAGGCACTTCGCGCCAGCCGAGCACGGCAACACCCTGGGCTTCCAGGGCCGCATTGATTGCGCTCTTCTGCTGCTCGGACTGATCCGCGTCCGGGTGGGTAAATACCATCCCCACACCGTAATTGTCCGGCAACGTAATGGATTGCTCTTCCGCGACCTTGCGGAAGAAAGAATCGGGTTTCTTAAGCAACAGACCGCAGCCATCACCGGTTTTTCCGTCGGCATTAATGCCGCCCCGGTGTGTCATGCACGTAAGTGCTTCAATAGCAGTTTGCAGAAGCTCGTGGCTGGCCTGGCCCTCCATATGGGCGATCAGACCAAAACCACAGTTGTCCCGGAATTCTCCGGGCTCAGTGAGCCCCCGCACCAGCGTTGAGTTCTGCTGCATGAAAACCTTTCCTCTTGAAATTCAGAGACTTACAGAAGGCAAATGGCGTCAAGAAAACGGTGACGGCAAAAAAGGGATATGCATTCTACACATTGCGCGCTTGGGCGACAAATTGAACAGTCACCCAAGGCGCTTTTTCATGCTTAAAGTTCGCCGCGAACATCGCCCATCTTGCGAGGAAAAGGCCCCGCTGAGCGTAACTTTGCTGGCAACGTCGACTTTGCATCAAGCGCTGCCTGGCGGCTGGAATAGTCCCCGGCGAGCACCAGAAACACGGTTTTTCCATTCCGTTTGGCCGGATAATAGGCGCCCTTACGATCCAGCTGATCCAGCACCGCACGGGCATTGGCCTCTTGGCTGGTGGCGGTAATCTGCAGAAACCAGCGATTGTCATCCAGCGCCGCGAGCCAGGCCGCCTGATTATACCCTGAGGTTTCGGCTGGTGCTTTTTCTTGCTCCGATTGCGAAGCAGCTTTGCTCTCCACCTTTTCTGGCTTCACTGACGCAGATTCATCCGGCTTGTCAGGTGCCGGCGCCACCGCCACTTCCTGTTGAGCCTGAGCTGGAGAAGATTGCATAACCGGATCAGTCACTGGCGCCAGCTGTACATTGCTGTTCGGCGCAGCCTCAACCTTGCTTTCTTCGTCTTCCGGCTCCGCCCCGATATCCTCAAGACGCGCCACCGGCTCCATGGTCGGCTTCAGCGGTGTAACCCCGGGCTCCTGGGGCGCAATCTCTTGCTGTTTCGACGGCACCGACTCCGGCACAGGCAAAGCCAACTCGCGGGAATCCTGCGCCGCATCCTCATCATCACCGCCAGAAAGCACTGACCACAAGAGGATCACCACCAACAACAGGCCCACAACAGCAGCCCCGTGACGCCAGGGAGCAGTGGCACGGGACGCTGGCGCCGTATCAGCCGGCGGCACAGGCGCTTCGGCATCAACATGATTATCGTCATCTTCATCATCGCTGGAGCGCGCGGAAAAGCCCGGCATATCACTCATGTCGTCATCGGTCTCACCCGCTTCATCGGCGCTGTCCTGGCTGTGCGTGGCCGCCCCCACCGGCACCGCCGCAGCGGACCCCCGGGTACCCTGCAACAGCCCCAGCAGAGCACCCGGCAACCCCTCACTACGGTGCGCCAGCCGCTCTGATTCGTCCTCATCCAGCTCCTCGCCAACAACAAACCAGGCAAAATCCTGCACATCATCCGCATTCAATGTTGGCAGATCCAGCACGTCATCCACGGTAAAGTCCACGGACTTGAGCGCTTCGACGGTGCCCGGCAGCCCCCCAAACAGGTAGCACAACCGCGCGCCCAGTTTCTGCTTGAGGGCCGCCATGGTGGTCAGCGCATCCGCTCTCACGTCTTCACTGTTATCCACCACCACCACCAGGCGACCATCACTCAGGGTGTCACGCAGCATTTGCGGCAGGTCAGCGCGGTCAATATCGAAATGACGCAGCAACGCGTCGACCACCACATTGGCATCATGGGGCTCACTGCCATCGATGCGAACCACTTCCATGTCGGCCAGCAGCGCCATCACTGCCTGCCCGAGCAGAGTAGACACACCGCTGCCCGTGTCGCCTTCTATAGCCACTACCGAGCCCAGCCCGGCATGGGCGGTCATGGCATCCAGGAAATCCCCTCGCGAGGCCCCGCTATAGAAACGTTCGTCATCATGCTCCACAAAAAGCCTCCAGCGTTTTTTGCAATGCCGCTTCATCATAGTCGGCTGTTACCACAGCCTTACCCAGCGCGTGCAACAGCACAAGGCGTAACTGGCCGTTATGAACCTTCTTGTCCATGGCCATTAGATCGACAAATTGTTCCGGCGTCATATCTTTAGGGGCCGCCACAGGCAGCCCCCAGGCGGACAGCAACGCCACCACGCCCGGCTCCAGATCATCCGGCACCCAGCCAAGCTCAGCCGACATCCTGATCGCCATCAACATGCCCACGGCTACCGCCTCGCCATGCAACCACTGACTGTAGCCCGTAGCCGTCTCGATCGCGTGCCCGAAGGTATGCCCCAGATTCAACAGGGCACGATTGCCCTGCTCGGTTTCATCGTCCGCCACCACCTGCGCCTTGTTTTCGCAGCTACGGAAGATGGCCTCGGAGATGACCGACTCTTCTCTGGACAACAGCTTGCTGTTATTGGTTTCCAGCCACTGGTAGAAATCCGGATCACGGATCAGGCCATATTTGACGACTTCCGCGTAACCGGCAGCCAGCTCCCGCTCCGGCAGAGTACCGAGAACGTCGGTATCGATCAGCACAAGTCTCGGCTGATGAAAGGCCCCGATCATGTTCTTGCCACGGGGGTGATTTACCGCCGTCTTGCCCCCCACGGACGAGTCCACCTGTGCCAGCAGCGTGGTCGGCACCTGAATAAAATCCACACCACGCTGATAGCAGGCCGCCGCAAAGCCCACCATGTCACCAACCACACCGCCTCCCAGCGCGATCAACGTGGTCGTGCGCGAATGACGTTTAGCCATCAAGGCATCGAAAAGGGTTTCCAGGGTGTCCAGGGTCTTGTATTTCTCACCGTCAGGGAGAATCAACGTATCGCACTGGATCGCGGAGAACTGCGCCTCCAGCGCCGCCAGATAAAGCGGGGCGATGGTTTCATTGGTGACAATCATCACCTGATTACCGCGTACCTGCTCGGCCAGGGGGAAAGACGACAGCAAGCCGGCCCCGATATGAATAGGGTAACTCCGCTCGGCCAAGGCCACCTGAAGTGTGCGCATTACAGCTCCCACAAACGATAATTCAGCAAAACAGACCAGAGATCAGCCCGGCAATTGCCTGCATTATCCTTGTGGGTGAGAGTCCAAACAAGCGAGCACGTCGTCGGCGACTTTTTTCAGGTTGCCAGATGCGGTCGAGACAACATGGTGAGCCACCTGCCGGTAGAGCGGATCGCGCTCAGCGAACAGGGCCTCAAGCCGCGCCCTGGGGTCTGCCGTTTGCAGCAGCGGGCGGCCTTTGTCATTGCGGGTGCGCGCCAGCTGAACCTCTACCGGCGTCCACAGGTAGACCACACAACCGCGCTCATGGAGAAAGGTACGATTTTCCGGGGTCACCACAACCCCACCCCCGGTCGCCAGCACGATGCCGGACTCCCGGGTCAATTCGTCAATAACATCCTGCTCTCGCCGCCGGAAGCCCGCCTCGCCTTCCATATCGAAGATCCAGGGAATGTCCGCACCGGTCTTCTCCTCAATGACACGATCAGAGTCGAAAAACGGGCGATCCAGCAGCTGGGCAAGATGCCGGCCCAGGGTGCTTTTACCTGCACCCATGGGCCCGACAAGAATCAAAGGAACAACAGAATTAGTCTTGATCACCGATTAGCCAAAGCATCCTTCATCAACCGTGGCGTAATAAAGATCAGCAGCTCCTGCTTGTTATCACGATTGACGGTCTTCTTGAACAGGTTACCAATCCACGGCAAGTCACCCAGGAAAGGCGTCTTGGTCACGGAATTGATCTTCTCCTGCTGGAAGATACCACCAAGCACCACCGTCTCGCCATCATTGACCAACACAGAGGTTTCCACCCGATTGGTATTGATCGCGGCAGAGCCGTCGGAACTGAAGGAGTCGTTATTCACTTTCAGCGTCATGATGATATTGCCATCCGGCGTGATATGCGGGGTTACCTCCAGGCGCAGCTCCGCTTCCACGAAGTCGATGGAAGTGGCACCGGAGGACGTGGCCACCTCAAAGGGCACCTGCTGGCCGGACGCAATCACCGCCGGCTGCTGATCCGCTGTCAACACCTTCGGCGTCGCCACCAGCTCACCATGGCCTTCCGCTTCCAGCGCAGAAAGCTCAAGCTCAATCAGGCCGGAGGCGAGAGAGGTGAAGCCGACAGCAAATCGCGAAGCACTGGCAGAATCCACACCCAGATCAACGATCAGGTCATCACCGTTCTCCGCCTCTTCAAACTCAAAGTCATCCGGCCCAAATTCCACATCATCGGGGTGCCCCGTACCAGGGTCAGGGTACGCAATGGTGGCATCAATATTGGTCTGATGCAGATTACGCAAAGACTGCAAACGGCCGGACACACCATAAGTTCGCCCATCTTCGAGCATTTGTTCCGTGTCAAAACCGAGCCCCCCCCAACGAACACCAAACTCGTCAGTGACATCATTCGTGGCCACCACAACGCGGGCTTCGATAAGTACCTGCTGAACCGGAATATCCAGCTGATCAATCAGCTCACGGATTTCCTCCAGCTTTGCCTGGGTATCCTGAACAATCAGCGTATTTGTGCGCTGATCCACAACCACGGAGCCACGACTTGAGACCAGCGCCTCGCCCTTACCCCCAGCGTTGGAAATCAACCCTTTCAACTCTGACGCGTTGGCATAGTTGATATTGATGTACTGGGTACGCAGCGGCGCCAGGGCCTCAATTTTCTTCTGGCTTTCCAGCTCCAGTTGTTCACGGGCGGCAATCTCATCCGCAGGCGCAACCAGCAGGACATTCCCCACCTGGCGCTTATCCAGCCCCTTGGTTTTCAGAATCAATTCGAGCGCCTGATCCCAGGGCACATTCTGCAAGCGCAAAGTAATGCGGCCACTAACGGTGTCAGAAGCAACCAGGTTCAGGCCGGTGAAATCAGCAATCAGCTGAAGCACAGAACGGACCTCAATATCCTGAAAATTCAAGGACAGCTTTTCACCCGTGTACTCAAAAGCGTCTTTTTTCTTTCGTGCCGCTTCTGCCTTGCTAACCGGTTTAACATTAATGCTGAATTCGTTGTCCGCCTGATAGGCCAGATACTCCCATACCCCGGTCGGCTCAATAACCACCATGGTGCTACCCTCGGCTGACTGGGTCTCCACCATCTTGACCGGCGTCGCAAAATCAGTCACATCCAGTTTCCGCACCAGCTCATTGGGCACGCCAGCCCCGACAAATCGGGCCACAATCTTGCCGCCCTCTTCCTTCACATCGACGGGAATCGAGGGCTCTGACAACTTGATAATCACACGACCTTCGCCGCTATCACCACGCCGAAAATCAACACCGGTTACCGCCGCTTCACCACTGTAATCATCACCTTGAACCGCCTGGTTCTGCTTATCCACCTGATCGTTACCCAACAGAACGATCAGATCACTCCCTTCAGCGCGGGTAGAATACCCGGTTAACGATTCCAGATTAAAAATCAGTCGTGTCCGGTCTTTTGCTTCAACGATGGTCACACTGCGGGCATTGCCCGAACCGAGATTTTGCCGCTTGCCAGCGATATCCGTATCGGCCCCAACAAGATCCAGAGCAATCCGGGCAGGCTGCTCAATACTGTATCCCTTTACTTCAGGCACCCCCCCCTCAAACTTCAAGCGCACTTCCATTCCATCACCGGACAGAGAGTTCGCCTCGATCGACTTCAGTGTATCTGCGCCCGCAACCATAGAGAGAACCGACAGCACCCCTACAGAAAACAGCCCCGCCAGACGCCGGGAAGCGCTCTTTTTTATTGTCAATTTTGCACATTTCATAACTGGGTCCCCAGCGACTATTATTCGGAAATCGAGACGTTACTGGCGCGTTCCACCCAGCCATCTCGACCATCCGGTACGATTTCAATCAAACTTACCTTGGCTTCGTTAACCTGCTTGACCAAGCCAAAATTCTTCCCCATATGGCTACCCGGTTTGACCCGAGTCACCGCCCCCGAAGGGTCAGAAACAAGCGCCTGGAGCGGCTCGCCAGGCTTACTAATGGTGCCAACCATTTTTAGCGTATCCAGCGAGAAACGCTCCAGATACTCTTTCGGGCGCCCCATATCCGGCTCTACCTTGCGACCATCCGGCACCACCAGCAGCTCCTGATCCTGCGGCGGACTGAATGGAGAGCGAAGCTTATGCGCCGCATACGAATAGGAGGCAATAGGCTTGAATTCAGGCGGCGGCTCAATCCGCCCCCGAGGCCTTGCCTTGATTTCCTGGAGACGCGCATCCAGCTCCGACAAATTGGCGCTGGAACCACAGCCGGCAAGCCCGAACAAGGCAACGCAAGCAACAAAAAGAAAGACTATTTTTTTCATTATCTCACGCCCCCTTATTTATTCTTGCCAGAAGAATTAGCACCACTCGCTGCACCATCCTTACTGGAATATCGGTAGGTTTTGGCCGTGATATCCATTCTCAGCAACCCCAAAGCAGCCAGATTCTTATTGCTCTCTGATGGCCGCGTAATAGTGAAATCATGCAGAGTCACAATACGAGGCAACGACGCCACACCCGACACGAATGAACCAAAACCATGATAGTCACCGATCACCTGAATATTGATTGGAAGCTCTGCATAGAACTCCTTTTCAATTTCATTTCTCAGTTCGATATTTTCAAATTCCAGCCCGCTTCCCAGCCCCGTATGGGTAATATCTTCAAGCAAGCCAGGCACCTCGGTATCTTTCGGCAGCTGTTTGAGAAGAGCCCCAAATGTCTGCTCCATTTCAGCCAACTGCTTACGGAACTGATCAAGGTTATGAGCCTCAAAGGCCTTCTTTTCGTACGCCTGCAACAAGGTAGATTCTTCGCGCTGCTGCTGATCAAGCGCCTGATTTGCGTCACTAATCGACAGGAAGTATCCAAGCGCAACAACCGCTACCAAAACCAAAACAGCAGCACCAATTTTGATTGGCGTGGGCCACCCTCCCACATTCTCGAAATCCAGACTGTTGAGTTCATCCATCAACTCGCCCAGATCCAAATTTTTCAGCTCAGAGGCTTTCATTGTTTTTCTCCCTCTTTATTGCTGCTCAGAGAAGCCTGCTTGACGGTTAGTGTGAAACTGTTGGCTTGAGAGCCATCCTCAAGCGCCGTCACATTCTGCAGATTTGCACTCTGGAACCAGGATGATTCATCCAGGTTGCGCATCAGACGGGAAATTCGGTTGTTACTTTCGGCCACACCATCAACGGTATAGAGGTCTCCGACTCGCTTGATTTCATTGTAGAAGACCCCGTCCGGAAGCGTCTTCACCAATTCATCGAATACGTAAACGATGGTCGGCCGGTTGCCCTGCAGATTCTGAATAACCTCCATTCTCGCCACCAACTCATCACGGCGAGACCTCAGCTCCTTGATCTCTTTGATCTTTTCATCCAGTTCTGCAGAACGGGTCTGAATATGGCTATTGCGAGCACGCTGATCGGTGATTTGCTGATCCACGTACCCTTTCCACATCCAGAAAATGCATCCCCCCACAATCGCCGCGAGAACCAACATCATGACGAATTCCTGCTGACGCTGCTTGCGGCGCTCTTCGCGCCAGGGCAACAGGTTAATTGTTGTTGTCATTGGTCAAAGCTCCTCAATGCCAGGCCGCAGGCAATCATCAATGCCGGGGCATCATTGGCAATGGCAGAGGCACTCACCTTGTTTGCCAACGCCATGTCACTGAACGGATTGGCCACAGAACAGCCCGCCCCCACTTTCTCCTGAATCAGATCACCCAGATCGGCGATCGAGGCAGAGCCACCTGCCAGCAGGATGTAATCCACTTCATTGAACTGGGTGGAGCCATAGAAAAACTGCAGGGAACGATTCACCTGCTGAACGATGGCGTCCTTGAACGGCTGCAGCACTTCGCTTTCATAATCATCGGGGAGCTCGCCGGTTTTCTTGGCAAGGCCAGCCTCTTCCATGGAAATACCGTAGCGGCGCTGGATTTCCTCGGTAAGCTGCTTGCCACCAAAGAGCTGTTCACGGGTATAAACACTGCGCCCCTGATGGAACACGTTCAACGTGGTCATGGTGGCGCCGATATCAAATACCGCCACGGTTTCCAGCTCATCCGAGTTCGGCAAACCAGCCTGGATCAACTGGAAAGCACGCTCCATGGCGTACGCTTCCACATCCACCGCTTTCGGTTGCAGGCCACCGATTTCCAGTGCATCAGTGCGCATCTCCACGTTTTCGGTACGTGAAGCCGCAACCAGCACCTCTACCCGCTCATCGTTATTTTCCACCGGCCCCACGACCTGAAAGTCCATGCGAACTTCATCCATGGGATAAGGGATATACTGGTCGGCCTCGGACTTGAGCTGCATTTCCAATGCATCCTCGTCCAGATCCGCATCCATTTCGATGAGTTTGGTGATCACCGCGGAACCGGACACCGCCACCGCCGCGGTTTTCACCCCGGGGCGCGCACGGCTGACCAGGCGGGCAATGGCATCGCCCACACCTTCCACGTCGCTGATGTTTTTCTCGACAACCGCATTGGCCGGCAGAGGTTCAACCCCATAGCTCTCGACCTTGTAGCGGCCCCCTGATTTGGACAGTTCCAGCAGCTTGACCGCCGTGGAGCTGATGTCGATCCCCAGTAGTGTCTGGGCCTTTTTTCTGAGGAAAGGCAGCACTGTCGTCGTCCCGTCTGGTTATTATTGAAGTGTTTTTTCTTGCTAAAGATACACTTACACGTTTTTTATGTCGAATTACTTTAGGAGTTAGTAATAGCAGAACAGATATTAGATCACAACAAGCATTCCACCATATAATGACCCACTTCACGGGCCGGCTAGGCCTTTCTACCGATCCCAGCCAGTAGTTGCCGAAAACATGCGTTTACCCTCCTGGATCCGATACCTGCTGTTACTCCTTATTGCCGGCGCCGGCGGGGGCCTGACGGCGCTCGCCGCCTGCTACCTCTATCTGGCTCCCCAGCTACCCCCGGCAAGCCAGATTCGCGAGGTGGAATACCAGATCCCCCTGCGCATCTACAGTCGCGACATGAAGCTGATCGCAGAATACGGGGAGAAACGCCGTCAGCCAGTGACTTACGACGAACTGCCGGAACCGCTGATCCAGGCGGTACTGGCGGCGGAAGACGAACGCTTCTTTCGCCACAACGGCGTAGACCTGAAAGGCCTGCTGCGCGCCTTTGTGGAATTGGCCCGTTACCGGGAAATCCGCTCCGGGGGCTCTACCATCACCATGCAGGTCGCCCGCAACTTCTTCCTGGACCGGGAGCAGCGCTTTCTGCGCAAATTCAACGAAATCGTGCTCGCCATCCAGATCGAACGGGTCCTCAGCAAGGAAGAAATCCTTGAGCTTTATCTAAACAAGATTTACCTGGGGCACCGGGCCTACGGCGCCGAAGCGGCTTCCCAGGTTTATTACGGCAAGTCCGTGGGCGAACTCAGCCTGCCCCAATGGGCCATGATTGCCGGGCTACCGAAAGCCCCTTCAGCCTATAACCCAATCACCAACCCCCAGCGCGCCCAGGTCCGACGCAACTGGATTCTGCATCGCATGGAAGAGACCGGCGCCCTCACCGCCGAGCAGCGCGAGCTGGCCCAGGCCGCCCCGGTCAGCGCCCGCTTCCATGCCGCCTCACCGGAAGTGGACGCCGCCTATCTGGGTGAAATGGCCCGCTTGCAGGCCATGGAATTGGTGGACGCCAATATCTACACCGACGGCATCCGCATCATCACCACGGTAGACAGCAAGCGCCAGCAGGCTGCGGTCAATGCCCTGCGCAACGGCCTGCACAGTTATGACGAGCGCCACGGCTACCGCGGCCCGCTGGCACAGCTGGACATCAGCGACGCCCCGGCCCTGCCCACCCCCTCCGACGCGGACAGCGAAAAGCCCCCGGAAGACAGCACCGACAAACCCGTCGCTGCCGAAGAGGCTGAGCTGGAAAAGACCATCACCGGCCTGGACCCGGATGTCGCCGCCTGGGCAGAACGCATCAAGGACCAGCGCCGCATCGGCCCCCTGCAGCCGGCTATCGTTACCGCCGTGGGCGACAAGGACGCGGAAATCCTGTTCCGGGACGGCAAGCGCAGCCCGCTCGCCTGGAATGATATTCGCTGGGCCCGTCCCCAGCTCAACAACAAATACGTGGGCAAGGAGCCCACCCGGGCTGCCGACGTCCTCAGCAAAGGGGACGTCATCTACGTCCGCCCCGCCGGCAGTGGCGATGAGCGTCACTGGCGCCTGGCCCAGCTACCCAAGGCACAATCCGCCCTGATCTCGCTGGACCCATCCAGCGGCGCCATCGTGGCCCTGCAAGGGGGCTACAGCTTCTCTACCTCCAACTTCAACCGGGCCGTACAGAGCGAGCGCCAGGCCGGCTCCGTGTTCAAGCCGTTCATCTATACCTCAGCCATGGAAAACGGCTTCACCCCGGCCTCCATCATCAACGATGCCCCGGTGGTCTTTGACGACGACAAGCTGGAAACCGCCTGGCGCCCCACCGGTGCCAGCGGCAAGTTTTATGGCCCCACCCGCATGCGCGAAGCCCTGTACCGCTCGCTGAACCTGGTTTCCATCCGCATTCTTCGCCAGGTCGGCATCAGCCAGGCCATGGGCACCCTGAAGCGCTTCGGCCTGCCGGCAGACACCTTCCAGCGCGATCTGTCCCTGGCACTGGGCAGCGCCAGCGTGACCCCCATGGACATCGCCTCGGCCTACAGCATCTTCGCCAACGGCGGCTACCGGGTTACCCCCTGGAGTATCGTGCAAATCGAAAAGGACAACGGGGACGTGCTCTGGAAAGCGCCAGAGGTGGTTTTCTGCGAAAGCCCCTGCCGGCCGCCGCAAACCGATAACGCCCCCCAAGGCGGCATGACCGAAGTCGACACAGCCAATAGCGACAGCGATGACAGCACCACCCAGCCCCGCCAGCCACCGCCGGTCATGGCCCCGCGCGTAATCGACGCCCGCATTGCCTGGCTAATGAACTCCATACTGCAAGATGTGGTACGCCGTGGCACCGGCCACCAGGCCAACGGCCTGGGCCGCCGGGATCTGGCCGGCAAGACCGGGACCACCAACGATCAGGTGGACGCCTGGTTCTCCGGCTACTCGCCGGACCTGGTCGCCACTGTCTGGGTTGGCTTCGACAACCCCGCCTCTCTGGGCTGGGGTGAGTATGGCGGCAAGGCCGCCCTGCCCATCTGGATGGATTACATGGGGCCGGCACTGGAAGGCGTCCCTGACCGCCAACTGGAGCAACCTTCCGGCATCGCCACCGTGCGCATCGACCCGGACAGCGGCCTGCTGGCCCGCCCGGAGAACCCGGACGCCATCCGCGAGTATTTCATCCAAAGCCAGGTGCCCGACATGGAGCCGGCACGAGGACCAGGCGGGCACAGTGCACCGGAGCAGATATTTTAAAGAGATGCACCACGCAACATGCATCACGCAACACGGAAAGGTGTGAAGCGTGTTGCATGATGCTTGCAGCCATAAAAAAACCGCCGAGAGGCGGTTTTTTTATGGCTGGCGTTTCCTGCTACAACTCCGGAAAGATCTCGTCCAGCGAATTCAGCGGGTAGTGCGATGGATACCCCTTACGGGCCACACCGCAATCTACCGCTGCCTTGGCCACAGCCGCAGACACCTTGCCCAGTAAACGCGGATCGTTCGGCTTGGGGATAATATAATCAGCACCAAACGTCAGCGGCTCGCCGCCGTAGGCATCCAGCACCTCCTGCGGAGGCGCGGTGCGTACCAGCTCGGCGATGGCATGCACTGCGGCGATCTTCATCTCCTCGGTGATGGACGTGGAACGCACATCCAGCGCCCCACGGAACATGTACGGGAAACACAACACGTTGTTCACCTGATTGGGGAAATCCGAACGACCGGTCGCCACAATCGCATCCGAACGCGCCGCCTTGGCCACTTCCGGGCGAATTTCCGGGTCCGGGTTGGCCAGCGCGAAAATGATCGGCTTGGGCGCCATCTTCTTGACCATCTCCGGCGTGAGCATGTCAGGGCCAGAAACCCCGATAAACACATCGGCGTCTTCAACCGCATCATCCAGAGTGCGCTTGTCAGTATCGTTGGCCAGCGCCGCCTTGTACTGATTCAGGTCATCGCGACGGCTGTGGATTACGCCCTTGCGGTCCAGCACCAGGATATTTTCCTTGCGCGCGCCCATTTCGATCAGCAGACGCACGGACGCCACGCCGGCGGCACCGGCACCCACGCAAACGACCTTGATATCTTCGATACGCTTGTTCTGGATTTCCAGCGCGTTAATCAGGCCGGCACCCACCACAATGGCCGTACCGTGCTGGTCATCATGAAACACCGGCACTTCACACTGCTCTTTGAGGATCCGCTCGATCTCGAAACATTCCGGCGCGCGGATATCTTCCAGATTGATGCCACCAAAGGTGCGATGAATGCGCATCACCGTATCGATAAACGCCTGGGAATCTTCCGCGTCTACCTCGATATCAAACACATCGATACCGGCAAACAACTTGAACAAAATCCCCTTGCCTTCCATCACCGGCTTGGAAGCCAGCGCGCCCAGATTGCCCAGGCCAAGAATCGCGGTGCCATCGCTGATGACTGCCACCAGGTTGCCCTTGGAGGTAAAGCGGTAAGCCAGTTCCGGCTCCCGGGCGATTTCACGCACCGGCTCCGCCACACCCGGGCTATACGCCAGGCTCAGGTCTCGACTGGTCGCCGCCGGCTTGGTCACCTCGACGCTGATTTTCCCTGGCCGCGGTTTGGCGTGGTATTCCAGGGCCGCCGCTTTTAAATCCTCGGACATGCTGGTCTCCGCTTCCCTAGTTGGGATATACAGTGTGTACGCAAGTACTTAACGTAAAAAGCACCCGGCAGGGTGCTTTTTACAATAGGCGCTGTGAAGACGCCGTATCAGTCCTTCTTGCTGCGCATCATGCCAAAGCGCTGCTTGAACTTGTCGATCTGGCCGCCGCTGTCGGCCTGCTTCTGCTTGCCAGTGTAGAATGGGTGACAGGCAGAACAAACGTCCAGGTCCATGGCGCCACCCTTGGTGGAACGGGACTCGATAACGTTGCCACAGCTACAGGAATAGGTCGCTGTCTGGTAATCGGGATGAATCTCTGGTTTCATTGCTAAGCTCCATTTTGTGTCGCTACCGGCCTCTACGACAGGCACCACACGGCTTGCGCCTGGGAAAAAGAAGGCGAATCATAACAGCTTGTCCCCATTCCGCAAGCGCAAAGCCGCCGCTGGCTCCAGGAAATTCCGTGTCACCGAAAAACACCCTGCAAATTGCCCTGCCCGTGCCCCTGCCCGGGTGTTTTGACTATGTTCTGCACGGCACCGTGGTACCCCCCCGGGGCAGCCGGGTCAAAGTCCCCTTCGGGCGGCGCACCCTGGTCGGCCTCGTACACGGCCACGCCCCCAGCGATTACCCGAAACTCAAGGCCGTGCAGGCGGTACTCGACGACGAACCGGTGATGCCCGACGAGCTCTACCAACTCTGCGAGCGCGCAGCCCGCTATTACCATCACCCGCTGGGCGAAGTACTCAATTACGCCCTGCCCACCCTGCTGCGCCAGGGCAATGAGGCCCAGGCCAGCCTGGAAAAACGCTGGCAGATCACCGAACGCGGGCAACACGTCAGCGACGACCAGGTCAGCCGCGCCCCCCGCCAGCGGGACGCCCTGCACACCCTACGTGACCACCCGAAGGGGCTGAGCAGCGCCATGCTGGCGGCGCTGGAGGTAAGCCCACCCGCCTTGGCCAGCCTGCGCGACAAGGGCTGGGCCGAGCAAATCCAGGTAGACACCCGACCAGACGTAACCAAAGAGACCCTGGCCCAGGCCCCACTGGCAGCCAACGCCGAGCAACGCGCCGCCATTCAGGCGATTCAGGACGCTGACAGCTTCACCCCTTTCCTGCTCGACGGCATCACCGGCAGCGGCAAAACCGAAGTCTATCTGCAAGTCATGGCACCACTGCTGGCCGCCGGCAAGCAAGTCATGGTGCTGGTGCCAGAAATCGGCCTGACCCCGCAAACCGTGCAACGCTTCAAGCAGCGCTTTGCCGTCCCGGTGGTCACCCTGCATTCCGGGCTCACCGACCGGGAACGGCTGGACAACTGGCTGGCGGCCCGGGAGGGCCAGGCGCGCATCATCATTGGCACCCGCTCCGCCATCTTTACCCCCATGCTCAATCCCGCCCTGATCATCGTGGACGAAGCCCACGATAGCTCCCTGAAACAGCAGGACGGCTTTCGCTACCACGCCCGGGATCTGGCCACCTGGCGCGCCCAGCAGCTGGGCATCCCGGTGGTTCTGGGCAGCGCCACCCCGGCCCTGGAAACCTTGCATCTGGCCCGGGAAGGCCGATTCCAGTGGCTCAGGCTGTCACAACGGGCCACCGATCAGAGCCGCCCGCCCATCGAAATCGTCGATGCCCGGCTGGCCGCTCCCGGCAACCCGCTACTGCCGCTGTCGCTGCAGGCGCTGAAACAATGCGTGGAGGCCGGCAATCAGGGACTGGTGTTCATCAACCGGCGCGGCTACGCGCCGATGATTCTCTGCCACGACTGCGGCTGGCAGGCGGAATGCAAACGCTGCGACAGCTTTCTCACCTGGCATCGCAGCGACCGCGCCCTGCGCTGTCATCACTGCGGTTACCAACAGCGCGTCCCCAGCCGCTGCCCGGACTGCGGCTCCAGCGCCATCCAGGAAGCCGGCAGCGGCACCGAAAAGCTCACCGAGCTACTGGAACAATCCCTCCCCGTGCCGGTAATCCGCATCGACCGGGATGCCACCCGCCGCAAAGGCGCCCTGGATGCGCACCTGGCGCAAATCCAGAAAGGCGAACCCGCCGTCATGGTCGGCACCCAGATGCTGGCCAAGGGGCACCACTTCCCCAAACTGACGCTGGTCGTGATTCTGGACATGGACGCAGGCTTTCTCAGCGCCGACTTCCGCGGCCCGGAGCAAGCCGCCCAGCTGTTATTGCAAGTGGCCGGGCGCAGCGGCCGCGAAGGCCAGGGCCGAGTCATCCTGCAAAGCCGCCACCCGGACCACCACCTGCTGCAACTGGCCGCCAGTGGCGACTACCCACAACTGGCCACTACTTTGCTGGAAGAGCGGCAAATGGCCGGCCTGCCGCCCCATGGCCACCTGGCCCTGTTCCGCTGCGAAGCCATGGCCATGGGCACCGCCATGAACTTCCTGCAGCAGCTCAGCACCATTACCGTGCCGCCGGATGTCCATATTCTTGGCCCAATTCCCGCCCCCATGGAAAAACGCGCCGGCCGCTTCCGTACCCAGTTACTGCTGCAATGCGCCCAACGCGCGCCCCTGCACCAGGCCCTGAACCTGTTACTGGAGCAGGCCCGCAAGCTCCCCGAAGGCCGCCAGTGCCGCTGGCACCTGGATGTGGATCCGATCGACATGCTGTGACAACGCCACACGCAGCACGCGGCATGCAACACGCCGGAGCCCCGCATGGTGCGTGTTGCGTGAAGCGTGCTGCGAATCCTCGCCTTTTCCCGTACAATCGCCGGCCAGTCAAACGGCCCAGAGCCCTCCACAAAAGAATGTCATGAAAGAACGCCTGATATCCCTCATTGAAAGCGCCCTGGACACCCTGATCGACGACGGCACCCTGCCCGCCGACGCCAAGCGTCCGGTGCAAATCGACCGCACCAGGGACAAGAGCCACGGCGACTTTGCCACCAACATCGCGCTGATGCTGGCCAAACCCGCCGGCATGAAGCCCCGCGACCTGGCAGAAAAGCTGATTGCCGCCCTGCCCAGCGACAGCGCCGTGGCCAAGGTGGACATTGCCGGGCCCGGTTTTATCAATTTCTTCCAGGCGGACGACTGGCTCACCGGCTTGCTGGAGTCCGCCCTGGCCGACGACTTTCTCGGCATTGGCCGGCCAGAGCAGCCCCAGACCGTGGTGGTGGACTACTCCTCCCCCAACCTGGCCAAGGAAATGCACGTGGGCCACCTGCGCTCCACCATCATCGGCGACGCCGTGGTGCGCACCCTGGAGTTTCTCGGCCACACCGTGATCCGCCAGAACCACGTGGGCGACTGGGGCACCCAGTTCGGCATGCTGCTGGCGTATCTGGAAGAACAGAAAGCCGAAGAAGGCGAGCGCGAGCTAAGCCGCGAGCTGGCCAACCTGGAAACCTTTTACCGGGCCGCCAAACAACGCTTCGACGAATCCGACACCTTCGCCGACCGCGCCCGCGCCCTGGTGGTAAAACTGCAGTCCGGCGACGATTACTGCCTGAACCTGTGGGCAGAATTCAACCAGGTATCCCTGAGCCACTGCCAGGCCATCTACGATCGCCTCGGCGTCAGCCTGACCCCATCGGACGTGCGCGGCGAAAGCGCCTACAACGATGACCTGGCCCAGGTCGTCGCTGACCTGGACAGCAAAGGCCTGCTCAGTGAAAGCCAGGGCGCCCAGTGCGTCTTCATGGACGCCTTCAAAAACAAGGAAGGCGAACCACTACCCGTTATTGTGCGCAAAGCCGACGGCGGTTATCTCTACGCCACCAGCGACCTGGCCGCCCTGCGTTACCGCGCCGGCACCCTGCAGGCCGATCGCATGCTGTACTTTGTGGACCAGCGCCAGGCACTGCATTTCCAGCAAATGTTTACCCTGGCAAAGCTGGCCGGGTTTGTCCCCGAACAGACCGAACTGGCACACATGGGCTTTGGCACCATGAACGGCCCGGATGGCCGCCCGTTCAAGACCCGCGACGGCGGCACCGTCAAACTCATCGACTTGCTTGATGAAGCCGAAGAGCGCGCCTACGCGCTGGTGAAAGAAAAGAACCCGCAGCTGGACGAGGACGCACTACGCACCATCGCCCGCTCGGTGGGCATCGGCGCAGTGAAATACGCTGACCTCTCGAAAAACCGCAGCAGCGACTACATCTTCAACTTCGAACAGATGCTCAGTTTTGAAGGCAACACCGCGCCTTACCTGCTGTACGCCTACACCCGCGTGGCCAGCGTATTCCGCAAGGCCGAACTGGACATGGCCAGCGTGAGCGGTGACTTCCTGCTTAACGAAGCAGCAGAACAGGCCCTCGCCGCACGGCTGGTGCAATTTGCGGAAGTCCTCCAGAGCGTGGCAGACAAGGGCCAGCCGCACCTGCTCAGCGCTTACCTGTACGATGTGGCCGGACTGTTTTCCAGCTTCTACGAGCACTGCCCGATTCTCAGCAGTGAAGACGAGGGCATCCGTAACAGCCGCCTGAAGCTGGCCGCCCTCACCGCCCGCACCCTCAAACACGGCATGGAACTGCTGGGCCTGAGCCCACTGGAGCGCATGTAATGGCGAAGAACACCCGGCGCGGCGCCAGCCGCGGCCCCGCCCGCAAGAAGCAACCCCAGCGCCAGGTACCCGGCTGGGTCTGGCTGTTTACCGGCCTCATGGTCGGCCTGTTTGTGGCCTTCCTGTTCCATCTGGGCAAGACCCAGATGGCACAGGGTGACAGCAAACCGGTGGCCAGCAGCAACGACAAACCGGCTCAGGCCAAGCCCGAACCGAAACCGGAACCCAAGAACGAACCCGGAGAGGATTCACCCCAGTTCGATTTCTATGCAGTGCTGCCGAAGATGGAAGTGATCGTGCCGCAGAACGAAACCGACAACGGCACAGGCACCACCCGCAAACCGGACACCAGCAAACCGGCCAATACCCGCAAGCCGGAAACCAACACCCGCAACAACGAAAAATACCTGTTGCAGGCAGGCAGTTTCCGTCGCAACGAAGATGCGGACCGCCGCCGGGCCGAACTGATCCTGAAAGGCTTCGAGGCCAGCATCCAGTCAGTCAATCTGGACAGCGGCGACAGCTGGCACCGGGTCATGATCGGCCCCTACAACAACCTCAACGCCATGCACCGCGCCCAGGACCAACTGGCCGGCAACGGCATCGAGACCCTGCCGATCAAGATGAAAAAATAAAACGCCTGATGCATAACGCCCAATGCCGGACGTAACCCCGTCTGGCGTCGGGCATCAGGCATCCTGCTTTTCCTCCTTGAAATCCCCCACCTGTGCCCACACTTCCTTTGCTACGCGTAAAAAGGAGAATTCCCGTGGAGCAGTATCGCGGTACAACCATTGTTTCTGTTCGCCGAGGTAACAACGTGGTCATCGGTGGCGATGGCCAGGTCAGCCTGGGCAACACTGTCATGAAGGGCAACGCCCGCAAGGTCCGTCGGCTTTTTCACGGCAAGGTGATTGCCGGTTTCGCCGGCGGCACCGCCGACGCCTTTACCCTGTTTGAACGTTTTGAAGCCCAGCTGGAAAAGCACCAGGGCCATTTGGTGCGCGCCGCCGTGGAGCTGGCCAAGGACTGGCGCACCGACCGCGCCCTGCGCCGTCTGGAAGCCCTGCTGGCGGTAGCCGACAAGGAAAGCTCGCTGATCATCACCGGCAACGGTGACGTGATTGAGCCGGAAAAAGATGGCCTGATTGCCATCGGCTCCGGCGGCCCCTTTGCCCAGTCCGCGGCCACCGCCCTGCTGGATAATACCGACCTGCCGGCCCGCGATATCGTCGCCAAGGCGCTCACCATTGCCGGCGACATCTGCATTTACACCAATCACAACCACACCTTCGAAGAGCTGGACGGTTAACCATGGCTTCCCTGACACCCAAAGACATTGTCTCCGAACTCAATCGCCACATCGTCGGTCAGGACGCGGCCAAGAAAGCCGTGGCTCTGGCGCTGCGTACCCGCTGGCGTCGCATGCAGCTGCCCGCCGAAATGCGCGCGGAAGTGGCCCCCAAGAACATTCTGATGATTGGCCCCACCGGGGTGGGTAAAACCGAAATCGCCCGCCGCCTGGCCAAACTGGCCGACGCCCCCTTTATCAAGGTGGAAGCCACCAAATTCACCGAGGTGGGCTACGTGGGCCGCGATGTGGAATCGATCATCCGCGACCTGATGGAAATGGCCATCAAACTGCTGCGCGACAAGGAAATCGCCCGTGTGGGCAGCCAGGCCGATGATGCCGCCGAAGAACGCATTCTCGACGCCCTGCTTCCCGCCGCACGCGCAGAAGACGGCAGCGCCAACGACAGCACCGACAGCAAAACCCGCCAGATCTTTCGCAAGAAACTGCGTGAGGGCGAGCTGGACGACAAGGAAATCGACGTGGACGTGGCCAGCCAGCCCGCCGGCGTCGACATCATGGCACCCCCTGGCATGGAAGAAATGACCAGCCAGCTGCAGCAGATGTTCTCCAAGATGGGCGGCAACCAGCAGCGCAAGAGCCAGAAACTCAAGGTGCGCGAAGCCTATCGACTGATCCGCGACGAAGAAGCCGCCCGTTTCGTCAATGAAGACGAGCTGAAAGTGCAGGCCATCGACGTGGTGGAAAACAACGGCATCGTGTTCATCGATGAAATCGACAAGGTGGCCAAGCGCGGCGAAGGCGGCGGCACCGATGTGTCCCGCGAAGGGGTACAGCGCGATCTGCTGCCGCTGATCGAGGGTTCCACCGTTTCCACCAAGTACGGCATGGTGAAAACCGATCACATCCTGTTTATCGCCTCCGGCGCCTTCCACCTGTCTCGTCCCAGCGACCTGATCCCCGAACTGCAGGGCCGCCTGCCAATTCGCGTGGAGCTCAGCCCGCTGAGCCCGGACGACTTCCAGCGCATTCTCACCGAGCCCAAATGCTCGCTCACCGAGCAATACAAGGCGCTGCTGGAAACCGAAGGCCTGAACCTGGAGATCAGCGACGACTGCATCCGCCGCATTGCAGAAGTGGCCTGGCAGGTCAACGAGCGCACCGAAAACATCGGCGCCCGTCGCCTGCATACGGTGCTGGAAAAACTGCTGGAAGAAATCAGCTTCGACGCCGACTCCCTGGCCACCCAGTACCACGACAAGCCCCTGGTACTGGACGCCGAAGCCGTGGATCGCTACCTGGGCGAACTGGCCGACGACGAAGACCTGAGCCGGTATATTTTGTAACGCCCAACGCCACGCCCAATGCCTGATGCCCCCCCCCTGCGTCAGACACTGGGCATCAGGCATCCGGCGTTCTTTCTGCTATTATCCCCGCCGGAGGGAACACCATGACCGCCGGCGAACAACTTCAGCACTATCTCGAGCGTTTTTTTGCCCTGCGCCAGCACGGCGACGATGCCGTCTTTATCGCGCGGCTACGCCGCCTGCAAGACTGGCAGGGCAAGCGTCTCAGACACACCCATGCTCACCTTCTTGATGACCCGGCAACCGCCGAGGGAGTCCGCTTCCTGCTGGAAGAAGTCTATGGTGGCCGCGAGCTGCTGCCGGTGGCACGGGAAATCCGCCGCGCTCTGCCCAAGGCCATGAAACTGCTACCGGATAAAGTCATGGCCACCTCCGCCAGCGCACTGGAAGCGGCCATCCTCACCCAGGAGCTGGACGAAGCAGTCACCGACATCCTCGGCGAGCAGCTTGATCAACCCATCGATGAAGCCACCTATCTAGCGGGATTTCGCCAGCCGAGCCATCACCAGAATCGCCAACAGCAGCTGCAGCTGGTGGCCGAACTGGGTCATCGACTGGATCGCTATATCCGCTCGCGAATGCTCCACGCCACTTTCAAAATGGTTCGCAAACCGGCCCATGCGGCGGGCTTTGCGAACCTGTATGATTTCATGGATCGCAGTTTCCGGGTGATGAAACCCGTTCCCAGCGTTGGCTTGCTGCTGGAGCAGCTGGCCACCCGGGAAGACGCCATCATGGAAAAGGTTTTCGCCTGTCACCCATCGCCTTTCGAGAATTGATATGTCCGACGACAGCAAGGTCACACACTTCGGCTACCAGCAGGTGCCATGGCAGGAAAAACAGCAAAAAGTGGCCGGCGTATTCCGCTCCGTGGCGGGCAAATACGATGTGATGAATGACCTGATTTCCATGGGCAGCCATCGCATTCTCAAGCGCATGACCATCGAGCTGGCCGGCATTCGACCGGGCCACAAAGTGCTCGACCTGGCTGGCGGCACCGGCGACCTGGCCATCAAATTTTCCCGGCTGGTGGGCGAAACCGGCCAGGTGGTGCTGGCCGACATCAACGACGCCATGCTCGACGTGGGCCGCGACCGTCTGTTCGATGCCGGCTGCAGCCACAACACCCAGGTCACCCAGGTGAACGGCGAATGCCTGCCCTTTGAAGACAACAGCTTTCACTGCATCACCATTGCCTTCGGCCTGCGCAACATTACCGACAAGGACGCGGCCCTGCGCTCCATGCTGCGGGTCCTCAAGCCCGGCGGCCGCCTACTGGTTCTGGAGTTCTCCACGCCCACCAACAAACACCTGGCCAAAGCCTACGACGCCTACTCCTTTGCCGTGTGGCCCAAGCTGGGCAAGCTCATCGTCAACGATGCCGACAGCTACCAGTACCTGGCAGAATCCATTCGCATGCACCCGGATCAAGACACCCTGCAAGGCATGATGGACACCGCCGGCTTTGCCCGTACCGAATACTTCAACATGATCGGCGGCATCGTGGCCCTGCACAGAGGATTCAAGTTTTGAGCCTGAAAGACCAGTCACGCTCTCCCGGCCTGCTGTCCACCACCGCCCTGGCCACCGTGGAGCGAGCCATCAACACCGCCCTGCGTTCCGATCCGGCCAGCGCCGATCGCCTGGCCGTACACGCCGGGCGCCTGATTGCCATTGAAGTCACACTGCCCCCCATGGCTATTTACGGGCTGATCGTGGAAGACGGTGTGGAACTCTACCACCGCAGCGACGCCACCCCGGACGTGGCAGTGAAAGGCAGCCCCATGGACCTGGCCTCCTTGCTACTGAACTGGAAAACCCGCCCCGGCGTGATCGGCGGCCCCGTGGACATCACCGGCAACCGGGATTTTCTGCAAGAGCTACAACAGATCGCCAACGACCTGCAGATCGACTGGGGCGCCATTCTGGAGCCTGTCACCGGTTCCGAGCTGGCCCAGCAACTGGATTACAGCGCGCGCCGCCTGTTCGGCTGGGCGAAGCAAGCCGCCACCCGCCTCACCGAACAACTGGGCGATTATGTGGGCAACGAATCCGGGCTGATTCCCAGCCGCCGTGACGTTTACGAATTCGGTCAGGACGTGGATGAACTGCGCATGGACGTGGATCGTCTGGATGCCCGCATTCAGCGGCTGAAAACCCGCGCGCCGTCCACATCATCCTCTTCGCCCTCATCGCCACAGGATTCCGGGAGCGCAACACACTGATGCCACCGATTACCCGCATACTGGTGGTGATCCATGTGATCTGCCGCTACCGGCTGATATCCCTGCTGCCCGCGCATCCGGCCAAGAGCCTGTTCCTTGTCCTCCAGTACCTGGTGCCCGCCAGCTGGCTCGGCACCGGCGAGCTGAGCGAAGGCGAACGCCTGCAAAAAGCACTGGAACGGCTGGGCCCGATCTTCATCAAATTCGGCCAGCTGCTGGCCACCCGCCAAGACATGCTGCCGCCCGAGTGGACCGCCGCCCTCGCCCGCCTGCAGGATCAGGTTGCCCCTTTCGATGGCGAGCAGGCCAGAGCCCTGGTGGAAGCCAGTCTGCCGCAACCCTTTGATGAGGTGTTCCGCGACTTCGACAGCACGCCCATGGCCGCCGCCTCCGTAGCACAGGTGCATGCCGGCACCCTGCACAACGGCCAACAGGTGGTGGCCAAGGTGCTGCGCCCCACCATTCGCCCGGTGGTGGAGCGGGACCTGAAGGTGATGGCCTTCGGTGCCCGCTGGCTGGAACGCCTGTGGCGTGATGCCCGCTATTTCCGCCCGGCCCGGGTGGTACAGGACTACCGGGAGATCATCCTCGGCGAACTGGATCTGGCCGCCGAAGCGCGCAACAGCGAAACCATGCGCCGGCATTTTCTGTTCAGTCCGCTGCTGCACATTCCCGCCATTCATCTTGAATTGTCCAGCCCCACCGTGATCATCATGGATCGCATCCATGGTATTCCGGTGAACGATATCGAGCGCATCAAGGCCGCTGGCATCGACCCAAAAGTGTTGGCCGAGCGCGGCGTGGAGATTTTCTTCGCCCAGGTCTTCCGCTTCAACTTCTTCCATGCGGATATGCACCCGGGCAATATTTTCGTTAACCCCGAACACCCGGAGTCGCCCCAGTACATGGCCGTGGACGCCGCCATCGCCGGGCGCCTGTCCAAGGACGACCTGAACGTACTTGGGCGCATGGTGCTGGCGGTGATGCGCGAAGACTACAGCGCCCTGGTGGATGCGGTGATCCGCGCTGGCTGGAATACGGCTCCCATCGACCGGCCCCGGTTTGAACGGGCAGTGATCGATATCATCGAGCCCGTCCGCTCCGCCCAGCTGGATCAACTGGAATTCGCGCCCCTGATCATGAAACTGTTCGATATGGTTCGCGCCTACCATATCGAAATGCCGGTGCAGTACATCCTGCTAATGAAAACCCTGGTTCACATCGAGGGACTGGGGCGCAGCATTTATCCCCAGCTGGATATCTGGAACACCGGGCGCCCCTTGCTGGAAGCCTGGATGCTGGCCGAATACGGCCCCAGCGCCACGCTGAAGAAGCTGCAGAATCGCCTGCCGGAATGGACCGCCCAGCTTCCGGACATGCCCGACCTGCTCCGCGACGGGCTGGAAAGCCTGCGCGACCTGCCCTACCAGCAGGACCGCCTGGAAGCCCGTTTCGAACAACAACTGGTCCGCCATCGCCACAAGCTGTTTGCCGGCCTCGCCGGGCTCGGCTGTGCCGGCGCCGCCCTGTGGCTGGCAACGCCCCATTTCAGCTGGCCACTGGCTGCTGGCGCCGTGCTGCTGGTGAGCTGGAGCTGGCGGCGCTAGACTGTGGGCCTGCACAAACACCGTGCTCAATGTTCGTAGGAGCTTGCTTGCAAGCGAACCATCACCCTTCGCCAGCAAGCAGGCTCCTGCATAAAGACCGCTAGTTCGACCACGAAGAATACACAGCCTATGTCAGATATACTCAGCGAGCTGCACCAGGTACTCGAATCGCGCAAGGGCGCCGATCCGGATAGCTCCTATGTGGCCAGCCTCTACGCCAAGGGCCTGAACAAGATCCTGGAAAAAGTCGGCGAAGAAGCGGTGGAAACCATTCTTGCGGCCCGGGATGCCGAAGTCAGTGGCGACAACCAGGCACTGATCAGCGAAACCGCCGATCTATGGTTCCACTCCCTGGTGATGTTGGCCAAACTGGGCGAACACCCGGACAAGGTTCTGGCAGAATTGCAACGACGTTTTGGCCTGTCCGGCCATGATGAAAAAGCCGCACGCAGCGGTAAACACTAACGCACATTAACAACGCACATTAACGCGGCCCCTACTTTTTCGGAGAGAAAACCATGTTTTCCGGCATCAGCATTTGGCAGTTACTGATTCTTCTGGCCATCGTGGTCCTGTTGTTCGGCACCAAGAAACTGCGCAACATGGGCGGCGATCTGGGCGGCGCGGTGAAAGGCTTCAAGAACGCCATGAAAGATGGCGAAGACGAGCAGGACCAGAAACGTCTGGCTGACGACGAGCAGCCTGATAACGAGCAACAAGCCGGGCAAAAAAGCGAACAGAACAAGGAAAAGGACAAGGCCTGATTCCTGTCGCCTTTTCGGCGACACAGTCCGGACCAAATCCTGCTAAACCGAGGTTGCGATGTTCGATATCGGCTTTGCCGAACTCACC
The DNA here is from genome assembly GCF_002733835.1 of Alcanivorax sp. Classification (GTDB taxonomy): domain Bacteria; phylum Pseudomonadota; class Gammaproteobacteria; order Pseudomonadales; family Alcanivoracaceae; genus Alcanivorax. The sequence continues at coordinate 32,619 of NZ_NVWY01000036.1, forward strand.
CTGATCTTCATTATCGGCCTGGTGGTACTGGGGCCGGAGCGACTGCCCACCGTCGCCCGCACCCTCGGCCACTGGATCGGCCGTGCCCGCTCCACCTTCAACCACCTGAAGAACGAGCTGGAACGTGAAGCCGTGACCCAGGACATGCAGGAGCGCATGGAAAAGCAGATGCGCCAGATGGGGCTGGATGAAGACAGCATCCGCGAAGCCAAAGACAGCCTGCTGAGCCCGGAACAAATTGCCCGCTCACGGGCACCGCGCAGCGAACAGCCCCATAGCGACGCCCTGAACGCGGATGACGCCGACACCACCCAGCGCACCAACGACCAGCCCCAGGACTCCACCCGCCATGACTGATGCCAGCAACGACGCCGGCCAGCCGCTGATTGCCCACCTGCTGGAACTGCGCAATCGCCTGCTCAAGGCCATGGTCGTCATTTTTATCGTTTTCCTGTGTCTGTTCGCGTTTTCCCGCGAGCTCTACACCCTGGTGGCCAAACCGCTGATGGACGCCATGCCTGCCGGCACCAACATGATTGCCACCGGCGTGGCCTCGCCCTTCCTGGCGCCGTTCAAGCTGACCCTGTACCTGAGCGTCTTCGCCGCCATGCCGTTCATTCTCCACCAGGCCTGGGCCTTTGTGGCTCCCGGTTTGTACAAGCATGAAAAGAAATTGGCGATACCGCTGCTGGCCAGCAGCGTCCTGCTGTTCTATGGCGGCGCCGCCTTTGCCTATTTCGTGGTATTCCCGTTGATGTTCCAGTTCTTCACCGCCATCGCCCCGGAAGGGGTGGCCGTGACCACGGACATCAGCAGCTACCTGGATTTTGTACTGGCGCTATTTCTGGCCTTCGGGCTGGCGTTCGAGTTACCCATTGCCATCGTGCTACTGGTGAGCACCGGGGCCACCACGGTGGAAAAACTGAGCAAGGCCCGCGCCTATGTGGTGGTGGGTTGTTTCGTGATCGGCATGCTGCTGACACCACCGGACATCATCAGCCAGACCCTGCTGGCGATTCCCATGTGGTTTTTGTTCGAGATGGGACTGCTCGCCGCCCGGATGGTAAAGAAACAGGCTCAGGCCCCGTCAGCGTAACGCCATCCTGGCTAATGCTGAGTGATGGACCGGAATAACTCGCGTGGGTCGAATTAGCCGCGAAGCGGCGTAATCCGACATCCAGAGATGGGTAGCACTGAAGGCCTCCGGGATTGGCCCAACCGGTCCTAGAACCGGTAACCACTGCCTGGAGCAGGAATCGGCGCGGGCACAGGAAACGCCGGCGGCTCCTCCCCCCCTCCCTCAGCGGGCGACTCGGGCGCCTCTTCCGCTTTCGCCACCTCGGCAGCACAATCATTGTCCTGCATGAAATCCACCAGGCGCTGCTGCACCGCCGGGTCCCGGGTACTTTCCGTGTGTCCGCCACGCAGCTTCTGGAAGGTTTTGGGTTGCGTCGCCGCGGCATACAGCCGCTCGCCGTGAGCGTAGGGAATCACTGGGTCATCTTCACTGTGCATCACCAGCAAGGGCGTCGGGGCAATGTGGGCCACTCGCTCCTCCGGGTCCAGCGCGCGGTCCGGCATGGTGGGCACCACCATCCAGCGCAACGGCCACAGCAACCAGCTACGCTTCATTACGTCACTGGTGATATCCCGGTAGCTGGCAAACGCCGCCTCCAGAATCACGCAATCTGCCGCCCCGGCATTGCCCTCTTCGCCCAATACGCTGGCGGCCATGGAGGCGCCCAAACTCTGCCCGAACACCACCAGCGGCGCACCATCCGTGCGCCGGGCATGGCGCAGCCAGTCCAACCCCAGCTGCACATCATCGAAAACGTCCGGCAGCTTCGGCTTGCCTTCCGACAGCCCGTAGCCCCGGTAATCCAGCAAAAAGACGTTATAGCCCCGTGCCGGCAGCCACTGCACATTGGCCAGATGGGTGCTGATATTCTGGGCATTGCCGTGCAGGAAATAGACCGTGCCACGGGCCGGCGCATCATCGGCCGCCGGCAGCCACCAACCATGGATACGCATGCCGCGCGGATGTATCAGTACAATATCTTCGTACTGCAGGCCCTGATTTTCCGGGTTCTGTACCCACGGAGACATGGGGTAGAAAAACAGTTTGCTGCACCCTGCCAGCAGCAGGCCCAGCAGCAACGCTGCGCTTAATCGTAATACCATCGCCATTGGAGTTTGAACTCGTCATCGTAACCGCCCCGCCGGTTCTCGCGCTCCAGTGAAGCGCGCAAGCCGTGCTGCCGGGTCATTGCCCACTGCACCGCAAACTGGGAGGAGGATCGATATTCATCGTTGGTGAAATAATGCCCCACACTGCCTAACTGCCACTGCCAGTCGCCACGGTGATACAAAATGCCCGCATCCAGACCGGCCCCCGGGGTCAGGAAGGTGCCGAACTCGCTATTATTCTCCATTCGCACGCTGGTTAACAGATATGGCTGCCAGTTCTCCCACAGCCAGCTGCCGCCAGCGCCACCCTGAATGTAGCGCACCAGCCGGCGCCGGCCCGCCCAGGCTCGCTCCAGCCCGCCCTCCACGTACCAGCTCAGGGGTTTCATGAAGCGGTTTCGTGGTGCCAGCGAACGGATGCTCACCACATCCAGCTCTTCCAGTTTGACCTGCCCGGACTCGGTACTGCGCAGGGTCATGTCAAGCCCTTCGATCTGCGCACCGCGGAGGAAGCCGTATTGATTGTCGAGCAAGTCATGATAGGTCAACCGATAGGTCAACTCGCCGAAATCCAGCTCGCCTTCGCGCTGACCGCCACTGACGCCCAACATCTGCGTTCCGTGCCCTTTTTCCGGCGGTTCCGGGTTCTCTGTTTTCGGAACCGGGGCGGCAGGCAGGCTGTTCATCAACGTTAACAGGGCAAACGATTTTTTCGCCACTTCCGGGGTTCGCTCTTCCTTGCGGTGGGCCAACCTGATGTAGCGATAAGCTACCGCCGCCATAATCGCCCGGGTTGCTTCCGGTTCAGCCATGAAGGCAGGCGATTCGGCCAGGTCAGGATTATCAGCCAGCGCCCTTGCCATTTTTTGCTGGGATCCATCCAGCTGTTTACGCAGATTGTCCAGCTCCACGGATTTGGATGGCCGATAATGGCGGCTGCTAATGATGTCGCGCTCATCCAGTGCCCGCACCGTATTGACCGGCACTTCGGCAAACCGCAATTCACTGAGTAATTCGGACCCCGGGCGCGCCACTTCTACCAGCTCGAGCAGGCGAAATGAGCAGTTCTCATCAAAAAAGTAGTAATCAAAATTGATGTCTTTCAGTTCCCACAAATGATCAATCAGCCAATCGATTTCTGACTGATCCAGATCCAGGGTGTATTCCCACATATCCCGGTTTTCCATGTGTGAATATTCCTGGATTTTCTGCACATAGGGCACAAGGGCAAAGCGACCCGGGTAGCCCCCTGCCAGACCGCGATAGATATAAAAGAAAGAATTATCGGCTTCGCTTGAAACCGCGCCAAAGTTTACCGCCCACGACAACCAGACAGCGCTATCTTCGCCTTGATCCAGCCTTAACAAGGTATGTCCGAACATGGACGAAGGGCTGTTCAAATAGGCGGCGGGGAACACCAGCACCGCGCGATTGGCATGAATCGCGTCGCGCCATTCGTTGTAGTCATCGCAGTGTGAAAAGGGTGCCTCGTCTTGCCAACCCAGCTGCTCGGACAGAAAACGATAGCGCGCAGGAAAACGGCAACGCGCCGGCGATTGCGCAGCACGAAGTGCCTGCTCCGTCGCCTCAAGCTCGGCTAACGGATCGGCCTTACCGGAATCGGCGAAAAAAAACGTATCGTCGTCCACATAACTCTGATGCTTGTCACGCAGGGTCGCACCGGGATTGATATGTAATAACGCCTGCCAGCGGGACGATTCCGCCAGTTCAGACAGGGAAGGGGTTGCAGCAAACGCCGGCACAAACCAGCACAGCAGCACACAGAAAAGACCAGTGCGCATCCGGATTCATCCGTCTCAATTACAAGCCGACAAAAGTGTCAGAAAAGAGGGCCCTAAAAACAAAACCCCGCCAGAAGCGGGGCTCTGATGGATCTTTTGTGCTGATTAGGCCAGGTACTTGGACAACGCCTGATCCTGTTTCATCACGTCAGTGATGCTTGCCATTACTTCAGCGGCAGTCACGTCCTGGTTCGGGAAAATGGTCGCGAAGTTTTCGTGCATCAGCGCGTTGAAACGAGCGCGGTCTTCAGTCTGAATACCCATGGAAACAGACAGAGCAGTCAGGGCTTCACCGTCGCCGGTGGCCATGTCCTGCGCCACTTCTTCCATCACACCCGTCATGCCCAGCAGGCTTTGGCCGCTGTAGGTCAGAGCGCCGCTGGTATCACAACCGTTGGTCCCTGTGGTCATGCCGAAGGTGGCGTTACCGGTAGTGCCGTTAACCAGTGTCGCCAGAAGATGCATCGGCATGCCGGATTTGCCTTCAAACAGCATGTTGCCCCAGCCACAGCCCGGACCACCCGGCGCCACAGCCATGGCAGATGTTGAAGCGCCCAGCAGAGCGGCAGCGATAAGTGTCTTTTTCATCCTGAATTCCTCCAAGTTTTTATGAATCTTCCCTGGGGATGCAGCCTTTCACTGGCCACGATGCCTGCCAGCAAAATGCCGGCAACGCTCTCCCCGTTACCTTTGCAGGCAACTAAACTCATCATAAACAAGGGGAACCGCTTTGCAATAAGCTTATTCAGAATAAATCACATCTCAAGCATAAAGGTAACCGGGCCATCATTAACCAAAGAAACCTGCATATCCGCAGCAAAGATCCCCGTAGCCACGGCAACGCCATAACCACCCAATTGTTCGACACAACACTCGTACAATCGCCGCCCCGAAGCCGGTTCCGCGGCACTACTAAAGCTCGGGCGTCGCCCCTTCCGGGTATCCGCAACTAAAGTAAATTGAGAAATCGCCAACAAGCCCCCTGCCACATCTCGCACATCCTGATTCATCTTCCCCTGATCATCTGCAAAAACTCTGTAGCTGACAATGCGTTCCGCCATCCGCTTGACCAGCTTTTCGTCATCATGCTTTTCAATGCCGATAAGCAGCACCAAGCCTTTATTGATAGCCCCCACGGTCACTCCGTCCACATCAACGCTGGCCTTGCTAACCCGCTGCATCAACACTTTCATTGCTCACCCCTTCTATCGAGTCGCATTACCGCCTTCACCAGCGCCTGGGCCACGCCCTGGTCCATGGAAGAATGCCCTCCTCCCTCAACCCAGTTGAGCACACTGTTTGGCAGCACCTGATGCAACGCCAGCGCCTGCTCCGGCGGGCAGACAAAATCCCGGCTGCCATGCACAATTTCCACCGGCACGGCACTGCCGGCACAGGCCTCAAGCAACGGTTGCTCCACAAAGCCCTCAGCAAGAAAATAATGGGTTTCCTGGCGAGCCATGCATAACTCGTCATCACTGCCCAGGCCCGGTGGCTGGGTCGGCATCAGCGCCAGGGTGGATTCCCAATTACACCAGGCCCGGGCATAACGGCGAGCGTGCTCGCCTTGCAATCCCTGATGATAACGCTCCAGTAAACTGCCGTTGCCCGGCGGCGCCTGCTGCTGCAAGACTTGCCAGGCCTGCGGGAACATCCTGGCCGCCCCGGCTTCGGTATAGAGCCAGTCGAGATCCTGGTGACGGCATAAAAAAATGCCACGCAGCACCATGCCAGTAATATGCTGTGGAAACGCCGCCAGATAAGCGAGCGCCAGTGTGGCACCCCAGGAACCGCCAAATACCATCCAGCGCTCGACGTGTAGCGCCTGTCGAATCTGTTCGAGATCGGCCAGCAAATGGCTCAGGGTATTATCCTCAATGGATGCCAGTGGCCGGCTTTGACCGGCACCGCGCTGATCAAACAGAATAATCCGAAACCGTTGCGGATCGAAAAAACGTCGCAGCGCCGGAGAGCAACCGCCACCGGGGCCACCGTGCAGCACCACCACAGGAATACCCTGCGGATTACCGCTCTCTTCCACATATAACTGATGCCCCTGCCCAACCGGAAGGTAGCATTGCCGATACGGCTCGAGAAAAGGAAATAACGCCATGAGTCAGGTTCTGACAGGAAGAAGAATTTCAGCATACCTGCTGTTGATTTTGCTGCAAGGGCTCCTGGCCGCTTGTGACAACACGCCCCCGGAGCAGGCCATCAAGGATGCCCTTGCCGAGATCGAAACCGCCATCGAGGACGGCGACACGGGCACAGTCATGGGCCGCCTAAGCGATAACGCGACCGTTGAAAGACGCGGCAGAACCCTGCAGCGCAAGGAGATTCACCGCACTCTGGTGGGGCTGTTTTTTCGCTACCCGAACCGCAACATCACTTTTACACGCATCCGGATTGATCTGGACCCGGTGACACAGGAACAGGCCCGGGTGCAATTTACCGCACTGGCCTGGGGTGGAAAAAATGTGCTCCCGGATGATGCCGACAGTTACCAGATAGACAGCCATTGGCTGCTGGACGGTGAGTGGAAAATTGACAGCCTGACCGAATAACGCCATCCACTATTGCGGCCCTGCACTCCAAACGAAAGATCCAACCGAAAGAGGCCACGCCCAACGTATAAACGTATAGGCGCGGCCTCCTGTATGGCTGATCCGAAACCCGGGCACGCGAACGGCTAACGGCTTTCAGTCCTCATCGCCACCATTAAGCTGGCTTTCCATATCCAGCTCCTTGATCTTGCGTGTCAGGGTGTTGCGCCCCCAGCCCAGCAGCGCCGCCGCGTCACGCTTGCGCCCGCCGGTGTGCTGCAGGGCCACTTCGATCATGGTGCGCTCAAAGCCCGGAACCGCCTGCTCAAGGATACTGCGCTCCCCCTGGGACAGCGCCCGGTCGGCCCAGTTGCGCAGCGACTTGAGCCAGTCGCCGCTCACATCCGCACCTTTCGCTGCGCCGGTTTCTTTCAGCTCCGGTGGCAAATCGTCCACCAGCACTTCCCGGCCGGATGCCATCACGGTCAGCCAGCGACAGGTGTTTTCCAGCTGCCGCACATTGCCCGGCCAGGTTTGCGCAGAAAGGTATTTTTCCGTGTCCTTGTGCAGAACTTTCGGCTCCACCCCCAGCTCACTGCCGGCGCGCTGCAGAAAATAATTCGCCAGGCGGGGAATATCTTCCCGGCGTTCCGCCATGCGCGGAATATGGATGCGGATCACGTTAAGGCGATGGAACAGATCCTCACGGAAATCGCCTTCCTTCACCAGCTTTTCCAGATCCTGGTGAGTGGCGGCAATAATGCGCACATCCACATGGATCGGCGTGGTCCCGCCTACGCGATAAAATTCGCTTTCCTGCAGCACCCGCAACAATCGGGTTTGCGCTTCCAGCGGCATGTCGCCGATTTCATCCAGAAACAAGGTGCCGCCGTTGGCCTGCTCAAAACGCCCCACCCGCTGATTATTGGCGCCGGTGAAGGCCCCCTTTTCATGGCCGAACAGCTCGGACTCGATCAGGTCTTTGGGAATGGCTGCCATATTCAGCGCGACGAAATTTTTCTCGCGCCGCATGGAGTGGCGGTGCAAAGCGCGAGCGACCAACTCTTTACCGGTCCCGGACTGACCATTGATCAGCACTGTCACATTGGAATGACTCAGCCGGCCAATGGCGCGAAACACTTCCTGCATGGCCGGGGCCTCACCGATGATTTCGGTGGGTGCTTCTTCAACCGGTTCCGGAAAGTCGCCACGGGACTCTTCCCGATGCTTGATGGCCCGGCGCACCAGAGCCACGGCTTCATCCACATCGAACGGTTTGGGCAGATATTCAAACGCGCCCCCCTGATAAGAGGCCACCGCAGAATCCAGGTCAGAATGCGCCGTCATGATGATCACCGGCAGATCCGGATTCTTGCGCTGCAGAATTTTCAGCATCCGCAGCCCATCCGTGCCGGGCATGCGCACGTCGCTGATCAGCACTTCCGGCTCCTGCCCACCCTGCTCCAGGGTATTGAGCGCTTCATCCGCATCTTCAAAGCAGGTCACCGCGTAGCCTTCCTGGCCCAGCGCCTTTTCCAACACCCAGCGAATGGAGCGGTCATCATCCACAACCCAAATACTGACACTCATGACCTGCTACTCCTGTTGTTTCCATCGCCACCGCAATCAACGGCCGGCTTGTATGGCGTCGCTCTGTTCAAAGCAGCGCAATTTACGCTATGTCGGTTTCTCTGTTTCATCCAGTTGCTCCATGGGCAGCAGGATGCTGAATACGGTTTCGCCCGGCTGGCTTTCGCACTCAATCAGCCCCTGATGCTGACTGATGATGGACTGTGCAATGGAAAGCCCCAGCCCGGTGCCGCTGGCACGGCCACTGACCATGGGGTAGAACAGGGTTTCCTGCACATCCTCGGCAATGCCCGGGCCGTTATCGATAATGTCCATGCGCAGCACTAACCGGTGACGCTGGGCGCCGATGGTGAACTGGCGCAACACGCGGGTACGCATGGTGATGCGCGGTGCCGGCGTCTTCGATTCCAGCAACGCCTGGGTGGCGTTGCGGATAAGGTTCAGTAATACCTGAATCAGCTGGTCCCGGTCGGCAATCACGTCCGGCAAGCTGATGTCATAGTCACGCCAGATCGCCACTCCGCGAGGGTATTCCGCCAATAGCAACTGGCGCACATGCTCCAGGCACTCGTGCACATTTACGGCACGGAACTCCGGCGGCTTACGCGGGCCGAGCATACGATCTGCCACCGACCGCAGCCGGTCGGCTTCATCGATAATGACCTTGGTATACTCGGTCAGCTCCGGGTCAGGCAGCGCCCGCTCCAACAACTGAGCCGCACCGCGGATGCCACCCAGCGGATTCTTGATTTCATGGGCCACACCCCGCACCAGTGCCCGGGTAGCCTGGTGCGCATGGATCAGTGCTTCTTCACGACTGATCCGCAGCAAGCGATCCAGCGACTGCATTTCCATCAACAGACACAAAGGCTGGCCCGGCTCGTTAATCGGGCTGACCGAATAATCCACCATGATTTCATGGCCCGGCGCCACCGACAGCCGCGCCTCACGCTGGGTGAAGGGGTGCTCATCATCAATGCACTGCTGAATGGCGAGGCGCGCCTCTTCATCATCGAAAAAGTAATCGGGCAGAGGCTGGCCGACGGCGCGGCTGGTACTGGTCGCCAACAGCATTTCCGCCGCCGGGTTCAGGTAGCGCACGCACAGGGCATCGTCCAGCATGATCACTGCGGTACGCAGGTGATCCAGTAGTCGTTTGTGCAACGTAATGTCACCCATCAGAAATTGGCCCATAACAGGGCATAAGCAATTATCAGGCCACCTGTAGATCAGCCCGACAAAGCTGGTATCAGCGGCCTGCAGCACAGGCGTAAAAGCCTGCTATTGATGAGTTTAAAGGGAAGGAAGGGCAAAGCGCACCATTGAGGTGCACCATTAGTTGTTGCGGATGCGCCGATTCGGTTTTGCCGGCTGCGCAGCTTTGCCCCGATCTGCACCACCGCCCACGCTGGCAGCGCCCCCGGTTGACGCACTACCCCCCACATTGGCCGAGCCACCACGGTCGGCTGCACCACCGACTTGCGCAGCACCACCGTTACTGCCACCACCGGGGAAATTGCGGAAGTCACTGACCGTGCTGCGGTGAATGTAAACTTCCACCGGCTCGGAGGTGATACGGGTTTCGCCATCCTCGCCCACCACTTTCACGATCAGGTTATGTACCCCGCGTTCCGGCGCATCCAGCTGCAGGGCGGGCTGCTCCGCGCCATTATCCAGCAACACCAAATTATCGCCGGGCTGCAGCCCAGGTTGCAGGTTCACGGACACATACACAGCATCAGTCGGGTTACGCAGTGTGGAGCCGCTTTCCGGGGAGGTAATGGTCAGCGATGTGTACTCCTCCACCGTGGGGTCCGCCGCCTCTTCCTCTGGCGCCGACACCGCCTCCGGCATTTCCACCTTCTTGATCGGCACTGTATTGGTGGTTTTCAGTTTCACTTCCTCGGAGCGGCTGTTCTCTCCGGGCTGATCCGTGAACACCACATTGCCTTTTTCATCAGTGGTCCGGTAAATCTTCGACGCCGGCGCATCAGAGGCCTCTGTCCGGCTGGCCCCGTCTTCCTGTTCCGCGGTGGCCGCCAGGCTTGATCCAGAGATCAACCCCAAGGCAACAACGGCAATCAGCGACTTCTTCATTGTTATCTCCCTATGACTGTCCTTGATTCTGGCCTGACTGCTGCGCCCAGAAAAGGGGTAAGTGCACAAAATAGCACGCTTTTTTCAGGCAAAAAAAAGCCCCCGACTAGCGGGGGCCTCTTTTCTGCTGCTTCCCGAAGGAAATTAGCAAGAGTAGTACATATCGAACTCAACCGGGTGCGGGGTCATGTTCAGACGCTCGATCTCGCCACGCTTCAACTCGATGTAGCCTTCCAGCATATCCTTGGTGAACACGTCACCTTCGGTCAGGAAGTCCATATCTTCTTCCAGGCAATCCAGCGCCATGGTCAGGGTGTGCGCCACGGTGGGGATGTCTTTCGCTTCTTCAGCCGGCAGGTCGTACAGGTCTTTATCCATGGCATCGCCAGGGTGCATCTTGTTCTTGATGCCGTCCAGGCCAGCCATCAGCAGGGACGCAAAGCACAGGTACGGGTTCGCAGACGGATCAGGGAAGCGAGCCTCAATACGACGGGCCTTGGCGCTGTTCACGAACGGAATCCGGATGGAAGCAGAACGGTTACGGGCAGAGTAGGCCAGCATTACCGGGGCTTCAAAGCCGGGCACCAGACGCTTGTAGGCGTTGGTGGAGGCGTTGGTGAATGCGTTCAGGGCGCGGGCGTGCTTGATGATACCGCCGATAAAGTACAGCGCTTCGTCAGACAGGCCAGCATAGCCGTCGCCGGCAAACAGGTTCTTGCCGTCTTTGCCCAGAGACACGTGCACGTGCATACCGGAGCCGTTATCACCGATCAGCGGCTTGGGCATGAAGGTAGCGGTTTTGCCGTAGGCGTGAGCCACGTTGTGTACGCAGTACTTGAGGATCTGTACTTCGTCTGCCTTGGCAGTCAGGGTGTTGGCGCCAACGCCGATTTCACACTGGCCTGCGGTGCCCACTTCGTGGTGATGCACTTCGATGTTCAGGCCCATGGATTCCATGGCAGAACACATTGCGCCACGCAGATCGTGCAGGCTGTCTACCGGCGGAACCGGGAAGTAGCCGCCTTTCACGCCCGGACGGTGACCGATGTTGCCACCTTCAAAATCTTCATGGGATACCCACGCCGCTTCTTCAGAGTGGATGTTGTACATGGAACCCTGCATGTCGGACTTCCACTGCACGGAATCAAATACGAAAAATTCCGGCTCCGGACCAAACAGCGCAGTGTCAGCAATACCGGTGGATTTCAGGTATTCCTCGGCACGACGAGCAACGGAGCGCGGGTCGCGCTCGTAACCTTGCATGGTGTTCGGCTCAAGAATGTCACAACGCAGGTTCAGGGTGGCAACGTCAGTGAACGGGTCCAGTACAGCGGATTCGTCATCCGGCATCATGACCATGTCGGATTCGTTAATGCCTTTCCAGCCAGCGATGGAAGAACCATCGAACATTTTGCCGTCCTGGAAGAAATCTTCATCGATTTCGCCAACCGGAAGGGTTACGTGCTGCTCCTTACCACGGCTATCGGTGAAGCGCAGGTCCACCCATTTCACATCGTTTTCTTTGATCAGTTTGAGGGTCTTAACAGACATTATCTTGCGTCCTCCTAAGGAACAGCGGGTTTGTCTCTGACTCGTCGTACCGCTCTGGGTAAGGGCAGCACAAGGAGCCGGTATTCTCGGCCACTGGGCCAGCTTTGCCAATAGGGAGGCAAATACCGTGCCAGCCCTTTTTTAGCGCATTCTCCGCCTAAATCGCAGAAACCAGGGAAGATGATTCATTTTGGTGCACAGCAACGGTGCACTCAATAAGTGCGAAGCACTAAAACAGTGCACCGTTATCTTCGCCCACTTGCAGCACCACAAAAACTTCGTTGCCCTGCTCGCCCATTTCCAGCACCTCGTGGCCGTTAATTCGGCACCAGGCCGGGATATCGCTCAACGCGCCAGGGTCGGTGCAGACCACTTTCAGCGTATCGCCAGTGGCCAGGGTTCTTACCTTATTCTGGGTCTTGATCACCGGCATGGGGCACAGCAGCCGACGCACATCCAGTTCGTTAAGGGGAGAGGTCATCGTCGAATCAACCCACATTCCAGCTGGCCAGTACCGCATCCGGCTGTGCCGGCGCCACGGTAATCTCCCGGGCGACCCCATCAGGGCTACGCACTTCCAGGGTCACCGTCTCGTCAACCCGCCCCTTGGAGTAACGGGCCACAATGGCAGCCGCCTGCTCCAGCTCCGCCTCGCTGCCAAACTCACCATCCACCAGTGCCAACGGCCCCGGGCAGCTCACCGTAGTAAGGCTGGTGAACTGGTAGCGATAGCCTTCCAGAAAGCGGTTTTCGCCTTCTTCTCGGCTGATGATCAGCTTGTAATGGGGCTGCGGACGCAGGTGACGCCCCACTTTCAGTAGCATGATGTCGTCCAACTCGTAACGGCGCTCGTTGCGAGCCTTCCACAGGTCGGCCAGCTTGTTGGAATAGGATTCATCGGTCAGGAAACAGCAACCGCCGGCGGGCTGGGCAAAGTCATCCAGCCCGAACTTGGCGGCCAGCGCCATCTGCGGCTTGCGATTGCGGCCAGAGAAGTCGTGCAGCTCGTCCCGGTTAACCCAGCCTTCGCGCTCGGGCAGGGTGGGCGGCAGGTTCTGGGCGCACAGCGGGCGCAGCAAGCGGTCATCCGCACCGGACTCCTGGCTGATGATCGGCATGGTCTCCTTGCGCTGGCTCTTCGGGCGCTGACCGATCACTTCACCGGTAACAATAAAATCGAAGCCCCGGTCACCCGCCAGTTCGCGGGCCTTGTTAATCATCAGCGTGGCCTGGTTGACCATGAAGATCTTGCAGTCCAGACAGGGATTCAGGTTCGCGCCGTAACCGTGTTTGGGGTTGAGCACCACATCCTTGTACTCCTCGGAGATATCAATGATGTGCATCTTGATGCCCAGCTGCTCCGCGACCCACAAGGCGTTGTTGCGCTTTTCCTTGTCCTTGTCCTTTTTGCGGATGGCATGGGTATGCCCTTCCACGCAGAAGCCGGTGTAGAAGTTAACCCCTTCCACCTCGATGCCCTGCTCCTGCATGACTTTCACCGCCAGCATGGAGTCCAGTCCACCGGACACCAGAGCAATGGCGCGGCGCTTGATTGGTTGGCTTGCCTCTGTCATCGAAAAACCTGCGTTGCTGTGGGGACAGCTCAAAAATTGGGCGGCGCAGTATAGCAATCGCGGGCCAAGGGCGCATCCTCCCGATGGCCGCCGCACCCACCGGCTGTCACTTCACCGTCATGCCGGTCCGCCACACTCGGCCACCCATGTAATTGAAATTGCTTTGCTTTATGCGCTCAAGACTTCGCTGGCTGCTGATGGCGTCACTGTTTTCCCTGATCGCTGCTTCGCTGGGCTGGTGGTGGCATACCCCCCACGGCCCCTGGCTGGTTCATCAGGAGCCCCTGGCCGGGCAGCGAATCTGCGCTGTGGGAGATGGCGGCTGGGGCAATGCACCGTCCATGGCCGTGGGTCAGGCGCTGGTGAACCTGGAATGTGACCAGGTCCGCTACCTGGGCGATCTTGTCTACCCGGATGGCATCACCAGTGCCGACGACCCCTTGCTGGAAAGCCGCTTTCTCACTCCCATGAAACCGGCCATGGACGCGGGCATCCCTTTCTATCTGGTGCTGGGCAACCATGACTGGAAAGGCAGCGGCGAGGCCTGGCTGGAAGTGGCGCGACGCTACCCGCAAGTCCACTTTCCTCACTTCTATTATTTTGAACAATGGCCGGACGCCTGTGCCTTCAGCCTGGAGACCACCTGGTTCGAAAAATGGTATTACTTCCGCCGCCAGAGCAGCTGGCTGGAACAGGCCAAGGATACAGCTCGCCAGCACGGCTGCCGCTTCAGCCTGGGCTTTGCTCACCACCCCATGTTCAGCACCGGCTCCCACGGTGACGCTGGCGAGATGATCAACCTGTCACTCAAGCCCAAACTACTCGGCCACCTGGACTTGCTGGTAGGCGGTCATGACCACGTGCTGTCCGACGAGGGAGAATACCAGGGCACCCGCCAGCTGATTTCCGGGGCCGCCAGCATCAACAACGACCTGGGCCCTCCCAGCAAGCAGCAACGCTTCACCCGTGCCACCCACGGCCTGGCCACCATTGATCTGCGAGACGATAGAGGGACAATGCGAGCGGAGTACCGGTTCTACAGTGTGCTGGGCAACCCACAGGACCCATTGATCACACTACTCTGGCAGGGCAACCAACAGGGGAAAGGGATTCGCTGAAGCGGCTTGCAAAGGCAGGAAAGCGACAGGCTTGCCGCTTGCTCACGGTTACTCTTCTTGCGCCGCCACCGGGCCGGCCACCGCAAACTGTTGTTTTGAGAATGCCACACGCTCAGCCACCGGACGGGTTTCGTCTTTCAGGGCCTCAAGCTGCTTCTCGACAATCTGACAACGGCGCAACAGACCATCGTCCATGGCGATCTGGATATTCAGGCCCGGGCGGGCATTCAGCTCCAGCATCATCGGACCATGCTCATGGTCCATCACCAGATCCACCCCCAGATAGCCCAAGCCGGTCAGGTCGTAGCAACGGGCCGCCAGCTCCAGACACTCCTGCCAGTCCGGCACGGTGAGCCCGGCCACCGGGTTCGCAGTATCCGGGTGACGCTCGATTTTCAGATTATGCCAGGTGCCACCCAGAGTGACCCCGGACGCCAGGTCCAGCCCCACGCCAATGGCGCCCTGGTGCAGGTTTGCCTTGCCCTGGGATTGCCGGGTAGGTAGGCGCAGCATGGCGGCTACCGGATACCCCTTGAGCACGATGATGCGGATATCCGGCACCCCCTCGAAACTGATCCGGTTGAACAGTTCGGTGGAACGCACCCGGTATTCGATCAGCGCCTGGTCGCGATGACCGCCCAGGGAATAGATACCGGAAATGATCCCGGAGATATGGTGCTCCAGCTCTTCGGTGGTGATGATGCGCCCGGAGGCGGAGCGGAAATAATCCTCAAAACGATCGGCAATCACCATGATGCCGTCACCGCCAGCGCCTTGTGCGGGCTTGATTACAAAATCCCGGTGCTGCTCCACCACCCGGTGCAGGGTACTGATCCCTTGCTCGGTAGCGATGGTGCCATACATGTGCGGCACCCGGATGCCCGCATCCAGCGCCATCTGCTTGGTCTGGATCTTGTCGTCCACCAGCGGGTACAGGCTGCGCTTGTTATAGCGCAGGATATAATCGCCGTTGCGCTGGTTAATGCCCATCACTCCACGGGCGCGCAAAGCCTTGCGGGTTTTCGACCAGAACATCAGCGCTTATCCCCGTCCACCATGGCACGGAACCGCAACAACTCGGTGAGGCGATAGCCCCGGTAGTGCCCCATCAACACCATGATTGCGGCCAGGCACAGCAACACGCCCGGGAAGGTGAACACGAAATACACCAGCGGCTGCCACACCATCAACAGGTGACAGAAGATGGCCGCCACCAGCGTGCCCAGCGCCACCTTCAGCGACTGGGTACCACCGCGCTCTTCCCAGACGATGGAGGTCCGCTCGATCACCATGGTCAGGATCACCATGGGGAACAGCGCCACCGACAGACCCGAGCCCATGCCCAGCTTGTAGCCCAGCAGACTGATCAACGCCATGGCAATCACCACAAAGGTCAGCACCACAGAAAGCCGGGGCAATAACTGTAATTTGAGATGCTCAAGATAGGAGCGCACCGACAAGCCGATGGCGGTGATGGAGGTAAACAGCAATACCCCCCAGACTACCTGCGTCTCACGGAACGCCAGGGCGATCAGCACGGGGGTAAATGTCCCCAGGGTTTCCATGCCGATCAGCGAACGGATAAACAGCACCAGCATGACGCCCACCGGAATCATTACCAGAATGCGATACAGTTGCTGGGCAGGTAACGGCAGTTCGTAAAGGGAGAAATCGATAAAACTGCTCACGTCTTTCAGACGCAGGGACTGGGCCAGTTGCAACGCGCTCATTTCATTTTCGTGCACGCTGAAGCTCACGTCCGCAGACTTGCCGCCCTCGATATTCAGCAGCGGCCCTGGGCCGCTCCACCAGACCAGACGATCTTCCGGCAGGCCCTGCTGGCCATTGAGCGGATTGAAGTACAGCCATTTCTTGCCGTTGAAGCTGCGCAGCCACAGCTCCGGCTGCTGCTCCTGGCTTTCCGCCAGGCGTAGCGTATGCACGGGCTCGGCCGGGATATGCGCCACCGCCAGCAGCAAATCAATGACATTGGCCCGGTTCTCCGGGCTCACATCGCTGCCCAGCAGCAACTGGACATTATCGTTCTCCAGTTCATTGACCCGCTTGATGGTCTCGCTGATAAAGGTTTCCACATCCGCCGAGTGCTGGCGAATCGGTTCCAGCAGCGCGTCGGCGGCCAGCTTATCCGGGCCATCCAGCGTAGGAGCCGGGCGGAATTGGGGGCCGGGATCATTTTCCGGGGCATCCGCATAGCGCGGAGTCAGCATGAGGCGGTAATAAAGGTACTGGCTGCCTTCGGCGCGACGGGACGACCAGGTCACCTGCCGGTTGCCCTTCTCCACATTCACGTTCACGCCGTAATTGTTGGAGATAAAGCTTTCATTGAGGGTGGTATAACCCTCTCCCAGCGGCGGCACGAACATGCGCACCTTGACGGGCTTGTTGGCCTTGGCCGAGAAAGACACTTGGGCATCGACCACCCACACCGGATCTTTCTCGTCCTGGCTCAGCGGCACATTTTGTACCAGCAACTGGTAAGCAATACTGCCGCCCCCCAACAAAAGCAGGAAAACGGCAAGCAGCCGCGCTTGCAACTTCACAGAACCCATTATAGCGCCTCGGCAGCCTCCATCGTCTCGTCGTCGCTCTCGACAACCTTGTCTTCACTATTGTCTTCACTGGCCTGACAACCGGGTTCGCCCACCGCCATTGATAGCGACGGATCCACCAATGCGCCCAGGCCCTGCAGCGCTTCGGAACCCATCAGCAACGGATAACGAAACTCGCTGCGGTCTGTCAGGTTAACGTCAATCTGTTCCTGGCGCTTGCCCATGCAGACAGTCAGGGTCACCACCGGACGACGGCTATAGTCCCGATCACCCGGCGACACACTCTCTGCCCGTCGCTTGATACGCACATGCCCCGATAAAGGCAGCTCCACATCATCCCATTGTTCCGTGGTAATACCCCAGTCTTCCCGATCATCGCGGTCGATGGCCAGGTCGAATTCGACCATTTCCACGCCATCGCGCTCAAACGTACGGATATAACGGGCGCTCAGGGAGGCTGAATCTGCGCCGGTATCCAGTTTGGCAGGCACGGTAATGCCCAACTCCTTGATATGCACGTTTTCGTGCAAGCCATAGATCATCTTGCCGGAAGACAGATCAGCCATCACCGCAAAGGGCGACAAGACCAACAGCGAAGCAAGGAGTGTACGCATCATAACAACCTGATTGTAAAAGCATTACAGCCCGATCACGGAGCCACCGGCTCAGCCTCTGACCCGCCCCCCGGAAAATGGTTGCGCCATTCTAGGCGATCATCGGGCCTATCGCAGGCTCAACCGTGAAATTTTGAAGTTGTTCACAATTGCCAATCTTACGATAAAGGCTGACCGGCGGGCTATCACCCACACGCTACGCTGCTATAATGCGCGCCCCTGCGAAACCGCTGGCACGGTTTCGCCCACCATATTTGGAGCAACACTAGTGATTGAACGTCTGCGCAATATCGCCATCATCGCCCACGTTGACCACGGCAAGACCACCCTGGTGGACAAGCTGCTGCAACAGTCTGGCACCCTGGGAGATCGCGCCGGCGACATCGAACGGGTCATGGACTCCAACGACCTGGAGAAAGAGCGGGGCATTACCATTCTGTCCAAGAACACCGCCATCCAGTGGAATGACTATCGCATCAACATCGTGGACACCCCCGGCCACGCCGACTTTGGCGGGGAAGTAGAGCGGGTCATGTCCATGGTGGATTCCGTGCTGCTGCTGGTAGACGCAGTGGACGGCCCCATGCCGCAGACCCGCTTCGTGACCCAGAAAGCGTTCGCCGCCGGCCTCAAGCCGATCGTGGTCATCAACAAGATCGACCGCCCCGGTGCCCGCCCGGACTGGGTAATGGATCAGGTTTTCGACCTGTTCGACAACCTGGGCGCCACCGACGAACAGCTGGACTTCCCGGTGATCTATGCTTCTGCCCTGAACGGTATTGCCGGCATGGACGCGGATGATCTGGCGGACGACATGACTCCGCTGCTGCAAGCCATCGTCGACAAGGTGGATTACCCGAACGTCGATGCGGAAGGCCCCTTCCAGATGCAGATCTCCTCTCTGGACTACAACAGCTACCTGGGCATCGTCGGCATTGGCCGGGTCAAGCGCGGCAGCATCAAGGCCAACAGCCCGGTGAAAGTGATCGGCGCCGACGGCAATGTCCGTAACGGCAAGATTCTCACCATCATGGGCTACCACGGCCTGGAGCGCGTGGATGCCACCCACGCCTCCGCTGGCGAAATCGTCTGCATCACCGGCCTGGATCCGCTGAACATTTCCGACACCCTGTGTGATCCGGCCAATGTGGAAGCGCTGACCCCGCTGAGCGTGGACGAGCCCACCGTGAGCATGTTCTTCCATGTGAACACCTCACCGTTCGCCGGCCAGGACGGCAAATTTGTCACCAGCCGCCAGATTCGCGAGCGCCTGGAAGCGGAACTCAAGCACAACGTGGCCCTGCGCGTGGAAGAAACCGGCAGTGCCGACCAGTTCCGCGTCTCCGGCCGTGGCGAACTGCACCTGTCGGTACTGATCGAAAACATGCGTCGCGAAGGCTTCGAGCTGGCCGTGGGCCGCCCGCAGGTGATCATCCGTGAAGAAGACGGCGTGAAGCAGGAACCCTATGAAACCGTGATTGCCGATGTGGAAGAGCAGCATCAGGGTTCCATCATGGAACAGCTGGGTCTGCGCAAGGCGGAGATGACCAACATGGAGCCAGACGGCAAGGGCCGGGTGCGCCTGGAATTCCTGGTGCCCAGCCGTGGCCTGATCGGCTTCCGCAGCCAGTTCCTGACCCTGACTTCAGGCACCGGCATTCTCAACAGCACCTTCAGCCACTACGGCGAGTTCAAGCCCGGCGACATGGCCAAGCGCATCAATGGCGTGCTGGTGTCCATGGTGAAAGGCAAGGTGCTGGGCTTCGCCCTGTTCAACTTGCAGGAACGTGGCCGCATGCTGATCGACCCGAACGTGGATGTGTACGAAGGCCAGATCATCGGCATCCACAGCCGCGGCAACGATTTGGTGGTCAACCCCACCAAGGGCAAGCAGCTGACCAACATGCGCGCCTCCGGCACCGATGAGAACATCGTCCTCACCCCGCCGATCCGCTTCAGCCTGGAGCAGGCGCTGGATTTCATCGAAGACGACGAGCTGGTGGAAGTGACCCCCAACTCCCTGCGTATTCGCAAGAAGCTTCTCACTGAAACCGAGCGCAAGCGCGCCGGGCGGTAATTAAGAGACGCACCACGCTGTACGCATCAAGCGCCACGCCTAAAAACGTGGCGTTTTTTGTGGTTCGCCGCGTATTAGAGAGAATAACCCGCGTCTCGCCCGCGGATGGGTTTATCGCGAATACCCGGCTCTTCGCCAAACGCTCAACGCCGGATGCCTGACGTAAAAGCACATAGCCGGAGAGGCTTTCGATATTGCGGCATCTTCTTTGAGGGCCATCATTCTGGGAATAACCTGGCAATGCACTTTGCGCAGAAAGCATGGCGGCCAAGGTTTTCAGCGTTTGAATGCAAGCATCAGTCGTCGGGCATCCGGCGTCCAGCGGTTACCAGCCCAAGGTAATGAGACAAGGCCTGAAGCCTGCTGATCACTCCACTCCGCGATACATCTTTTTTGTGTCCGGTGCACCGTCAACGCAATAACATCAACACCAGCACCGCACCGATCACCAGCCCCACTATCAAACCCGCCATAAACCCCTGCCCGGCCAACGGTGCCACCCCGGCAGTGGACCCACCCTCCTCCTGATCGGCAGGCTGACTGGCCTCGAATTCAGCAATCACCTCCCGGGCCCGCGCCTCATCGTTGGCAGCCACCCACACTGTCGCCAGGCCCGCCGCCGGCAGCTCCCCCATACCGCCCTGCAACATATCGCCCTGCACCTGGGCCATGATGCCCACCTGATCCAGCAGGTTGGCCAACATATGGGCTTCAATCATGTGCCGTGCCTGAAACACACATTTCACCAGCTCATCTCCACTACGGATTTACCGGTTTTTTTTCCACCACTTCCAACAGCGTATAACGCAGGCTGCTGCCATCCGCAGGCGGCGACGCCACCTCTTCGACCTTTACACGCAAGGTGTACTGAAACCCCTCTTCATAGGCAAAGCCTTCTATGTGGTTATAGAACAGCTGCCAGTTGGCGTCGCCCTCTTCCTTCACTCGCAGGCACTCCATGGCTCCAACACCGATACACGCCGTGCCGTAGGGCGCCACATAAAGCAGCTGCCCAGGCTTGTCCTGCGGCGTCGGCTCACCGCAAGCCGCCAATAAAAACAACAACGCCAACATCCCGCGTTTCCACATCATCATCCATGTCCTGTTATTCTTGGTGCATTAGGGAACCTCTGAAAAACTCCTTGCGTACTCAGTCTTTCAGGCTGGTTCGCAATCTAGGCGCGCTTTTGAAGGTGTATGTCCATCCATCGAAAAAGCGCAACAACGAGTGCGGGCCAGCCTGAA
>NZ_NVWY01000037.1 GCF_002733835.1 Alcanivorax sp.
CAGGTTCAACAACCGCCGAGAGGATATCTACAAGCGGCTGCTGAAACTGCTCAGGGAGCGTCCAATTGAGTGATTTGCTTCCTAAGACCCTAATTAATAATGAATAGTTAATAACGAAAACAGAAGGGCATGCCCGCGCCAAGGATTTTGCCTTTCGTTATTCATTATTCATTATTCATTCCGGTTCTGCATGATTCGCAAGCCATGCCACTATCAGCAGGGGAAAGCATGTCTACTACTCCCATCGACTCCCTCCTCTCCATCATGTCCCGCCTGCGCGACCCGGAAAATGGCTGCCCGTGGGATATCAAGCAGGACTTCGACTCCATCGTCCCCTATACCATTGAGGAAGCCTTCGAGGTTGCCGAGGCGATTGCCCAGCGGGACTATCCGGAATTGAAGGAAGAGTTGGGCGACCTGTTGCTGCAAGTGGTTTTCCATTCGCAAATGGCGCGAGAGCAGGGGCTGTTTGATTTCAATGAAGTGGTTCAGGTGCTGTGTGACAAGATGGTACGGCGCCACCCGCATGTCTTTGCGGATACTGAAGCGGGTGATGAGCAGGCGGTAAAGGCTAACTGGGAACAGATCAAGCAACAGGAACGCGCCCGCAAGGGGCGTGAACATTCCAGTGCCCTTGATGGTGTGCCGGAGGGCCTGCCTGCGCTGCAGCGGGCCGGCAAGATTCAGAAGAAAGCCGCCAAGGTTGGCTTTGACTGGCACGCACCGGAACCCGTACGCAAACAGGTTGACCGGGAGCTGGCGGAGCTGGACGAGGCACTCTCAAACGGTCATAAAGATGCCATCGAAGATGAGTTCGGAGACGTGCTTTTTACCCTTGTAAACCTCTCCCGCCACCTGAAAATCGATCCGGAGCAGGCCTTGCGTCGGGCCTCCAACAAGTTCGAACGGCGTTTTCGTACCATGGAACGAGAACAATCTAACCCTCTGAAATCATTGGATGAAAACGCGCTGGAAACCGCCTGGCAGCAAGCGAAAAAATCTGCAGATTGACCCCTCTTACCCCCGCCTTGTTCCTGTGAAATAAAAACTTCACATAAGAGAAACTTTTCAGTCATCCACTCTCCCCATACTGCGCCACCAAGCAGTAAACGTTACCTCGCTTGGTTGGGGTTTCAGTCACGCTGTTACTTTGCATACAAAATATTGCCTGATTGAAGGAGTGTTGGAATGAAGAAGAATTTGCTTGCGATCGCTGTGGGGGCTGCCGTAGCCATGCCTGGCCTGGCCCTGGCCGATGGCCCGACTGTTTACGGTAAAGTTAACGTTTCTCTGGAAAACGCTGAGTTTGACGATGGCGTAAACTCCAGTGAAGACGCTTGGGAGCTGAACAGCAACGCTTCCCGCCTGGGCGTTAAAGGTGATTTCGATCTGGACGTGGCTGGCCTGAAAGCCATCTACCAGGCTGAATTCGAAATCAGCGTAGACGACGGCGACAAAGGCGGCCAGACCTTCACCCAGCGTAACATCTACGGTGGTTTGAAAGGCGGCTTCGGTACCCTGAAGGCGGGTAAATTCGATACCCCCACCAAGAAAGCCCAGGGTAAGATCGACCAGTTCAACGATATCGGCGGTGATATCAAGAACGTCCTGTCCGGCGAAAACCGGGTTTCCAACATCATCCAGTACAGCACGCCTGCTCTGGGTGACCTTGTAACCCTGAACGCTGCATTCATTCCGGCAGAAAACAACGACATCGACGGCGACGGCGATCCGGAAACCGGCCTGGCGGACACTATCTCCGTGTCTCTGGTTGCTGAAAAAGACATGTTCTACGGTGCCATCTCTCACGATGCAGACATGACCGACGAGCTGATCACCGATGAAACCGGTAACAGCCCGACCATCAACATCACCCGTGCTGCGCTGGGTCTGAAGCCCGGCAACCTGGAACTGGGCGCATTGTTCCAGGTGGCAGAAGAGGCTGAATCTGCCGCCGGCATGGACAAGGGCGAAGAAACCTCCTACATCCTGAGCGGTGCTTTCAAGATCGATCGCGTGAAGCTGAAAGCCCAGTACGGCATGACCGAAGCTGACGTATCCGACGAAGAAGCCACTCAGATAAGCCTGGGTGCAGACTACAAGCTGGCCAAAGCCAGCAAAGTCTACGCTTACGGAACACAGCTTGAGTTCGACGTGGCTGACACTGAAGAAACCATCTTCGGTATCGGTATGGAACACAAGTTCTAAATAAAAAAGCTCAGGCAGCACTGACTGCCTGAGCAGACTTTCCTCGACGCAAGTAACAGTTGCCCGCCTTTTGGCGGGCTTTTTTTGAGTTCATCGCGGATTAGAGTGAAAAATACGTTCTAGTCTTTTAACAGGATTGCCGCGAACCTCTCGCACTTTGCATGATGCTCAACGTCGAACGCCAAACGAGAAAACCACACAAACAGGAAAAATCTGCTCCAACGCCGCTGTAGGCGTTTCCTCTGAATGATGATTTTTTGGGAAGCTTGCAATTAAATAGTGCGCTATTTAATAGCGCAATTTAAACCAGAGGAGACGATGATGAGCTTGGAAAAAGTACTTTACGAAGCGACGGCCACAGCGACCGGTGGTCGAGATGGCAAAGCCACCAGCGATGATGGCCAGTTGAGTGTGAAACTTGCCACGCCGAAGGCGTTGGGCGGTTCAGGTGGCGAAGGCACAAACCCGGAACAGTTGTTTGCGGCGGGGTATTCCGCCTGTTTTCTCGGCGCCTTGAAGCTGGTTGCCGGCAAGTCCAAGGTCGCATTGCCGGACGAGACGGCAATTACCGGGCAAATCGGTATTGGCCCGCTGGGTGGTGGCTTCGGGATTCAGGCGACGCTGAACGTTCATATTCCTGGCCTGGAGCAAAGTGAAGCGCAAACCCTGGTGGAAAACGCGCATCAGGTTTGCCCGTACTCCAATGCCACTCGCGGTAACATCGACGTGGAACTGGTGGTGACGGTCTAGCTGAAACACGCCTGCCTCGCGGCGGCGTTTTCAATAAAGCGTAAAAAGAAGCAGCCGGAGGGCTGCTTTTTTGTGCTCTCTTGGTTTTACTGGTGTGAGATGCGGCAGAACCGGTCTTTTGTCGCTGAGTCTGATGATATTCCCTAACGAGAGGACGCGCTCATGACAACCAGGACCCATGCTATTTTTCCTTCATTAATGCTGGGGGCTGTTTTGGCCCTTGTCGGTTGTGATCAGCCAGAACCGGATGCCCCGGTTTTGCCGGATGATCGAGCGAAACAGGAAAATGCCCAGCAGCGAGTGCTCGCCGGGAAGGTGATGTATCGCGAGCGAATGGCAATGCCGCCGGAAGCAACCGTAACGGTAACGTTGGCAGATGTATCCCGGATGGATGTCCCGGCAAGAATGATCGCGGAACAACATATTGATAACCCGGGAAATGTGCCGGTGCCTTTCGCGTTGCGCTATGACAAGTCCTTCGCCGATAACGACCATCCGATGGCATATGCAGTGCGTGCCGAGATTCGTGATGGTAATGGGCGTTTACTCTGGACGACGACCCAGCGGCACACGGTGACACTTGGCGACAAGGAAGCGAACCAGAATATGACAGTCATGCTGGAACGTGTTGCAAACGAGGCGCCGGCCCAACCCGTCACCGGGAAGGCGCAAGCCAAAGCAGGCGGGGCCAGCTTCTGGGCGGTCGGTAACGAGCCCGGCTGGCACCTGGCGGTTTACCCGGAGAAGCGGTTGGTCTTTGTGTGGGACTACGGCAACAACAGCATGACGACCCCGAACCCGGGCGCCAAGACCGAAGGGACGGAAACCATTTATATGGCGAGCACCGAGGCCGGTTCCCTGAAAGTGGAAATCAGCGAGCAGGGCTGTGAAGACGTGATGAGCGGCGAAGCCTTTCCCTATCAGGTGAAAGTGACCCGCAACAGTACCTTGTACAGCGGCTGTGGCCAGGATCTATAACCCGGATTTCTGCTAGCATTAACATGGGTGGCCGGGAGGGGCTGCGTTCATAACGAAAAAAGGATGGCCAGAATGTTGAGTTACGTGGCCCTTGGCCTGCTGGTTTTTGTAGGGCTGGTGCTGTTTTACGGCATCATCGCTATTCACGATATCCCATACGAAATTTCGAAAAGTCGTAACCATCCACATCAGGACGCGATCCATGTCGCCGGTTGGGTGAGCTTGTTTACGTTACATGTGCTGTGGCCGTTCCTGTGGATCTGGGCCACCCTGTATCGGCCTGAGCGTGGCTGGGGCTTTCAGGAGGTCAAGCAACAACAAGCGACTGATGAGTCGCGTATTTCCGCCCTCCAGGAAAAACTGGATGCTCAGGCCGAGCGGCTAACCCTGCTGGAGCAGACATTGGCAGAGAAGAGCCTCCAGAACGGGGAGGGCAGTCTCTAATGGAAACCCTGTTACTGCTGACCTATGCCGCTATTTGTATTTTCATCTTCAAGGTATTCAAGGTTCCGCTGACCAAGTGGACGGTCCCCACAGCTGTATTGGGTGGGATTATACTGGTGGGCGGGCTGGTGCTGTTGATGAATTATAACCACCCGTTCACCAACAAGGTCCGCCAGGTGTATGTGGTGACACCACTTGTCTCTGAGGTGCGTGCACGGGTGCTTGAGGTTCCGGTGAAAGCCAACACCCGGGTGAAGCAGGGCGAGCCGCTGGTGGTGCTGGACAGTACGCGCTTTGAAGCCAGGGTGGCGCAGCTGGAAGCGCAATTGGCAGATATGGGGCAACTGGCTCAGGGGAATGTGGCGGCAGTGGCGCAGGCCCGGGCCAACGTTGCCCAGGCAACCGCAAAACGGGACCAGGCTGTGCGTACTCTGCGGCGCTACGAGGGCGCGCTATCCGCATTCAGTAAGCAACAGATCGATACCCAGCGTGAACGTGTCGTTGCCACCAATGCCGATCTTGATGCGACGAAAGCAGCGCTGGCCAAAGCTGAGACGGAACTGAGCGGAGAAGTGGATGGTGATGATCCTTCCGTGGCTGCGGTTAAAGCGCAGCTGGAAGAGGCCCGGTTCAACCTGGAGAACACCATTATCAGGGCGCCGACTGATGGCTTTGTCACGCAATTGGCGGTGTTGCCGGGGATGATGGCCGTGCCTCTGCCCCTGAAACCACTGGCCAACTTCGTCAGTGATCAGGAGCGCCGTTTTGTAGCGGCGTTTCGACAGCAATCCCTGTTGCGATTGAAACCCGGGTATGAGGCGGAGCTGACGTTTACCTCCCTGCCGGGGCAAGTCTTTCGTGCCAAACTGATAGAAGTGCTACCCACTATTGCCGAATCCCAGCTGGCGGCAGGGCAACAGCTTGTTGGCGGGGAAGCCTTTCAGCGTATGGACAATGAAACACTGACGGTGATTGAAATCGAGAAAAGCGATGCGGTGGATTCACTTCCACTGGGGGTCAGTGCGCAGGCTGCGGTTTATTCAGATCATGTTCATCATGTGGCGGTGATGCGTCAAATTCTGCTGAGAATGATGAGCTGGCAGCATTACCTCTATCTGGATCACTGACGCGGGTCGTCACGGTCCTCTGATGCTTCAGCGCGGGCGGCCTTTGGGTCGCCCGTTTGCGTTGCGGGGGCAAGCAAGTGGTAGATAAACCGGCCCACTCCTAACCAAAGCAGCAAACTGAGAACCAGAAAGAATAAGCTGCCATCGTTGTAGAGTGCGAGGGCCAGTGGGCCGAACACCACACCGCTGACCAGCAGGGCCATGAAAATGGCTAATTGTTGGCGGCGGCGCAGGCTGTCCGGTCGATTGTCTGATTGATTGTGTGGGGGAGTGGACATGGTAATGAACGGTTCGGTCACAGAGGCAATTACCTTACCATAAGGTCCTGTGTCCTATCTGTCCCGGAGGCTGCCCATCGACGGTTACCCTGTCCCCGCATCGCCGATTGACCGCGAAATCATCATTAATAAAAGCCGCTTTATTACCTGGCTGAGACCGGTTGCCCACCGTGAAGACGCCATGGCGATTGTTGATGAGGCCCGTCGGCGCTACCCCGATGCTTCCCATCATTGTTACGCCTATTTGCTGGGCCGTCCTGCCTCGGCCCAGGCCGCAATGAATGACGATGGCGAGCCTTCCGGTACGGCGGGAAAGCCCATTTTTAACGTCATCCAGCACAAGGGCATGAGTGACGTGCTGGTGGTGGTGATACGCTATTTCGGCGGGGTAAAGCTGGGGGCAGGGGGATTGGTCCGCGCTTATGCCGCCGCGGCGGAAGCGGTGCTGTCAGCGGTAGAACGGGTGGAGCATGCCCCCCAGGTGACGTTAAGGCTGGCGGTGCCGTTTGCTCTGGAACAGCGGATCCGTTTTTGGATCGAGCAGCACTCGGCACAGGTGGCAGAGGTGACGTATGGGCAGCAGGTCCACATCGCGGTGACCTGCCAGGTAAAAGACCAGGAGGACCTGCTTGCCTTATGTGCGGCGGAACAGATCGCCGTGACAAGTTAAAGGCCTGGTCTTCTGCCGCCCGGAAAAAGCGTGCAACCATGAAGAAATAAAGCTGCCGTTGATCCGCCCCGGACATTGCCTGCGAGTTTGGGCTTTGCGCCGCACATTGTTGTCGCGCGGCCAGCGGCGTTATCCTCGCCGGGGCTGATTGGGACAATTCGTACGGCCCGGCTTTTTTTCGGTGGATTTCCCGCTACGCTGTGGGATATGTATCCGGACAGAAAGGACGTTCCATGACAAACCAACCGGTAGGGATTGCCTTGCCCGACGGGCATGTAATGCGCGCCCGCTGGCTGCGCCCCGACAGCCACCAACCCCACAAGGCGGCGGTGATCGCCATCCACGATATTTTTGGTTATACCGACGATATTGAGCGTATCGCCCAGCGCCTGGCAGATAACGGCTACCCGGTGTTGGTGCCGGATCTTTATGATTTGCCCGGCAGCAAGGCGTTATGTGTGGTGAAGACCCTGAAGGCCCACGAAACGGGCAAAGGCCCTGCGTTTGTCCAGCTGGAAGCCTGTCGTGAATGGTTGCTGGCACAAAGCGAAGAGCCGGTGACCCAGGTGGGGGTGATGGGGTTTTGTATGGGTGGGCGCTTCGCTGTGCTGTATGCCAGCCAGGCTCCGGTGCAAGTGGTTGCGCCGTTTTATGGCGGAATTCCCAAAAAGGCCGAGACATTGCGCGGCATTTGTCCTGCCGTAGGAGGCTGGGGCAAGCAGGATATGCTCTACGGTGACCATGGCGAGCGTTTGGCGAGCCATATGGAAACCCTCGGCGTGCCCCACGATATCCGCAGTTATGACGATGTGGGCCATTCCTTCATGAATGACCACCAGACCTTCACGTTCAAGAAGCTGGGCCCCTTGCCGCCGCTACGATCAAAATTCGACGCAGGCGCCTCAGAGGACAGCTGGCAACGTGTGCTGGCGTTCTTCGAGAAAGTCTTCAGCGGTGAGCTGACGGCTACGCCTGAGGCATGATGCCTACTCCAAAAGTTCCTCTTGCCCGGCCGGTTTTGTTTGGTCGGGCGTCAGGCATTCGGCATCAGGCGACTTCAGCTCCCAGCTCCTCAATACCGCGACGAGCCCTTACTTATCGCAGGCACCGAGCCATTTCGCTTCGCTGTGGGTGGTCATGGACTGTTTGTTGCCGGTGACCGTGATACTGGTGCTGTAGTGCTTGGGATTGTGCAGCACCATTTCGCCGCGAATTTTGGTGGGGGTGTTGCTTCCGGGCATTGTGCAGCTGGTGCTCCAGTGCAGGGTATTACCGCTGCGATTCACTTCGCCAGCCCCGCAGCCTTCCTGTTTCCAGCTATCGCGCATGGCGATTTCCGGGTTCGCGGCCTGGGACTGGGTCAGGCATTCCTTGCGAACCTGGTTGCGCATGGCATCGGGGACTGCAGGTGAATTCAGTTTGGCGGTGATCTCCCAGAGCCCGGGGGTGAGTTCATTGGCCTGGGTTGCCAGCGAGGCAAGGCTCAGGGGGAGGGCAGTCAGCAAGCACAGGCCAAATCGGGTAGCAGTATTCATAACGATTCCCTTCGCGAGTACAGGTTAAGGCTGATCCCCGAGCTCGGGCCAGCGCCGGTTCAGGCGGGGCGCTGGCTGGGGGGAAATTCGCACAGATCCGCGATCAGGCAATCACCGCATTTGGGCTTGCGGGCCATGCAGACATAGCGGCCATGCAGAATCAGCCAGTGATGAGCATCGCGCAGAAATTCCTCCGGCACCAGTCGTACCAGCCGTTTTTCGACCTCCAGTACGTTTTTTCCCGGGGCAATGCGGGTGCGGTTGGATACCCGAAAGATGTGGGTATCCACTGCCATGGTGGGGTAGCCATAGGCGGTATTGAGCACCACATTGGCGGTTTTCCGCCCCACGCCGGGTAGCGCTTCCAGCTCCTCACGGGTGCGCGGGACCTGGCTGTCGTGTTGTTCGATCAAAATACGGCACAACTGGATGATGTTTTCGGCCTTGGAGTTAAACAGGCCGATGGTCTTGATGTACTCTTTAAGCCCGTCGACGCCCAGCGCAAAGATAGCCTCTGGCGTATTGGCGACCGGATACAGGCGTGCGGTGGCTTTATTCACCCCCACATCCGTGGCCTGGGCCGAGAGCACCACGGCAACCAGCAGCTCAAAATCCGACTGGTATTCCAGTTCAGTGGTCGGGTGCGGGTTCTGGGCGCGCAGACGGGAAAAAATTTCGGTACGTTTTTCGCGATTCATAGCATCTTCCTGTGTTCGCGAGGCAGTATAGCGGATGAAGCGCCGGGTGTGAGGGGATGCTCCCTTAATGCGATGGCATGTCAGGCTCCCAGAGAGGGGCCAAAGAAGGAGAGTTAGATGCAGTTTTCCGCCATGGAAACCCTGATGATTGCCCTGTTGGTACTGGGCACAGGTCAGTGGCTGGTGCACCGGATTTCCATCCTTTCCCGGCTGAATATGCCGGAACCGGTGGTGGGTGGCTTGCTGGCCACCATCATCGTGACGGCGCTGCAAATCGGTGGTGTTTCCCTGACGTTCGATGAAAGCATGAAGGTGCCCTCCATGCTGTTTTTCTTCGGGGCCGTCGGCTTGGCCGCCGATTTCCGCCTGCTCAAGCAGGGTGGCTGGGCCATGTTGCTGTTTGCGGTGCTGGTGATTGTGCTGGTTGCCTTGCAGGATTTGGCCGGGGTTGGTATGGCCAAGTTAATGGGGCTTGAACCCTACTATGGGCTGATTGGCGGTTCGGTCACCATGACCGGGGGGCATGGAACCGGAGCGGCCTGGGCCAGTGTATTCGAGAAGGATTTTGGGCTCACCGGTGTGTCCGAGCTGGCGGCGGCATCCGCCACCTTTGGTCTGGTTTTCGGTGCCCTGCTGGGTGGTCCGTTGGCCATGTTCCTGATTCGCCGCTATCGCATTGCCGCACCGGCCCACGGGGCCGCAGACGATGATGCGGCTTACGACAAGGCTGAACGGCCACACCCGATTTCGGCGGGCAGCGTGATCCGTATTTTGATGCTGCTTTCCGTGGGCGTTGTGGTGGGCAAGGTGGCAGCAGAAGAGTTTGCTTCCGTGTTCCGCCTGCCGACCTTCGTATGGGTGCTGTTCGTGTGCATCCTGCTGGGCAATACCGCGCGCCGCTTGTGGCGCGTTAACGACGCCACCATCGATGTGGTGGGGAATACGGCGCTGGGGATCTTTCTGGCGATTACGCTGATGAGTTTGCAGTTACTGCAGCTGGTGGATCTGGCGTTGCCCATGTTGGCCATGCTGGTTGGGCAGGTGCTGTTGGCGTTGGCGTTTATTACCTTTGTAACTTTCCGTTTGATGGGGCGCAACTATGATTCGGCAGTGTTGTGTGCGGGCCATTGCGGTTTTGCCATGGGCGCAACGCCAACGGCAGTGGCGAATATTCAGGCGGTAACACAGCACCATGGGCCGTCGCCGTTGGCGTTCATTATCGTGCCGGTGGTGGGGGGCTTTATCGTGGATATTGCCAATGCCACGATTATCCAGACGTTCGTGTCTGTGCTATCGGGCTAGGGGCAATGCGAACGTTGTTTGCTATGAACTGCGTGCGCGACGGTAGAAAGAACTCAAGCGAGTGACGAGGAACGAGTTTCGAAGAGCAAACCGGTTTGGCCTTTCGCTCCTCGCTCCTCGAAACTTGCTTCCGGTTACTGAACTACCACGTCACCGTCTTCGATGCGCAGGCGCTCGCCGGGTTTTTTGTCCATGCGAATCGTTTCCTCGCTGTCATTGAAGGTGTAGGTCACGTCATAGCCTTCGGTGCGGCTTTTGTCTTCCATCACCGTGTTACAGCGTTGTTCCGTGGTGGTGTAGGTGTTTTTTTCCTGCATGCCTTTCTGGATCTGGTTACCGGCGACACCACCGGCAATCGCACCGCCGGCTGTTGCGGCATCCTTACCGCTACCACCACCAAACTGATGACCAACCACGCCACCGATAACCGCACCGACCACGCTACCGGTGACCCGGTGTTGGTCTTTGACGGGTTTTTTGCGCTCAACATTAACCTGCTGACACACCTCACGTGGTTCCTGCCAGGTCCTCACAATAGGTTCCACATCGACCACTTTGGCATAGCCTGATTGTTGTGGGGTTACTGCCTGATAGGCTCCATAACCCACACCTGCGACGGCCACGGCACCCACGACACTCAGGGCGGCAACTGCTGCGCTTTTCATGGCTGACTCCTTATTCCGTTATTTCCCTGTTAGAGCCAGTCTGGCACAGAGAGTTCGCCGTGAAAGGGGGTTCAATTGCAAAAGAGTGTGAAGGTAAAAGGCAGGTAAAAAATCACCGCAGCGTTATGCTATTGTCCGCCTGTGCAGCGGTTTGCAGTGCCAGGAACGGGAACAATCCTGGCGCACGGTGCAGTGCTTCCACTGGGTTATTTTACCGCCACGATTCATGATTATTCACCGTCACAAGGTGCGTACAGGGGGACGTATGGAACAGAGCGTGGGGACAAAAACCGCCGCCGCTGCGCAACTGGATGCGCAGTTGCAGGCAGAATATTTACACCTCACCAGCTTGATTGATTCGTTTGATCAGAAGTCGCTGACCATCAAGGCCTGGAGTGTGACGCTGGCCGGAATTCTGGCGGGGTCAGGGGCGTTTTTTGACCGCCCGGCGCTGCTGTGGGTCGGGGTAGTGGGAAGTTTGCTGTTCTGGTTGGTGGAAGGCCACTGGAAGGCCTTTCAGTCTGCGCATTATGCGCGTATCGAAAAAATCGAAGCGCATTTTCGTGGTGAAGTGGACGGAATCGCCCCCTTCCAGAGCGCGGATAGCTGGGAGCGCAGCCGCCGCGCCGGCGGCATGAAAGAGCTGTTGCGCATCTTGCGCTGGCGCCACGTGTTTCTGCCACACGGGTTGGTGGCAGTGGCGCTATTGGTGGCAGCGTTGGTGCTGTAGGAGCGGCGCTCGAGCCGCGAAAACGATTGCCGTAGGCGCGGTTAGCTGACTTTCCCGGTGGTGCGCACCCGGCGGCTGACTTTGGGTTCGTCGCTGGCGTTGCGCTTCCGGGCTTCCTTGAGATGTTTGTCGATGACGTTCTTGCCGGCGATGATCAGGCCCAGGCCCAGGAAGGCGCCGGGGGGCAGGATGGCCAGCAGGAAGCCGCCGTAGTTGTCGATGACAGTGAGCTCCCAGTGGGCCGCCATGGGGCCGAACAGCAGCTGCATGTTGGTGAACAGCGTGCCCTGGCCAACCAGTTCACGCATGCCACCGAGAATCAAGAGAATTACCAGGAAACCCAGGCCCATCATGAAACCGTCCACCATGGAGGGCAGGATGGCATTCTTGCTGGCAAAGGCATCGGCGCGGCCGAGCACGGCGCAGTTGGTCACGATCAACGGAATGAAGATGCCGAGGATTTCGTACAGCTCGAATGTGTAGGCCTGCATCAGCATTTCGATCACCGTCACCATGGCGGCGATAATCATCACGAAGGCGGGCAGACGCACCGCATCAGTGACGTAATTGCGAATCAGCGAGACACAGGCGTTGGAGCCCATCAGCACTACCAGGGTCGCCAGGCCCAGGCCCATGGCGTTGACCACGGAACCGGTGACCGCCAGCAAAGGGCACAGGCCAAGAATCTGTACGGTGGCGGGGTTGTTATTCCACAGGCCGTCCAGTGCCAGCTCACGGTAGGATTTACTCATTCAGTCACTCCCAAAGCGGTCCAATGTAAGGCGTTTTCTTGATGGCATAGTGGGCTTATGACGAAAGGAAACAACGAAGCAGTGGGGCGCTTTGGGAGTGACCCGGAGGGCGCCAAGCTGGGCTCGCAGAGCGGTGTTATTTCGGCTTGGAATAGGCCCGCTATGCCTGCGCCAAAATGCCTTGCTCTACAAGCCCAGCTTGACGCTGAATGCGTAAATCCTACCGTGAGCTGGCACCCGATTTTTTTATAATTAATGTCACTCATCACAGGTCTCCACCGGGGTGGTGTCCGCAGGGGCACTGAAGAGATTATTCTGGTTGGCGTCGAAATATTGCAGGGCGCGGTGCACCGCACCGACAACGGCGCGGGGGGTAATGGTGGCACCGGTAAAGCTGTCGAAGTCGCCGCCGTCTTTTTTCACGGCCCAGCCGGACGTGGCAGGGTTGCCCAGAGAATGGCCGTTGAAACCCAGAATCCAGTCGGATTTTTTGGTTTCGATACTGTCGCCCAGGCCCGGGGTTTCATTGTGTGGCGGAACCACACGCACGCCCTGTATCTCCCCTTGAGTATCCACGCCGACAATCAAGGCAATGGCGCCACCGTAACCGTCCGGAGCGGTGGCTTCCAGCACGGCGCCGTTGTCCTCGCCATTAAGGCGGGCCCGATAGAGGTGATGCTCGTTGCGGCCCAGTAGTGGGTCGCTCACGGTAATACGGTCGGTGAGCAAATCGTTGTCGTGTTGGTCGTGGGGCATGACCTGGTTCAGTGATGTCATCAGTGCTTGTTGCTTATTGCAACGGACCTGATCCAGCGTGGCTTCGTTGGTAATGGCCAGGGTGGCGGCGGTGCCGATGGCAAACAACCCGAGGATGACCGCGTTCTTGGTGATGGCATAACGCATCATCAGCTGACACCTCGCTTGGATGACTTGTGCCCGTAGGTTCGCGGCTGGGTGTAGTAATCAATGAAGGGCGCAGACAGGTTCAACAGCAATACTGAAAACGCCACCGCGTCCGGGTAGCCGCCAAAGGTACGAATTACCCAGATCAGCAGGCCGATCAGCAAGGCATAAATAAGGCGGCCCATGCGGCTGGTGGCGGCGCTGACCGGGTCGGTGGCAATAAAGAACGCGCCGAGCATGGCGCCGCCGGAAAACAGCTGGAAGAGCGGATCCGCAAAACGGACAGGATCAATCAACCAGGCCAGCAGGGCGGGCAAACCCAGGCCGGCGAGAAAGCCGACGGGGATGTGCCAGGTGATGATCTTGCGGCTGATCAGGTACAGGCCGCCCAGCAGAAACGCCAGATTGACCCATTCCCAGCCCAGCCCGGCAAACTGGCCATGCAGAATGCTGTGGCTGGCCAGTTCGCCTTCACTGGCGGCCCCGGCACTGTGGGCCGTGCGGAAGGTGTCCAGGGGGGTGGCGCCGCTAAGGCCATCCACCGGAAGCTGCCCGGTGAACAGCTGCCAGCTTTGCACAAATGATAGTGGCTCACCGGGCGCCAGCCACTGTGTCATGGCCACCGGGAAGGAAATCAGCAGCAGCACATAGCCGACCATGGCCGGGTTGAAGGGGTTCATGCCCAGCCCACCATAGAGTTGCTTGGCCACGATAATGGCAAAGCTCACCCCGATCAGGGTCAGCCACCAGGGGGCGGTGGGCGGCAGGGCGAGCCCGAGCAGAACGGCGGTGACCACGGCGCTGTAGTCTTTCAGGTAGAAGGCGATGTTGCGCCCTCGGGCTTTCAGGAACAGCGCCTCGCTGACCAGCGCAACGATGACCGCCCACAGCACATTGATCACCGAACCCCAGCCGAACTGCCAGGTGAGGACGGCAAGGCCGGGTAGCGTGGCGTAGATCACCTGGCGCATGAAGGCACCGGTGTTGTTTTTCACCGTGGCATGGGGTGAGGTGGACGTAATCAGGCTCATAAGCACACTCCGTGTGCCGCCTGGGGCCGGACGCTCGAGGCCAGACCGAGCACCGCTGTAGGCGCTTGCTTGCAAACGAACCGACAGAGCTGTGTATTGGCGACATTCGCTTGCAAGCAAGCTCCTACGGGGGAGAGGGCGCGCTTCAGGCGTCTAGCGTCAGGCGTCAGGCTTATATTCATTCTGCCAATCCTTGTTCTTCTACCGCCTGCTTGAGCGCCTTGCGGGCAATCTGGGTTTCGCTTTCCAGGGCCTGGAGTTCCGAGCTAAGGGCTTCCAGAGTGTCTTCCGAAGCGCTGCTGCGTTGCTGTTCCAGCTCCTGCTGCTTGTCGGCCAGGGCGCTTTCTGCGCGGGCGGCTTCCAGCTTCAGGGTTTTCAAATCCTTGCCGGTGTGAGCGCGGATGTCGGCCTTGGCTTCTTCGACCAGGGCATCCAGTGCATCGCGGGCGTTGTCTGCCTTGGCCTTGAGCTTGTCGATCTTCACCTGCATGGCCTGGAGTTCGTCGGCGCTGGCGGTTTCGTTGCGCTCGGCCCGCTCGTAGGCGGCGTGGGCTTCCTTGTACTGCTTGTGCGCCATGTTGTAGGCGGTTTTCAGGCCCTTGAGTCGTTTTTGGCGCTTGGCGGCCTGCTCCGGGTCGACTTCAGCCAGGGACTGCGGCGCCTGCTCTTCCGGCACGGCGGGGCTATCCGTGGTGGCGGTTGCTGCCGGCGCTGCTTTCGGCGTCGGCGGTGCAGCGGCCTTGGCGTCGCGCAGCTCTGCCTTTAGCTGATCCGCGATGGCTTTCAGTTCACCGGCTTTGCTGTGCAAGTCTGTCGCGTTGTCGGCGCCTTCTTCGTCGGCTTGCTTTGCGGCTTTCACCGCCGCCTTGTAGGCCATCGACGCATCACCAACCTGCTTCTTCAACGCCGCCACCGGATCGGGTTGCTCGATCGTTGTAGGAGCTGGTGCCGAGGGAGGGGGCGCAGCCGGGGCGTTGGCCTTGGCGTCACGTAGTTCCATTTTCAATTGATCGGCGGCGGCCTTCAGTTTGTCCGCTTCAGCACGTAGCTCGGCGGCATTGTCTGCGCCTTCTTCTTCCGCTTGCTTGGCTGCCTTCACGGCGGACTTGTACGCGGAGGACGCATCGCCCACCTGTTTCTTCAACTCGGCCACCGGGTCTGTTTGAGCAACCGGAGCAGTAGCCGCAGGCGCATTCGCCTTGGCCTCGCGCAGTTCCGCCTTGAGCGCATCCGCGCTGGCTTTCAGTGTGTCCGCCTGGGCTTTCAATTCGGCCACATTGTCAGCGCCTTCCGCCTCGGCGGCCTTGGCGGCTTTCACTGCCGCCTTGTAGGCGCTGGAGGCATCGCCAACCTGCTTCTTGAGCTTGGCCACCGTATCTTCTGCGGGAGCGGCCGCAACGGGGGCGCCATCTTTGGCGTCACGTACAGCCGCTTTGGCCTTGTCGGCCAAGGCTTTCAGGCGGTCCGCCTCGGCTTTCAGTTCAGCCAGATTATCGGCGCCTTCCGCCTCGGCGGTCTTGGCCGCTTTCACCGCCGCCTTGTAGGCTTTGGAGGCGTCCAGTGAGGCTTGCTTCAGCGCGGCCACATCAACAGTACTGGCCGCTGCCGGGCCGGCTTCCTTCTTCTTGCGGTTGGCTTCCAGGCGCGCCTGTCGGCGGGCTTCTTTTTCCGCCTGTTCCTGTTCAATGCGGGCCTGGCGCGCTTCGAAGCGCTGGCGGGCCTTGTCGGCTTTTACCTGGTCCGCCGCCTGCTGGCGTACTTCGCCTTTGGCGTAGCGATAATACTGCACCAGCGGAATATGGCTGGGGCACACGTATGCACAGGCACCGCATTCGATGCAGTCCATCAGGTTGTGGTGCTGGGCCTTTTCCAGATCGTCGTTCTTGGCGTGCCAGTACAGTTGCTGGGGCAGCAGGTTGGCCGGGCACACTTCCGCGCAGGAGCCGCAGCGTATGCAGGGTTGTTCTGGCGGCGGTTCCGGCAGCTCTTCCGGGCTGGCGGCGATGATGCAGTTGGTGGTTTTCACCACGGGCACGCCCGGGTTGTGCAGGGTGAAGCCCATCATTGGCCCACCCATGACCAGCCGGCCGATGTCCAGGCCGGCAAGATTGCCGTGGGCAAGTAAGTCACGCACCGGGGTGCCCAGCAGCACCTCGTAGTTACCGGGCTGGCTGACGCCATCACCGGTAAGCGTGGTGACCCTTGAAACCAGTGGCTCGCCATCGCATACGGCCCGCTTGATGGCATAGGCGGTGCCCACGTTCTGGCAGACCACGCCCACCTGGGCGGGCAATTGGCCGCTGGCCACTTCCTTGCCGGTGAGCAATTGGATCAGCTGTTTCTCACCCCCGGAGGGGTATTTGGTGGGCACCACGCGCACTTCAATATCGCAGCCTTTGCAGGCCCGCTTGATCGCGGAAATGGCCTCGGGCTTGTTGTCCTCGATACCGATCAGCGTGCGGCGGGGGTTGAGCAGGTACTGGAGAATATGAATGCCGGTAACGATTTGCTCGGCACGCTCGCGCATCAGGCGGTCATCGGCGGTGATGTAGGGCTCACATTCCACGGCATTGATCAGCAACTGTTCCACGCGCTGATGGTCGCCCAGGTTCACCTTGATGCTGGTGGGGAAACCCGCGCCACCCATGCCGGCAATGCCTGCGTGGCGGATCAGGTCGACCAGCTCGGCCGGGCTTTTGTCGGTGTAGTCGGCAATGCCCTGATGCTCAACCCACTGGTCCTCGCCATCCGTGTCGATGACGATACACACCGCATCCATGCCTGATGGGTGCTGGATGGGGCGCGGGCCAATGGCGCTGACCGTGCCAGAGGTGGGCGCATGGATAGCTGCACTGACGGCACCGATGGGTTCGGCAATCATCTGCCCCTTGAGGACCTTGTCACCGGGCGCCACCAACGGCTTGGCCGGCGCGCCGATGTGCATGTTTAGCGGTAGCACCAGCTGTTGCGGCAGCGGGCCGGGCACGATAGGGGTGCCGTTGGACAGATGCTTCATTTCCGGCGGGTGAATGCCACCGTGGAAGTCGTGAATCTTCGCCGGACGCCGGATGCCGGACGCCAGACGCGCGAAAACAGAGAGTGGTTTCCGGGGTTTGCTGCTCTGTGGCTGGCTCATGGCAATAACCTCATACCATGCCCAAGCGTTTCAGGCTGGCAAGGCACAAGCGTCCGGCGTGATGCGTGTGGCGTGAAACGTCTCATAAATTCACCACCTCAATACGGCTGTCCGGGCGCTCACCGATACCCGCCGGGCGGTGCCAGCCCCAGGTTTGCAAGGTCGGCTTCACTTCCAGCATGTCGATACAGTCCACCGGGCAGGGTTCTACGCAGAGATCGCAGCCGGTGCATTCATCAACGATGACGGTGTGCATCAACTTGGCGGCGCCGACGATGGCATCCACCGGGCAGGCCTGGATGCACTTTGTGCAGCCAATGCACTCGTCTTCGCGGATGTAGGCGACCTTGGCCACGTTGGCGTCTTCTGCGCCTTCATTATCCAGCGTCAGTTCTTCACGGCCGAGCAATTCGGACAGCGCCACCACGGTGTCCTGGCCACCTGGCGGGCAGCGGTTGTGGTCTTCACCTTCCGCAATGGCTTCCGCGTAGGGGCGGCAGCCCGGGTGGCCACACTGGCCGCATTGGGTTTGCGGCAGCAGCGAATCGATCTGCTCGACAATGGGGTCGCCTTCCACCTTGAATTTTTCCGAGGCAAACCCGAGCACGGCACCGAACACCGCCGCCAAAGCCAACAACGCTGCCACAGCAATTAACACAGCGGTCATGAGTACACTCCATGTGCCGCTGGACGCCGAATGCCAGATGCCGGACGCGGGAAAACAGTGCGTAGCAGCACGGGGTTGGCGATTATCGTGAGGCACCGCGCCCCTGTCAGGCGTCGGGCATCAGGCGTCTTGCGTACATTCATAACTTGATCAACCCGGAAAAGCCCATGAATGCCAGAGACATGAGGCCAGCGGTAATCAGGCCGATGCTGGGGCCGCGAAACGCTTCGGGTACATCGGCCACGGCAATGCGTTCGCGCATGGCGGCAAACAGGATCAGCACCAGGGAAAAGCCCAGCGCCGCACCGAAACCGTAGGTCAGCGAAGACATAAAGGTGGCGTCTTCCTGGCGCACATTCAGCAGGGCCACGCCCAGCACCGCACAGTTGGAAGTGATCAACGGCAGGAATACCCCCAGCACCCGGTAAAGCAGCGGGCTGGCTTTTTTCACGAACATTTCCGTGAACTGCACGGCCACCGCAATTACCAGAATAAAGCTGATGGTGCGCAGGTATTCCAGCTCAAAGGGCACCAGAATGTAGGCCCAGGTCAGGTAGGCAAGCACGGAGGACAGCGTCAGCACAAAAGTGGTGGCCAGGGACATGCCCATGGCGGTTTCCACTTTGTTGGACACCCCCATGAATGGGCACAGCCCGAGGAACTGCACCAGCACGAAATTGTTTACCAGCACAGCGCTGATCAGAATCAGGACGTACTCAGTCATGTGATCGCAGGCTCGCTTGCCGAAAAATAGGAGTAGACGCCATGTTTACATGGCGTCAAGGGCGCATAGTATGAGGCAGCGCCTTTATACGCTCAAGAATGATAGCGAATAAGCTTAATAGACAAGGGAGTACAGGTCATTGGCCGTCTTTTGAACAGTTGAGCCGGCTTTTGCCACTATTTTGCGGTTGAAGGCGGGCAAACGGTTGCGGTGGGCCGGTCAATCCAGTATCCAAGACAGACGAAAAACCCCGTACCCGTAACCTGGCTGATTGGGAGAGACCCGTGCCCGCTTTACCCCGCGATTTTGACCGTGACGGTCTGCTCGAATACTCCGTGGTTTTCACCGACCG
Organism: Alcanivorax sp.; assembly: GCF_002733835.1. Classification (GTDB taxonomy): domain Bacteria; phylum Pseudomonadota; class Gammaproteobacteria; order Pseudomonadales; family Alcanivoracaceae; genus Alcanivorax. The sequence continues at coordinate 18,951 of NZ_NVWY01000037.1, forward strand.
TTCCCTGAACCATATGTCACAGCGTTTCCAGCAAGTGATGCGGGATATCTCGTCGACCCTGAAGCAGGTCTATAACGCGCATTCCGTGGCGGTGGTGCCCGGTGGCGGCAGCTATGGCATGGAAGCAGTGGCCCGTCAGTTCGCCACCGATCAGTCCTGTCTCGTAATCCGTAACGGTTTTTTCAGCTTTCGCTGGAGCCAGATTTTCGAGATGGGCAAGATCCCCTCAAAAGAAACCGTACTGAAAGCCTCCCCGGTTAACGACCAGCCCCAGGCCGCGTTCGCACCTGCGCCCATTGAAGACGTGGTCGCTGCCATCAAGGCGGAAAAACCGGCCATGGTGTTCGCCCCCCACGTGGAAACGGCCTCCGGCATCATCCTGCCCGATGACTACATCAAGCAGGTGGCCGAGGCTGTGCATAGCGTGGGCGGCCTGTTCGTCCTCGACTGCATTGCCTCCGGCACCATCTGGGTGGACATGCAGGCTTGCGGCGTCGACGTGCTGATCAGTGCGCCACAAAAAGGCTGGAGCAGCTCGCCCTGCAGCGCCCTGATCATGCTCAGCGAGGCCGCAGAAAAGCGCCTGCACGAAACCACCAGCAGCAGCTTCGCCTGCGACCTGCGCAAATGGCGCGACATCATGATCGCCTATGAAAACGGTGGCCACGCCTACCACGCCACCATGCCCACCGATGCACTCACCGGTTTCCGCGACACCATGATGGAAACCGTGGAGCGCGGCCTGGAGACCGTTAAAGCCGAACAGTGGCAGCTGGGCAAGGCGGTACGCGCCCTGATGGCCGAACACGGTTTTGCCAGCGTCGCCGCACCGGGCTTTGAAGCCCCGGGTGTGGTGGTGTCCTACACCGGTGACGATGGCATCAAAAGCGGTGCGGCATTTATCGCGCAAGGCTTGCAGACCGCCGGCGGTGTGCCGCTCATGTGTGACGAACCGGCGGACTTCAAGACCTTCCGTGTGGGCCTGTTCGGCCTGGACAAGCTCGGTGATGTGGATGCGGCGGTGGCCCGCCTCAAGACTGCGCTGGATCAGCTTGGCTAGATCCGTGACGGGCAGGGCAGGGGCGCTGGCGTTGTTGCTGGCGTGCCTGCTGGCCTGGACCGCAGCACAGGCGGAGGAAAACATGGAAGAACCGCAATGCGTTGTGCTGCTGCATGGCCTGGCCAGAACCGCCCACGCCATGAAGAAAATGGAAACGGCCCTGGAGAAAACCGGTTATACGGTGGTGAACCAGGGGTACCCCTCTACCAAACACCCTATTCAAACCCTCGCGGCGCAAACCCTTCCCGCTGCTTTAGCGCAATGCCCCGACGAAGGCAGCATCCATTTCGTTACCCACTCTATGGGTGGCATTCTGCTGCGCCAGTACCTCAGCGAACACACCATTCCCCGCCTTGGCCGAACCGTCATGCTCGGCCCGCCCAATCAGGGCAGCGAAGTGGTGGACCGCCTGGGTGCCTGGGCGCCATTCCAATGGTTCAACGGCCCTGCCGGCAGCCAGATGGGCACCGGCCCGGACAGCCTCCCCAACCAGCTCGGCCCGGTGGATTTCCCGGTCGGTATCATCGCCGGCAATCAGACCATCAATTTCCTGCTCTCCACGCAACTACCCGGACCTAACGATGGCAAGGTCACCGTAGAAAGAACCAAAGTCGAAGGCATGCAGGACCATCTGGTGCTGCCGGTGACGCATCCGTTCATGATGCGTAACGGAGAGGTGATTGCGCAGGTAAAGATATTCCTGGCGGAAGGGCGGTTTGATTATCCGTGAATGCACGAAGCCTGCGGGGCTGTGGGCTCCTTAGACATAGGCTCCTTTCGCTTTTAGCGATGCTGCTTTTTTGAGCAGTGTTATTCGTTTCGGGGAATGGAGAAGGCAACATATCGAATCATGCCCTGACAAGCTGGTTTGTAACGTACTGACTTTTCTGCTTTTATCTTACAATATGCAAATTTTATAAATGTGATATGAAGCCGGCGCGTTCATTGGATATTCGAGCCGGCTTCCTAATACCTGTTAGCTTGAAGGGAAGCATGAAGTACGATCCGATCAATATAAAAAATAAGCTGGCTCTTTTCGATGAGCTCTGGTCCCCTCGCGTAATAGCTGAAATGAATGACTACCAGTTCAAGCTTGCGAAAGGCGAGGGGGAGTTTGTCTGGCATGATCACCCTGATACCGATGAGGTGTTTATCGTGATTGAGGGTGAACTTGTGATTGAATTTCGTGATGGGGCGGTAACGTTAAACCCCGGAGAGATGTATGTGATCCCAAAGGGGGTTGAGCATAAACCTTTCGCCAAAGGCCTTGTTCAGGTTTTGCTTGTAGAGCCTAAAGGTGTTGTGAACACGGGTGAATCTGGTGGCACTCTTACCGCAGAGAACGATATTTGGGTTTAAAGCTAACAAGCGGCGCCAGGCGGACCAAATTTCCGCTCCTTCGTCGCTCCAATTTGTCCGCTGCGCCGGGCGTTATGTGCTCGCATAGGTCATAGGAATTACCAATGCATCTGATGACGGAAAAATCTATTAAAGTATTTCTGACCATGATCTACGCGAGGTACATAGATCGTAATGGGTACAGCTTTCATAAGCTCACGGAGTATCCCTTCCCAATTACATATGAGCCAGACAACGAACTATTCATAGAAAGAAGCGGTAGCACAAAGAAATACTTGTGCACGCAATACTTCAAAGAACTGGAAGCGCGAGGATTGATGGAGAAAAGTGAATCCAGTTTTTACCTGACCGCCAAGGGATTTACTGAGGGATACAAGCTAAAGCATCCGTTAAAGTATTTTTGTAAAGTTCATTGGAAATGGGGTGTTGCTACAGCTATTGCAGTTCTCGGCTTTATCAGCACTGTAATTTACAGGTATGGGGTGACTTGTATCAGTGGCTCGTGATGCACATAACAATTGCAGGCAATCCGACGGCTTCTCCATTCCGCCTGCGGCTCCATTACAAAGCCGCGGTTGCTGCGGGCGTTATGCATAAAGGAGAAAACATGCCACACCCACATGGAAGCGAAGGAGCTCCGGTAGATGTCTCGTTGACCTTTGATCAGGTCTATGGGTTTGTAGGAGAGGGCGGCGCCAACTACCAATCTACAACTAATGAAGCCATGACCGCTCGGCGCGGACACGCAGGTGACGGGGTTACGCCTGTGATTGTGCTGGAAGGTGAACGAAATGTGCATGGTAGAGTTTGCGCATCATGCTGGGGTCACCAAACGAGCTGCACTGGCGAGAGAGTCAGCCAGGCTATTGTTGGCCTTGATAATGCTGCAAATGCATAACAAGCGGCGGCAGGCGGATTAAATTTCTGCTCGTTCCTCGCTCCAATTTGCCCGCTGCGCCGGGCGTTGGGTGGCAAGAAGATGAGCATTGATTCGGCGCGAGGAAAGGGTATGATAATGTCATACCTCTGCCATGTTAGGAGCACCAGCCATGAGCATGCACCGGAAAACCATCACGCTGACCGAACAGCAAGACGGCTGGGTGAAAGCCCAGATTGAAAGCGGCCACTTTGGCAACGATAGTGAGTACATCCGCGATCTCATCCGAAGGGACCAACAGACCAAAGAACGTCTTGCCATGCTGAGGCAAGCCCTCGCTGAGGGTGAGTCCAGCGGGGAACCGAAACCGTTGGATATATCGGCTATCAAGGCGGCTGGCCGTAAGCGGATTAAGGCTGCCGATTAGTGCTTACGTTGAACGTCACGCCGAGGGCGGAATCCGATTTTATTGGGATTTGGGTGTATGCCTGTGAGGAATGGGGCGTTGATCAGGCGGATAATTACGTGGATCGGCTTGAGGCCGGCATGAAGCGGCTGATTGCTCATCTATCGCTTGGCGCGAACTACGACCATGTTTTTTCTGGGTATCGCAAATTACAGGTCGAGCATCACGTTGTTTTTTATCGACTGCTTGAGTCGGAAGTGCTTGTTGTTCGTGTGTTGCACGAGGTCATGGATGCACCGGAAAGGCTTCTGGAGTAGTCGGAGTTATATTTTCGGCGCGGCTTAAAAATTTCCATCCTGCACCGTGCTGTTGTCTCCCAATAAGTAGCTGCACTCGGAAAATTACTCGCTGCGCTCCTGATTTTCCAGAATCAATAGGGGCAGGGCTCCCATTGGCTCTTCGGCTTTCGGGAATCAAGATGTTGAGCGTGCCTCCGTTTTTCCCTGAGCTTTCGGCTTGTGATAAACCTTGTCGGATTAGGCCTTTCAGGCTCTCTGTGCCCTTGGGTGAATTCGGCCTTCCTGAATGTGTGGCGATGTGGGGTTGCTGGTTCTGCTGCTGCGAATGAAACCCGCCTTGTTGTGGTACAGTGGCCACAAAATCCCAACCCCGGACACCCACTATGCTCGTCTACCTTCTGGTCGCCTGTGATCGCCTTGATGAAAAGCAGGAAAAGAAGCTCAAGCGTAACTTGGCTGATCTGCAAGCTGCGTTGCAGGCGTATGTGGATGCCAATGAAGTGGCCTCGCTGATTGATGACTGCGAGAGTGAGGATTGCGAGGACTGGGTGCTGGGCATCAGCCTGCCGGTGAAGAAAAAGATCCAGCTGAAGGAGCCGGTGAATCTGTTTAACCATCTGGCCAAGCAATACCACATTGATTGTGAGGTAGGGTCGATTGAGGACGATCAGCGAGACCCGGTGAGCTACTTTGGCAAGCGGGAAGGCATTGGGGATGCGTTTCTGATTGCGGAGTATCTGGGGTTGTAGGGTACTTTGTCGGATTACGCCTTTCAGGCTAATTCGACCTACTGGAAGTTCGTGTAACCCTTGGGTGAATTCGACCTACAAAAACCGTGTTTCGTAGCTTCGTAGGTCGGGTTAGGCGTAGCCGTAACCCGACACCTGCGCCGCCTTCAGGCGGCGGTTTCCTGTTTACTTTCCTGTGTTGTTGGGGCGTACTGATTGGCGTCGGTGGTGTATTCCGCGTGGCCATAGTCCACCAATAGTTCCTTGATTCTCTTCACCAGTATTTTGTCCGCCAGCTTGTTGGCCACCGGGATATCCTGCAGCGTTCGGTAGGCGATCAGGCGTGGCACCACGAACAGGTTGCCCACGGTGAACAGGGCATAATCTATCAGGTGTGGTTCCACGCCCATTTCTTTCGCTTTCGATTTGTCTTTGCGGCCCAGGAATGCCTGGGTAAAGAAGACTTTGGAGAAGCTGCGTTCCACCCGGTTGTGCACTTTGCTGATCAGCTTTTCGTCCTTGGGGCGGTAGACCGACATGGTGGCGCGGGTCAGTTCGCCGCAGGTCTCGTCGTCGTAACCTTCGCGCAGGGTGCCGGAGTAGGTGAGCATGGTGTCGATGATGTCCGGTGCCTCGGCGGGTAGCAGTTCTTCGGGCAGGCCCAGCAGGAAGCATTCATAGCGGGACAGCTCGACGATGGCACGCTCGTTGGCGGTGAAGTGTTTGCGGCCTTTTCTCAGCGCCTTGAAGGCGGTGAGGTAGGCGGGCATGGTGCCGGCGGGCATCTGGTCTACCTGGGGGATGGGAATGCCGTAGACCGCCGGGTCCCAGGGGCCGCCCTTGTCGGGGGTGGCGCGCTTGATGATGTTGAAGCGCACCATGGAGTGCATCAGGCGCACCATGGCGGCGGCCTTGAAGCCGGGGCCAAAGCGTTCCAGCGCGCCGGGCAAGGTGGCGGTGGTGAAGAAGCTGGCGGTTTCGTTGATGCGCTGGTTCACCGAGTCGTTGGCCAGGGTGCCGGTAATGGCCATGGGCAGGCCGGAGTACTTGTTCATGAAGGTGGCGACGAAGGCACCACGAATCACGTAGGGGGCCAGGTTCACCATCTGGTTACGACTGAGGCGCGCGCCTTCGCGGACCAGCTCCATGTCCACCCAGTCCGGGGTGGTTTCCATGGCGGTGATGAAATCAATCAGCTCCTGGGGAGCATTATCCACGGCTTCCAGGCCTTCATCGCAGGCTTTCTTGAGCATGGTGATCAGGTTGCGAAAGCCGTATTCCGGCATCAGTGCGGCATAGGCATCGGAGACGGTATCGCCGAGCAGGGTGTAGGCCCGGGCCCGTTCCACTTTTTCCTTGTCGGCAAGAATGCCGCCGCGGTATTTGCGGGAAAATTTCTCCGGCAGGGCGCTGCGGGTGTTGATGTCGTCGGTAAAACGTTCCGGGGTGACATCGAAATCAATATCGCCATACAGGGAAGGAATGCGGGTTTTCTGCGCGCGCACTTTTTCCCAAAGTGCATCCAGTGACTGTGCCATCACTAACCTCTAAAAACGGCATTTAATGTATGTATACATTGGGTTTACGGTGTGTCGGTGACAATGGCAGGAAAGCACAATCGTGAGAACTCGTTGGTTTTTGGCCTGAATGGACAGAGAGGAATGAACGCAGGGGAAACACAGGGGAGGGGTTTGTTTTTCTTGGGGAGACGGTTGTGGCGATAGTGTTTATTCGGGTAGTGAGGCCCTCTCCCGGACGGAAGAGGGCCACCTGGGGATGACGCGACTAGCCTTGTTCCGCCATGGCTTCCTTGTAGAGAGATTTGCGCGGTTCGGCGAAGACCTTACGCAGCATGGGTTCGAAGTAATCCAGTGGCAGGATTTCTCCGTCCGGATCGAAGGCGGGGGAATCGTATTTGCTGACGAACTCCAGGGTCTGCCGATAGTGCGGGTGATCCTTGAAGTTCTCGCGTATGTCGCGATCCATGCCCAGGTAATGGAAGAAATAGTAACCCTGGAAGATGGCGTGGTGTTTCACCATCCAGTGGTTGGCATCGCTAACGAACGGTTCCAGCAGCACGGCGGCCACGTCGGCGTGGTTGAAGGTGCCCAGGGTGTCGCCGATGTCGTGCAGCAGGGCACAGACCACGTATTCGTCATCCTTGCCGTCACGGTGGGCCAGGGTGGCGGTTTGCAGGCAGTGCTGAAAACGGTCGATCTTGAAACCACCGAAGTCACCTTCCAGCAGGCGCAGGTGCGTCATGATGCGATCGGACAGGCCCTTGCTGAAGTCACCGAAGGACTTGGCGATGATCTGCCAGTCCTCGCCGGTGCCGTCCTTCATGTGGGTGAACTGGGCGCGGGGTGCGGTCATGTCATTCATGGTGCGCTCCTTATTCCGCGTAGCCGGGGTTGTTGCGGTCCAGCTTGCGGAGCAGGCCGGGCCACGCCAGGTTGCCGCCCATGCCCTTGGTCACCTGCGATGCCTGTTGCTTGATGGTGTCGACGATGCCGTCCGGGATCGGCGTCAGCGGGCGGTTGCCGGACAGGGCTTGCAGCTGGATTTCACAGGCGCGCTGGAGGATAAACATGCCCAGGAAGGTGTCGGCGATGGTGCTACCCACGGTGAGCAGACCATGGTTACGCAGGATCATGAAGTTGGCGTCGCCCAGGTCGGCTTGCAGGCGCGCTTTTTCGTCATCGCGCAGGGCCACGCCTTCGTAGTCGTGATAGGCCAGGCTGGCCAGCGGAAACAGGCTTTGTTGCGACAGGGCCAGTAAACCTTCCTGCTGGGCGGAGACGGCGACGCCGGCGGTGGTGTGGGTGTGCATGACACAGGCCGCATCGTCGCGCACGGCGTGGATAGCACTGTGGATGGTGAACCCGGCCGGGTTGATGTCGTAATCGCTGTCGTCCAGCTTGTTACCTTCCTGATCCACGCGCACCAGGCTGGAGGCGGTGATCTCGTCGAACATCATGCCGTAGGGGTTGATCAGGAAATGGTGCTCGTCGCCGGGGATGCGGGCGGACAGGTGGGTAAAGATAAGATCATCCCAGCCGTGCAGGGCGATGAGCCGGTAGGCGGCGGCGAGATCCACGCGCAGCTGCCATTCTTCGGCGCTGACGCTGCCTTTCCTGGAGGGGACGGTAGCTGGGTTAATATTGACCTGGCTGTTCATGTAGCGCTCTCCCGTTGTGTGGGTCTTATTGGGGTCAGGGACCCTTATTTAAGGTAATCGATTTTCCAATCCCTTGAGTGTAGGCCCGGGGTTAGGGAGAAAACTGTCAACTGGTTTACAATTGCTCCATGACGGATGCCTACACGGTGCTGCGGCACTGCCCCTTACTGGCCGGATTTCCCGATGCTGCCCTGCATGAAGCGGCGCGGCACGCCCGGGTGCGTTCGTTTCAGGCCAACCAGCCGATTTATGAGAAGGGCGAACCCCAGTCCAACCTGTGTGTGATTGCCGAGGGCCTGGTGCGGATCAGTTCGGTGAATGCCCAGGGTCAGGAAGCCGTGCTGATCATTTTTGACAGCGGTACCTGGTTTGGCGATGCGGTGTTTTCCCCCGGTACCGGGCGGGTCTATGGCGCCACGGCCCATGAGGCGGCGGTGTTGGTGGAAGTACCAGGCCCGTTTTTCCGCGACTTGCTGCAACGCTACCCGCAGAGCTATCCGGTGGTGCTGGATCTGATCAGCCAGCGGCTGTGGTCTGCCATCTCCATGATCGAAGAAGATGCGCTGCGGGGGACTCAGGCGCGGATCGGGCAGCGTTTGCTGTTCCTGTCGCAAATGCAGCGGGGTGGCAAGCCGGAAAGTGGACCGGTGACGGTGCGCCTGACCCGTGAACATATTGCCAACATGATGGGGATGACCCGCCAGGGAGTGCACCGGACGCTCAAGGCGTTTGAGGCGCAGGGGCTGATCACGCTGGGCTACGGGCGCATCACGATCGAAGATGAGGCGGCGCTGCGGGAACACTTGGCGACGCTGAATTGATGCTGAGTGCTGCTTGTCGGATTACGCCTTTCAGGCTAATTCGACCTACTTATACGATATTGCCCGCGCACACTCGTAGGTCGTGTTAGGCGTAGCCGTAACCCGACATTCCTGCTGTGGTTTGATTTGAGACAGACATAAAAAAACCGGCGTTGGCCGGTTTTTTTATGTCGCTAATTAGCGCACTTCCGTTTAACGCACTTCCATGCCCGGTTCAGCGCCACTGTCCGGGCTGAGGATGTGAATGTCATCCCCGCCGGGGCCGGCGGCCAGTACCATGCCTTCGGAGACGCCGAACTTCATCTTGCGCGGTGCCAGGTTGGCCACCAGTACCACCAGTTTGCCTTCCAGTTCTTCCGGTGCGTAACGGGCCTTGATGCCGGCGAAGACGTTGCGCTCGCCCAGCTCACCCACGTCCAGTGTCAGCTGCAGCAGCTTGTCGGCGCCTTCCACGTGAGCCGCCTTGGCTACACGGGCCACGCGCAGTTTCACCTTGAGAAAATCATCAATGCTGATGGTTTCGTCGTCGGCATCCGCTTTTTTCGCGTCTGCTTTTTGGGGCTTGTCGGCAACCGGTGCCGGCGTACTGTCCTTGGAATCCGCCAGCATGGCTTCCACCTGCGTCATGTCGATACGGTTGAGCAGGGGTTTGAACTTGGCGATTTCATGGCCCAGCAGCAACTGGCCTGCGTCGGCCCAGGTAAGTGGCTCCACCTGCATGAAGGCTTCTGCACGCTCGGCCAAAGCCGGCAAGACCGGTTTCAGGTAGATCACCAGCAGACGGAACACGTTGATGGCGGTGCTGCAGATGGCCAGCACTTCCTGCTCCTTGCCCTCTTCCTTGGAAAGACTCCAGGGTGCCTTGTCGGCGATGTAGCCGTTGGCGTGGTCAGCCAGTGCCATGATTTCACGCATGGCCTTGCCGAATTCGCGTTTCTCGTAGAAATCGGCAATGCGTGGGCCCGCTTCCTGGACTTCGCGCACCAGCATCATGTTGTCCAGATCGGTACTGAGCGTGCCGCCGAATTTTTTCACGAAGTTGCCGGTGCGGCTGGCGATGTTGACCAGCTTGCCGACCAGATCCGAGTTCACTCGCTGGGCGAAGTCTTCCAGGTTCAGGTCGAAATCATCCACCCGGCTGGAGAGTTTGGCGGCGAAGTAGTAGCGCAGATACTCCGGGCTCAGGTGATCCAGGTAGGTGCGGGCCTTGATGAAGGTGCCGCGGGACTTGGACATCTTGGCGCCGTTCACGGTGACAAAGCCGTGGCTGTAGATGGCGGTGGGTTTACGCAACCCGGCACCGTCCAGCATGGCGGGCCAGAACAGGCCATGGAAGTTGATGATGTCCTTGCCGATGAAGTGGTACAACTCGGCGGTGGAGTCCTTGCCCCAGTAATCGTCGAAGTTCAGGCCTTCGCGATCACAGTAGTTCTGGAAGCTGGCCATGTAGCCGATGGGTGCATCCAGCCACACGTAGAAATATTTGCCCGGGTAGCCGGGGATCTCGAAGCCGAAGTAGGGGGCTTCACGGGAGATATCCCAGGGCTGCAGGTCTTCGATCCATTCCTGCAGCTTGTTGGCTACTTGTTCCTGCAGGGCGCCGGAGCGGGTCCACTCGCGCAGCAGAGGCTCGAACTTGGGCAGGTCGAAGAACAGCTGGGTGGTTTCTTTTTCCACCGGGGTGGCGCCGCTGACCGAGGAGTAGGGATCGATCAGCTCCGCCGGGGTGTAGGTGGCGCCGCACACTTCACAGTTGTCGCCGTACTGGTCTTCGCTCTTGCACTTGGGACAGGTGCCCTTGACGAAGCGATCGGCGAGGAACATGCCTTTCTGCGGGTCGTACAGCTGGGTAATGGTCTTTTCCAGGATGTAGCCGGCATCCTTGTTGCGCTGGAAAACCATTTCCGACAGCGCCCGGTTCTCGGCGCTGTGGGTGCTGTAATAGTTGTCGAAATTCACCTGGAAATCGGCGAAGTCCCGCTCGTGGTCCGCCTTCACCTGGGCAATCTGCTGTTCCGGAGTGACGCCGTTTTCCTCGGCCTTGAGCATGATGGCGGTGCCATGGGCATCGTCAGCGCAGACATAGGTACACTGCTGGCCACGGAGTTTCTGGAAGCGAACCCAGATGTCGGTCTGGATGTATTCCAGCAAATGACCCAGGTGAATGGGGCCATTGGCATAGGGAAGGGCACTGGTGACCAGTATCTTGCGGGGAGTGTCACTCATGGGAACGGCGTCGTTTTTCCAAAAAATGGGTGGCCTATGATACGGGGGCTGCCGGGGTTTTTCATCCTGTGTTCTCCACAAGCTGCGAGTCAGGTGCTGCGTGCCCCCTGACGGCCATACTGAGAACGGCACCGCTGGAGTGGACAAGCGTTGTGGCGGTGCGGCGATGTGCTAGGGTCTGTTCACACTCATTCCATGCTCCCTGTTGCGGCCCAAAATGCGCCAATCCAGGCGCGAGGAGAGATGTTTGGTGTCTCCAAATGAGCGACGAGCAACAACGAGTGGCGCATTTTGGGCCTCAACCCGAAGGGCTGGGCCCTTTTTCCGCCCAGCAGTCCCAACCTTTACTTATGTAGAACAACTACACTGCGTATCGGTTGGAACATCTGGACAAAAAAATGACGCCAGCAGGGACCACGGAATGAGTGTGAACAGACCCTAGTGTCTGCGGTTAGTTGTGAGGGGGTGGGCAATGTCGCTGAGAGTTCGTATTCGCTGGTTACTGGTGGTTTCTGCGGCTATCTGTGTGGCGCTGGCAACGGTGGCCCTGTATTGGGTGAATCTGTCGTTGGTGGATACCCTCGCGGAGCGCAATGCGGAACGTGAGCTGGGCAAGGTGGAAGCCGCTTTCCTGGATCAGCTGTCGGTGTTGCGGGTACGGGCGCAGGACTGGAGCCAGCAGCCTGAGCAGGCACCGGTGAATCAGGGGGGCGTTGGTCACCTGGACCTGATGATGGCGCTGGATAACGATGTCATTCGCTGGGATAACGGGGAGCCGGGAGTGGATTCGCCGGTGTTCGAGACCCTGGCGCGGCGTTTCACCGAACAAGGTTGTATGCCTATTTGGGGGGTGGTGAAGGTAGACGGTAGGCCATTGCTGTTTAGTACTGCGGTGGAAAATGGTTGCCAGGCCTATCTGTTGGGCGTGTGGTTGGACAGTGGCTGGTTGAGTTACCTGTCCGAGCGGGTAGGGCATGCCTTGTTCGTGCAGAAAGCCCAGGGTGATGGTCCGGTGAGTCGCGGCCTGGGCGAGGTGGAGGGGGGGCAGTTACAGGGACGTTTCCCTATTCCGGATTTCCTTGGGGAGACGCCGTTGGAGGTGATTGTCGAAATTCCCCATGACGGTTACCAGAGCATGCTCTATGCAGTCTTGTTGGTGGCGCTGATTATGGTGGTGCTGACCGCGATTACCGTGTTCGTGATTAATTGCCGCATTCAACCCATGCTGTTTGGGCGTTTGAATTTGGTGCATAACGCCGTGCGTTCGATTGCCCGCGGCGGTGCTCTGGATCAGCGTGTGCCAGTACTGGGAAGCGATGAAATTGGTGCACTGGCGGAAGACTTCAATGCCATGGTGGACAGCATTCACCATGCCCAGATCCAGTTGGCGGAAGCGAGGATGCAGGCCGAAGATGCCAGCCAGACCAAAAGCCAGTTTCTGGCCAATATCAGCCATGAAATCCGCACGCCAATGACGGCCATTCTCGGTTACACCGAATTATTGCGCGATGGCTCGCTCGGGGCGGCGGACAAACGGCGTTATCTGACCATCATTCAGCACAACGGAGATGCGTTGCTGGCGCTGATTAATGATGTGCTTGATCTGTCACGGATTGAGGCAGGTCAATTGCACCCGGAGCAACGGCTGTTCTCTGTAAGGGTACTGTTCGATGAAATCATCGACAGCCTGCAGTTGCGTGCTATTGAAAAAGATATTGCCTTGCGTATTGATTACCTGGCAGACATGCCGCCGACGGTCAGTGGTGATGCGTTTCGCTTGCGCCAGATACTGGTCAATTTGATTGGCAATGCGGTGAAATTCACCGAGCAGGGGCAGGTGCATGTGCGAGTTAACTGGGATGAAGAGACGTCGCGCCTGACTGTATCAGTGGAAGATACCGGGATCGGCATCAGTGAAAGCGAGCTGAACCGTATCTTTCAGCCTTTCTCCCAGGCAGACGCATCGCATACCCGTCGCTATACCGGTACCGGTCTGGGGTTGAGTATTGCCCGGCAATTGGCCCGCGCCCAGGACGGGGATATTCAGGTCTTCAGCACCTTGAATCAGGGGAGTCGTTTTGTGTTGGAGATACCATTGGTGCGGGCCTGTCACACGGTTCCACCGGTCTCTGGTGACAGACAGGATAACCTGCCGGCTTCTCAGGGGGCGTTGGCTTCACTGGATGGTATGCGTGCGTTGCTGGTGGAAGATAACGCAGTGAATCGTCTATTTGTGCGCAAGGTGCTGGAACAGGCGGGCATGCAGGTGACAGAAGCGGAGCATGGGAAAGAAGCCTGCGCGGCCTTTCAGGTGGCCGACGGCGCTTACGATCTGGTTGTGCTGGATATGCAGATGCCGGTGATGGATGGCTATGAAACTGCCCAGGCCCTGCGTGACCGGGGGTATGGCGGCCCCCTATTGGCGCTGACGGCCAACGTGCTGGCGGTGGATCGCCAGCGTTGTCTGGACGCCGGTTGTGATGCCTTTCTGGGTAAGCCGGTACGGATGAGGGAGCTGCTGGCGGTGTGCGCGCAACTCCTTAACCCCTCAACGGTTTCCGTTAGCCGGTAATGTCTCTGGAGACCTGGGGAACCTCTGAATAACTCCTTGCATGCTCAGCGTGACCTGGAGCGTACAGCTGTTGTGTCTTGTCTCGACGGTAAGGGTGGCTCCCTTTCCTAGAGACAGGGCGCAGCAGATGTGCGCTCCAGGCCGCGCCCTTCGGGTTTTCCAGGCTGACCCGCACTCGTTGTTGCGCTTTTTCGATGGATGGACATATCTCGATCCCAGTTAGGGGACACCTTCAAAAACGCGCCCTCTGTGCCCCGAATGGGGTATAGATTGCGAGCCAGCCTGAAAGACTGAGCACGTAAGGAGTTATCCAGAGGTTCCCTGGCCACGCCTGAGTGCATCGTGGACTTGCTGCTGGGATACCGGTTTGCTGAGGTAATCATCGACCCCGGCGTCGCGAGCTTTTTGTACATAATCGCCGGTGGCATGGGCCGACAGGGCAATGATCCAGCAGTGCGGAGGTGTTTCCAGAGCGGCCTCCAGGGCACGAATCTCCCGGGTGGCCTGGTAGCCGTCCATCACCGGCATTTCGCAATCCATGAAGATGATATCCCAATGATCCGGGCGGTTGCGGACTTGCTCTACGGCTTGTGCGCCGTCGCTGACCAGCGTGGCATGGATACCTAACGATTTGAGGATGCTGTCGATCACCAGCTGGTTAACGGCATTGTCCTCCGCCACGATCACCTTGAGCATATTGGCGCGGTCCAGCCGGATCAGTGGTTCTTTCGTGGTGGATGGAGCACGCGATTCGTCGGGGCCGGTAAGCAAACTGCGCTTCAGCGCCTGGCAAGAGAATGGCGTCTCTATCAGTAACAGGTCTTCTGGCAGGGTGCCGCTGAGGGGCTGGCCTGTGGGGTGTAACAGCACCAGGGCCGGGTTATCGAAGTGAGCGCGCAGGCGTTCCACGTAGCTGGGGTTTTCCAGTACCGACAGTTCCGCGATGAGATAGTCCACGGGCTGGCCGGGGCTGGCCGGATCAAGCGCTGTTATGACGTCGCGGTATTCCAGCGTTTTGGCGCCCCAGCGGCTGAGAATTTGTGACAGGCTAAGCAGTTGTGGGGCGGTGCTGGAAATGATGGCGGCGGTACGATTTGCCAGCACCGGTTGCTTCTGAACTTTTTCCACTTCCACCGGCAGGGATAACCAGAACGTGGCTCCACGCCCCAGAGAGCTGGAGACGCCGATATCGCCGCCGAGCAGCTCGATCAACCGTTTGCAGATCACCAGCCCGAGGCCGGCGCCGTTGTGCTTGCCCTTGGCAGACAGATCGCTGAAAGCCTGGAACAGTGACGACTGCTGGCCTTCATCCAGGCCTATCCCGGTATCGACCACTTCAATCATCAGCACGCACATGCCCTTGTTGTTCACCGGTTGCTTCAGGTTTACATGCAGGGCGACGTGACCACGCTCGGTAAATTTGAAGGCATTGCTGAGCAGGTTGGTAATGATTTGCTTGAGGCGGATCGGATCGGTCTTGATGCGCTCTGGCACCCGACTGTCGATATGAATGTACAGCGGCAGGGATTTTTCGCTGGAGCGTAGTGCAAACAGGCGCACGCAATCATCGACGATGTTTTCCAGCGCGATGGGCTGGTAATCCAGCTCCAGCTTGCCGGACTCGATTTTCGAGTAATCGAGAATATCGTTAATCACGGTCAGCAACGACTGTGTGGACTGATAAATAGTGCCTACATATTGTGCCTGCTGGTGGGTCATGCTGGTACGGCGCAGCAGGTCGGTCATGCCCATGATGCCGTTCATGGGCGTGCGGATTTCATGGCTCATGGTGGCCAGGAATTCACTTTTGGCGTGATTTCTGGCGCCAGCCTTGAACGCTTCCATTTCCGCGATGGCGCGGTCACGCACCGAATCGGAATGGGCTTCTTTCAAGCGATTGATGCGCCGGGCCAGCGCTAGGGAAAGCAGTACGACTTCGAGAAAAACACCAATTTGAACCAGGTTTTCGGTCAGCGCATTGCGTGGAACAAAACCGTATTTATTCAGTGCCATGGCCGCTGCGCCAACAATAAAGCAGGACCAGGCGATGGTGAAAATTCGCGCATCCGGGTCGCCGCTACGGGCACGGATCAGCCCGACGAAGAAGATACTGAAATCCATCAGCAAAATGGCGCTGACGGAAATCGGAATCAGGAAGGTGCGGCTGGTAAAGGGGGCCGCGAGGAAGAGCACGGTGCCAATGCCCACCAGTAGTTGTAACCACATGGCCAGGCGCGGTGCTTTTTCCCGTAGGGATAGAAAGTGCAGGGTAAATAGTGGCGGCAGCAGCACAATCAGGGGCAGCAAGTAATGAATCATGTACTGGCTGACCAGGATGGAATGCGGCCACAGATAACGGTGGGCATAGCCGTGCAACACTGCCATGAAGAGGGTGACCACGGCAGACCAGCACACATACAGCAAGTACACTTTTTCGCGAATGGAAAAGAACAGCGACAGGTTGTAGAGAATCATCACCAGCATGCCGCCGAAGAAAACTCCCTGCACCAGGCTTTGTGTTTGCACCGAGGCGTTGTAACTTTCCTGTGTCCGCAATTCCAGCGGCAGCTGGATGCTGTGCGCAGAGGCAACCTTGAGGAAAATGTCGTTGTCGGTGCCTGTGGGTAGCGTCAGCGGGAATGCGGGCGTCGGGGCTGTGCCCGGGCGTACTGAAAAATCCCGGTCCATACCGGCCTGGAAATGAGCAATGAGGGTGCCGCCGGCATCCACCTGGTAGACATCCACTTCACCGAGCATGGCGTAGTCGATTTGCAGCTGCCAGTCAGCATGAAGTCGATTAAGATTGCGAACTGAGAAACGGAACCAGCAATGATCAGTGATAAAGCCTAGATTCGGAGTGCTGGCACCGGACGGTTGCCAGGGCAGGTCGGTGCGTTGAAGAATGGCATTAATGTCAGGCGACTGATCCGCAGGCGTGCAGAAGGTGTACAGGCCCTGATAGGGGTGAATGTGTTGCTGCTGTTCGCCGATGATTTGGGTGTCCGGTCCTTTGGCTGAAGCCAGGGAAGACAGGCAAATCGAAGCAAAAGCGACGAATAAAAGCAGAGCGGCTTTCGAGTCCTTGAGCAAAGTGTCTTTATCCTGAATAGACGGGGTGACATCACCTCTATTCAGTGATGCTAGCAGCGTGAGCCGGGGGGCTCAATGCAGGGGGAGAATAACAGATGACAGGGATAGTGAACCGCTTTGCGGTGGGGCCGATTACGGGTGAGTCCGGTGTGAACCATGTGCGCCTGTTCGGTGCATTGCCGAAAGGGGAGCTGGGCGCGGGCGACAAGTTTATGTGGGGGCGAGTTCGCTGGCGCAAAGAGGGGGAAGACAGTTGGTCTGAGCCCAATACATTTCGCCTCAACGGGAACTTCGATGGCTCCGGGGTGGTGGTGGTTAATGGGCTTGAACCCGGTACCCGCTACCAGTATCAGGCGGGCTGGGTGCGCGCGGAGCAGGATGAGACGCCGCTGGACTGGCACGCCATTGAGAGCGGCTGTTTTTCCACCGATCAGCCCACGGCTGATCAGACAACCTTCTTGTTTGGTTCCTGTTGTTACCGGTTTGTGGGGCTCGATGGCATTATCCAGGATGATCGCGCCGACAAGATTTTTGCGGAAATGTCGGCGCAAGCTGCGCAGTATAATCCGGATTTTGTCCTGTTCGGGGGGGATCAGGTCTATGCCGATTCCATGTACAGCATTGGCGCGGCGACGACCCGGGATGATTTCGATTCCCTTTATCGGGCCAGTTTTTCCCAGAAGCACTTGGCCAAATTGCTGAGGCAAACCAACAGCTACATGATCCTGGATGATCATGAAATCGAGAATAACTGGCCAGCCAAGGCCGACGCCGAGTTATGGACGAACAAGTATCCGGCAGCGATCAAGGCGTACCAGATCTACCAGGCGTCCCATTCCCCGGCGGCGCCATTAAATGAAGCCGGTACCTATCTGGATCGCGACCCGGATAAATTCTGGTATACCTTTTCCCGTGGGCCGGCGGACTTTTTTGTAATGGATGTGCGTACCGAGCGGGTACTGAGCCGCTGGCCCTGGCAGCGCAAAATGATCAGCGAGGTGCAGGAGCAGGCCTTTGTCCAATGGCTGGACCGGGATCCCGAGCGCATCAAGGTGCTGGTGACCTCCGTAGTAATGTTCCCCGAGCAGAGGCGTCCGTTCCGTGGCAAAGATGCCTGGGAAGGCTTCCGCCATCAGCGTCAGCGGCTATTGGCAGCCATGGCGAAGAGTGCCAGCCAGAAACTGGTGGTGCTCAGCGGGGATGTGCATGCCTCTCTGTATGCAAGCTTGACACTCAATGGTGGCAAGAAGGTACACAGCTGGACGTGCTCCGGGTTGTTCTGGCCCACCGCGCTATTCGCGTTTCGTTGGTACCGGCCGATGATCCGGGTGCCAGGCTTGCTCTACAGCGGTTGGGGCCGGCCGTTGGGGCAGGTTAGCGTGCCGGGGGAAGTGTTCAGTGATAATGCCTTTTCGGTGGTGTCGTTCGATGAAAAGGGCGCTCAGTTCGCGCTGTTCGACCGTCGTAATCGGGCCGTGCCGGAGGCAAGCCGAACCATTGAATGGTGATACCGGCGTGAGGGGGCCTGATTTTGTATCTCGGGTATGGCGAAAGGCTTACATGACTTGGCGCTTTTCTCGCCTTACCTCTCGCGGGAGGTTTACCTAAAGTAGATCTCGCAAGGACGCAATGGAACACGGATGTTCGATTTCGACCCGGTACAGCTTACGCCCGCCAACCCCAAATGGCGGGCGTTTCTTTTTCTGTCTCTTGCCCCTGTCCCCGTTTCCCCTTTGATTGCCCGTAGCAGAACACCGATAATGCCTCGCTTCACAGTAGGAGTCGGTCATGTCTGAGCAAGCGGAACAGCGGGAAATCCTCAAAGCCAAACTCAACCAGGAAACCGCCAAGGCCAGCTGGCAAGAACTACAGCCGTTCTTTGCCCGTGGCCAGACGGTCTACGTGGCGCCGGAACTGGATTTGATCGAGGTGGCGCTGGCGTTTTCAGAAGATGAGGCCGAGATGATTGCCCTGTGGCGCGATAAAGCCCAGGTCGACAAAGTCACCGATGAGCAGGCTGCGGCGTGGTTTGCAGCAGATAAAGGCTTGTGGACAGTGGTGCTGCCGCCCTGGGTATTGGTGCAGCCGGAAACGGTACAGTAATCCGGCGGCCAATCACGGTTTCGGAGCGCGACAGAGTTGCCCGTCGAATAGGCGGGCGCAACGCTCCGTGCCCTGGAACACTGTATTCTTCAGGCTGTTCTCTACTTTCCGGCTTCCTCGTTATCGTGTCCGGCGCGGCTTATGCGCTGGGTGTAGAGTTCTGATGCCGTGCCCGGTATTCACCGGGAGGTAATCCCAGCCAGCGTTTGAAAGCCTTGTTGAACGAAGAGGGGTCTTCATAGCCAAGCTGGTGAGCAATCTCGGCAAAACCAGCTTCACTGTAGCGGACCAGCTGTTCAGCCAATTCTGCGCGGACTTGATCGAGCAGATCCCGGAACCGGGTATGGTGTGCGTTCAGGCGTCGCTGAAGGTTGCGCACGCTCATGTTCAGGCTACTGGCCAGTTGTTGCTGGTCATAATGGCCTTCTTCAAGCTGAAATCGCAGCCGTTCACGTATCAGGTCAATCAGGTGATGATCACGCAGTGAGTTAAGCGTCCGGTCACACTGGATCAGCGCCTGCTGGAAACGCTCATCGTCGTGGTTCGGATTCGGGCTATCCAGCACCGTGGCGGGAAACAACACCTGGTCGTACTGGCAGCCGCCAGTGACAGGCGCTTTCAATAACGCACTAAACAACTCCGTATGGGGGCTGCTTTCCTGCAGGTGCACTTTCACATCATTACTTGCCTGTACACCCAGCACCACATCAGCCAGACGCAAAAAACCACTGAGTACGGCATGGGTCTGCATGGCGTGAATCGGCATTTCGCCATTGGCAGCACAGCGAACGGCCACGTATTTGTCTTGAACATGCACGGTCACTTGCTGGGCTTCAGTCAGCAGGGGCCAGTATTGTTCCAGGACTTTTAGTGCTTGCCAGCCGTCCCGGTAGTAATGCAGGGCGTCTCCCAAAGGGGCGATATCGGGCAGGAGGATCTGTTGGCCAATGCGAATGCCCATGGCCGGATCACCGAGCTTTTTTTCCGCCTGTTCGAAAAGGCGCTGTATAGCGGATGCGTCCAGGCGCTCATCATTCTCTGTCAGCAGCGAGGTGGGCAGGCTGGCACTGGTCAATAATTCAAGTAGATCCAGGCCTTGTCTCTGCCAGTAGCGCAGGTCGCTCTGGAACATGGATATATGTTTGCTGAACATGTTCTGCCTCTAATATTTTATTCTTATGTCGTTGTTTTAAAACGGCATTGGTTTCTGGCGACACATTCCCTGTTTGGCTGGCGTCTGGCGCCATATGTTGCTCTCTCTCTCCCTCGTAAGGTAGCCAATTCGTACGATAGTACATCGCTATGTGCGTAATAACGCACCAATTTGCGATAAACGTGGCGCGAAAACCTTCCAGATGGTGACTTGCGTCACACTTTGGTCCTGATGTTCGGGAGAGAGATAATAATGAATGTAGATAAGAATAAATTCGTAGAAATGCCGGCGGTTCGTCTGCTGGCGCCGTTGGCCCTGGCCGTATCACTGGCCGCCTGTGGCGGCGGTGGCAGCAGCAGTGGTGGTGGCGCTACCGGTGGTGGCGAGAACCCGGTGGGGTATCAGTTCCCGCAGGATATGCCAGCCGATGTACCGCAGCAGGAAATCGCCTGCGGTGGTGAAGACGCCATCGAGCTGGATGCCAATAACATTACCGACAGCGCCAAGATTGCTTTCCTGGATGCCCAGGACGGTGACGTCATCGTCTTCCCGGAAGGGCGCTTTGACCTGAACGATACGCTGACGCTGGATGGCGAACTGGGCGGGGCACGCATTGCTGATATCACGATTTGTGGCCAGGGCATGGACAAGACCATTCTGGACTTCAGCAATTCTGTGGGTGATGACGGCCTGTTTATTACCAACATCAATGATGTGGAAGTCTACGGCCTGGCCGTGGTGGAAGCGGCCAACAATGCCATCAAGTTCCAGCATGCTGATGGTGTGCGTATCAATTATACCGCGACGGTATGGCAGGGGGAGCCGGACAAGGGCAACGGTGCTTACGGGCTGTATCCGGTAGAAAGCAGCAATGTGCTGGTGGAAAACAGCTACGTGCGCGGCTCTGCGGACGCCGGTGTCTATGTGGGCCAGTCACAGAACATTGTTGTGCGCAACAACGTGGCCGAATACAACGTGGCGGGGATCGAAATCGAGAACTCCACCGGTGCGGACATGTACAACAATATCGCCCGTTTCAATACCGGTGGTTTGCTGGTATTTGATCTGCCCATCGGTAATGGCACCTATGGTTCTGGCGTGCGGGTCTTCGGTAACACCGTGACCGAAAACAACACCAAGAACTTTGCCAATAGCAGCAGCAACCCGGGTGGTGTTCATATCGTACCGCCGGGCACCGGTGTGATCGTTCTGTCCACTGACGATGTGGAGATTTTCGATAATGAAATCGCCGATCACGACACCCTGGCGGTGGCGGTGACCAGCTTCTTTATCGCCGATGAAAATGCGGCAGGTCCCGATTATCAGACCATCATCGAAGACGGTTGGCTGCCGATTGTGCGCAATATCCATGTGCACGATAACGCCATCACCAATGCCGGTGCAGCGCCAAATGGGGCGTTGATTCAGGAGATGATTCAGTTGTTTACCCTGACCCCTGAACTGCAGTGGCCTGGCATTCTGTATGACGGTGCCGGCGAGCAGTTGGCGAATACCGGTGCTCTGATGCCATTGGGCGTTGGTCCCTATGAAGATGCCCAAAAGGTGTGTTTCCAGAATAACGGCGATACCTTGATCGGTTACCCCTACGACCCGGCTACCGCTGCCACCATGGCCGGACCGACGCTGAGCCCGGCAGTGGGCATGGATCTGCTGGATTGCAGCCAGCCCGCGCTGCCGGCGGCCACCTTGACCTTCAAGGGTGAGCAGTTTGGTTGTGGCGTGGATGACACCACCAGCGAGCACTGCAAGCCGGCCCCTGTTCTCTAACCTTTGTTTATCTTTTCTACCTGTCTGATTTCGGGGCGGCTTGTCGCCGCCCCGAAACAGGAGTTATGACATGAAAACCTTGATGCAGATTTCTCTGCTTTCTACCGCCGCGGTGCTGGTTGCCTGTGGCGGCGGTGGCGGTAGTAGCGGCGGTGGAGGTGCTGGTAATGGTGGTGGCGATCCGGTCGCCAGGAACTGCCAGATCAGTGACAGCGCTGAAGTAAACTGGGAGGCACTGGAAAACGACAACCTGGAAAAGCTGTCGGATTACAACCTTTTTGCCAGCAGCTGTGATCCCACCCAGGATGCCCATGGTGGCATCCCTTATGATTTGAATACGCCTTTGTTCTCCGATTACACCAGCAAATACCGGTTTGTATTTGTGCCGGATGGACAGAGTGCGACCTATAAGGAAAACGACGTTTTTGACTTCCCGGTGGGCACCGTCATTACCAAGACCTTTGCCCTGCCGGCGGATACCGCTTACCGGGGTTATGATCCGGAGACAAAGACAGAAACCCTTCTGGAAACCCGCTTGCTGATTCATCGTGCTGGCGGCTGGACCGCGCTGCCTTATGTGTGGAACGCAGACGGCACCGAGGCGACCTACCGGGTTCAGGGGGCACAGTTGCCCGCGACACTGGTGCACAACGGAGCCCAGGAATCCTTCACCTATTCCGTGCCCGACAAGGCGCAGTGCAAGCAGTGCCACAGCCATGATACCGGCGACACCAATGTGTTTATTCCCATCGGCCCCAAGGCTCGCCATCTCAATGGCGACATGGACTATGGCAGTGGCCCGGAAAACCAGCTGAGTCACTGGAGCGACGCGGGTATTCTCAGCGGCCTGCCGGCTCTGGATCAGGTAGACAAGGTGCCGAGCTACCACGATGCTGATGCGGGCTTGATCAGTGGTTATAGCGATGAACAACTGATGGCGGCGGCAAAAGGCTACCTGGACGTGAATTGTTCACACTGCCACGGCGTTGGTGGGACGGCGGCCTACACCGGTTTGCAGCTGGAGTTCTGGCGCGACTATGACACTGAGAAAGAGAAGCACGGTGTCTGCAAAGGCCCCATCGCCTACGACCAGGGTGAAATGACCTACGACGTGGTGCCGGGTAACGCAGACGAATCGATCCTGCATTTCCGCATGGATACCACCAACCCGCAGGACAGCATGCCGCGCCTTGGCCGTGCGCTGATCCATGAGGAAGGTGTTGCCCTGGTGAAGGCCTGGATCAACAGCCTGCCTGACGCGTCCTGTTCCTCCAAGTGAAGGTGACGCAGTGATAACAAGAACCGCTCTATATAGCGTCTTGCTATTGCTGCTGACGGCTTGTGGTGGCAGTGGTGGCGGTAGTGATACGGCCGCCACCACACCGGAACCCGAGCCGGATACCACCGACCCGCGCTGTCTTGCCGACAGCGACGGGCCGAACTGGCAGGCGCTGGCGGAAGTGAACTGCTCGCGTCTGTCCCAGTATCAACTGTTTTCTGATGGCCGTGATCCTCGTGTGGGCCCCACTGCGCCGGGGCTGCCATTTGCCCCGGCCAGTGGCCTTTTTAGTGATCACGCCACCAAGTATCGGTTTATTTTTCTGCCCGAGGGGAGCACGGCACAATACCGTGACACTTTTGGGCTGGTATTCCCGGTGGGCACCGTGATGGTGAAAACCTTCGCCTTGCCCGTCAGCGCTGCCGGGGGCGATGACCGCCTGATGGAAACCCGCCTGTTGATCCACCGGGCCTCCGGCTGGGTGGGGTTGCCGTATCAGTGGCAAGCGGATGGCCAGGATGCCACGCTGGCACGGACCGGCAAGGTAATCGACACCTATGTCATGGTCGACGGTGTGCAGCAGGATTTCCGCTACCAGATCCCCGATGTACTGACTTGCCGCAAGTGTCACCAGGGCCGCACTGACAATGAAGTGATGACCCCGCTGGGCACAACGGCTCGTCAGCTGAATCATGATTTTCTCTATGCCGGTGGAGCCAAAAACCAGCTGGTTTACTGGCAGGAAAACGGCATGCTGGCTGATGCGCCTGCCCCGGCAAGTTGGCCCCGCGCCGTGGATTGGCAAGACACCGACGAACCGCTGGCCCTGCGTGTGCGCTCCTACCTGGATACCAACTGCAGCCACTGTCACAGCGATGTGGGCAGCGGCGCGCTGTCGGGCCTGCGGCTGGAAATGTGGCGAGATCCTACCGATTACCTCTATGGCATCTGCAACCGGGCGCAGGGGTATTACGGGGGGCCGTTGGGCCTCACCTACGATATCGTGCCCGGCAACGCGGCTGACTCGGTGTTGCCGTTCCGGCTGGGTGCCCAGCGCCATACCGATAATGCCAAGGATATGATGCCGCCGCTGGGCCGCAGCCTGGCAGACCACGATGCGGTCGCACTGGTGCGCCAGTGGATTGATGCGATGCCCGCGAAAGCGTGCGCCACACTGGATTAAATTCCCGCCTGCTTGCGTATTTCTGCGCTGGCTCCTCTTGTTTACCCCGCAACTCGCGATAACGTTTTTCGTGCTGTCATCCTGCTGTCCTGATGGAATGCTTTGCTTACCTGAAACGGCAGGCTGGCATTGGTCGCGGCCACCGGTATACAGTGAGCGAAAGGGCCTGCGGGGCGTGCCCGGCCGGCCTGGTGAAAGCTTGGAGAACGTGACCGCTCACGTGATCCGGTTTTGCGTAGTAACTGTGCAGTGTAACTTTGCAGAGTCACAAGGACGCCGGAGGTTTCGATGCAGGATGACATCGCTCAACGCCAGGCGCTGTTGCAGGCCCAGCTGGAAGGGCAGGTCACTGCCCATATCGGTGCTGATCACCAGTCTCTGTTTCGCAGTTTTCTCGCTGCCTATTATGAAATGAGCAGTCTGGCTGCGTTGACGGCCCGGCCGCCGGAGCAACTCTTCCATATTGCCCAGCAGCATTGGCTGATGGCGCACCAGCGCCACCCCGGCGAAACCCTGATTCACCTGAAGCCTCCCTGTCGCCCCGGCGGCCTTGCCGCGTTGCGCACCGTTACCGATGACGTCCCCTTTCTGGTGGATTCGGTTGCCATGGCCGTGCGCGATGCCGGCACCGCCATCGACTGGACCGTGCACCCGGTCATTCAGGTGCGACGCGATGCCCATGGGCATCTGACCCAGGTCACGGGGGTGGGTGATGGCGAGCAGCCGGCGGAGTCCATGATCTACGTGGAATTCGAACCGCTGGCAGACGACGAGGATTATGCCCGCCTGCAGGACATTCTCGAGCGCGTGTTGGGTGATTTGCGCGTGGTGGTGGACGACTTCGAGCCCATGCTCGACAACCTGGAAGCGACCCGCAGCAACCTGTCGGCCAGTTACCCGGAGCGGGATCAGCAGGAGTTACAGGAAGCCACTGGCTTTATCGAATGGTTGTCCGAAGATCACTTTACCTTTCTGGGATATGCCCGCTCCGAAGCGAAAACGTTGGACGGTGGCATGCAGCTGCATCTGGTGGACGAGGCCGGCCTTGGTCTGGCGCGCCCCGGCAGCCCTTACGCCAACGCGGATGAATTTATTGCGCCCCATGAGGAAATGGCCAAATACATCCGCCATGGTCGTCTGGTGGTCGTGACCAAAGCCAATGTGCGTTCACCCATTCATCATCCGCACTACATGGACGTGGTGTCCGTGAAACGCTTGGCGGCTGATGGTTCGGTGGAAGGCACCGACCGCTATATCGGGCTGTTTTCCCTGGATGCCTACATCAATCGTCCCCGGGACATTCCTCTGATTCGCCGCAAGGTGAATTACGTGCTGGATCGCTCCCGGTTGCCGGAACGCTCGCATTCCGGCAAGCATCTGCGCGATATCATTTACCAGCTTCCCCGCGATGAGCTGTTCCAGTGTAGTGAGGAAGAACTGTACGACATCTGCATGGGTATTCGCGCCCTGCGTGATCGTCATCATCTGCGGGTATTCATGCGCCGGGACCGCTATGGGCGTTTTTATTCGTGCATGATTTACCTGAGCCGCGAACGCTACTCCCGGGAATTGCGCGACAAGGTCACCGCCGAGCTGATGACGCTGTGCAACGGTCGCTCCGTGGAACGCACCGTGGATTTCCTCCGCGAAGGGCTGGCCCGGATTCACTGCATTGTACGTATTCCCCAGGGCACACAGCTGGCCATGACCGACAGCCAGGTGGAGCAACGGCTGATTGAAATTACCCGCTCCTGGTCAGACCAGTTACGGGAAGTGTTGCGCGAAAGTGGCTACCAGGATGAGCAGGGCGACAAGGTGGGCAGCCGGGCCGATGACGGGGCTGCCCTGGCCCTGCGTTACGGTGACGCCTTCCCCCTGGGTTACCGGGAAGCACACAGCGCCGTGGAAGCTGCTGCGGACCTGCAATACCTGACGCAGCTGTCCGTGGAGCAACCGGTGTTGCCCAGCCTGGCGGTCACCGATGCGGATGGCGCTGCCTGCCCGACCAGCCTGCGGCTTTATAGCCTGAATAATCCCATCGGCTTGTCCGATGTGCTGCCGGCACTGGAAAATTTCGGCCTGCGGGTGGTGCGCCAGAACCCCACCCGGGTGACGCCCCGTGATGGCGAACCCCGCTGGATTCAGGTCTTCGACGTGCAGGTCCACGGGGAGTGTTCCTTGGGGCCGGCCCAGCAGAAGCGCTACTTCGAAGATGCTTTCCTGCAATGCTGGAATGGCCATACGGAAAATGACGGCCTGAATCGACTGGTGTTGCTGGCGGGCCTGAATGCCCGTCAGGTGGTGTGCCTGCGTACCCTGACCAAATACCTGATCCAAACCGGGTTGCCGTATTCGCAAAACTATATGGAAGAGTTGCTGGCGGAACATGCGCGCATTGCCCGCTTGCTGGTGCAGCTTTTCGAAACCCGCTTTGACCCGCAGCTGACTGACAGCCGTCGTGATAATGAAGGGCTGAAACTGGCACAGAACCTGGATCATGAACTCGATGGCGTAGCGTCCCTGGATGCGGACCGTGTGCTGCGGGCGTTCCTGAGTGTGGTGCGCGCGGGGCTGCGTACCAATTTCTATCAGCAGGACGCGGGCGGTCACGACAAAGCTTATGTCAGCCTGAAGCTCGATCCGAAGAAGGTGTCGGAGTTGCCGCCGCCATTACCCATGTACGAAACCTTTGTGTATTCGCCCACCATGGAAGGTATCCACCTGCGCGGTGGGCCGGTGGCCCGTGGCGGCCTGCGTTGGTCCGACCGGCGTGAGGATTTCCGCACTGAGGTGCTGGGCCTGGTCAAGGCGCAAATGGTCAAGAACGCCATCATTGTTCCGGTGGGGGCCAAGGGCGGTTTTGTGGTGAAAGGCGGTACGCCGGGGGATCGCGAGGCGTGGCAACAGCAAGGTATTGCCTGCTACAAGGAGTTCATCCGTGGCCTGCTGGACATCACCGACAATCGCGAAGGCGACGCGATTGTGGCGCCGGAACAGGTGGTGTGCCACGACGGTGACGACCCTTACCTGGTCGTGGCTGCCGATAAAGGCACCGCCACCTTCTCGGATATTGCCAATGGCCTGGCCGATGAATACGGCTTCTGGCTGGGCGATGCGTTTGCCTCTGGCGGCAGTGCCGGTTACGACCACAAACAAATGGGGATTACGGCACGGGGCGCGTGGGAAAGCGTCAAGCGTCACTTCCGTGAACAGGACAAGGATATCCAGACGCAGCCGTTTACCGTGGTGGGGATCGGCGACATGGGCGGCGATGTGTTTGGCAACGGCATGCTGTTGTCGGACCAGATTCAATTAGTCGCGGCCTTCAATCACCTGCACATCTTTATCGACCCAAGCCCGGACCCGGCGGCCACCTTTGCCGAGCGCCAGCGCCTGTTCACGACCCGGGGCGCCACCTGGGATGATTTCGACCGCCAGGCCATGTCCGAGGGCGGCGGTGTCTGGTCGCGCAGCGCCAAGAGCATCGAGCTCAGTGAGCGGGCCTGTGAGGCTCTGGGCATCAGTGAACGGACGCTGACCCCGGCAGAATTGATCATGGCGATTCTCAAGGCGCCGGTGGAACTGCTCTGGAACGGCGGTATCGGCACCTATGTGAAAGGCAGTAACGAGAGTCATAGCCAGGTGGGGGACCGGGCCAACGATGCCATTCGTGTGAACGGCAAGGAACTACGCTGCCAGGTAGTGGGTGAGGGCGGTAACCTGGGGCTCACGCAACTGGGGCGCATTGAATTTGCGCTCAATGGCGGGCGGATCAATACCGACGCCATTGATAACTCCGGCGGTGTGCACAGCTCTGACCGGGAAGTGAATATCAAGATTCCGCTTAACCAGCGTTTGCGTGACGGGCGGCTGGATCGCGAGACCCGCGACCCCTTGCTGGTGCGCATGACCGACGATGTGGCTGATGCGGTACTGCGCGATAATTACGTGCAGAGCCTGGCGCTAAGCCTGCTGGAATATAACGCCGCATCGCGGCTGGATGAGCACGCCAACCACCTGCGTACGCTGGAGCGCCAGGCCATGCTGGTGCGCACGGTGGAATACCTGCCGGATGATGAATCCCTCAGCGAACGTCGCACCCGCGGCAAAGGGCTGACCCGGCCGGAACTGTCGGTGTTGTTGTCCTATACCAAGAATGCGCTGTTCGATGCCTTGCTGGCGTCGGACGTTCCCGATGATGCGTTCTTTGATCAGGACGTGCTGCATTACTTTCCGCAGGAACTGGTGGAGTCCTTCGGTGAGGATCTGCTCAACCATGGCCTGCGCCGGGAGTTGATCGCCACGGTGCTGGCCAACGCGGTGGTCAACCGGATGGGGTTTGCCTTTGTTCACCGCTATGCGGATGAACATGGCTTGTCGTTACACCGTTTGGTGAAGGCCTATGCCATGGCCCATGCGGTGTTCGATGGCGACCTGTATTGGGCGCCGGTGGATGGCCTGGACGGGCGCGTGGACAGCCAGGTGCAGCTACGGCTTTATGGCCGCGTCATCGGCTTGATGAAGCACGTGACCACCTGGTTGATTCATTACAAGTGGGGGCGGCGTCCGGTGGCAGAAGCGGTGGCTCGCTACCGCAAGGCCATCGCCGAACTGGAGAGCATGTTGCCGGAGGCACTGCCGGGCAGTTATCGGCAGGAATGGGATCAAGCCGTGGAGGGCATGAAAGACGATGGCGTGCCCGAGAAAGAAGCCAAACTGTTGGCCAACACCATGGTGCTGGGGTCTGCCCCGGATATTGTCGAGCTTGCCTCGCAGGCGCAGGTACCGCTGAAACTGGCGGCGGAAGTGTACTTTCTGGTGGGCGACAAGTTGCAGATTCTGTGGCTGCTGTCGTCGATTCTGGATCTGTCTGTGCAGGATCGCTGGCAAGCACTGGCCCGTGCCAACCTGCGTGAGGATTCCTACCGCCTGCACCGCCAAGTGGCCGCCAAGGTGCTGGAGTATGAGGGTGACAACGCCGCCGCACGCTTTGCCGCCTGGGAAGAAAAATCCCGTCGCAAGGTCGCCTTCGGCATTCACCGTTTGCAAACCTTGCAGGCAGATGGCCCCCACGACTTCATGACGCTGGCGGTGGGGGTACGGGAGTTGCGTAAACTGCGAAGCTTGTAAGTCGCAGAAGTCGGTACCACACGGAATGCACTTGAGTTGGCTGGCCTCTGCATATACTGTACAAAAAGACAGTATATGCAGAGGTGAAGTTTATGCGCGCAGCGAACCGGGGCACCCTGAGCCAGCTACCTGGCCGTTTTGCCGTCAGCCATTCTGAATCGGATAGCCCTCCGGTGAGTCGGTCTACTCGCTATCATCGCGAAAAAGCCAGCAGCATCATCATGACCAACCGCAGCCCGGACCTGCCGTTCGAGCAGAGCATCAATCCGTATCGGGGTTGCGAGCACGGCTGCATTTACTGCTACGCCCGCCCCAACCATGCCTATGTGGATTTATCACCCGGTCAGGATTTCGAGAGCGAGATTTTCTGCAAGGACAATGCCGCGGAAGTGCTTCGCGACAGCCTCCGTAAACCGTCTTACCGCTGTCGGCCCATTGTGCTCGGCACGGTCACCGACCCTTATCAGCCCATTGAGCGAGAGCGACGCATTACCCGTGAGCTGTTGCAGGTGCTGGTGGATTGCCAGCACCCCTTTAGCCTGATTACCAAAAGCACCCTGGTGCTGCGGGATCTGGACCTGATTGCCCCCATGGCCCGGGCCGGGCGTGCCTCGGTGGCTGTGTCGGTCACCACGCTGGATAACCGCCTGAAAGGAGAACTGGAGCCCCGTGCCAGCGGCGGCAAGGAGCGGCTGAAGGTGGTCCGCGAACTTAGCCGTGCCGGCGTGCCGGTCACGGTGCTGGTAGCGCCGGTGATTCCCTTCATCAACGACCATGAGCTGGAAGACATTGTGCATCAGGTGGCCATGGCAGGCGCCCAGCAGGCAGGTTATGTGGTGCTGCGCTTACCCCATGAAGTGGGGCCGCTGTGGCAGGAATGGCTCGCAGACCATTACCCGGATCGGGCCGAGAAGGTCAT
>NZ_NVWY01000038.1 GCF_002733835.1 Alcanivorax sp.
CGGACCTGCTGGAAGCGGCGGGTATTGCACTGGATCTGAACCCGGCGCAGATTGGTAAGTGTGTCGATACTGTGGGTGTGGGTTTCATGTTCGCCCCGAATCACCACAAGGCCATGAAATATGCGGTGGGGCCGCGTAAGGAACTGGGCATGCGTACCCTGTTCAATATTCTTGGCCCGATGACCAACCCGGCTGGCGTGCAGCGCCTGGTGATGGGCGTGTTTTCGGAAAAGCTCTGTCGTCCCCTGGCAGAAGTCATGGGCCGCTTGGGTGGCGAACACATCATGGTGGTGCACAGCAAGGATGGGCTGGATGAAATCAGCCTGGCCGCGCGCACCCATGTGGCGGAATTCAAGGACGGTGAAGTGCAGGAGTACGACCTGACACCAGAAGACCTGGGACTGGAATCCGATTCCCTGGTGGGCCTGGACGTGACGGACCCGGCGGCGTCGCTGGCGCTGATCAAGGACGCCTTCGGCAAGCGCACCACGGAAGCGGCCAACAAGGCAGCAGACATGATTGCCTTGAACGCCGGTGCCGCCATTTATGTCAGCGGTGTTACCCGGACTCACAAAGAAGGGGTACGCATGGCCGAAGACCTGATCCACAATGGAGAAGCCGCAGAGCGTATGCGTGAGCTGGCTCAGTTCAGCACAGCCCTCAAGGTTGGCGACGAATCAGCATAAGGAGCGAGGTTATGAGCACAGGCACTATTCTCGACAAGATTATCGCCCGCAAGCAGGAAGAGATTGCCGTCGGCAAGAACAATTACACCTTGGGCGATCTGCAATCCATGGCAGAGAACCAACGCAAGGCGCGGGGCTTTATCGCCAGCCTGTTCGACAGGGTGAAAGACCATCAACCGGCGGTGATTGCTGAAATCAAGAAAGCCTCCCCCAGCAAGGGTGTGATCCGCGATGATTTCGACCCGGTGTCGATTGCCCGTAGCTACGAAGCCAACGGCGCAGCCTGTCTGTCGGTGCTCACCGACAAGGATTTCTTTCAAGGCGATGAGCATTACCTGCGTGCTGCCCGCAACGCGGTGGACCTGCCGGTGCTGCGCAAGGATTTCATGATCGACCCGTGGCAGATTTTCGAGTCCCGGGCCATGGGGGCGGATGCGGTGCTGCTGATTGCTGCGGCGCTGTCCGATGCCCAGATGAATGAGCTGTATCATGCTGCCCAGCGTGCTGGCTGCGACGTGCTGGTGGAAGTCCATACCGAAGAAGAGCTGCACCGGGCGGTGGCCTTGAACGCCGAGCTGATCGGTATCAATAACCGTAACCTGCACACCTTCGAAACCAGCCTGGACACTACCCTGACGCTGGCACAACAAGTGCCCGGTGATCGCATGGTGGTAACTGAAAGTGGTATTCACAGCAGCGCTGACGTGAAATTGATGCGCAAGAGCGGCATCCACAGTTTCCTGGTCGGCGAGGCTTTCATGCGTGCTGAAGATCCTGGCGCTGAACTAAAGACGTTGTTCTTCTGAGTGCAAAGGTGGCGATATTTGTAGGTCGGCTTAGCCGCGAAGCGGCGTAAGCCGACAAACTGCGGTGGGTTTGAAAGGCTGCATGTCGGATTACGCCTTTCAGGCTCTCTGTGCCCTTGGGTAAATTCGACCTGCACGGTGACTGAAAACCAAGAGGCCGCGCCCAATCGCTTGGGCGCGGCCTCTTTCTTTAATGAATCAGTGATCTCGTCCGCGACGCTGTCAACTGTCCACTATCAACTGTCAATTTTTACCGCGTCCCGTAAACCACCATGGTCTTGCCTTTCACGGATACGAGGCCCTGTTCTTCCAGGTTCTTGAGTACCCGGCCCACCATTTCCCGGGAGCAGCCGACAATGCGGCCGATTTCCTGGCGGGTAACCTTGATCTGCATGCCATCCGGGTGCGTCATGGCATCGGGTTGCTTGCACAGGTCCAGCAGGGTGCCTGCGACACGACCGGTCACATCCAGGAATGCCAGGTCCCCCACCTTGCGGGTGGTGGCGCGCAGGCGGCCAGCGATCTGGGCGGATACCGTGAACAGGATGTCGGCGTCTTCGCGGGCCAGCTGCCGGAATTTGGCATAGCTCACCTCCGCGACTTCGCACTCGCTCTTGGCTTTTACCCAGGCGGAGCGAGAGGGGTCGTTTTCAAACAGCCCCATTTCACCGAAGAAATCCCCTTCATTGAGATAAGCCATGATCATCTCGCGACCATCGTCGTCTTCGATCATGACCGTCACAGAGCCTTTCAGGATGTAGTACAGCGCATCCGATTCATCGCCGGCATAGATGATCGTGCTTTTCGCCGGGTATTTGCGGCGGTGGCAATGGGCCAGGAAGTGGTCCAGATTTGGAATAATTTTGTTGCCGTCAGTCATGGGCGCTCAGTCTTGAAGCCAGAAAAATGTCTTAGCCAATAAGCGTATGGATATTGCCTGTTTTTATGAGTTATGCCAAGGGAACTGGCTCTCACTCTCGATTTTCACAGGGCAGGCGGTAGCTAAACCCGGATTAAGTAACGGGTTTTCGGCCAAATACGCCGATTTTCCGGGGGAGGGCGAAGACGATAAAATATTCCCGCGCGAGGCCCTCTGAAAGGGGTGGCGCAGGGGCCATGCTATGGTACTCTGCGCCCCCTTTCAGGGTGGGCGCAATCAGGCGTTCGGCTTGCGTTTGAGATGGGATGGCAGACTAGGAGAGCACCATGAAGGCAGTGGTTACGTGGCAGGGTGAAGCCTGCTATGAAGCGGAGACTGAAAGTGGCCACAAAGTGCTGATGGATGGCCCGCCAGACCATGGTGGCCAGAACCGTGGTCCGCGCCCCATGGAAACCCTGTTGCTGGGTGTGGGCGGCTGCTCTTCCTTTGATGTGATCCATATTCTTAAAAAGTCCCGCCAGGACGTGACCGATTGCCGCTGTGAACTGACTGCAGAGCGGGCCGATGAGGTACCGGCGGTGTTTAGCAAGATCCACCTGCACTTTATTGTCAGCGGAAACAGCCTCAAGGAAGCCCATGTAAAACGGGCGGTTGAGCTGTCGGCAGAGAAATATTGTTCTGCCAGTATTATGCTGACACGCGGTGGTGTCGAGATCACCCATAGTTATACCATTGAAGGCTGAGGTGCCCGGCGGGCGCCTCGGTAACGCAATATGCCGGCCTGGCCGGTGATTCGCGGCGTCCTTCGGGATGTTGCAAACAAGGTAGCCGCAAGGGTTGCGGTGGTGTGTTTGTCTTAACGTGGCGATGAAACGCCCATGGGGTACGGCTGTGGTGAAAGATCCCAATCCCAAGATTACGGTTCATGGTTTCAACAACCTGACCAAATCCTTGAGCTTCAATATTTTCGATATTGCTTACGCGAAGACCGAGCAGCATCGTCAGGAATATATCGAATATATTGACGAGCTGTATAACGCGGAGCGTCTCACCGAGATTCTCACCAACGTGACCAAGATCATTGGCGCCAATATTCTCAATGTGGCCCGCCAGGATTACGATCCTCAGGGTGCCAGCGTCACCATGCTGATTGCCGAGCACGAAACCCCGCCGGATGGGTCCGACTGGGATGAAGAGGCGCCGGGTCCGCTGCCGGAGACGGTGGTCGCTCACCTGGACAAGAGTCACGTGACGGTGCACACCTACCCGGAATCCCATCCGGATAACGGTATTTCCACGTTCCGCGTGGATGTGGATGTTTCCACCTGCGGCGTGATTTCCCCGCTGCGCGCGTTGAACTACCTGATCCACAGTTTCGATTCCGATATCGTTACCGTGGACTATCGGGTGCGTGGCATGACCCGGGACCTGGATGGCACCAAGCATTTTATTGATCACGATATCAATTCCATCCAGAACTTCCTGACGGAAGACACCCAGAACGCCTATCAGATGATCGACGTGAACGTGTATCAGGAAAACATCTTCCACACGAAGATGTTGCTGAAGGATTTCGATATCGATAACTATCTGTTTGGTGCCGGCAGCGACGAGTTTGAGCAGGAAGAGCTGGATCAGATCGAAGAGCGTTTGCGCACGGAGATGCTGGAGATTTTCTACAGTCGCAACCTCGGTTAAACCCGCAGCACGCTTCACGCTGCATGCGACACGCAAAACAAAAAGGCCGCACCTTGGGTGCGGCCTTTTTGTTGTTGGCTACGAAGCCGCTGTAGGAGCACCACTCGAGGTGCGAAACGAGCGACAGCGAGGCGACCCTTTCAGGACTCGACAGATTTTTCTATCTGGAATGCCTGATCGTCCTTCGGCCGATTTCACGCTACGCGTGGTTCGCACCTCAAGATGTGCTCCTACAGGTGAAATTCTTGAAGCGTTGGTTAGGGAGCCTCTGAATAACTCCTTGCATGCTCAGTCTTTCAGGCTGGTTCGCAGTCTATACCCCATTCGGGGCACAGAGGGCGCGCTTTTGAAGGTGTCCCCTAACTGGGATCGAGATATGTCCATCCATCAAAAAAGTGCAACAACGAGTGCGGGCCAGCCTGAAAGACCCGAAGGGCGCGGCCTGGAGCGCCCATCTGCTACGCCTTGTCTCTTGGAAAGGGAGCCACCCTGACCATCGAGACAAGACACAACAGCTGCACGCTCCAGACCACGCTGAGTACGCAAGGAGTTATTCAGAGGCTCCCTAGATACGATAGGTGGTAAAGGTCATCACCTTGCTCATCAGCGTCATGGCGTGGCGTACGGGAAGAGGCAGGTCGGCGCCGCCGGCGTCTTTGGCGGTGACGGCATGTTTGAGCTCGTCGGTCTTCATCTGCTCAAGAATGGCCCGGGTGCGCAGGTCACTTTCCGGTATCTGATAGAGATGGGATTCCAGGTGTTTGACCACCTGATTTTCCGTTTCCGTGACAAAGCCCAGGCTCCAGCGGTCGCCAATTAGCCCGGCGGTGGCACCCACCGCATAGCTCATGGCATAGAACAGCGGATTAAGCTTGCTGGGCACGCCGCCCAGTTCCTGAATGCGCTCCTCACACCAGGCCAGGTGGTCCTCCTCTTCCCGGGCGGACTCTTCCATGGCGTGGCGAATATGCGGCAGGCTGGCGGTGCTTGCCTGGCCCTGATACAGCGCCTGGGCACACACTTCACCGGTATGGTTAATACGCATCAGCCCCAGCACATGGCGGCGCTTGTCGCTGGGCAGGGTACCGGCTTCGGGGGCATCGGGTGCCGGGGAGGCATGGGCAGGAGTTCGCTCCGCCTGGATGGTGCCCGGGGTAAGGGTACGCAGGGCGTTGTCAGCGCGGGCGAGCAGCTTGTCCAGGGGGGATAGTCGGCGTTCGGTCATGGTCTACGCATCAGGCAGCATGCAACAGGCTTGCACGCATGAAAGTTTAGGGAGTTCTAGTGTAGCCTAAGAGCGCTTCAATGGAAGCTGCTCGGCTTCTCCAAATATACTAACAAGGAAACTGTCGCCCCGCGTGAAGCCTGTTGCGTGAAGCCTGTTGCGTGCGGCGTGTTGCGTAGACCATGAGTGATCTTAACGACCTGAAAATGCTGCTCGAATCCCGCTATCCCATTGTGGTGATTGAAACCTGGGAGGAGTTGCGGGCGCTGGACCTGATACGCCGCCTGGGGATGCGGGAAGGGCGACCGGTATTCGGCTGGAATGCGGTGGACGGCCTGCGCCGGCTGGAGCTTGAAGACAGCCCCAGCCAGAAGCACACCATTGAGCCGGATGCCATGCTGGGGCAGATTCGCGGTACCAATGAGCCGGGGATCTATGCGTTGTGCGACCTGCATCCTTATCTGGATGGGGAGCCGAAGCATGTGCGCTTGCTCAAGGAAATCGCCCTGCACCACGAGCGCCTGCATCACACTCTGGTGTTGATCAGCCATGAGTTAACCATCCCGGCAGAACTACGCCGTTATTGCACCCGTTTCAGTTTGTCCATGCCCGATGAAAAACAGCTGGAACATATCGTTCAGGATGAGGCGCGTCGTTTCAAGAAAGAGCGGGGCGAACGGGTGCGCGCGGACCGGGCATCGCTGGACCGGCTGGTGCGTAACCTGCGTGGTTTGAGTGTGGAAGATGCCCGCAAGCTGGCCCGTGGGGCGATTATCCACGATGGCGCCATCACCGAGGCGGACCTGCCGGAAGTGAACAAGGCCAAGTTTGCGTTGATGGAAATGGACGGCGTGCTGAGCTACGAATACGACACTGACAGCTTCGCTAATGTGGGCGGGTTGCAGGGGCTGAAAGACTGGCTGGGCAAGCGTGAAAGTGCCTTCCATGGCAATCAGGGTGAAGGTATCGACTCGCCCCGTGGGGTGATGCTGGTGGGCGTGCAGGGCGGCGGTAAAAGCCTGGCGGCCAAATCGGTGGCCGGGCTTTGGGGGCTGCCGTTGCTGCGCCTGGATATGGGCGCTATCTACAACAAATTCTTCGGGGAATCCGAGCGCAATGTGCGCGAGGCGTTGGCCATGGCGGAAACCATGTCGCCCTGTGTGCTGTGGATCGATGAAATCGAGAAAGGGATTGCGGTGGGTGATAACGATGGCGGCACCTCCCGCCGGGTGCTTGGCACCTTGTTGACCTGGATGGCGGAAAACCGCAGTCAGGTGTTTATGGTCGCCACCGCCAACGATATTGAACGGCTGCCCCCGGAGTTGATCCGCAAGGGGCGTCTGGACGAGATCTTCTTTGTGGATTTGCCGTCCAGTGAGGTCCGGGAAGTGATCTTCCGAATCCATCTGCAAAAGCGCGGACAAACCGTATCAGCGTTTGATCTGGCTCGCCTGGCGGAGCACAGCGATGGCTTTACCGGCGCTGAGATCGAGCAGGCGGTGGTGGCCGGGTTGTATAGCGCCGGGGCCGGGGATCAGCCACTGGATCAGGCCTTGCTGGAGGCCGAGCTGGAAGCGACCGTACCGCTGTCGGTGACCATGGCGGAATCGCTGGCGCGGCTACGACAATGGTGCCAGGGGCGGGCGGTCAGTGCCGGCGCGTAACTGCGGCTTGGCGGTTTGCCCCTGTGCTTGATCAGGCGTGCCTTCTTAGTCGGGCATTTCGTCGTTGCTTAACCATGAGTCCGCATCGGTGCTGTCGGGTTGGGTAAACCGAACCAGTGTCTCTCGTAATACATTCAATTCCACGGGTTTGGGCAGGTGGGCGTTCATGCCGGCTGCCAGGCTGCGGTCTTTGTGCTCACGCAGGATATGGGCCGTCAGGGCCACAATGGGCACCGCTGGCAGGCCCTGTTTTTGCTCCTGTGCCCGGATCATCCGGGTGGCTTCAAAGCCATCCATTTCCGGCATTTCGCAATCCATCAGGATCAGGTCGTAGCGCGTGCTGCTGGCCAGCTCCAGCGCTTCCTTGCCGTTGGAAGCGATATCCGCTTTCAGGCCCAGTTTGCCCAGCATACCGCGAATCACCTTCTGGCTCAGGTAATGATCTTCCGCCACCAGCAGTTTCAGGCCGGGGTCTGGCTGGTGTTGTGGTTGGCTGTGTTCTGACACCGACGGATGCCCCAGGCCTAATTCTTCTGCCAGCGCCTGGCGCAGCCGCGGTGCGGAGACCGGCTTGGACAGCACACGGTGAATGCCCACATTGCGGGCCTGGGTCGCCGTGGGGGCATTGTTGATGCCGGTGAGCATGACGAGCACGGTGGGATGCACGATGACCGGGTCTTCATGGATGCGGGCAGCCAGTTGCATGCCGTCCATGCCGGGCATGTGGTGATCCAGGACAACGATATCGTAAGGCTCGTTGATGTTGGCCTGGGTGCGCAGGGACGCAAGAGCCTCGCGTGGGTCCTGGCAGGCGGTGACGCGCATGCCCCACGAGAGGGCGTGGTGACGCAGTACCCGGGTCACGGTGCTGGAGTCGTCCACCACCAACAGGCTGCGTCCGGAGAGCGCGGTTGTATCCACGCTGGTGCTTGGCGGGGGGGCATCCTCGGCAGGCAGTGGCACCACGAACCAGTAATGTACATCCTTGTGATCCTGCAATGTCCCCATGCGTCCGCCCAGGGCTTCCACCAGTTGTTCGGCAATGGCCAGGCTCAGGTGGCTGCTTTCATTCTGTTTCTGGTTGTCTCGCAAACGCTTGAGGGTTTCCTCATTCATGGCGCTGCCGGTGAAACCAAAACGAACGCGGTCGGCCTGCCCGGTGGGTTCCATGGAAACGTCCACCACCATTTCGCCGGGGAGGCCATGGCGAATCAGGGCGCCCGTCAGGTTGGTAAGAATCTGACGCAGGCGGCCGGCATCGCCGACCACCCGGCCCGGCACATTGGTGTGCACATGGGTGATCAGTTCTATCTGCTTTTCTTCCGCCCGTTCCTTGAACAGATCCACGGCTTCCATGACCAGGTCATGAATATCCAGTGCGCTGTGGTTGATGTCGGTGCCGCGGGTGGAGAGCTGCGAGTGCTCCAGGACATCGTTGATGATGCGCAGCAGGTTGTCGCCGGCGTTCTGAATGGCGCCGACGCACTCGCGCTGGTTCGGGGTCAGCGGGGTGTCAGCGAGGATTTCTGCCATGCCGAGGATGCCGCTGAGCGGGGTGCGTACATCATGGCCAATCCGTGACAGGGTTTCCCGACGCGTGGCATCCACGGTTTCCGCCACGGCCTGTGAGCGTTTTTGTTCGATATGCAGAAGTGCTTGATGGCGGTGGCTGACCCGCAAGCCGATGCCCAGAGTGACTGCCTCCAGCATGGTGGTTGCCAGTAGCCACTGGGGCAGTTCTGCGCTGGTTTGCAGGATGCCCAGATAGGCCAGACAAACCAGCAGGGCAGGCCCGCTGACCAGAAGCGTAGTCAGGAAAAACAGTCCGCCGCCATTCAGCTCCCGGTGCCAGCTGGTGTAGCCCAGAATCAGCAAAATGAATGCGGCCAGGCTGACGATGGCGAAGCTGGCACTGGCGGCCAGGGCGACGGGGAGCACGAGGATCAGGGGAATAAAGGCCAGTGAGCCCCATTTCAGTCCCACCATGATGCGGTGCAGAAGCGGGGCCTTGACGGAAAGATCAAAAAAGGAGCGCGCGACGCCGGTGGCGGAAAACAGCGCGATCATCATCATCACGAACAGGGTGCGGGGCTGAACGGTACTGTTCTCTGTCAGCGACTGGGGAAGAAAACCGGCCAGAACCAGACTGATGACCAGAATGGAGAGAATAAAGCCGCAATGGTAAAAGTAGGTTCTCCCACCCCGCATGGCGCCGGCGATCAGGTTGTAGATGGCGAGAATCAGCAGGGCGCCGGCGAGCAGCATGTACACGGCGTTGGTGTGGCTTTGTTGTGCCACCTGGGCGTTGATGTCGTTCAGGGTCAGGCCGTAGGTGAGGTAGCCCTGGGGCTGGAGTCGCAGGTAGATCAGCTGTGGTTCGCCGGTGGGCAGGTGTAGCCGGTAGCTGGCCTCCCGGCCGGGTATCCGTTGCTCCTGGCTCGCCTGGGTGTAATGGCCATCTGCGCCGGGCAAAAACACGCGGGCATTGGGGTTGCCTGTGACAACCAGTGCGTAGTCCTGTTGATTGCTCAGTTCGTTTTGCAGGGCGACGCGCACCCACCAATAACCGTCGCGAATCCCTAGCCGTTCGATATAGCGTGTGGCGGGCTGGAAGTGCTCGGTAATGGGGGGCTGGCTGATAGTGCGAATATCCGCGCCGCCGGAGGCATCACGGTAATATTCCGAATAGATGGTGATGCGTGCCTGGTCAGGCTGGCTATGGACGACAAAGGGCGGGGGCGCGTCTGCGAAGACTGCATTGGCGCTGGCGCACAGGGCCAGCACCAGGAGAAAGAATAGAGAGTCAGGCTTGTTTAGCCTCAGCATGGGATTCTTCTTTTGCATCCGTCGGTTTTCCCCGGTCAAGCACATAGGCGTTCAAACCCGCTTCGGAGAGGATATAGGCTCCAAGCTCGCTACGTCGACCATCACCGCATACCACGTAGAAAAAATCCTTCTCGAGATTTTGTACTTCGCGGCGTAATTCATTGAGTGGCAGGTTGCGGGCACCGGGGGTGCGGTCATGGCGGAATTCCATGGGCAGGCGTACATCCACCAGGATGCAGGCGGTGTCGGCTTCCAGCACCATCGTGTCCAGCTCATCTTCCGTGACGTGGCGAATCACGGAGTCCTGCAGGATTGCCTGAAAATCGTTTTTACCCAGACACATCAATACCCCGTCGCTGGTCATGGTGATGGTGGCATTGCGTGGGCTGTCGCTGATCAGGGCGTCTTCACCAAAGAAGCGGCCGGCGGAGAGGGCGGCCAGAGTTTCCTGCTTGGCTCCCCTGGTGCGGGTGACCATGGCTTTCCCCTGTTTGATCACGAACAGGGTGTCGCCGTCTTCGCCTTCGGTGACAATGGTTTCGCCGAGCTGGACTTCGCGTTCTTCGAATTTCACGAACAGGCTGTGAATCATGGCCGGGGGCACTGCGGAGAACAGTTCCGAGGAAAGCAGCGCGTCCATCCAGTCCCGCTCATTTTCATCGTCGTCTTCGTCAAGCATGGACTCGGCGGCCTGGGTCCAGGTCATCAGCAGGTCCAGCTTGTTGCGGTCGATGGCGTAGAGCGTGGTGGCTTCGGCGGTGATGGCGTTGATGGTGTGTTCGGCGTAGTTGTCGATGGCCAGGTAGTTTTCATCGTCGTCAGCGGTGAAGTGGCGCACCTGAAAACTGGCATCGGTGAGATCCAGCGAACCTTCGATCAGGAAGTAGGCCTTGTCGCTGCTCTGGCCGCGCTTGAACAGGAGTCGACCGGGGCCGATCTTGATGACTTCGATCTGGCCCTGGATTTCATTGCGATGGGATTCACTGAGGCAGTCAAAAGGAATGAAATCCTCAAGACGTGAAATATCCGCCGTTTGATTCGACATGGCAACCCCCGAAGGTGTGTTGGTAGGCGAGCCGGGTCCGGCTCACCTTTAATTCTTAGTTGCCTGTACTTTATGCTTTTTCGCGGGCCACTGCACGGTAGCCGATGTCGGAACGGTATTGGGCGTCGCGCCATGTGATCTGCTTCACACCCTCATAGGCGTTGGCCTGGGCGTCGCCCACGGTGTCGCCGACGCCGGTGACGCACAGGACCCGGCCACCACTGGTGACCACCTGGCCGTCTTTTTCGGCGGTGCCCGCGTGGAAGACTTTCACCGTATCGGAATCGGCCTGATCAAGCCCGTCGATCACGTCACCCTTGTTGTAGCTGTCCGGGTAGCCGCCAGCGGCCATGACCACACCGAGGGTGGGGCGCGGGTCCCACTGGATGTCGGTCTGGTCCAGTTTGCCGTCCAGTGCCGCCAGGCACAGGGCGGCCAGATCGGACTGCAGGCGCATCATGATCGGCTGGGTTTCCGGATCACCAAAGCGGCAGTTGTATTCGATCACCTTGGGGGCACCATCCGGGTTGATCATCAGTCCGGCGTACAGAAAGCCGGTGTAGGGCATGCCTTCAGATGCCATGCCTTCCACGGTGGGGGTGATCACCTCGTCCATGATGCGCTGGTACACCGCATCGGTGACCACCGGGGCCGGGGAGTAGGCGCCCATGCCGCCGGTGTTGGGGCCGGTGTCGCCGTCGCCGACGCGCTTGTGGTCCTGGCTGGTGGCCATGGGCAACACGTTCTTGCCGTCCACCATGACGATAAAGCTGGCTTCTTCGCCTTCCAGGAATTCTTCAACAACCACCCGATGGCCGGCGTCGCCAAACTTGTTGCCATCCAGCATGTCGCGTACCGCGTCTTCCGCTTCCTGCAGGGTCATGGCGACGATCACGCCTTTGCCCGCAGCCAGGCCGTCGGCCTTGATCACGATGGGGGCACCCTGCTCACGGACGTAAGCCAGCGCTTCGTCCATGTCGGTGAAGTTGCCGTAGGCCGCGGTCGGGATCTTCTGGCGCGCCAGGAAGTCCTTGGTGAAAGCCTTGGAGCCTTCCAGCTGGGCAGCCGCCTTGCTGGGGCCAAAGCACTTCAGACCGTTCTCCTGGAAGGTGTCTACCAGGCCTTCCACCAGTGGGGCTTCCGGGCCGACGATGGTCAGGTCGATGCCGTTGTCCTGGGCAAAGGCCTGCAGGGC
Organism: Alcanivorax sp.; assembly: GCF_002733835.1. Lineage (GTDB taxonomy): Bacteria > Pseudomonadota > Gammaproteobacteria > Pseudomonadales > Alcanivoracaceae > Alcanivorax. The sequence continues at coordinate 12,026 of NZ_NVWY01000038.1, forward strand.
TGGCTGATCCAGTACATCAATGGCCACGTTTTCCAGCTTGGCTTCGCGGGCGGTACCGGCATTGCCCGGCGCCACAAACACTTTTTCTACCTGCTCAGCCTGAGCCACTTTCCAGGCCAGCGCATGCTCGCGGCCACCGCCGCCAATGATCAAAACTTTCATTGAGGTTACTGCCTCTTCTGACGTTGTCTCAATGGGAGAGGGGCCAGACGTCGGACGTCGGACGCTAACCCGATTCTGTCGTCAGACGTCCGACCTCAGACGTCCGACGTCTTAATGCCTGAAATGACGCATGCCGGTGAAGACCATGGCCATGCCGGCTTCGTCGGCGGCTTTGATGACTTCTTCGTCGCGGATCGAGCCGCCGGGCTGGATCACGCAGCTGATGCCCACCTTGGCGGCATTGTCGATACCGTCGCGGAACGGGAAGAAGGCATCGGATGCCATCACCGAACCTTCTACCTGCAGGCCAGCGTGCTCAGCCTTGATGGCGGCGATGCGCGCGGAGTTGACGCGGCTCATCTGGCCGGCGCCCACGCCAACGGTCTGGCGATTCTTGGCGTAGACAATGGCGTTGGATTTCACGAACTTGGCCACTTTCCAGGCAAAGATCAGATCGTGCATCTCGGCTTCAGTAGGGGCGCGCTTGGTGACCACTTTCAGGTCGCCTTCGGTGATCATGCCGATGTCGCGATCCTGCACCAGCAGGCCGCCATTGACGCGCTTGTAGTCCAGGCCGCCTTCGGTCGGGCCTTCGATTTCGCCACACACCAGCACCCGCACGTTTTTCTTGGCGGCGGTGATGGCCAGGGCTTCGTCAGTGGCGCTTGGGGCGATGATCACTTCCACGAACTGACGGTCGACAATGGCCTGGGCGGTGGCCGCATCCAGCTCACGGTTGAAGGCGATGATGCCGCCAAAGGCGGACTCGGTGTCGGTGGCAAACGCCAGATCGTAGGCCTTGCCGATGCCGTCCAGACTCACCGCCACACCGCAGGGGTTGGCGTGCTTGACGATCACACAGGCGGGCTTGGTGAAGCCTTTTACGCACTCCAGTGCGGCGTCGGTGTCGGCGATGTTGTTATAGCTCAGTTCCTTGCCCTGCAACTGCTTCGCGGTGGCGATAGAGGCCGGTGCCGGGTTGCGCTCGGTGTAGAAGGCCGCTTTCTGGTGCGGGTTCTCGCCGTAGCGCATGTTCTGGGTTTTTTCGAAGTTCAGGTTGATGGTGCGCGGGAAGTCGTCATTGTTTTCACCGACTTTCTTGCCGAAGTAGTTGGCAATGGCGCTGTCGTAGGCTGCGGTGTGTTCGAACGCCTTGATGGCCAGGTCGAAACGCAGGGTGTCGGACAGGGCGCCATTGTTGGCGGCCATGTCGTCGAGCACGCGCTGATAGTCGCTGGCATTGGTGACGATGCCCACGCTGGCGTTGTTCTTGGCGGCAGAACGCACCATGGTCGGGCCGCCGATATCGATGTTCTCGATGGCATCGATCAGGGAGCAATCCGGGTTGGCCACGGTGGCTTCGAATGGGTACAGGTTGACCACCACCAGATCAATGCGGCTGATGCCGTTGTCGGCCATGACCTGTTCGTCCTGGCCACGACGGCCAAGGATGCCGCCGTGCACTTTCGGGTGCAGGGTCTTCACCCGGCCGGCCATCATTTCCGGGAAACCGGTGTAGTCGGAGACTTCGCGCACGGCGATGCCTTCGTCCTGCAGCTTCTTGTAGGTGCCGCCGGTGGAAAGAATTTCCACGCCTTGCTCGGCCAGGGCCTTTGCAAATTCGACGATACCAGTCTTGTCGGAAACACTGATCAGTGCACGTTCAACGGCTTTGCTCATAAGTCACCTTTGGTGACGCTTGCACGCGGCACGCGATATGCTGGCACGCTAGGCGTGGTAGCGGTTTTGCGTGTTGCATGAAGCGTGTTGCATGTTGCGAGAAATCGGGTTGTCCAGAAACAAAAAAAGGGCAGTAGTGCCTACTGCCCTGATTTATAGCAGCCTGTTTTTACAACAGGCCGTACTGCTTGAGTTTCTTGCGCAGGGTACCGCGGTTCAGGCCCAGCAGCTCGGCGGCTTTGGTCTGGTTACCACGGGTGTACTCGAGCACTTTCTCAAGCAGGGGGATTTCCATTTCAGCCAGTACCATCGGGTAGAGCTCGCTCACGGCTTCGCCGTCCAGCTGGTTGAAATAATCGTTTAACGAACGTCGCACACAATTGCGCAAGGTATCGTGGGTTTCACTGCGCGCAATAGTAAGATGCGGCTGCTTTCGTGCTTCAGCGGTGTTCATTTCAGTAAGTGTCCGTGCAGCGGCTGTGTTAACTGAAGAAAGGGTCATGCGGCCAGGGCTCCGTTTTTCTTCCGGGCAGACACCTCGCCATAACGACCGAAACGAACCCGGTCGGTAGTGGCGCTGATCTGTTGGAAAAACTGCTCGATTGCCACGCATTGGTCGGTGGCATTTTCCAGTGTGTTAAACCCGCGCCGGAAGTCTTCCCCATCGGGCAGGTTCTGTGTGTACCAGCCCAAGTGCTTGCGTGCGATACGCACCCCCATGAACTCACCATAAAAATGATGCAGTTCGGACAGGTGCTGCTGCACGCAGTCATGGACTTCCGTTACTAACGGCGCTGCGGGCAGCGAGCCGTGCTCGAGGTAATACAGGGTGTCCCGGAAGATCCACGGGTTACCCTGAGCAGCGCGGCCGATCATGATACCACCGGCGCCGGTGGATTCCAGTACCCGTTTAGCTTTTTCCGGGCTATCCACGTCTCCATTAGCCATTACCGGAATATTCACCGCGTCCACCACCTGTTTGATGGTGGTGTATTCGGCCTCTCCGTTGAACTTGTCGGCGCGGGTGCGCCCGTGGATGGCGAGGGCCTGGATACCGGCGGCTTCGGCAATGCGGGCAATGGCGAGGGCATTGCGCTGATCGCGGTCGGGACCGGTACGGATTTTCAGGGTGACGGGGACGTCCACCGCATTGACCACCGCATCCAGGATGCGGCTGACCAGATCCGGGTCGGCCAGCAGGGCGGAGCCTGCGGCGCGCTTGCACACTTTTTTCGCCGGGCAGCCCATATTGATATCAATGATCTGGGCGCCGTGGTCCACGTTGGCGCGGGCCGCGTCTGCCAGCATGGTCGGCTCGCCGCCGGCAATCTGGACAGAGATGGGGCCCGGTTCGCCGCGGTGATCCAACCGTTGGCGAGACTTTCGAGAGTTCCACAGACGGGTGTCCGAGGTCACCATTTCCGACACCAGCAGGCCGGCTCCCAGGTCCCTGCACAAATGCCGGAAAGGGCGATCCGTGACGCCGGCCATGGGGGCCAGAATCAGGGAATTGGGCAGGTTGTAGGGTCCGATCTGCATGGCGCCGGCTTGGGGTGTCTAAAAGGGGAGACAATGATAGAGATCGACGGCCCGGGATGAAAGGGCAGCCTGCCATGAGCTGACGGGCTGCCGATGGATTGCTGTTGTGCGGCTGGATGCGGTTAGCGCTGACTGATCTGGTCGCGGGGCTGCGGGGCCGGAAGCAGGCGCAGGTTGTAGTTCACCGCCTTGTCACCCGGGTCCACGATTTCCAGAGAAATATGCAGCGGGGTGCGCGTGGGCATGGTTTCCATGCCGAGCAGATCCCCTTGCAGGTATTCCTGTGGGGTGAAGCGCCGGCTGGCAACGGGGCCGCCATTGAGAGCGCTGAAGCTCAGTTCCAGTTCCGGGAAGGGCTGGGGGTAATTGGCTTCATTGAACAGGATGGCGTCCACAATCAGGGCGTTGGCGTAATCCGGATGGCTGCGTACCACCAGGTTGGCGCCGCGCAGCTGGGTGATGTCTGAGCGGCTGGGCAATTGGCAGCCAAGTACATCACAGGCTTGCTGGTACATTGGGCGCCATTGCGGGCTACGGGCCAGGTCATCGAAGTTGAAGAAGGCGTATTGGCCGATCAGCACAACCAGAGCGATGACTGACAGAGACGTCCACTTGGCAAGGCCGCCCCAGTCCCGGCGCTGGCGGAAATGGTTGTCACGTTCGCGCACGGGCTTGCCGATGGGAACGGGTTCCTCGTAAAGATCGTCGCCAAACAGGTCCAGCCCACCGAACAGGCTGTCATCGTCGTCTTCGGGCTCTGCCGGTCGGGTTTGTTTCGGTGGTGGTGGGGCTGTTTTGCGCGCAGCTGGCTGCTCAGGGGCAGGGTTGTTGACGGGAGCGGACGTGGTTGTTTCGCCAGGGCTGGTCTCGGCGGGTTCATCGTCTTCCAGTTCCTGCAGCAAGGCCTCGGCCCAGGACTCGTCGGCATTTTCATGGTGGCTGGCCCGGCCGGCGCCATGCATGTCAGCGAAGTCTTCGCCTAATCCGCCGGCGGGGTCGTCCGCATCCAGGTTCATGAACGAGTCGCTTAACTCCATGCCCTGAATGCTCAGGCCATCAGCGTCGGTGCCGTCATCGTCGCCAAATTTCTGCTCGTCCCCGGAAGAGTCTGCGTCACTGTGGGTGCCGTCCAGCGCGCCGGCCCAGCGATCCTGCGGGGCGGCTTGCTGCGGTGCCGGGGGATCAACCAGGTAATCATTGGCCTGGAAGATCTGCAGGCAGGAGCCACACCGTACCGCACCGCGTGCCTGTTTCAGGTGTTCATCGGTAATTTTGAACTGGGCTGCACAGTGGGGGCAGCGGGTCTTGTATTGGGTGGCCATGGCTTTCGCCTGAATTGTTATTGGTAATGAATCGCAACACGCTGCACGCAACAGGCTATCACGCAGCCCGGGAATGGCGATGGTGTGCAGGCAAGTATGTTTTACAGAAAAAACGGGACAGGCCGCAAGGACCTGTCACTCAGTTTTCCCTGAATCTGTGGATTCAGGTGACGCGGCGCACCCCGTCAATGCGCACCCAGTCACCCTGTTGGGTGGTGGGGGTCAGATCAAACCAGGGGGCATAGGCGGCGCGGACCGATTCCGCCTGTTCTGCTAAAATGCCGGACAGGGCCAGTGTGCCGCCGGGGCGGCAGTAGCCGGCCAGCAGCTCGGACAGCTCTACCAGCGGGGCGGCCAGGATGTTGGCGACCAGTACGTCGCACTGGTAATCCGCAGGCATCTGCTCCGGCAGGTACAGGGCGAGCGAGTCTGCCACGCCATTATTACGGGCATTGTCTTCGCTGGCGATCAGCGCCTGGGGGTCGATATCCGTGCCGGTGGTCTCACCGGCACCGAGTAGCAGCGCGGCGATGGCCAGTACCCCGGAGCCGCAGCCGAAATCGAGCACGGTTTTGCCGTGCAGGTCGGCGCCGTCCAGCCATTGCAGGCACAGCGAGGTGGTCTCGTGGGTGCCGGTGCCGAAGGCAAGGCCCGGGTCCAGCTTCAGGTTGACGGCTTGCGGGTCTGGCGCCTCGCTCCAGCTGGGAATGATCCACAGTTGCTCACCAAATTGCATGGGCGAGAAGTCATCCATCCAGGCCCGCTCCCAGGTCTGGTCTTCCAGGGTTTCGTGGTGGCTGGCTTCGGCTGTCAGCCCCTGGGCTGTGAGAGCGGCAAGTATCAGCTCGGGAGTCTGGTCCTTTTCAAACAGCGCACTGACCACGGTGTTTTGCCACAACGGGCGGGTGCCCGGTGGCGGTTCGAATACGGGCTGGTCGGCGCCGTCGGTGAGGGTCACGGCCACGGCGCCGAGGTTTTCCAGGGCAGCCTGAAAGGCATCGGCGTGTTGTTCGGTGGTGGCAAGGTGGAGCTGAAGCCAGGCCATGGACACTCCTGCAAGGCGTTGTGATGTACGGGTGGAAAGTGGCCGCAGTCTAGCGGATTCTGCTGCCCTGCGCTGCCTGTCGTTACGCCGGCCGGTTCGCTGGTGCGGTGATTTTTGCCGTTGCCGGGCCAGAAAAACAAAGGCCGCGCCGGGTTAGCGGGCGCGGCCTTTGTTGTGGCGCAGAGGAAAGAGCAGGCGCTTATTGATCGCCCAGCTTTTTCTCCAGGTGGTGAATATCCACTCCGCCTTCAATGAACGCCTTGTCCTTGAAGATTTTGTCGCGGTGCAGAGCGATATTGGTCTTGATGCCTTCTACCACGATTTCGTCCAGTGCGTTTTTCATGCGCGCAAAGGCGATGTCGCGGCTTTCCCCCCAGGTGATCAGCTTGCCGATCAGGGAATCGTAATAGGGGGGGACGGTGTAGCCACTGTAGATATGGGAGTCCACCCGCACGCCGTTGCCGCCAGGCGCATGGAAGTAGGATATTTTCCCCGGGCAAGGAGTGAAGCGGACTGGATCTTCCGCGTTCACGCGTACTTCGATGGCATGGCCCTGGAACTGCACGTCGGCTTGCTGCAGCGCCAGCCCTTCACCGCCGGCAATGCGCAGCTGCTCCTTGACGATATCCACCCCGGTGACCATTTCGGTCACCGGATGCTCTACCTGAACCCGGGTGTTCATCTCGATGAAGTAGAAGCGCTCGTCTTCATAGAGGAATTCGAACGTGCCGGCGCCCCGGTAGTTGATGGTTTTGCAGGCATCCACGCAGCGCTGGGCCACTTCGTCTTTCAGGTGCTGCGGGATGTCGGGGGCCGGGGCTTCTTCCACCACTTTCTGATGGCGGCGTTGCAGTGAGCAATCGCGGTCACCCAGATGAATGGCATGGCCAGCCCCGTCAGCCAGCACCTGCACTTCCACATGCCGCGGTTTCTGCAGGAATTTTTCCATGTAGACGGTGGCATCGCCGAAAGCATTCTTGGCTTCGGAGCGGGTCAGGGTGATGGCGTTGAGCAGATGTTTGGCTTCATCTACTACGCGCATGCCACGGCCACCACCGCCGGCGGCGGCTTTGATTATCACCGGATAACCAATCTGTTCGGCCATCGCCAGTGAGGCATCGTCATCGTCACCGATGGGGCCGTCAGACCCGGGTACGGTGGGGACGCCGGCTTCTTTCATGGCCTCGATGGCCGCAACCTTGTTGCCCATCAGGCGGATGGTGTCTGCTTTGGGGCCGATAAAGGTGAAGCCGGAGCGCTCCACACTTTCGGCAAAATCCGCATTTTCCGCCAGGAAACCATAACCGGGGTGAATGCCATCGGCATCGGTGACTTCCGCTGCGCTGATCAGGGCAGGAATATTGAGGTATGAATCGGTGGACGACGCGGGGCCAATACACACCGCCTCGTCGGCCAGACGCACGTGCATCAGGTCCCGGTCCGGTTTGGAGTAAACCGCTACGGTGCGAATGCCCAGTTCTTTACAAGCGCGAAGAATACGCAGAGCAATCTCGCCGCGGTTGGCAATGACTACCTTTTCCAGCATGGGAGGCCTCCGTTAAACGATGGAGAACAGAGGCTGGTCGAATTCAACCGGCTCGCCGTCTTCTACCAGAATGGCATCCAGCGTGCCGGACTTGTCGGCCTCGATCTGGTTCATCATCTTCATGGCTTCCACGATGCACAGCACATCGCCGGCCTGGACTTTTTGGCCCACTTCGGCAAAGGACGCCGCACCCGGCGACGGGGAGCGATAGAAGGTGCCGACCATGGGGGAGCGTACCAGATGGCCGCTGGGGGTGTTGTCCGCTGCAGCCGGTGCGTCGGCGGCAGGTGCTGGAGCTGCTGCTGGTGCAGGCGCCGCTGCTGCCGCTTGCGGCGCGGCATAATAGTGGGCTGGCGCTGCAGGGTGACGAGAGCCGCGGCTGATGCGTACAGACTCTTCCCCTTCACAGATCTCCAGCTCTTCAATGCCGGATTCTTCGAGCAGCTCAATCAGTTTCTTGATTTTGCGAATATCCATGTTCAGTCATCCAGTTGTTCGAGAGCAGCGGTTAGCGCCAACGCATACCCGGTGGCGCCCAGGCCGCAGATAACGCCCTTGGCAATATCGGAAAAATAGGAGTGGTGGCGAAAGGCTTCCCGGGCATGCACGTTGGACAGGTGCACTTCAATAAAGGGAATGTTCACCGCCAACAAGGCGTCACGCAGTGCCACGCTGGTATGGGTGAACGCCGCCGGGTTGATAATGATGAAGTCGATTCCCTCGGTGCGGGCATCGTGTACGCGCTCGACCAGCTCGTATTCCGCGTTGCTTTGCAGATGCTGCAGGTGATGGCCGGCCGTGCTGGCCTGTTCCTGCAGTTGCTGGTTGATGTCCGCCAGGGTGGCATGGCCATACTTGTCCGGCTCGCGGGTGCCAAGCAGGTTCAGGTTTGGGCCATGTAAGACCAGAATGGAAGCCAAAACGGGTCCCCTTGCGAATTTGTCGTTATTTGCAGTGATCGTGCTGGAAAAATCCGGATTAGTCCGGGCTTTCTTGCACAAATGCAATATTAGGGGCAAACCATGACAGAAAAAAGGGCTTTACAACATTCGTTACAAGTTACCGGAAGATTGCGTGATATCGGTACCATTTCATGGGGTTTGTATAGGCGGTATGCCTTGGGCTATATAACGAGGCGGCTGAGAGAGCCTGCTTGCTAGCAAGCTCCCTCAGCCTGTTGTGACGGGTAAAGGTGGCTGGATAGGGGGGCGTTACAACGTCGGCATGACCCGCTTGTTCAAATGCTCAATGAAGCGTTCCGGACCCATCTCGCCCAGCACCCGGGAGTCGGGGATTTCGGCGCTGGCGGGAGTGAAGAAGACCAGGGCAGGCAGGCCGAGGATATTGTATTGCTCCATGATCGCCTGGCTGTCGGCATTGATCTCGGTAATGTCCACCCGGTACAGGTCGAAGCCGCCCATGGCGTTGAGTACATCGGGGTGGCTAAGGGTGGTTTCTTCCAGCACCTTGCAGGCCACACACCATTCAGCGAAGAAGTCCACCAGCACCGGTTTACCGGCCTGGCGGGATGCGGACAGTGCCTGCTCCAGCGAGGTCTTGCCAACGATGGTTTGCCAGGGGCCGTGGTCGTTCGCGGTTGCCGCATTGCTGGAGGCGGCACTGCCTGCCACCGGGGTTGCTGGCTGGGTCATGTGTGCCAGCGGCTGCAGTGGATCCTTGCCGCCGCTTAACGCCCCGACAATCATTACCGCGCCATACAGGGCCAGCACCAGGGCCAGGCCGCGCTTGAGGCGGGCAAGGCCTTCCCCGGCCGGCTCCAGTGCCCCGAGCTGCACGCCATAGACGGCCAGCAACAGGCCGTAGAGGCCCAGGGTGATAGTGTCACTGATGATGCGGTCCAACAGCCAGATGGCCACGCCCAGCATGACCACGCCGAAGAACCGTTTGATCTCTTCCATCCACATGCCGGCACGGGGCAGCAGGCTGCCGCCGCCGGTGCCGAAGATGATCAGCGGCAGGCCCATACCGATGGACAGGGCAAACAGGGAGGCGGCACCGGTGGCCGCATCACCGCTGGCGGCCACGTAGATCAGGGCGCCGGCCAGGATGGGGGTGACGCAGGGGGAGACCACCAGGGCCGAGATTGTCCCCATGATGGCGGCGCCGATCAGGCTGCCGCGGGCTTCCTGCCCCGGTTGCTGAAGCTTGTTGCGCAGCGCGGCCGGCAGCTGGAGTTCATATAGCCCGAACATGGACAGGGCCAACACCACAAAGACCACTACGGAGGTGAGGATCGCCGCCGGTTGCTGGAGCAAGAACTGCAGGTTGAGTCCGGCGCCGAACATTGCCACCAGCAGGCCGGCCAGCGTATAGGGGACCGCCATGCCCAGCACATAGCTGACACTCAGGGTGAAGCCGCGGGCGGCACTGGGCTCTTTCTCTCCGGCAATGATGCCGGACAGGATCGGTACCATGGGAAAAACGCACGGGGTAAAGGCCAGGAGCAGGCCGCCCACAAAAAACAGGCCGATGATCAGGCCAAGGGGCTGGTCTTTCATCCACTGATTGAAGGCGTTGGCATCTTCGGACTGCAGCGTGTCGAGGAAGCCTGGGCCAGCGCTGGAGTCAGACGCCGCTGCTGGCGGAGCGGCCACCGGCTTTTTTGTCGGTTGGGGGTTGGCGAACTCGATGATTTTTTTGGTGGGCGGGTAGCACAGGGTGTCTTCAATGCAGCCCTGGTAGCGCACTTCCAGTTCCGTATCCACCAGCGGCACGCTATTAAGGGGAAGTGCCAGATCCAGGCGGTGGAAGTACACCTGGACGTCGCCGAAGATTTCGTCGGTTTTGGCTTTGCCGGCGGGGAGCGTCAGTTCAGCAAAATCGTTGATCACATTGCCGTTGGTGTCGCGCAGTGTGAATCCAAAGCGGTGCTGATAAAGATACACCTCGTCGATCAGCTCGAAATTCAGCAGCAGTTGCTGGTTATCCCAGTCCGCATCGGCCACCAACTGGATGGCTTCATCCACGGTAGGCAGGCGCTCTTCTTCGCCGAACAGGTTGTTGGCACTGGCCCAGGACAGTGGGGCCAGTAAAACGATGGCGACCAGGAAACGCTGCCAGCACTGCTTCATTCGATACTCCTCTCCGGTGCCGTATGCGCCAGATTGCGTGACGCTTGGATGTAAAAACAGGCACTTAGTTTCATTCGGTAACTTTAAGGCTATGTTAACCGGCGCGGGATCAGCGCTGGTGTGGAGCGCTTTTTGCCTGTCACTTTCAGGGTGAATCGCTGGCTCGAAAGCGCTGCCCTCTGGCAACGGAGCTACTGCGATCCTGTTCGCTGGCGCAGTTTAACCAAAAAGCCCATGGCTGTAGACCAGCAGTGGCGTCACTGATGTGGATAGAGTTTGCGTGTTTGCCGGGCAGGGCCAAGGGGGCGGGGTATCAATGGCAGGATTGAGAGCGTGGATGGCGTGGATGGCGTGGCGGTTGTGGATTGTAGGTGGTGTTTTGTCGCTCTATGGTGGAACCTTGCCAATATGAGGGACAGTCGCGAACCCGCCCGGAAGGTAATTGCCTGCAGCTTGAGCGGGTGGTGAGCTATAGTGGTGAGCGGAGTTGCGGCTTGAAGGATCCTGGGAGTGGTCATGAGTAACGATAAGTTTAGTGAAAAGATGGGGGACGCCATGCTGGACCCTCGTAATAATCGAATCTGGAAAGGTTTGTTCTGGTTGCTTGGTTTGCTGTTGTTGGTTGAGGTGCTGCTGGGCTGGTACTGGAGCCAGGAGCCCGAGTTGCGTGAGGTAACGGCGAAAGAGGATGCCGTGCGGGGGGAAACTACCGCGCGGGAACTGATTTTTGTTGCCGATACCCTGCTGTCCAAGCCCGGTGGTTACCTCAGTAATGATGTGCTTCCGCACCGTCTGTGGCTGGATAACATGCCTGCCTGGGAATATGGCGTATTGGTGCAGGTGCGCGATTTCAGCCGGGTATTACGCCGGGACATGAGCCGCTCCCAATCGCAAAGCCAGGAAGATAAAGACCTGGCTATTGCCGAACCGCAGTTCAATTTCGATGCGCAAAGCTGGGCCATGCCGGCCACGGAAAGCGAATACCGCCGGGGCATCAAGGCATTGCAGCGTTATGTGGATCGGCTGACGGATGCCAATGAGAACGACGGCAAGTTCTACGCCCGGGCCGATAACCTGAACTATTGGCTGAACGAGGTGCAGAACCGGTTGGGATCCCTGAGCCTGAAGCTGAGCCAAAGCGTTGGGCGCAGCCAGCTGAACGTAGACAAGGATGGCACCATTGTGGCGGCCAAGCCGGAGAGCGACGAAGACTTCGTCAAAACCCCCTGGCTGAAAATTGATGATGCCTTCTACGAAGCCCGTGGTGCCACCTGGGCCCTGACCCAGCTGATGCGTGCTGCTGAGGTGGATTTTGCGGATGTGCTTCGCAAGAAGAACGCCACCATCAGTTTCCGGCAGATGGTTCGCGAGCTTGAAGCGACCCAGGAAACGGTGTGGAGCCCCTTGATTCTGAACGGCGACGGTTTCGGTATGCTGGCAAACCATTCCCTGGTCATGGCCAATTATGTGTCACGGGCCAATGCCGCGCTGATTGACTTGCGGAAATTGCTGCAGGAAGGATGAGTAGAGGCAGTTGACAGTTGATAGTGGACAGTTGACAGCGTCGCGTTAAAGCGTCGGTGTTATCTTGAAATGTAAGAGGCCGCGCCCAAAGGTTGGGCGCGGCCTCTTTGCTTTAATGAAATCCAAATGTCGCTCGCGCAACTGTCAACTACCTTGCTACGCCGCGTTCTTCTCCTTCGGGGCCGGCAGGCTTTTACGCCATTCTTCGATCAACGCGCTGTTGTCGTCATCCCAGGGATGGAAGCCGGGTTTCAGGTAGCTGAACCAGGCAGGGATGATGCTGCTGATCACGCCTCGGTAGCCAAACCCTTTCCACAGCCCTTTGGCCAGGGTGAGGGGTTTACGGTGCACATTGTCGCGCTTGAGCATCTGCCAGGTGAAGTAGCTGGAGAAACCGATCAGGTAGGCGGTGCTGGAAAGGAACAGGCGCTGGCGCTCCAGGTAGTTGCCGTTCACGTCCTTGTACAGGTCGTAGGCTACGGCCTTGTGCTCGGTTTCCTCAATGGCGTGCCAGACCCACAGATCGCGCACCGCCGGGTCCATCTTTTTCATCAGGTCCGGGCGACGCAGAATGGCGTCGGCCAGAATGGCAGTGAAGTGCTCCAGGCCGGCAGTCGCCGCCAGCTGCTGGCGTTTGCTCATGTACTTGCGGGCACCGGCCAGCAACTTGTTGGTGACCCCCAGGGCGTGCGCAACAATGTCGTCATATTTGCCGTCGGCAATCAGATCATTGAAGGCCTGGTGTTCCAGGGAATGCATGGCTTCCTGGCCAATAAAGCCGGAAATATCCTTTTGACGATCCTTGTCCTCCACCTGGTCGCGCAGGGCGCGCACAGAATCCACGAAGAAACGCTCGCCGTCCGGGAAGGTCAGCGACAGGATATTCAGCAGATGGGTCAGCACAGGGTCGTTATCAAACCAGTAATCATCATGTTTGATGCCATCGAAGGAAAACCCCATGCGGCGGGGTACGATGGGCACAACCGGTGCCTTATGTTTTTTTGTCAGCGGCAATTTCATGTTGGCTCCTGGCGCAAATGCCATTGGTGACATTGTTCAATGACAACTACTATGCAGGCAGAGATAACCAAGTTCTTGTCGTGGAGGGCCAACAAATGGTGAGTTCGGGCCGCACCTGGGGAAATGCCGGGGTGCCGGGCATCTATGTGGTGCTGTTGTACGACCTGTTGGTGGCCTTGAAGCTGGATGCGCCGACTCTGCTGGTGGGGTTGGGGGTGAGTCGGGATGAGCTGCTGGCGGTGGATCGCCGGGTCTCCATGTCCCTGGCCCAGACAGTGGCCGAGCGCGGGGTCGAAATGGTGGGCGATCGTGGTCTGGGGTTTCGCTATGCCCGGGCCATGAGCATTACCCTGCATGGCCCGGTGGGGCTGCTGGCCTTGTCCAGCGCCAGCGCTCAGGATGCCCTCGATGCAGCCTGCCGGTTTCTCGGCTTGCGCGCCCCGTTTCTGGAAATTCACCAAGCTCGCCATGCGGAGCAGGCCCATCTTCAATTACGCAGCACCCGTCCGTTAGGGGTGGCCCATGATTTTATTATCGAGGCCATGCTGGTGGGGCTGGTGTTCATGATCGAACAGCTGTTGGAGAGTTTGCCGGAGGGGTTGGAGATTCACCGTCGCGGCCCCGCGCCGGCCTGGCTGGCGGCGCTGCGGGACGATGTGGGGGTGCCGGTGCGGTTTGATCAGTCGGAAGACGCGCTGGTGTTTCCCTTGTCTGCCCTGGAGGCCCGGCCGCGTTTGGCGGACCCGCAGGTGGCAGCGATTGCCCGCGAGCAGTGCGAGATGGAGTTCCGTCAGTGGCGCACGGATGAGGACGGGGTCATGGCTGAACGCATTCGCAGTGCCCTCCAGGATCATATGGCACCTCTGCCTGCTCTGGAAAACATGGCCGATCGGCTGTCTGTTTCCCCGCGTACGTTGAAACGCCACCTGCAACAGGCCGGGCTCAGTTATCGCCAGCTCCAGGATGAAGAGCGTTACCGGCAAGCGAAGCGTTTATTGGTGAAGCCGGGCAGTAGTGTCAGTGAGGCAGCGTATACGCTGGGTTATAACGATGTGGCAAATTTCTCCAAGGCGTTTAAACGGTGGAGTGGTGGGGTTACGCCGAAAGGTTACCGCGACGGATGCTGAAGGGTGCCCTTTTTTGTATGCCGTTCGTCAGTTGGTGAGGGTGAGGCGGCTTGTAGTGGCACTTTATGTTCATCTTTAACTTACTGATATGAAAAGGCTATTTTCTGTTGCGATGTGACTTTGTTCATGGATTAGTCATTGAGACAGATTTGTGTATTTGACTCATTCGTAAGATCTTTGTATTTTTCTCCTTGTGACTGATTGGTCACACATAAAAACAAGGAAGAAAAGAGTGTTGCAGTCCTGGCACTTAAAACGACATTAACCAGAGACTCTTTCCCTCCACATAGCCATTCCAGCTAGCGCCGTGTCGCGCTTGGAGGATCAGCCATGCCACAGCCATTCAAAGGCGCCTGGACGCCTGTCATCTGGACTTATCGCTTTCTTCTCACACTGTTAATCCTGGTTGTCATGCCGCCTCTTTCTGCTGCTGATGATTTGCTGGACAGCAAGCATGGAGGTTCGGCCCAGTGGGATTTTTGTTACGGCAAACCGGACAGTGCGTTGTTACCCGAAGACCCCCGAACCTTGGTGCAAGCCGGCATCAGCGATGGCAAGGCGGTGCACTTCAATGCTTACTGGAAAGAATGCCACCTGAACCCGGAGTTGGTGAAAGAAGAAGGTCACCCGCAAACGTGTGGTGGCTTGCGTGATCGCTTCTATCATGGTGAAGGATTGTTGGAGACCGGTGGCCCGCAGGTGGGGGCCTTGTTTGCCGGGCAAGATCCGACACTGCCGGAGGCAGCGTTCGGGATTTCTACTTTCAACGCCCAGCAATTCAATCAGGTGTGGCGAATCTGGGGCGGTTTTCTCTTCCGTCCGGACAACTTTGATGAACTGGTGGCAGAGCGCTATGGTTCTGGCTTTGGCGAAGGCCGAAACCCGTACCCGCTTCCCGGCGAAGACCCGAACCGTACCAATGGTGGCTCGGGTAAGTTGCCGGAAATGCTGACCCAGATGCGTAATCCGGATGGCTCCTGGAGCGGTCGTATCGGGGTGACCTGCCATGCTTGCCACAGTGGTGTGGCAGGCTCAAAAGAAGGTACTGGGCCGGGGATGATCTATGGTGGTGGCAGCAGTCTGGCGGATCTTGATCTGCTGTTGAGGGATATGTTGCCGCTGGGTTATCCCGCCTCACTGGCGACTTTCGCTAACCTGAACCGGAGCCGCGGTACCAACAATGCCAGTGATATCAATCTGGCGTTCTTATTCCCGGATGAAGAGCCGCTTACTCCGGGCGAAGTGATCGGGGTACTTAATTCCGGCTCCACCGCAGATATGGATACCCCGGCCTGGTGGAATATGGGACACCGCCCTGCGAAATTTGTGGATGGGGTTTTCTCCATGGATGCAGGCCGGGTAGATATGGTGTTTTACACCCCGTTCTTTGGTTTGTTTGGTGCCATCGGTGGCCCTGTGAGTGAGCGTGGCCAAGATTGGATGCGTGCCCATGGCCCAGCTATCAACACGTGGGTGGAAGGACTGAAGTCGCCCGAGTATCCCTACCCGGTGGATGAATCTCTGGCCCGAGAAGGGGCGGAGTTATTCCATACTCTGGATATGTGGGCACAGGACCGTAACAATGCTGTGCCACGGCCGGAGGGTAACGGCTCCTGTGCCAGTTGCCATGGCGCCTACGCCAAACGCTATGCGCAAGACCCGGATTTCCTCGCTACCCCTGCGCTGGAAGGCATGGCCGGTTATATCGTACCCATGGATATTATCGGCACCGACCCGGTGCGCCTGGAGACCAACAACGAAGCGGTGCAACTGGCGGGTGCCAAGAATTTCTTCGGTTACCCGGCAACACGAGGTACGGATCAGGATTGCGGCCCCCAGAACCAGGCACATTTGCGGGGTGACCGTGAGCCTGGTTATCTGGCTCCGCCGCTGTATGGTGTGTGGGCATCCGCGCCGTATTTTCATAACGGCTCGGTGCCGAATGTTTGGGAGGTGCTTGATCCGGCTGAGCGCAAACCATTATGGCGTCGTAAGTCCACACCGGCCCGCTGGGACCAGAAAGGACGCGTGGTAATGGGTTATGACACCAACATGGATCGTGCCTATGACCAGAATCGATTGGGCTGGAAGTACGATACCATCACGTGCGAGCGGCGCACTTGGTGGAACCCCACGGTGGCGCCGTATATCAACTGCACACCAGGGGATGAATATGAAGACCCTCTGTTCCAGCAGCTGGCCTCGACTCTTTACTCAAACGTGATTCTGGCCTGGAACATCCTCAATCCGCCAACCCTGACCCGCGCGCAAATGGAAGATCGCAAGATCTTTAATACGCACATGCATGGCAAGGGGAATGAAGGGCATGCGTTCAATGATGTACTGACCGATCATGAGCGGCGTGCCTTGATTGAGTACCTGAAAACCTTATAAGTACGGTTTATCGCCGTAGGGGAAACACCTGCGCGACAGGTCGTATAAAAGTCAAAAAAGCCGCAGCCCCTTACAGGGATGCGGCCTTTTTGGGGTTGCCGACGAAGGGCGTCGTCGGCGTCGCAGCGCTTACTTGGCGTTCTCGTAAGCTTCGACAGATTTGATGATCTCGGCTTTGGCCGCTTCGGCGCCGTCCCAGCCATCAACTTTCACCCACTTGCCTGCTTCCAGCTCTTTGTAGTGCTCGAAGAAGTGCTTGATCTGGGCGAGCAGCAGCTCGGGCAGATCGTTGATGTCTTTCACGTTGTCGTAGATCTTGGTCAGCTTGGTGTGCGGTACCGCAACCAGCTTGGCATCTTTACCGGCTTCGTCGGTCATGTTCAGGATGCCGACCGGGCGACAGCGAATCACGGAACCGGGAACCACCGGGTAGGGGGTGACAACCAGCACGTCCAGCGGGTCGCCGTCTTCGGACAGGGTGTTTGGGATGTAGCCGTAGTTGGCCGGATAGAACATGGGGGTTGCCATGAAGCGGTCTACGAATACGGCGTTGCTGTCTTTGTCGATCTCGTACTTGATCGGGTCAGCGTTGGCCGGAATCTCGATGGCCACGTAGATGTCTTCGGGGAGGTCTTTCCCGGCGGGAACCTTAGCAAAATCCATGGTCTGTCCTTCTCAACAGGGTTGGTGGTGGGCGCGGATTATAGCAATGGCAGCGGGCTGCGGCTAATCGCCGAAGGTCGAACCGGCCTATGGAATAGGAATATCCTTATTCCACAGGCGGTCTGGGGGAGGGTGGTGGGCAAATCGGTGCTTATTGGGCTGATTTCCAGCCCGGGTAATCCCCTTGCAGTAGCTTCACGTTCTTGAAACCGGCATTTTCCAGCACGGTGGCAGCGGCACTGGCGCGGCGACCAGACTGGCAATACAGCACAATATCTTCCTTGCGATACTGCTCCATCATGTCCAGGTGGTGTTCCATCTGCTTGGCGGGCACCATGATGGCGCCTGGAATATGCCCGGCCAGATATTCGTCTTCATCGCGCACATCGATAATGATGGGGGCTTTGCCGTCCTGCATTTGCTGCTTCAGTTCGCTCACCGAGAGGCTGTCAGCGGCCCATAGTGGCGCCGAGAGCACGTTCAATAGGGCAAAGATTGAAACAATCAGATAACGCTTCATGGTTGAGACTCCTGTCGATTTTCCCATTCCTGCAGTTCCTCCCAGAGTTTTTCCGCGTCGCGTACCATGCTGGCGATGGAGGGTTTGGCTGCGGGATTGGAAAAACTGGCTGCGAGAGCGCGGCTGGCACACTCATAAACAAACGCTTTTTGGCTCATTTCGGCAAGGGTTTTGTTCACGGTTTCTCCCTGTTTTTCTTTTTGTTGACGTTAGCACTGCCTGGTTAGTGAGGATAGCCCGGTGCGGGACAGCGTGTGCACCGGTGACATTTTCGCTGTAGCCGTCACAATATCGCCATTGCCGGAATGATCCGTGCCCTCGTTTAGCTTGTCTCCAGGAGTCTGCAGCCATGAGTGTCCACGAAATCCATCACCCGTTGGTAAAACACAAACTCGGCCTGCTGCGCCAGAAAAACCTGAGTACGCGCAGTTTCCGCCAGCTCACCGCGGAAGTGGGCAGCCTGCTGACCTATGAAGCCACCAGCGACCTGGTGCTGGAGGATTATCAGGTGGATACCTGGATGGGCAAGGCGCCGGCCCAGCGCATCAGAGGCAAGAAAATCACCGTGGTGCCGATTCTGCGGGCCGGACTGGGGATGCTGGATGGCGTGCTGGAACTGATCCCCAGTGCCAAGGTCAGCGTGGTGGGTGTGTACCGGGATGAGGCAACCCTGGAGCCGGTGGCCTATTTCGAGAAGCTGGCCCACGATATCGACGAGCGCATGGCGCTGGTGATCGACCCGATGCTGGCGACTGGTGGCTCCATGCTGGCCTGTATCGATATGCTGAAAAAAGCCGGCTGTACCCAGATTCGTGCCCTGGTACTTGTGGCAGCCCCGGAGGGTATTCGCAAGGTCCAGGAGGCGCACCCGGATGTCTCCCTTTACACCGCTTCGGTGGATCAGGGGCTGAACGAGGACGGTTACATCATGCCGGGCCTGGGCGATGCCGGAGACAAGATATTCGGAACCAAGTAACTGGCACTTCCCTGATTATTGCCAACAGGAGCACCCCATGAGCCAGGCTGGCGGATTCTGGAACTGGAAGATTATTCTCATCGGCGCGCAGATGCTGTTTGTGGCTTTCGGGGCCATGGTGCTGATGCCGTTACTGACCGGGCTGGACCCCAGTGTGGCGCTGTTTACCGCGGGGCTGGGCACATTGTTGTTCCAGTGGATTACCCGCCGCTCAATTCCTGTTTTTCTGGCGTCCTCGTTTGTCTTTGTGGCGCCCATTTCCCATGGGGTGCAGCAGTGGGGCGTGCCGGCCACCATGGGCGCGTTGTTCTGTACCGCTGTGGTCTATGTGATTCTGGGGGCCTTGGTGAAGTGGCGCGGGCCGGGTTTTCTGCATCGCCTGATGCCGCCGGTGGTTACCGGCCCTATCATCATGGTGATAGGGCTTAGCCTGGCGCCCACGGCGGTGAACTTCGCCATGGGCATGTCCGGTAATGGCGAGATGCAGATGTTCCCTTACGGGGATGCCCTGCTGGTTTCCATGGTGTCGCTGCTGACTACCATGCTGGTGGCCACGCTGGGACATGGCCTGTTTCGGTTGCTGCCGATCCTGTGTGGCGTGGTGGCGGGTTACCTCACCGCGCTGGCCATGGGGATGGTGGATTTTTCCGGGGTGAATCAGGCGGGCTGGCTGTCAGTGCCGACCTTTATTGCGCCCACGTTTTACTGGCCCGCCATCCTGTTCATGGTGCCGGTGGCGTTGGCGCCTGCCATTGAGCATGTGGGTGATGTGCTGGCCATCAGTAATGTCACGGGCAAGGACTACATTCGCAAACCCGGCCTGCATCGCACGCTCACTGGAGATGGTGTGGCGAGCATGGCGGCGGCCCTGTTTGGCGGCCCGCCGAATACCACCTATTCGGAAGTCACCGGCGCGGTGATGCTCACCCGGGTGTTCAATCCGGTGGTCATGACCTGGACGGCTATTTTCGCCATCCTGCTGGCGTTTATCGGCAAGTTCGGCCTGCTGCTGCAAAGTATTCCCACGCCGGTGATGGGCGGCATTCTGATTCTCATGTTCGGGTCGATTGCCAGTGTGGGCATGAACACCCTGATCAAGGCGCAGGTGGATCTGCACGCCCAACGCAACCTGGTGATTGTGGCGGTTACGCTGATTTTCGGTATCGGTGGCATGGTCATGGGCAACGGTGACTTTACCTTGCAGGGCATCAGTCTGTGTGGCCTGGTGGCGGTGTTTTTGAATCAGGTCTTGCCCCATGCTCCGCCCGTCACGGACGATCTGCATGAAGAGCAGGAATACGTGGAGGACTTGCTGGAGCACGCCCGTAAAAACGGGCGTGATGACCGTTCCTAGACATTTTCCTTCGCGTCACCGGGTGCGGTGACAGACAATTGCCATGACACCCCGAAGCAGTCCTGCACCCAGCCGAACCAGGGGCTGAAGTCATAGCTGTCCAGGGGCATCAGCACGGTGCCGCCGTCTGCCAGTTTTGCAAAGGTGTCGGCTACTGCCTGTTTGTCCTTCAGGGCAAGACACAGCGAGGTCGATGGGGTGAAATCAAAGTCGTGGGGCACAGGGCTGTCAAAACAGTGTATCCGCACGTTGCCGATACGGCACCAGGCGGTTTTCACCTGGCCGTTTTCACCCATCTCGTCCGGGCCGTAGAGCGTTCGGCTCAGCAGCTCTAACGGAGCGATAGCGCTGTCGTAGAGATCGAGGGCCACGTTGGCCCGGCCCTGAAACATCAGTTGCACGGTTAGCGTGTCAGTCATGCGGGGCCTCGCTTTCCTGCAAAACGCGCTGATAGTGCGTTTCCCATTGTGTGTGTGTTGGCCAGAAGGACGAGCGGGGTTGGCCGTTCAGCTCTTCGGCCAGAATGCCCAGATGGGTGTGCCAGCCGCTGGCGACACTGATGCGGGTGTTTTCGTCAGCGGGCAAGCGGTGGTGGGTAAGCCGTAAATGAACCTGGTCGCCCTGCGCGCTCAAGAAAAAGGTGACTTCGCCTTCATTGTCACCCCAGGTATGGGCCAGCACATGGGGTGGCTCAAAGCGGGTAATGATGCCAGTCAGCGTGGCTCCACCTTCAATGGATTTGTACTTGTCCGGGGCCGGCTGGATATCCTCTGACAAATCCTGATGACGGAAATGAATCACCACTGCGCCACCCACAAACTCGCCCAGGGTGCCGCCACCCAGCCAGCGAGCGCGTTTGTCCGGGTCGGTCAGGTAGGCCCATACGCGCTCAATGGGGCCGGGCAGGGTGCGTTCTATCGTCAGGGTCGTAGCGTCGTCGAATCGTACATCGGTTTCCATCACAAACCTCCTGTCAGTCTCCGTCCTTGAGCGCCTGTTCCAGCGCGTCCAGTTTGTCGTTCCAGAACACCCGATAGCGTTGTAGCCAGGCGTCTGCCTCCGCCATGGGGGCGGCGTTGAGTCGGCAATGGTGCCTTCGGCCCTGCACCTCCCGGATAAGCAGCCCGGCCTTCTCCAGCACTTTGACGTGCTTGGAGGCGCCAGCAAATGACATGGCGAAAGGCTCTGCCAGTTCGCCCACGTTGCAAGGGCCCTGTTCCAGTTGTTGCAGCATGGCCCGCCGGGTGGGGTCGGCAAGAGCAGCAAAAACAGCATCCAGATGTTGATCGTTTTGTTTAACCATAAGGTTGAATTTATAGGTGCGGGAATGAATGTTCAACCATTTTGTTTAATGATGGCCGGGTTCCCGACAGGCGGTGCGTCCGGTGAGTTGCTGCATGACGCCGTTGGCGGTCAGCGTCAGGTAGCCCATGGGAATATCGAGAGCGGTGAGTCGCCGGGCCGTCCAGCTGTTACAGGTATTGCCGAGCCAGAAGGTACCGTGCGCAGGAAAGAAACGGCTGTCGCCATACAGCCCGGGGGCAGCTTCGATGGGGGTGCCGTTATCGTCCAGCACAAAGTCGTTGGCGATTGCCTGTTGCAGCGCTGCCAGTTGCATCCTGCTGACGCACAGCGGCTGAATGTCCCCGTGGGGGAGCGTTTCGGGGT
This sequence comes from Alcanivorax sp., assembly GCF_002733835.1. Classification (GTDB taxonomy): domain Bacteria; phylum Pseudomonadota; class Gammaproteobacteria; order Pseudomonadales; family Alcanivoracaceae; genus Alcanivorax. The sequence continues at coordinate 33,658 of NZ_NVWY01000038.1, forward strand.
GCCGGTGAAGTGCGGCCACATGCAGCACGCTGTTCGTTGGCCACAACATGGCGCGGACCAGTCGCCAGGTGCTGTTGTCCTGGCGGTAGAAGGCATCATCACCCCAACCCATTTCATAGTAAGCGGGTTTCGAAAAATAGGCAGGGAGAAACCGCAGTGCAGGATCGAGCTGCTCCGCAGGGAAGGCAATACCGGTATGCCAGCGATGGCGTACTACCAGTACGGTTACCTTGCTGTCATCGGCCGGGCTGTCGCCCGGTAACGACAGCAGCCCCGCAAGCATCACTACAGCAAAACGCATCATGGCCCCAGTGTAGCCGGTGATCTGATGGCAATCATGTGCAAGCGGCGCGCGATCTTGTAACGTCAATAAACCCGGCAAAGCCGGGTTCGGCACGGTCAATACTTGCCCGCGGCAAGACCGGACTGGAATTAACCGATACCCACGGGCCATTCAGGGAGAGAAGATAATGGACAGATCGAAAACCCGATTTGCATTCACGGTACCCGCGTTAACCGCGTTAGTGGTTGGCTCACTTTCAGCTCCTGTGGCGGCCTCTTCCCGTTGCGATGGCCTGGTCGGCTGTGAGCGGAAGTTCTGTGAGATTGAAACGCAGATAGATTACGCCGAGAAGCAGGCCAATGCAGATAAGGTCGCCGGGTTGAAAAAAGCCCTTTCCGAAGCCCGGGACCATTGCACGGATGACTCCCTGCGCCAGGAATTAAAAGACGATATTGAAGAATCGCGAAGTGATCTTCTGGACTATCAGGAAGATCTGGACGAGGCCCGGGCTGATGGTGACGAGGAAAAAGTCGCCAAGTACCAGAAAAAAATAGCGGACGAGATAGCAGAGCTGGAGGCCTTGCAGAAGGCCTTGTCCGAATTTTGAGTGATCGCGTGCCAGGGCCCCGCCATTTGTGAAGGCGGGGCTTTTCTGGTTAATTGGCTTATGAAAAAAGTGGCGCTTGTGGGCGGTCTTGCGTCTCGCCGCCACGGGAAGGGAAGCCAATAAAACCGGAGGGATCATGTTGAAACGCATTATGGCGATGGTATTCGCCTGGGGGATATCTGCCACGGCCAGTGCCAACACTTGCCACTATGATTTTACTGCCGAACGGGGAGAAGCCTACTCACTTGACCACATTGTGGCTTTTGTCACCGATGAAATCCGGCCGCGGCTGGGCAATGACAATACCATCCTGGATATCCATATTACCGAGCGTTGCCCGGGCAAGCAGCCAGTGGTAAACACCCTCGGCATGAACACCAAAAATCTCTACTTGCTCACCATCAACAAACTGCCGTTGCCGGACCATATCGTTCGCTACAACAATCGCTTGCCTCTGACGCTTAACAACGCCAATTTCGAGCACACCCTCAGTTTGATCGCTGACCAGGATTTCCTGAAATTTTACGCCGAGGGGGTAACCCGGAGTTACCGGGATGTGGAGGAGGAAATTCAGCAACAGAAGATTATTAAAATGCTGGCGTTCGTGTTCGCGGAGGCCCCGCGTTTTGAAAGTGCCGAAGTCGCTTTGAACAAAACCATGGCGGGGAATTGTTCCATCCGCTGGCATGATTTTGACTTCGCGTTACATAACTGGAGCAATATGTCCCGGTTTGTGATTGAGACGGAAACAGTGGGCAAGCAGCAGTATCGCGGAGGGGGTGCGGATCAGTTGCTTGCGCCTGTGACGGTGAAGCAGGAGGCCGCTTTTTTGAAAGCCATCAAGGCGGGGGAAGACTACCGGTTTAGCCATAATGCGGTGTTCGGGCAGTATGACTATGAGTGTTGATGGGCTGATGGCCGAGCATGAAAAAAATAGTCATCAGGCTGTCGAAACCGTAAGGGGCCAATCGATTAGATCATGAAGGCACATTGTGCCAGGACCCCCTAATGACTAATCAAGGAGACAGCGCCATGACTCGAATGATCTTTGTGAACCTGCCCGTGGCGGATTTGACGGTAGCCATGAACTTTTACTCTGCACTGGGGTTTGAGAACAACCCGCAATTCACTGACGAGACGGCTGCCTGCATGGTGTGGAGCGAAGCGATCCATGTGATGCTGCTGACCCACGACAAGTGGCGGACCTTTACGGACCGGCCGATTCCACCTTCCTCTTCCAGTGAAGTGATGCTGGCGCTTTCCTTTGATAGTCGTGATGCGGTGGATGCGGTGAATGCGGCCGCTGCGGAGAACGGTGGCACTGCCGATATCAACCCGGTTCAGGATCTGGGGTTTATGTATAACCGCAACCTGGCGGACCCGGACGGGCATGTATGGGAAATGATGTGGATGGACATGGCGGCGATGGAGGGCTAGTGCTGGCTCCCCGATTCCTGTCCGAGCTACGAAGCCCCTCTGTAGGAGTTCCCTTCCAGGGGACGAACCCGAGCCCAGGCGAGGGAAACGGGGTAGGTTTACCTCATGCCTTCATTCAGTTTGTTGAAACCTGAAGTCCCTGACCGACCTTCGATCGATTCCGTGCTTCGCACGGTTCGCCCCCTGGAAGGGAACTCCTACAGGGGGGAGTGTGGTTGAAGGCGTGAATCTGGAGTAAAATAAAAACGCCCCGCGATGCGGGGCGTTTTTCGTTTCGGGGTGTGGCTTAGGTGTGGCTTACACCTCGAAGGCGTCGTTCAGCTTCTTGGCCACCGGGGCCAGTTTCAGCTTGGCGAACTGCGGCAGGCCGTTTTTGAAAGGCGGGTAGGACTCGCCACCAATCAGCGGCTCCAGGTAGGCGCGGCCGGCAGGGGTGATGCCGAAGCCATCCTTGCTGATGTACTTGCGCGGCATTTTCTTTTCCACGTTGGCGACTTTCTTCAGTGGGGCTTCGCCGATGGTCCAGCTGTACTTTTTGGTGTCCTTGCGAACCACGGTGGGCATGACCGCATTCTTGCCGGCCACGGCGAATTCCACCGCGGCACGGCCCACGGCGTAGGCCTGCTCCACGTCGGTGGCGGAGGCAATGTGGCGTGCTGCCCGCTGCAGGTAGTCGCTCACCGCCCAGTGGTATTTGTAGCCCAGTTTGTCTTTCACCATCTGTGCAATGACCGGCGCCACGCCGCCCAGCTGCTTGTGGCCGAAGGCGTCGGTGTTGCCGGCGTCGGCCAGGAAGGTGCCGTCTTCGTAACGGGCGCCTTCGGAGACCACGATCACGCAGTAACCGGCTTTCTTGACGGTGGCGTCCACCTTCTTCATGAAGGCGGCCTTGTCGAAAGCAATTTCCGGGAACAGGATCAGGTGCGGCGCATCATCGGCGTCTTCCTTGGCCAGGCCGGCGGATGCGGCAATCCAGCCCGCGTGGCGGCCCATGACTTCCATCACGAACACCTTGGTGGAGGTGGCGCACATGCTGGCCACGTCCAGGGCGGCTTCGCGGCAGCTCACTGCGGTGTATTTGGCTACGGAGCCGAAACCCGGGCTCACGTCGGTGAAGGGCAGGTCGTTGTCCACGGTCTTGGGTACGTGGATGGCCTGAATCGGGTAACCCATCTTCTCCGACAGCTGGGAGACTTTCAGGCAGGTGTCGGCGGAGTCGCCACCACCGTTGTAGAAGAAGTAGCCGATGTTGTGTGCCTTGAAGACTTCGATCAGGCGCTCGTATTCGCGCTGGGAGGTCTTCAGGTCTTTCAGTTTGTAGCGGCAGGAGCCGAAGGCGCCGCCGGGGGTGTGCTTGAGCGCTTCAATGGCGCTTTTGCTTTCTTTGCTGGTATCGATCAGCTCTTCAGTGAGTGCGCCGATGATGCCGTTTCGGCCGGCGTAGACCTTGCCGATGACATCCTTGTTTTCCCGGGCGGCTTCGATAACGCCGGCGGCGGAAGCATTGATGACAGCGGTGACACCGCCGGACTGAGCGTAGAAAGCATTTTTACGCGCCATGTGAGACCCCTTGATTCAATTTGCGTGCATTCTAGCGAAGCAGGCCATGAAACACACCCGCAGTTGTCGGACGAAAAAGACAAGCCAGGCGCTTCCAGCTGCGAGACGCGGGATGGGTAGGTGCCTGCCTGGTGCGCTGTGCCCGCGATACTAAGAGGGAGGAGGGGAGTAACGGCAGTGGTTTTATGTTTTCTAGTAGCTGGAAGCTGGCATCTAGTAGCTGTTTCTCCCCGGCTCTGAAAGAATAGCGGCCCGGAGGATCCATGACTGTATTGATGACCCTGTTTTGGCGGTTGGCCATATTTCGTGCCAGCCCGGAGAATGCCCCGTATTCTCCATCGTTGCTGGCGCTGGTGCTGGCCGGCTGGTTTGTGTTGCAGCTACTGGTGGGCAGCCTGCAGACCGCATTGCCCATTGGCGTGTTGGTGAGCAGCCAGTTGCTGTCGTTGGCGGTGGTGCTGGCGGGCACAGGCCTGTTGCTATCGTTCAAGGGGCTGCAGGGGCGCTGGTTGCAGACCGCTCTGTCGTTGGTGGGGGTGGATGTGATTCTGACCCTCATGAGCCTGCCGTTGCTGGCAGTGAATACCAGCATGGAGCAGTCGCTGAGTGCTATCGAGTTGCTGTATCTGGTGCTGGTGAGCTGGCAGTTGGCGGCGCAGAGTTTTATCTACCATCGCTCCCTGAATGTGGGGCCCTTCCTTGGGCTCGGGGTGGCCATGACGTTGCTGGTAGCCAGTTATGCGGGTGTGGTGCTGTTGTTGCCTGAGGTGGTGACGGGCCCAGGCTGAGTGGCAGTCGGCATCTGATCCAGTGATCCGGGCAGTACTGGCAAAACAGCGAATGAGGGAGCGCAACAACCTTTCCTTCTCTCATCCTGCCCGCCGGTTATGTAGGCGCTGTCGGATAGTCGGGCCATTCTGCCGCGTTGCTGATTAATTGAGGCGATCCAGTGCGGCGGCACGTTGCTGCTCGCTGGCGTTAAAGAGGCGAGCTCGCAGGGCATCCAGCTGTTCTTTTTTGTCGTCGCTGCTCAGGGCGGCGTGATTGATCTGGTCTCGCTGCTGCGTGTAATTCTGATAACGGTGTCGCCAGGCCTGACGCTCTGCCTCCAGTGCCTGCAGACGCAGGGCGGCGGCATCGCCGAATTGCTGCTGCCGGAATGCATACAGCTCCTCGGCACTGGCTCCCTCTTGTTTCATCGACTGTTCCCGGGCCGGAAGGTGCTGCAGGTCATACTGCTGCTGGTATTGCTTTGCCAGCGCCTGTGGAAGGGTGCTGCGAAGGGCTCTCAGGGCTGCCGTCTTTTCCTCATCGGAACGGTCTGAGGTCATGATGTCGTGCCGCTCCAGGCTGAACCGGTCGTAGCGATCTTCGTCGGCGAACAGGGTATTGGCGGTATCGGCGCCGAAGGTCTCTTGGCGTAGTTGTTGACGCATTTGCAGTTTACGGCGGATGTCGTCATCGCCATTACCGGAATAATGGGCGGCGTAATCGCCGCTGGCGAATGCGGTGCGGTAATGGTGATAGCGGTCAAGCAGGTCAAGCAGGTCAGCAGCGGCGATGGCGCCGGCGTTTTGTCGTGCCCATTGCTCCATCAGTTTACGGATTGTCGCGTCCGGCATTTCTCCACTCAGGGAAAGAAAGTAATCCATGATCGCCTTGCTGCTGCTGTTTGCGATCAGGTGACCCTGTGAGTCGGTCATGAGTTTGCCGGGAACCTGTGTGCCCGATAAGGAGGTATTGGCCAGTACGTCGGAGAACGCCGGTTTGGCAATGCCGGGTGACTCGGTGGCCGGCCTGTGGGTGTGGCTGGCCTGCGCATCGGGTTGATGTTGTGCCGGTTGAGCATGCTGGGGTACAGGAATACGTTTGAGCCCCCAGAATACCCCGGTGGCCAATACAAAGACGGTGGCCAGAAGTGCAAGTGTGCGTGTCATGGTCTTGTCTCGATCCGGATTGCCCCGCAGGAAAGCCGGTCCCTGCGGGGAGGGTTGCGTTACAGGCCAGCGTTTTTCAGGCGGTTGGCCTGATTGCGGTATAACGTTTTCGGGTCGGTTTCCCAGCCCATCAGGCCGAACAGCTGGCGGATGGCATCCGCGTGGTTGTGGCGGTAGTTGTGGCGAATGGGTTTGCCCAGGTACATGCCGCACAGGGGCAATACACCGTCATGCTTGACGCCGGAAGGGAAGGCAAACTGGGTGACGGTGACCAGCAGGCTGTCGAAGGGGTCGAACAGGTTGGTGTGCACGCCGGTACCGCCCCAGGACCAGTAGCGCACACCATTGACGGAATGCTGGCCGCTGGTGCCACAGGCAGAGCTGGGCATGGCCTGGGGGTAGCGTTGATTGAACGCGGCCATGCCTGCGGTGGTGGAATCGGCGAGTACTGCCGTGGCGGACTGGTCATTGGCATTGGGGCCGCCGGATGCCATTTCCCACAGGGCGCCAAACCCCCCGGCGATCATGTCGGCGAGCCCTTCCGATACGCTGCCTTCAGGCAGTACTCCACGAATGATATCGGCAACCCGGGTACCGCGGTTCTCACCGTGCACGGAGGTAACCGACGCCACCAGATCCGGGCGCACTGCTGCCACATAGCGGGCGGTGGGGGCGCCCTGTGAGTGAGCGATCAGGTTGGCTTTTTGCGCCCCGGTGACGGCCAGGTAGTTTTCGATCTGGGTAATCAGTTCTTCACCACGGTATTCATTGCTTTGCAGGGCACTGACGTTGCTTTCGTACACATCCGCACCGTAGTCGCGCATGTCATCGGCGATACCGTAGAAATAATCGATACCGGCAATGTCATCGAACGCGATGATGCCACCCACCAGAACGATGGGGTAGCGGGTGTCGGCGTAGCGTGTGTCTTTTCCGAACCAGGACCAGGCATGGGCCTGGCTGGTGCTTAATATCAGAACGGTGGCCATGATCAGGCCACGGGCGATGATCGACATGTTTGTTCTCCTGTTTATTAGAATGCAGCCGGCGCCATGGCTGCTGGTTTTGTTTGTCGACGACTGGACTATAGGAAGGTTTGGTGATACTGACTTGTAGGAATGGGGCGTGGTCGAATCGGGTTTTTGGCGCACTGTGACGGGATTCACAGGCACTACTGATTCGATGCAGTAAGTCTGCAAAGACTGTTTTTCAGTCGAGAAAAAATATGGAAGACAAGAATAATAATCTGAATGAACAAGCCGACGTGCCACCTTCCACGTTGTATCTGTGGCGTTTGAGAACGCTCTATGTGGGCTATCTCGGCAGCCGTATTACTTTTTCAGCCGGGGCGCATACCCTGTTGTTTGGCCTGGAAGATGACGTGTTGCTTGACGTAAGCGGAGAGAGATTTCGTGCTCGAACGCTGTTGTTGCCTGCCGGTGTCTCGTTTACCGCTGATCCGCAGGGAAAGCAGATTGCCTGTTGTTTTCTGGATCCGCTGGGCCGGGATTATTTGTTTCATCAGCGTTTGATGCAATGGCGCGAGCCCGGCTTTTACTCTGATTCTTCGCTGCAGGGCAGGCAGCTGTCGGTACTGAAGCAGGCATATCGCGATAGCCTGGATGCCGATGAAGTGTATGGGCAGTTAGCAGATCTGCTTTTCCCCGCAGCCAGTACCGAGGTAGAAGGGTTCAGGCCGGATGCCCGCATTGCCCGCATTATCGAGCTGATCCGTTCGGACCCGGCACAGAATTATTCCAATGAGGATCTTGCCAGCCAGGTGGGGTTGTCAGGGGCGCGTCTGCAGCGCGTGTTCAAGGATGCCACCGGGATCCCTATCCGCCGCTACCGCCTGTGGCACCGCTTGTTTGTGACCTCGACGATGATGTCCATGGGCAGTTCGCTCACGGATGCGGCGCTGACGGCGGGGTTTTCCGATTCGTCCCATTTGTCCCATGTATTTCAGAATATGCTGGGCATGTCCCCTTCCGCCATGCTCGGCCATTCGCGCAGGAACCGGGTGCTGGTCGGGGCGGGAGAGCCTGGCGAGCAGGCTTGAGGTGAATTCCGCTGCGCAGCCTCTTCACCTTGTAGCCCCTTGCCGTTATGGTGCAGGGAATCTTAATGTTGGCAGTTCCTTCCCATGCATATTCATATTCTTGGTATTTGCGGCACTTTCATGGGGTCGCTGGCGCAGCTGGTAAAGGCCCAGGGGCATCACGTCACCGGCAGCGACCTGAACGTCTACCCGCCCATGAGTGATCAGCTGGAAGCGGCCGGTATTACCCTGACCCAGGGATATGACCCTGCCCAGCTGGAGCCTGCGCCGGATCTGGTGGTGGTCGGCAATGCGCTGAGTCGTGGCAACCCGGCAGTGGAAGCGGTGCTGGATCGCGGTTTGCCGTATACCTCCGGGGCACAGTTACTCGAAGAGGTGGTGCTTCCCGGCCGTTGGGTGATGGCGGTGTCCGGCACCCACGGCAAGACCACCACCAGTTCCATGCTGGCCTGGATTTTGGAATACGCGGGCTTAAATCCCGGTTACCTGATCGGCGGTGTGCCAGGTAATTTTGGTGTGTCTGCCCGGCTGGGCGAGACGCCTTTTTTTGTGGTGGAGGCGGACGAGTACGACACGGCATTTTTCGATAAGCGCAGCAAGTTTGTGCACTACCGCCCCCGTACCGTGATCCTCAATAATCTGGAATTTGATCACGCGGATATCTTTGCGGATCTGGCGGCAATCCAGACCCAGTTCCATCATCTGATTCGCACCGTGCCTTCCTCCGGGCGGTTGATTCTGCCTAACGGTGAAACAGCACTGGAAGAGACGCTGGATCAGGGATGCTGGAGTGAAGTGGAGCGTTTCGGCGAAGACCAAGCGCTGGGCTATCGTCTGGATCAGGACGACGGCTCGGTCTTTACCGTGCTGGAAAACGGCGAGCCAGTGGCACAGGTGCGTTGGGATCAGACTGGCCGTCACAGTGTGAACAATGGCATGGCCGCGTTACTGGCCGCCCGCCATGTGGGCGTGGCCCTGGCCGATGGCGCCGCAGCGTTATCGGAATTTGTGGGTGTGAAGCGGCGCATGGAGCTACGCGGCGAGGTGAGCGGTGTGCGGGTGTACGACGACTTTGCCCACCATCCCACGGCCATTGCCACGACCCTGGATGGCCTGCGACGCAAGGTAGGCGACGGCAAGATTCTCGCCATTATCGAACCTCGCTCCAACACCATGCGGCTGGGAAATCACAAGGCGGCGTTGGCTGGCAGCACCGTCTGCGCCGATGAGGTAATCTGGTATCAGCCACCGGGCCTGGACTGGTCGCTGGATTCGGTGCTCAGCGAGTCGCCAGTGCCCGCATCGGTCAGTGAATCGCTGGATGAGATTGTGGCCAAAGTAGTGAGCCACAAAGGTGAGCCGTTGAATGTGGTGGTGATGAGCAACGGCGGGTTTGGCGGCATTCACCAGAAACTGCTGGATGCGTTGGCTGAATAAACGCTGCACGCTTCACGCCACAAGCGGCAATGCGTTGTAGCGTGAAGCGTGCGGCGTGATGCGGTTTCAAGGAGGTTGCCATGTTCTGGTCTGTACTCTGGGCTTCGGTCCATTACCTCAGCATTCTGATGTTGTTTGCTTGCCTGTATGGCGAGCTGTTGCTGTGGCGGACGGGGATCAATGAGCGCAATGTGCGCACGTTATTGTGGTTGGATATCGGCTACGGCTTGTCGGCGTTGGTGGTATTGATCAGCGGCCTGGCCCGGGCGGGCTGGACGGAAAAAGGCTGGAACTTCTATCTGGCGAACCCCTGGTTCCATGGCAAGGTCACGCTGTTTGTGTTGATCGCCTTGCTAAGCCTGTATCCCACCAAGGTGCTGCTGGGCTGGCGAAAATCGGTGAAAGCCGGCCACGTACCGGAAATCGATGACAAGCTGCAACGCAACCTGCGCGGTGTGCTGGTGGCGGAAATTCATTTGGTCATTCTGATGCCGATTCTGGCGGCGATGATGGCCAGAGGCGTCGGGATGGGCTCATGACTCAACGCATTACGCTTGCCTTTACGGGCGCTTCCGGAGCGCCATATGGCCTGAGACTGCTGCAGTGTCTGCTGGATGCGGACTGCGAGGTTTTTGTGCTGCTGTCCAAGGCCGCACGTGTGGTGATTGGTACGGAAACCGAACTGAAGCTTCCTGCAGGTACTGGCCAGGCTGAGCAGGCCTTGCGTGAGTGGGTAAAGACCGACAAGGGACGGCTGGTCGTCTGCGGGCTGGAACAATGGACCGCGCCGGTTGCCTCCGGCAGTGGTGCCCCCGCGGCCATGGTGGTGTGCCCCTGTTCCACCGGAACCCTGTCTGCCATTGCCACGGGCGCCAGTGATAACCTGATTGAGCGCGCTGCGGATGTGGCGATCAAGGAAGGGCGCAAGTTGATTCTGGTGCCCCGCGAATCGCCTTTTTCTGCGATTCATCTGGAAAATATGCTCAAACTTTCCCGCCTCGGTGTCACCATCATGCCCGCCGCGCCGGGTTTCTATCACCAGCCACAAAGCGTGGACGATCTGGTGGATTTCATGGTGGCCCGGTTACTCGATCATCTTGGTGTGGAGCAGACCCTGGTGAAACGCTGGGGAGAATAACCCCGGCCTGGCTACGACGCGACTGTAGGAGTACCTCTCGAGGTGCGAACCTTGCGAAGCAAGGAAATCACCCGCAGGGCGATCGGGGAGATCAGTGCTCGACTGCGCCGGAAAGAAGGGTCGATATCGTTGATTTCTCTCGCCTCGCTGTCGCTCGGTTCGCGCCACAAGCGGCGTTATTCGCTTCGCTCACCCTTCGGGCCGCACGGAACGACGTGCGTTACTCCGCTACGCTCCGTTCTATAATAGCCCCAACTCACTGCACTAACAGATGCCCCACCAAACCCAGGGCAAATCCGGCAACAGCGCCTTGTGACGGCGCCCAGGACCGCTTCAGTGGAACTTGCGGGGCGATGTCCTGGAAAATCAGGTAGAGAATGCCGCCGCTGGCAAACAGCATAATGCCGCCCAGTATGACTGGCATGTTTACCAATACCGCAAAGCCCAGCCAGGCGCTGACAGGCCCAAGAAGGGATAGCCCGGCAAAGGCGAGAATGATCTTGCCCGGGGCAAGCCCGCCGCTATCACGTATTTCACGGTAGGCGTTGAACCCTTCCGGCAGATTCTGCATGCCAATCAGGAACGCCAGCAGAAAGGCCTGGCCGCCTCCCACTGCCAGCGCGGCGCCCAGTGCGATAGCTTCGGGAACAAAATCGAGAAGCATGGCCAGCAATTGCGACATGGCGCCCCCTTTGGCGGCGAGCGCGCGATCGATCAGCATGAACACCACGCCGCCGCCGACAAACATCAGGGTGGCGGAGAACGGGGTGTGATGTTTTGCCCCTTCCGGCACCAGCACCAGCGCCACGGCAGCCAGCAGGGCGCCACCGCCAAAGGCAATCACGGTATGGCGAACTTCCTGGCGTAGCCAGTCACGGGCGATATGTTGTTTGACGGCAATCAGTGCGCCGACGGCCATGCTCAGGCCGGCGGCCAGGCTGAGCAGTAATGCCAGAGTTAATGGGCTCACAGACCTTCCTTGGTAGTCCGGTAGAAAACGCGAAGGGGCAGAACCGGAACGGATGCCGTTCCGCCAGCGGTTTAACGTTATTGAATTAAACAGTAATGACTGGCGGGGAGGGGATCAACTGTGGCGGTGCAGGGCACCGCTCTGTTCAGCTGTTGCTCAGGTCGTAGTCTACCGGGGCGATGACCTTCACCGGAACGCTGCCGCTATCCAGTTCCTTGGGAGGGGCATCAAAGCGCAGACGTGCAACCAGTTCCCTGGTGGCGCGATCGAGAATGCGGCTACCGGAGCTTTCGGTGATTTCAACCTGCTCAGCGCGGCCGGAGGCATTGATCACGAAGGACACTTTTACGGTTCCTTGCTGGCGGCGCATCTTGGCCCGGTGCGGATACTGCTTGTTGTAATCAATCGTGTCGCGCACCTTGGCCAGGTACTTGTTGAGCGCATTTTCCGTGTCACCGGATTGATGCACCCCTTTGCCGGGGTCGCCTGCCATGCCTTTGGCGCCCTGGGTCAAAGGTTGTGCTGAAACCTCTTCTTCGGCGTTATTGTCCTCGGTTTCCGCTGGCGTGGTTTCGGCCACTTGCGGCTCGGGGACGGGCTCTGGTTTGGGTTCCGGTTTCGGTTTTGGCTTCGCTACCGGTTTGGGCTTGGGTTTGGGCTTCGGCTTCGGCTTCGGCTTTGGCTTTGGCTGCGGCGCAGGCTGGGCCTTGGGCTGTGGCGCTGGCGCGGCGGGTTTCGGAGCCGGTGGTGCCGACAGGTTGATGGCAATTTCGCTCACGCCGGGCTTGGCCGGGCGGCCACCAGCCAGGGTCATGGCCCCGACGGTGACCAGCACACTGACGTGGACCAGAATAGAGATAACCCAAGCGGAAAAATTGCGGGGCTTCATGGTGCCTCCTGGCTACTGCTGTCTGGCGCGGCATCGCTCTGGGTGACCAGGCGAACCTGCTCCACACCCAAGCCTTGCAGGGTTTCCAAACGTTCGCGCAAGGCTTGCATGGATATTCCTGCGTCGGCCAGCAGGCGGACTTCCGCTTCTTCCGGATTGTCGCCAAGCAGGGCCAGTAATGCCTCTTCGCTTAACGGCTCGGCGCTGTCTTCGGCAAACCATTGCCCATCGTTCTGCATCACAAGCAGCAGCTTGTCCCGGGCTTCCTCGCCGTTGGCGGTCTGGCTCATGGGGGCTTCTACCGCCACGGTGGGGCGCTTGGCCAATTGCCCGGCCAGCATGAAGAAGATCAACAACAGGAAGACCACATTGATCAGTGGCAGTACCGGCTCCAGTGGCGGTCTGCGTGATGAAGTTTCCATGATCATCATGGCAACAGCTCCAGTTGGACATCGCGAACGCCGGCGGCCTTCATGGCATCCACGGCGGTCAGTGCCTGTTGCAGGGTGGCGTCCGGATTCACCGTGACCCACACCTTGCTCTTGCTGGTGTCCAGGCGGTCTGCCACGGCGGCCGGGGTAAAGCTGACGCCGTTGAGCGTCAGCATACCGCTGGCCTGCACTTCAATCACCAGCCAGTGTTCATCCGGCTGCTCGGTGCTGTCTGCAGGCTGCACATTCACGGGCAAGTCATGGTATTGCCCGAAACGGGTGGCAAGCATAAAGAACACCAGCAGGATGAACACCACATCAATCAGGGGTGTCAGGCTGATAAAGGGCGTGCGATGACGCTCCGGTTCAATATGCATGCGACACCGACGGGTCGCGATCCTCTTCCAGAGGTTCGGGAGCCGTGTGGTTGTTGCGCAGTACTTTCAGGCGAGACAAGCGGTCCTGCATCTTTTCGCGGCATTGCTCGATGCTGCGGTCGGCCCAGTGGAATGCGGCCAGAGTCGGGATCGCCACGGTGAGGCCGGCGGCGGTGGTCAGCAGGGCTTCCCAGATACCGCCGGAAAGAATCGAGGGATCCACCTGTGAGCCAGCGGTTTCCAGTGCCTGGAAAGCGCCGATCATGCCGAATACGGTACCCAGCAGGCCCAGCAACGGGGCGATGGCGCTGATCACTTCCAGCACCCGCAGGCCGCCGCGCAGTTCATCCAGGCCGCTGCGCGCCAGGCGCAGGCTTTCTTCTTGCCAGGCGGCTTCGTCCAGATTACGGTTCTGCCAGCACTGCCACAGAACCCGGTCGATGGGGCTGTTGAGCTTGCCCGGCTCGCCGGGCTGTTTGCCCTGACGCAGCGCGTTGAGCAGCTGGTCCGCCTGGCGGCTGTTGCCGGGGCGGATACGGGCAAATTGCAGGATCTTGGAAATCAGCGTGGCCAGGGCAATAACGGACAGCAGGGCGAGGACCCACATGGTGGCGCCGCCACTGACAAACCATTCCGGCAAGTGCAGGGAAATTGGGGGCATGGAAAACTCCAGCTATGGGCAAATGATCAGGTGCCCGGTCTTGGGTACACAAAGGCTTATGTAGTCTACCGCGTAATAATGGAAGCCCGATGACAGGAAATCACAGGGTGGCGCGCGGCAATTACATAAGCGTCAAGGGTTGAATAGGGTTCGCAATACTAAGAGTTTTACCTTCTTAATGCAAGTCATTCCTATTTGGGATGTATTCACAGGTAGCGGCAAAATGCCGCAGGTAAAAGGGCTGAGAGGGGAGCGGGCACGAAAAAGGCGCCGAAGCCACTGCTGTCCCACAGTTGGCAGCCTCATAAAGCGAACCTCATTTGAGGTTCGCTTTTTTTGTGCCTGTCAGGCTCAGGATGAAGGATGTCTTT
>NZ_NVWY01000039.1 GCF_002733835.1 Alcanivorax sp.
CATATCGCCGATGGTAGTGTGGGGCTTCCCCATGTGAGAGTAGGTCATCGTCAGGCTCTTAAACCAAAAAAAAGACCCCCGCCACGAAAGTGACGGGGGTTTTTTGTATTCAGGGTTTGGACATCCCTGCTCAACCCCGCGCTATTACATTCAAAGCCTCCCTGTAATACGTTTGCCAAAAAGACCCGCCAGACTGCGCTGACGTTCAATGCTGCGGAGTCGCCATGTTGTTGTATACAGCTGTTGCTATCCCTTTTGTTGCCTTGTTCATTTATCGGTACCGCAAGCTGATGTATCACTTCCGCGTAGTGGAGTCCGGCAAGCTTTACCGTAGTGGCACTCTGGGGCCGGTTGGGTTACGTATCATGCACCGGGTGCTGAAAATCAACACTATCGTTAATTTGCGCCTGGAGTCTGAGTACAGCAAGAATGGGTGGTATGCACGGCAAGAGGCATACTGTCGTCGCCATGGGTTGAATCTGGTTAATATTCCAATGGCTCAGGACACTCCGCCAACAGAAGCGCAGATTCTGCAATTAATGGGGGAAATTGACCGCACGGGAAGCCGTTGCCTGGTGCACTGCGAGATGGGGGTTATCCGTACCGGCATGATGGTTGTGGCAGTAGCAACCCGCCGCTACGGGGTAAAGGATCTGGCGGTGTGGGAACACTTTCCCTTGTATGGCCACAAGCTGGATCAACGCCGGCAGAAAGTTCGCGAGTTTGTTCAGCGTTGTGGCGGCTCTCAGCAGGCATCAGCCTAACAGGGGGCTGCGCTCTGGCAGATACAGGCGCAATGCATTCGGAATGGCACGGATGCGAAAGGTGGTACTCTGTATGGGTTCGCCGTCCAGATTCAGGTTCATTGAGGTGGGGGTCTCAATGTGCATCTCACTGAGTCGGGTGCGTACAAAAAGGCCTTCCTGGCTTGGGTCTTGACGGGCCTCGCTGTCGAACAGTTCTTTTACGCCGGCGAGCAAGTCCATGTCGGCGGGCAAGATTGCCACATCGAACAGGCCATTATTAATCAGTGCATCGGGACATAACCGCTGTCCACCACCAGCTTGGCGGCCATTGCCCAGACCCAGGGCGAGGAATTCACCTTCCCATTCGAAGTCTTCACCCTTGAAGTGCCCTTTGGCTGATTCGATTTCCGGGAAGCGGGTTAGCCCGGTGAGCAGGTAGGCTGCACCACCAAGCATCTTTTTTAAATCTTCCGACGTCTGGGTCGTCACTTCTGTACCGAAACCGCCGGTAGCCATGTTGAGGAAATAATGGTCGTTAACCTGTATGACGTCGCAGGGCTGCGGAATATTCTCGAGCAAGGACAGGCTGGCTGCAGGTTCCACAGGGATCTCAGCAGCAGTCGCAAAATCGTTTGCTGTGCCGAGGGGGAGGATTGCCAGTTCCAGATCCTTTTGACCACTCTCCATCAACGCCTGGGTAATGTCGCGTACGGATCCGTCACCGCCCCCGGCAATGATGGTGGTAAAGCCGTTATTCAGCGCTTCGTGCACATAGCGTTCCGCGTCGCCGGCTTCCCAGGTGACTCGAACAGCCAGCTCATGGCCCTGATCACGCCAGTCCATAACCGCATCGCGAACTGTCTGATTAGCGGCTTGTTTGCCGTGGAGGATCAGTAAGGCTTTCTTGCTCATGATGTAAACCCTGTGGTTGGCGGATGCCATAGAGTAAAGCACTGCGCGTGACTGGCGCATGATTTAGGGGGCAAGTTAACAATCCTTGATAATCGCGTAGTGATAATGATTGCTATTAGCTATTGTTGAGATATAGGAATAGCATTTCTCTATAGGGATAGGGTTGGCGATGATAATCGAAAAGGAGGGCATGTTATGGCCAAGACAATCAGTTTCGGAGCAATGCATATTTCGGTGGCGTTTCTGGTCGTCTGGGCGATGACCGGTGACTGGCGTATCGGGGGTTTGACCGCGTTGGTGGAGCCATGTGTGAATACGGTGGCCTATCACTTTCACGAAAAGGTCTGGAAGCGCCACAGGAGTAGTGAGGGGGTGAGCGGAACGGTCATGGCTTAGGATAAACTCGGTGTTTACTCTGTGATGACCGTTGGTTAAGCTACCGCAAAGTATACATTGTAAGGGGTATTTGTCAGGTGCAGACAGGAAGCAGTGACATTGATGCGATTCGCCAAGTGGTGAATCAGGTGTTGGAAGTGCATGCCCGCGAAGAAGGGGGGCAACGCTCCCAGGCGCGGGCGGAGATCCTTATCCATTCCATGCAGGTTTTTGCCCAGCGCGGGTTGCAGCGCACGACAGTTCAACACCTGCTGGATGCTTCTGACGTGTCACGCCGTACTTTCTACAAGTACTTCCGCAACAAGATGGATGTGCTGGAAAGCATTTACCGTATTTTTGTGGATAACATGCTGCTGCACTTCCACAAAGAGGTGAAGCAGGCATCGTCTGCCAATGACATCATCCGCAACACTACCAAGGTGTATTTCGATTACCACGTGAGTATGGGGCCGGTGATCAAGCTGATGATGGAAGAGGCTCGCTCTTCTGATTCAGCCCTTGCGCCACACCGTACTCGCGCACAAACCCTGGCATCGGAAGTGCTTGCGGTACAGATTAACCGCTTTACCGGCAAGAACTACGAACCACTGGTTTTTCTGACCATGCTCTGGATGCTGGAAAACTACTCGTTGTACATCTTCGAGGACGGAGGGTTTTCCCAGGAGCGGCTGGATCAGTGTTTGCGCGTGGCGGTGGGGGTGGCTGAATCCCTGGTGCTGGGTGAGGTTACGCCGGGCATGCTGGAGCGCCCGGCGTCGTAAGGTTTCTGTCGAGCCGGGTTACTCAGGCTTGACGAATTTGAGTGTCATTCGGTCGCTCTCCCCAATCGCTTCATAAGTGTCCCGGTCCTTGTCGCCGAGCCTCAGGCTGGGGGGAAGAGTCCAGACCCCGGCAGGATGGTTGGCCTGATCCTTGGGGTTGGCGTTAATTTCCGATTGATCTACCAGTTTGAACCCGGCCTGTTCGGCCTGGGCAATCACATACCCTTCGCTCATGTATCCCGTTTCGATCTGCCTTTCCAGTGGCCGCACTTCCGGTGCGCGATGCTCAACCACGCCGAGAATGCCGCCGGGTTTGAGGGCCTGGTAAAAACTGGCAAACACGGCTTCGGTCTTGCCGGCCTTGGCCCAGTTATGCACGTTGCGAAAGGTTAGAACGCGGTCTACTGTGCCCGCCGGGGCGATAACGGTGTAGCTGGGAGGGTTGAGCGCGGTGACGCGGACGTGATCGTAGATCTCCGGGTGTTCTGCCAGTTTGGCCTTGAACTGGGTTACGGAGCGGCGATAGAAAGGGATGTCGCTGTCTTCAGGGAAGTGGGCGGCGTAATAAGTGCCGGACTTGTAAAGCCAGGGCGCGAGAATCGACGTGTACCAGCCGCCACCGGGCCATATTTCCACCACAGTCATGTCCTTTTGGACATCGAAGAAATTCAGGGTTGCTACCGGATGGCGGTATTCGTCACGGGCCTTTTCCTGCGGGGTGCGGTGGGGGGGCATCGGTCAGCTGACTCAGTGTTCCTGCGTGAATCAGGGTGGTGGAAAGCAACGCGGTGAAGATAACCATAAGGCGCATGATCTCGACTCTTCCTATCTGAGGCCGCGGATCAACACCTTCATGTAGTCTGCGGCTTGTTGTTCCAGGCTGCCCTCTCCTGTGAGGGCCCATGTATACGTGGTTCCGGTGACAAGGTTTACCATCATCAGAATCGTATCGCGAGTGGGAAGGGCAACGAAATAGCCGTCTTTGCGCAGCTCATTGAAAAACGCGTCAGCCAGCGGGAGGTTTTGTTCCATCAGGGCCAGGTACTGGCGCTGGATGTCGCCCATGAAATCACCTGCCTCCTGAATCAGTACCCGGGAAAAATCCTGATTCTGTTCCAGGTAGCGTGCCACTGCACGGCACAGGCTTTCGAGGCGCTCCAGTGGGGGCGAGACGCTGATCAGTTCGGAGAGGATCAGGTCGCGTATGGTATTCAGGTTTTCCTTCACAATGGTTAGCAGCAAGGCTTCCTTGGAAGGAAAGAATTTATAGATGGTGGCCTTGCCCACGCCGGCCCGCTCGGCGATGGTTTTCACCTCTGCACTGCGGAAGCCTTCGCTGGCGAAGACTTCCTGGGCGCAGGTGAGTATGCGGGCGCGGCGGGGATCATCCATGATGGCCGTCCTTACAGGTATTTGATTTTTTCCAGCTGCTCTTCGAGCTTGGCTAGCTGGGAGCGGTAGTCGTCCAGCTTGGCTTTTTCCTTGTCCACCACGGCTTGGGGGGCCTTGTCGACAAACTTGGGGTTCTTCAGCTTGCCTTCTGCGCGGCCCACTTCTTTGCGCAGCTTGTCGGTCTCTTTGGACAAGCGTTCGATCTCCGCTTCCTTGTCGATCAGCCCGGCCATGGGTACCAAAATCTCCATGTCGCCTACCAACGCGGTGGCGGAGGCAGGGGCGGAGTCTTCCGCTGCCAGCCAGGTAATGGATTCCAGTTTGGCCAGTTTACTCAGGAAGACGCGGTTGGCGTCCAGCAGGGCCTGGTCGGAGTCTTTGCCGTTATGCAGATAAATTGGCAACGCCTTGCCTAGCGGGATGCCCATCTCGCCGCGGATGTTGCGCACTGCAGTGATAACGGCCTTGACCCATTCCGCGCCGGTTTCCGCCTCTTCATCAATCTTGCTGGCGTCGCTGGCCGGGAAGGCTTGCAGCATGAGGGTGTTCCCGCTCTTGCCAGCCATGGGGCCAATCTTCTGCCAGATTTCTTCAGTGATGAAAGGCATGAAAGGGTGGGCCAGGCGCAGAATGGCTTCCAGCACCGTGACCAGAGTGCGGCGGGTGCCACGTTTCTGGGCAGCGGAGTACTCGTCACCCCAGAGCACCGGCTTGGAAAGCTCCAGATACCAGTCACAGTATTCATTCCAGATGAATTCATAGGCGGCATGGCTGGCCACGTCGAAACGGAAGTTGTCCAGTGCGTCGCTGACGTCCTGCTCGGCCCGTTGCAGGGTCGAGATAATCCAGCGGTCCGCCAGGGACAGCTCGATGTCGCTGTCAGCAGCGACGCCACAATCTTCCCCTTCGGTGTTCATCATCACATAGCGGGCGGCGTTCCAGATCTTGTTACAGAAGTTCCGGTAGCCTTCGATGCGGCCCATGTCCCACTTGATGTCCCGGCCGGTGGAGGCCAGTGACAGGAAGGTAAAACGCAGAGCATCGGTCCCGTAGGGATTAATCCCATCCGGGAAATCCTTGAGGGTGCGCTTGGTAATCTGCTTTTCTTTCTGCGGCTGCATCAGCCCTTTGGTGCGTTTGTCGATCAGCGCATCCAGGGTAATGCCGTCGATCATGTCCAGCGGGTCGAGCACATTGCCCTTGGACTTGGACATTTTCTGGCCGTCGTTGTCGCGCACCAGGCCGTGTACATAGACCTTCTTGAAGGGCACCTGATCGGTGAACTTCAGGGTCATCATGATCATCCGGGCAACCCAGAAGAAGATGATGTCGAAGCCGGTAACCAGCACATCGGTTGGGTGGAAGGTGCGCAGGGCATCGGTGTCTTCCGGCCAGCCCAGGGTGGAGAAGGTCCACAGGGCGGAGCTGAACCAGGTGTCGAGCACGTCGTCGTCCTGGCTCAATGGCGTGTCACCAAGATTGTGTTCGGCGCGGACTTCTTCCTCGCTGCGGCCCACATAGACATTGCCGTCAGCGTCGTACCAGGCCGGGATGCGGTGGCCCCACCACAGCTGGCGGGAAATACACCAGTCCTGCAGGTCACGCATCCAGGAGTAGTACATGTTTTCGTAGTTCTTGGGCACAAACTGGATGTCGCCGTTTTCCACCGCAGCGATGGCAGGCTTGGCCAGCTCTTCCACGGCCACGAACCACTGGTCGGTGAGGTAGGGTTCGATGACAACGCCGGAGCGGTCGCCACGGGGCACCTGCAGGGTGTGGTCGGCGACTTTTTCCAGCAGGCCCAGGGCGTCCAGATCGTCGACCACCTTCTTGCGTGCATCCACACGGTCCATGCCGCGATAGGCTTCCGGCACTTCGTCATTCAGCGCTGCATCAATGGTCAAGATGTTGATCATCGGCAGGTCGTGACGCTTGCCCACTTCATAGTCGTTGAAGTCATGGGCCGGGGTGATCTTCACACAGCCTGAGCCGAAGTCCGGGTCCACGTAATCGTCGGCGATGATGGGGATGTCGCGATCAGCCAGTGGCAGGCGAATGGTCTTGCCGATCATGTCCTTGTAGCGCGGGTCTTCCGGGTGCACGGCCACGGCGGTATCGCCGAGCATGGTCTCCGGGCGGGTGGTGGCGACCACCAGGTGGCCGGAGCCATCAGACAGCGGATAGCGGAAGTGCCACATGTGGCCCTGTTCTTCCACGTTCTCCACTTCCAGGTCGGAGATGGCGGTGTGCAGGGCAGGATCCCAGTTGACCAGCCGCTTGCCGCGGTAGATCAGGCCTTCCTTGTGCAGGCGCACAAAGACTTCGCGCACGGCGTTGGAGAGGCCGTCGTCCATGGTGAAGCGCTCGCGGGTCCAGTCCACGCTGGCGCCCATGCGGCGTAGCTGGCGGGTAATGGTGCCGCCGGATTCGCCTTTCCACTCCCAGACTTTCTCAAGGAATTTCTCACGGCCCAACTCGTGGCGGTTGGTGCCTTCGCCGGCCAGTTTGCGTTCCACCACCATCTGGGTGGCGATGCCGGCATGGTCGGTGCCCACCTGCCACAGGGTGTTGCGGCCCTGCATGCGGCGGTAGCGCACCAGGGTGTCCATGATGGTGTCCTGGAAGGCGTGACCCATGTGCAGGCTGCCGGTCACATTGGGGGGCGGGATCATGATGCAGAAGGAATCACCCTGGCCGCTCGGCTTGAAATGACCGGCCTTTTCCCAGTGTTCATACCAGGATTGCTCGATGCGATCGGGTTGGTAGGTTTTGTCCATGATCACCGCTTCTAAACAAGAAAAAATGAGGGCGAATTATAGCGAAGCGGGGCGGGTTCGTCGCGGGTTGTGAGAAAACGCCTGGCGCTGGGCGCCGGATGCCTGGCGAGGCAAACAGAAACGGCGGCTCACTTTCACAAAGGCGCCTGGGCTGAGGTGAGTCAGGCTTTCCGGCGCAGGGCCGCGCGCAGCTTCAGGCGCAGGGCCTTTTCGAGCTTGGGCAGGGCCTCGGCCACCAGTTCGTCAATGGCGGCGTCGATATCGCTGTTGGTCAGCGTCGGGCGCGGTGCCGGCGCTTGCTGTGGGGCAGGTGTGGGCACGGACGGTGCTGGAGACGCTTGCGGGTTGCCTGGTTCTGGGTGGCCAGACAGGAATGGATTGGCCCGTTCGCTGGCGAGCTGCCGGATCCGTTGAGAGTCCGGAGCTGAGGTGTCTGCTGAGGGTTTCAGCAGGGGCGGCTGAGTCGGGCTGTCAGCATCATCCAGCAGGGACTGAACATCATCCAGTTCCTTGAGTAGCGCGTGTTTTGCCGTCTCCTTGTTGTTGCTCATCGCCGTGTCGCTCGCAGTGGTCAGCCCAGTTCATGAGTGGTGACGGGAAAGCCCCGGTCCCGATAGAAGCGGAAGCGTTCGCGCCCCTTTTGTCGTTCGGTCTCGGCGCCGCTGATCATTTCCGCCACTCGCTGAAAACGTGACGAAAAGTCCGGAACCTGGTCGGTGAGGTTGATCAGTACATCGTGATGATGGCCGGGGTCGTCGCCGAACCCGAGCAATACTGGTGCCTGGCCTTCTCCGCCCAGGGCGTGGGGCAAGAAACCTGTTGCAGGAGATTGCCAGAATTGCGCGTCCACTTGCCGTGCATGGGCCTCATTCTGGCAATGCACATAGACCTGGCGGCCCTGTTTCAATGCTTTGTCGGCAATCCGCCAGGCCAGCGCCTGGCGCACACCGTCTCCGGCCTTGCTGCTGAGATAGAAGGTGACTTCGGTCATGGCAATAAGCCTGACGCTCGACGCCGGACGCCTGACGCGGGTGGTTTTGTCAGGCGTTCGGCATCAAGCATCAGGCGTTGTCCATCAAATAGCGGGTGAGCATGGGCACAGGGCGGCCGGTGGCGCCTTTGTTCATGCCGCCGCTGACCCAGGCGGTGCCAGCGATGTCCAGATGCGCCCATTTCACGTCTTTGGTGAAGCGGGACAGGAAGCACGCGGCGGTGATGGAGCCGGCCTTGGGGCCGCCAATGTTCTGCATGTCGGCGAAGGGACTGTCCAGCTGGCTTTGGTACTCGTCCCACAGGGGCATGGGCCAGCCGCGGTCGCCGGTTTCCTTGCCCGCGGTGAGCAGGGCTTCGCTGAGTGCATCATCGTTGGCGTAAACCGCCTGGGCATGGGCGCCCAGTGCCACCACGCAGGCGCCGGTGAGTGTGGCGATGTCGATGACGGTATGTGGCTTGTGCTTCTGCTGCACATAGGTCAGCGCATCACACAGCACCAGACGGCCTTCTGCATCGGTGTTGAGGATCTCCACGGTCTGCCCGGACAGGGTCTTGACGATGTCCCCGGGACGGGCGGCCCGCCCGTCCGGCATGTTTTCTGCGGCGGCCACGACGGCGACCAGATGGATCGGCAGGCCCAGCTCACACACGGTCTTTACGGAGCCGAAAACGCTGGCGGCACCGCCCATGTCGTATTTCATTTCATCCATGGTGGCACCGGGTTTCAGGGAGATGCCACCGGTGTCGAAGGTGATGCCTTTGCCCACCAGAGCAACGGGGCCTTGTTTGGTCGGTTTGGCGCCTTTGTACTCCATCACGATGATCTGGCCCTGGCGTTCGGACCCTTTGGCCACCGCATGGAAGGCGCCCATGCCCATTTTTTCCGCCTGTGCCTGGCTCAGCACTTTCACGGTAAGTTTTTCGTAGTCCTTGGCCATGTCGCGGGCCACGCCGCTCAGGTATTCCGGGTAGCAGTCATTGGGGGGCAGGTTGCCCAGATCCCGGGCCAGATTGACCCCAACACCGACCGCCTTGCCGGTTTTGTGTGCCTTGGCAAGCGCAGGTTCTTTACCCGCGTGACAAAAGGTCAGTTTGGCCAGTTTGCTGGCCGGTGCCGGATTGCTGCGGTAGGCGTCGAAACGGTAGGTGTTTTCTTCCACTACCCGACTGCCTTCGCGAACTTGCCATTCCTGTGTTTGGGGCAGGGAGTTATCCAACAGCCACAGGGCCTGTTTCACCGGGGCGGCGGTCAGGGTTTTGGTCGCTTTTTGTACCAGGGAGAGCCAGCCCTGGTCACTAAGCGGGCTATCGCCGGTGCCGACCAGCAGCAGGCGGGCCGCGTTGACGCCAGCGGGGGTATGCAGCCAACTCATTTGACCTTTGCTTGCGCTGAAATCGCCGGCCTTCATGAACTGGGCAATGTGTTCGCGGGTGCTGTCGGGCAGGGCTTCGGGAAGATCATTTTTCTTGCTCAGCAGTACGACCAGGGCGTCTGCCTTGCTTTTTTCCAGGGGCTTGTTGCTTACTGCGAAGTCCATGCTGTCTCCAGATCAAGAAAAGGGTGGGGCGCGGTTCACCCGATAAATAAAGGAAATAGTGGGCCGTCACGCGCGGAAACGCAATCCGTTCAGCGCTATCCACCGGTGGCCTTGTTCACACGGGATTATCACCTTGGTCGAGCACTCAGTTACACTAGGTGGCATTCACTGCTGCCGCAGGCGTTTTTGCCCGGCGGTGTGTGCCGGGCTGTGGGTTATTCACCTGCCGTTATTGTGCCCGGTGCGTTTTGCAGACAGCAATGAGTGGGCCTGCCCTTGATTCTTCATCGATATATTAACCGGCAAGTGTTCATGACCACGGTACTGGTCACCTTTATTCTGGTGATGGTGCTGGTCAGTGGGCGCTTTATCAAATACCTGGCGGAAGCCGCGGCCGGTGAAATTGCCGCCGATGCCTTGTTCCTGGTGATGGCGTTCCGCATGCCGGAATTCCTGCAGATGATCGTTCCTCTGAGCTTGTACATCGCCTTGCTGCTGGTGCTGGGGCGCATGCACATGGACAACGAAATGGTGGTGCTGCAGGCCGGTGGGCAGGGTAACGGCCGGGTGGTGCGTTCGCTGGTGGTGCCCATCTTGATGGCCACCACTCTGGTGGGCATGTTTTCTCTCTACGTCACGCCGCGCGGGGATGCAGAGGTAAACCGGATTTTTGAGGAGCAAAAGGACCGATCGGTGCTGGAGCTGCTTACCCCGGGGCGGTTTCACGTCAAAGGTTCCAGTGATTCCCAGCGCGCCACCTATGCGGAACACCTGAACCGGGAAAAGGGGGTTCTGGAAAGTGTATTCGTAGCCGATGCCCGTTTTGAAAGCCAGGGCGAGGCCGGTCGCTTGCTCACCGTCTGGGCGAAAAGCGGCAAGCTGGTGGTGGAAGAGGGCATCAGTTACCTGCTGCTGACGGACGGTTTCCAGTATCAGGGCAAGCCGGGCCAGCTGGACTACAAGGAAGTGGGCTTCAAGGAAGCCCGTGTGCGTATTGGTGGCGAAAAAACCGATAGTCGCCCCCCCAAAGTGCGGGGGCGCTCTACCCAGGAGCTGGTGGATCAGCGAGCCGACAACAAGGCGGCGCTGGCGGAGCTGCAGTGGCGCCTCTCGCTGATTCTCACCGTGCCGATCATGGCGCTGGCGGCGATTCCGCTGGCGCGGGTCAATCCGCGGCAAGGCCGCTTTTATCGTCTTATTCCCGCGGTACTGGGTTATATGTTGTACGTGGGCATGTTGCTGGTATGTCGCAGCGCCATTGAAGACCATAAAGGGGCGCTGCCCTGGTACCTGAGCATGATCTGGATCCACCTGAGCGCTGGGGCGGTGGTCTTCCTGCTCTACTTTGGCCGGCGCCTGTTCCGGCGGAGGGCGCGCTCATGAGATTGCTCAAGCGTTACTTCTGGCGGGCGGTGATGATTCCGACTCTGGCCATACTGTTTATTATTGTCGGGCTGGATTGTCTGTTCGGCTTTGTTTATGAGCTGGAGTTTCTCCGCGGCAATTATCAGGTCATGGAAGCGTTGCAGTTTATCCTGACTACCACGCCGCGACGCTTTTACGAGTACATGCCCATGGCCATTTTGCTGGGCACCCTGATTGGTCTGGGGCTGCTGGCCAATAGCGGTGAGCTGTCGGTGATTCGTGCGGCCGGGGTTTCCACCCTGAAAGTGAGCTGGCTGGTACTGCGCCCGGTGTTGATGCTGATCATCCTGTCGATTCCCCTGGGCGAATACCTGACGCCTTACAGCGAGCAGGTGGCGCAGAGTAACCGTTCCATGGCTGAGGGGGGCGGTGAAGCGTTGCGCTCCAAGTACGGCTACTGGCATCGGGAAGGGCCGGAATTTATTCATATCAATGCCGTGCAGCCCAATGGTGTGCTGCACGGTTTGACCCGCTATCGCTTCAGTGATGGCCAGAAACTGACAGAAACCCAATATGTGGAGCGGGCGATCTATCAAGGGGATTTCTGGTCGCTGGAGGGTATCCACGGCACCCGGCTGTTCGAGGATCACGCTGAAACCTACCAGAAAGATCAGGGCGAATGGCAAACAGAACTGACGCCGCAGCTGCTCAGCATCGTGGTGCTCAAGCCGGACAATCTGGCGCTGGTCAAGCTGCTGGAATATACCCGTTACCTGAAGCGTCAGGGTCTGGAAACCGCAGACTATATGCTTAGCTTCTGGCAGAAACTGTTCATGCCGCTGGCGACCATTGGCATGGTGCTGATCGCCATCTCCTTTGTGTTCGGCCCCTTGCGGGAAGTGACCATGGGCCTGCGGCTGACGGCGGGTATCGTCGCCGGGTTGATCTTCCATTACGGCCAGCAATTCTTCGGCCAGTTGTCGCTGGTCTTCCATACTGACCCGCTTCTGGCCGCCATCCTGCCGCCGTCCCTGTGTCTGGTGCTGGGTATCTGGCTACTGCAGCGAGTGCGATGAGATGAGCTGCTGGCGGGGGCTGGGACGCACCCATGCAGGCCGCCGGTCGGCCAATGAAGACGCGCTGGTGTGCCGTGACGGCGAGGGCCTGTGGGCCGTTATTGATGGCATGGGCGGGCATGATGCCGGCGACCTTGCCGCCACCATGATCCGTCATGCACTGGAAAATCTTGCCCTCGGGGGAGGTATTGCCCACCGGTTGCTGGCGGTGGATGCCGCCCTGCAAAGCGCCAACCATGCCATCCGTCACCACGCCGCCATGCACCTGGGAAGCAAGCCCATGGGGGCGACGGTTGTCGTGCTGCTGATTCATGATGGCGAGGCTGGGGTGCTGTGGGCCGGCGATGCCCGGCTTTACCGGCATGACCCGTCGCGCACCAGTGCCATCACCAAGGACCACACCCCTGTGCAGGCACTGGTGGACGCAGGTGAGCTCAACGAAGAAGAGGCCATGTGCCATCCCCGTAGCCACGTGATTTATCAGGCCATTGGTAATGGCGACAAGCTGAAACTGGAACAAATCCGGTTTGCGGTAGAGGCTGGCCAGCAATTCCTGCTGACCACCGATGGCGTGCATTCTGTGCTGCGGTTGCCTGAGATACATCAATTGCTGGTCGAGGGTGCCAGCGAGTCCGCCATTCTCAAGGCGGCCTTGAATGCGGGTAGCCGGGATAACGTGACCGCGATCAAAATTGCTTTCGGTTAACGTAAAGGCTGGAAAAGCCGTGAAGGGCTGGTATACTCGCGCCCCACTGCCAGAGTGGTGGAATTGGTAGACACGACGGATTCAAAATCCGTTGCCTTCACGGGCGTGCCGGTTCAAGTCCGGCCTCTGGTACCAAACAATAAAAGAGCCCGCTTCCAGCGGGCTTTTTTATGTCGGGCGTCTCCGGGCTCTCGATAGCTCAAACTCGTCTGTCCAGGAGAGTGTCATGACCGAATATGCCCCGCCCGCCGGTTTGCTTAAGCGCTTGATGGCGCTGGTCTATGATGGCTTTCTGGTGCTCGCCTTGTGGTTTGTGACTACGGGTATCTTCGTGCTGGTCTATCCCAAAACCGGGTTGCCGATGGAAGATATTAATGGCGTCACCCGCGCTGCGCCGGACTACCTGAAGGGGATTCTGCTGCCGCTGCTGCTGGTGGAAACCTGGTTGTTCTATGCCTGGTTCTGGATGCGTGGCGGCCAGACCCTTGGCATGCGTGCCTGGCGGTTGCAGGTGCGGGACTATCGCGGTGGGCCGGTTAAGCTCTGGCAGACCCTGGCTCGCTTTCTGGGTGCCTGCGTGTCGTGGGGCCTGTTCGGGGCCGGCTATCTGGTGGTGCTGATCGCGCCGCATCAAACGCTTCACGATCGCCTGTCCGCCACGGCCACCGTTCAACTGCCGAAACAGGCAAAAGGCAAGAAAACGGATTGACCACAGAGAGCACAGGGTTCACTGAGGGAAAAGCAGGGTTTTCTCTGTCCCTCTGTGCTCTCTGTGGAGAAACAGCTTTTGATCCTGCTTTCGCTGCCGGGTATCCTTGCTCTCCCTTGAACTTCCGTGCCGGTACAGTACGTGAACGTCGACGATTTTGATTTTGAGCTCCCCGACGGGTTGATTGCCCGCCATCCGCCTGCTGAGCGCCGTGATGCGCGCCTGTTGGCGCTTACCCGCGATGCGCTGCTGCATCAGCAGTTTCCTGATCTGCTTGCCCATGTGCACCCCGGCGATCTGTTGATCTTCAACGATACCCGCGTGATTCCTGCCCGGCTGTTTGGCCAGAAGGAAAGCGGTGGCAAGGTTGAAGTGTTGATCGAACGGGTGGTGGATGACCACGAGGCTCTCGCCCATGTGCGCGCCTCCAAATCACCCAAGCCGGGAACTTGGCTGGAATTTGATGAGGGCATTCGTGCCCAGGTGACGGGGCGTCGTGACGCCCTGTTCATTTTGCAGTTCTCGCTACCGGGCCAAGGCTGCGACACGCTGCTGGCGGCACTGGAGAAAATCGGTCATGTGCCGTTACCGCCGTATATCGACCGTCCGGATGAGGATGGCGATATGGAGCGCTACCAGACGGTCTATGCCCGCGAACCCGGCGCTGTGGCGGCCCCGACCGCCGGCTTGCATTTTGACGATGCGATGCTGGCGGCCCTGGAGCAGCACGGGGTTGATATCGGTTTTGTCACCCTCCATGTAGGAGCAGGGACGTTCCAGCCGGTGCGCGTGGACAAGGTGGAAGACCATCACATGCACAGTGAGCGTTACCAGATCCCCGATTCCCTGGTTGAGCAAGTGGCCCAGGCCCATGCCCGGGGCGGCCGGGTGGTGGCGGTTGGAACCACCGCGCTGCGGGCGCTGGAAGCGGCCAGCCAGTCCGGTGGTTTGCAAACCGGGCAGGGCGAGACGGATATCTTTATCTATCCGGGTTACCGGTTCCGGCTGGTGGATGCCCTGGTGACCAACTTCCACTTACCCAAATCGACGCTGCTGATGTTGATCAGTGCCTTTGCGGGTCGTGATCGGGTGATGAACGCCTATCAGGCGGCGATTGAGGCCCAGTACCGTTTTTTCAGCTACGGCGATGCCATGTTTATTGAGGGGATGCCGGAAGCCGGAAGCCGGAGGCTCGATGCCTGATGCTTTTGGTTCGGAGGAAGCGTAACGCCATGTGCTTTGTTACAAGCGTTTATGGTCCCGTTGGTTTTGATTTTTTAGCGTCAGGCGTCTTGCGTTTGGCGTTTGGCGAGTAATTTTCATGTCCCGAATGACCTTCCAGCTCAACGCCACCGATGGTGCCGCCCGCCGTGGTGAGATCACGTTTCCCCGGGGCACCATCCAGACGCCGGCGTTCATGCCGGTGGGGACCTACGGGACGGTAAAAAGCATGTTGCCCAGGGATCTGGCCGAGACCGGTGCCGAGATCTGTCTGGGGAATACTTTTCACCTGATGTTGCGCCCGGGTACCGAGGTCATCGAAGCCCACGGGTCCCTGCATGGCTTTATGCAGTGGGACAAGCCGATCCTGACTGATTCTGGCGGTTTTCAGGTGTTCAGCCTGGGCGATATGCGCAAGATTTCCGAGCAGGGGGTGGTGTTCAAAAATCCCATCAATGGCGACAAGGTGGAGTTGAGCCCGGAAAAGGCCATGCAGGTGCAGCGCTCACTGGGTAGTGATATCTGCATGATCTTTGACGAATGCACTCCGTTTCCGGCCACCGAGAAACAGGCCCGCGATTCCATGGAACTGTCCCTGCGCTGGGCGAAACGCTCAAAAGACGCCCACGAAGGCAATGATGCGGCCTGTTTCGGCATCGTTCAGGGCGGCATGTACGACGATTTGCGCCGCGAATCCCTGGCCGGGCTGGTGGATATCGGCTTTGACGGCTACGCCGTGGGCGGCCTGAGTGTGGGTGAGCCCCAGGACGAAATGTTGCGCACCCTGGGCAATCTGACCCCGCATATGCCGGAGGATCGCCCCCGTTACCTGATGGGTGTGGGCAAGCCGGACGACATCGTTGAGGCGGTGCGCCGTGGAGTGGATATGTTCGACTGCGTTATGCCCACCCGCAATGCCCGCAATGGCCACCTGTTCGTCGCCGAAGGGGTGGTGAAAATCCGAAATGCCCGACACCGTCATGATCTGGCTCCCCTGGAGGCGGATTGTGACTGTTATACCTGCCAGCATTTCTCCCGCAGCTATCTGCATCACCTGGATCGCTGCAACGAAATGCTAGGCTCCCAGCTCAATACCATCCATAACCTGCGTTACTATCAGCGGCTGATGGCTGGATTGCGGGGGGCCATTGAAGGGGGTACATTGTCCGCCTTTGTGGACGACTTCTATGCGGCGCGTGGCCAGACTACGCCAGCGCTGTAGCTATTTATCGATTGGAGTATTCAATGAACATCGCAATGCGTTCCCTGCTGGCCCTGTTGGCCACTGCCATGGTTTCTCCGGCGTTTGCAGCCCCTGCTGCCCCTGCCGGTCCGGGCGGTGTGGAGCTGATCATGCTGGTCGTGATGATGGTGGTTTTCTATTTTTTCCTGATTCGCCCGCAGCAGAAGCGTGCCAAGGAACACAAAAACCTGGTCCAGAGCCTGAGCAAGGGTGATGAAGTGGTCACCAGCGGTGGCATCCTGGGCAAGGTGGCGAAAGTCACCGATGATTTTGTGGTGGTGGAAATCAGCAACAACCTGGAAATCAAACTGCAGAAAAGCAGCGTCCAGGCCACTCTGCCCAAAGGCACCATCAAGTCGATCTAGAAGAATAGCAGCCCCGTCTTGAGCGGGGCTTTTGCTGTTGCAGTAACGCCAGCAAAACCCAATGTATCGAGCGGTTGATTAATCGTGCATGCCGGCCGCCTTTTTTCGGCGCTCCACGCACTGTCGCACTATTAAAAAACCGGCACTACCGGAAAGAACTATGACCCGCTATCCACGCTGGAAATTTTTCCTGCTTTTGGCTGCCCTCGTTGTTTGCGGCCTTTATGCGCTCCCTAATTTGTACCCGGATGCCCCCGCTATCCAGATCAGCCATTCCGAGGCGGGTGGTGAGGTGTCTGATGTGGCCAGGCAGCGAGTGCTCGGCGCTCTGGATGATGCTGGCCTGAGCCACGGTGACGGCGAAATCGTGGGGAGCTCACTGCTGGTGCGTATGGGCGATACCGAAGCGCAGCTGCGGGCCAAGGACATCGCTGCGGCGACACTGGGCGATAACTACGTGGTGGCTTTGAACCTGGCGGCCACCACGCCTCAGTGGCTGCGTGAGATCGGCGCCAGCCCCATGAACCTGGGCCTGGATTTGCGTGGCGGGGTGCACTTCCTGCTACAGGTGGACATGGACTCGGTGGTGAAGAGCCGCATGGAAGCCTGGGAAGGTACTGCCAAGCTGACTCTGCGTGACGCGGGGGTGCGTTACCGCGCGGTGTCTGTGGATGGCACCACCCTGACCGCCACCTTTGCCGACCAGGTGGCTGCGGACGCCGCCCGTGCGCCGCTGCGTCAGGCGCTGGACAAGCTGGCCATGCAGCCGGCCGGTGATAGCCCGAAAATTGTCATGACGCTGAACGAAACGGCCCTGAAGGAAATGCAGGATTACGCCGTGGACCAGAACCGTACCGCGCTGAACAAGCGGGTCAATGAATTGGGTGTGGCGGAAGCCGTGGTGCAGCGCCAGGGTGCAGACCGCATCGTGGTGCAGCTGCCGGGGATTCAGGATGCGGCCACCGCCCGCCGGATTCTGGGCCGCACCGCGACCCTGGAATTCCGTCTGGTAGACAACAGTGTGTCTTCTGCCCGCCTGCGTTCCGGCATGGCGCCTCCCGGCCTGGAATTCTTCCCGTTCAAGGGACAAGAGGGCCGTATCGTCGCGTTGAATAAATCCAGCATCGCCACCGGTGATCAGGTGATCGATGCCAAGATGGGCTTCGATCAGCAGAACGGTCAGCCGGAAGTGAATGTGACACTGGATTCCGATGGCGCCCGCCGCATGCAGCGTGTAACCGGCAAGAACGTGGGTAACCCCATGGGCGTGCTGTTTATTGAAACCAAGACCGACGTGAAAAAGGTGATCGACGAGGACGGCAACAGCGTTGATCAGATGACCAGCAGCACGGACAAGTATGTGATCAATGTGGCTACCATCCAGAGCACCTTGGGCAGCCGCTTCCGGATTACCGGGCTGGATAACCCCGCCGAAGCCTCCGAGTTGGCATTGCTGCTGCGGGCGGGTTCTCTGGCGGCGCCGGTGAGCATCGTGGAAGAGCGCACCGTGGGCCCGAGCCTGGGGGCGGAAAACATCGAAGCCGGCCTCAAGTCCATGGCGCTGGGTCTGTCGCTGGTGCTGGTCTTCATGATGATCTGGTACAAGCTGTTTGGCCTGATTGCCAACGTGGCCCTGTTGGGTAACCTGGTGATTATTGTCGGCGTCATGTCGTTGATCCCCGGTGCCACCATGACCTTGCCGGGGATCGCCGGTATCGTGCTGACCGTGGGGATGGCGGTGGATGCCAACGTACTGATCTTCGAGCGTATTCGTGAAGATTTGCGGCGGGGGCTCAGTCCGCGCCAGGCTATCGAAGAGGGT
Source organism: Alcanivorax sp. (assembly GCF_002733835.1). Lineage (GTDB taxonomy): Bacteria > Pseudomonadota > Gammaproteobacteria > Pseudomonadales > Alcanivoracaceae > Alcanivorax. The sequence goes on from NZ_NVWY01000039.1 coordinate 18,023, forward strand.
TACGCTCGTGCATTTACCACCATTCTTGATGCCAACATTACCACCCTGATTGTGGCGGTGATTCTATTTGCAGCCGGTACCGGTTCGGTGCAGGGCTTCGCGGTTACGCTGTTCATCGGCATCCTCACCTCCATGTTCACGGCGATTATCGGCACCCGTGCCATGGCAGAAATGATTTACGGTCGAGGCGCCCGCGCCCCGAGCAAACTGAGCATCTGAGGCGGTTATGAGCAAAGCACCCATGAACATCAATTTTATGGCCGCCCGCAAACCGCTGGGCATCCTGTCGCTGGCGCTGGTGATTATTTCCGTGGCGCTGTTGCTGACCCGAGGCCTGAACCTGGGGCTGGATTTCACCGGGGGGACTACCGTGGTAGTAAAAAGCCCGGTGGATGTGGAGCTGTCTCAGGCACGGGAAGATTTGGCGCAGGCAGGTTTCGGTGATGCCGTGGTACAGCACTACGGTTCCCCCAAGGAAGTGAATATCCGGGTCGCACCAAAGGATGACGTGGACGCGGACAAGGTGGGCCACAACGTCTTCAATGTGCTGAAAGAGCACAATGCGGATCTGGAACTGCTGAAAGTGGAATTTGTGGGCCCTCAGGTTGGTGACGAACTGCGTGACGAATCCGGTACCGCCATGTTGCTGGCGCTTGGCCTGATGATGGTCTATGTGTGGTTCCGCTTCTCCAACAAGTTTGGCGTGGCTACCGTACTCGCGCTGTTCCACGATGTAATCATCGTGCTGGGTCTGTTTTCGCTGGTGCAGTGGCCGTTCGACCTGACGGTGCTGGCGGCGGTGTTGGCATTGATCGGTTACTCGCTCAATGACTCCATTGTAGTGGCCGACCGCATTCGTGAAGATTTCCGCAATTCCCGGCAGACGGATCCGGTGGCTATTATCAATGGCGCGGTAAACCAGACGTTGACCCGCACGATCAATACTTCTGTGACGACCCTGTTGGTATTGGTGGCGTTGTACTTCTTTGGTGGTGAAGTCATGCGCGCTTTTTCGGAAGCTCTGCTGGTGGGTGTGGCGGTAGGTACCTACTCGTCGATTTATGTGGTTACGAATATTCTCTTCATGATGAAGGTCAGCAAGGAAGACTTCATGATTCCGGAACCGGAAGAAGTGGATGAAATGCCATAACGGCAATTGATCATTGATAGTGGTTAATTGATAGTAAAAGGCCGTGATTCGTCACGGCCTTTTTGCTTTTCAGGCTGGCGGTGTTGGCACCGCAATGTTGGAGATAATCATGAAAAAAATGCTGACCGTACTGCTGCTGTCTTTCCTGTCGGTAACCGCACAGGCATCGGAACAGGCGGACAAGACGGCTGCAGCCAAAGAGGTGCTGGAATCCAGTAATGCCAAAGCCATTTTCAGTGAAGCCCGGCGACAGATTGAAGGCATGACCGATCAGGCCCTGACGCAAACCATCCCGGCGGACAACAAGGCCATGATGGAGCGCTATACCTCGCGGGTGCAGACCATTCTGGAAGAGGGGCTGGACTGGGGTGCCATGGAAGAGCAGATGCTGGCGATTTATCAGCGTACCTTTTCCCTGCAGGAGCTGCGGGACATGGCGGAGTTTTATCAGTCGGAAAGTGGCCGGGCGATCATGAAAAAGATGCCCCAGGTAATGGCTGAATCGGTACAGATTTCCCAGCGCCAGATGCAGCATGTGATGCCGTCCTTGCAGCAGATGTTTTCCGATATGGAAGCGGAGCTGGCCCAGGCCGGCGCACAAAAAGATGCGCAGAAACCGTAATCGCAAAAACCGGTATGGGTCGTCGATCCAGGTGTAATCGTCATCCGGCGTTTGACTCAGGACGAGGCGGGCCGGTTGGGTGCTGTTAGGCCCAAGTCGACCCATTTTTTTATGGTTCATCGCTGAATTGAGTGATCAGCCGGCTTCAGAACTTGTCTCATTATCCCGCCTTGGCCGCCGCTGGACGCCGGATGCCTGACGGCGGACGCGGGCTTCAAAACCTGAAAACCTCGCCCGCCACACCCTCTGTGCAAAATGCATTACCCGGTTATTGCCTTAATGATGGCCCTGACAATTCCTCAAAATACCTCTCAAAAGCGATGCCGGAATAACGACAACGTCTCAGGCTATGGAGATTTACGTCAGGCATCCGGCGTCGAGCGTTTGGCAAAGTGCCGGGTATTCGGGATAAACCCGGCACATGGCGAGAAGCGTGTTATTTACCCTAATCCGCGCAGGACCTTTTCATGCGGCTCCTTAACTGAAGTTTTGTTTCTCCATCCAGGGAATGATCCGTTTGAAGGCTTCTTCGATCTGATCCAGCGAGGTGGAGTAGCTGATGCGCAGGGCATTGCGACCGGCGTCCCCAAAGGTGTCGCCGGAAATGGTGCAGACCCCGGTCTCGCGCAACAGTTTCAGCGCTACGTTGGCCCCGTCGACACCCTCTGGTAACGAGGGAAACAGATAGAAAGCGCCGTCCGGTTTGTAGCCGGTAAGGTGTGGCGTCTGTTCCACCAATTCCACCAGCCGATCCCGCCGGCGCTGATATTCCTCCACCATGTTGTCGATAAACTGGTTGCTGCCACGCAATGCGGCGACGCCGGCCCACTGGCAGGGCGTGTTGGCCACCGTGGTGGTGAACATGTGGTAGCGGCGCAGTTTCTTGATGGCCCCCTGGCTGCCAATCAGCCAGCCGACACGCATACCGGCCATGGAAAAGGTTTTCGAGAAACTGCTGATCACCATGACGTGGTCCAGGTCCGGGCAGCTGGACAGTACGCTGGGGTAATGCTTTCCGTCGTAGATCAGGTGGTCATAGACCTCGTCGCTGATCACATGGATGCCGCGATAGGCCGCTTCTTCGACAATGGCTTCGATGGTTTCTCGTGGGTAGATGGTGCCGGTGGGATTGCTGGGGGAGTTGAGAATCACCGCGAAGGTATTGGGCCCCATGGCATCAATCACTTCCTGGGGATCCAGCTGATGGTTGTTCTCGGCGCGGGTGGCAATGTTGCGCACGATGCCACCGTTCATGCGGATCAGTGGACCGTAGAGCATGAAAGACGGGTCCGGCACGATGAATTCCCGGCCGGGGGCCGAGGTGGCCGTCAACGCCAGATACAGGGCTTCGGTGGCGCCCGTGGTCACCATGAAGTTTTCCGGCACCAGGGTGCGTTGATAGCGTTTGCTGTAGTACTCCGCCAGCGATTCCAGCAGCTCCGGCAGGCCGGCGTCCATGGTGTAACCGGTCTGGCCAGCGTAGAGCGCATCCACCCCGGCCTGAATCACGTGCTCAGGCGGTTTGAAGTCGGGCTGGCCGATGGACAGATGAATCACATCGTCCAGGTCTGCAGCCAGGTTCACCATGCGGCGGATACCCGGCACCGGAATGGTCAACAGCGCCGGGTTCCAGATCGGGTCTTCGCTTTCGTAAAAATCCGTGTCCAGATTACTGTTTCCCATAACTTGTCTCCTTTTCTCAGGCGCCTTTGAGCAGTTCATCCAGCATGGGGGGCAGGTGTGCAAACGGCTGGGCCTGTTCAAAGGCGTGGCCAGCGGCGAGCACCCGGGCATCGTCGAAACGGGCACCGACAATTTGTAGCGCCATGGGCAGGCCGTTGCTGCTGAGCCCCAATGGCACAGACAGTGCCGGCTGGCCGGTCAGGTTGAAGGGGTAGGTGAAGGGCGTCCAGGTGGGCCAGCGAGTGCTGGGCCAGTCAACGGGGACTTCCCGGTTGGTGTCGAAAGCCTCGATGGGCAAGCAGGGGGTGATCAGCAGATCGTACTTGGTGTGGAATACGGCCATACGTTCACTCACCGCCATGCGTTCGTTCATGGCGCCCAGGTAGTCCAGCATGCTCAGTTTTTCTGCCTTGGCGGCTACTTCCACCAGTGCCGGGTCCATCAGGCTGCGCTGGCGTTCGCCCAGGTCGCGCATGGCATTGGCGGCGCCGCTGTAGAACAGGTGGCTGAATGCGGCCAGCGGGTTGCTGAAGCCCGGGTCGACTTCGCTGACGGTGGCGCCCAGTGACTCGAAAACCCGGGCGGCTTCGCGGGTGGCTTTCTCGATTTCCGGGTTCACATCGGCATAACCCAGCGTGGTGCTCAGGGCGATGCGCAGGCCTTTGATGGGCTGTTGCAGGGCGGCCACATAATCAATGCCACGGCGTGGCGCGGCCAGACTGTCGCGGGCATCGGCTTCGCTCATGACGGTCATCATCAGCGCGGCGTCAGCCACGGAGCGAGTCATGGGCCCGGCGTGGGCCAGGGTGCCGAAGGGGCTGGCTGGCCAGTGGGGGACTTCGCTGAAAGTGGGCTTGTGGCCGACGATGCCGCAGAACCCGGCGGGAATGCGGATGGAGCCGCCCGCGTCGGTGCCCAGTGCCATGGGCGCCATGCCGGCAGATACGGCGGCCGCGCTGCCGCCGCTGCTGCCCCCGGCGGTTTTGCTCGGGTCCCAGGGGTTGTTGGTGGGGCCGCACAGAGGGCTGTCGGTGATCCCTTTCCAGCCAAACTCGGGGGTGGTGGTCTTGCCCAGCGGCACATAACCGTGGCGCTCCAGGGCGGCGACGGCCGGGGAACGTTTCTCCAGGGTGCTGGCAGGATCGATAGTTTTTGATCCTTTCAGGGTGGGCCACATGGGGGTAAGGAAGACGTCTTTGACCGCAACCGGAACCCCTTCAAGCAGGCCGTTGGCAGTGCCGTTCTGGTACCGCTGTTCGGCTTCTCGGGCCCAGTTCAGGGTGGTGTCACGGTCGATCAGACACCAAGCGTTGAGCGCATCATCATGGCGCTCCACATGATCCAGCAGGGTGTTGCACACCTCCACGGGCGACAGGGCGCCGGTTTGGTAGGCGGCTTTCAGCGCCTGGGCGCTCATGGTCAGTAATTCCTTACTCATCGACGATCCTCCTGGGGTGGCCTGTCGCGGCGGGCTCACCGGTTGGTTACATAGCCGTGTTCCTTGCTGACGGGGTTGTCCAGTGGCTGACCCCGGCGCCAGCGGTGGAAGTTATCGACAAATTGCTGGCCCAGTGCCTGGCGCCAGCCAATGAAGTCCCCGGCCATGTGGGCCGAGATCATCACCTTGGGGTGATTCCATAATGGGTGATTGGCGGGCAGCGGTTCCTCCTCGAACACATCCAGAGCCGCGCCAGCCAGCCGGCCCTGTTGCAGGGCCTGCACCAGGGCATCGGTGCACACGATGGGCCCGCGCCCCACGTTAACGAGAGCCGCTCCGGGCTTCATCTGCCGGAAGGTGGCGGCATCGAACAGGCCGTTGGTGTCTGGCGTTAGCGGTGCGGTGATTACCACGTAATCTGCATCGCCGAGCAGAGCAGGCAAATCCTGTTGCCGGTGGACCCGGTCAAAGGCACTGTCCTGGCGTGCATGGCGGGCGGTGCCGATCACTTTCATGCCCATGGCGCGAAGTACCGTGGCCACTTCCCGGCCAATAGAGCCGGCGCCTACAATCAATGCATTGGCGCCGCGCAGCATGCGGGTTTCCCGGTGTTGCCAGCGGTGCTGCTCTTTCAGTGCCAGGTTGCCGAGCGTGTCCTTGGCGAACATCAGCAGGGCGCCCAGCACGTATTCGGCGATGCCGCGGTCGAAAATGCCGCGGGCGTTGGTGACCACGATGTCACTGTGTTTGATCGGGTCGATCATCAGCGCATCCACGCCGGCACTGGTGGCATGGACCCAGCGCACCGGGCAGTTATCCGGCCACACTTCCTCCAGCAGGTCGGTGCGGAAATCGGTGACCACCAGAATGTCGGTCTCCGGTAGCGCGCTTTTTAACTGTGCCGGTGTCCGCGCTTCCTGAACCCGTGCCAGGCCGTCCAGAGACTCCAGACCGGGCAGGGCGGGTTCGTCTTCGGCCAGCAGGACGGTGATGGTGGTGTCTGTCATCGAATCTCCTTAAATTCAGCGGCTAGCTATTAGCTTCTAGTTACTCCGCACTGGCAAGAGTGCGCAGTGAAAGCCTTGATGCAACTACTGCTTCGAAACGCGTTGTTGTAGCTAGCAGCTAGTAGCTCGAAGCTGCTCTTCACGTCTCTTTCAGTGCGGCATCAAACAGTTCTACCGCTTTTTCGATTTCCGCTTCGGTGACGGTGAGCGGTGGCAACCAGCGTACCACCTGGCCCTGGGTGCCGCAGCGCAACATCAGCATGCCGTTATTCTCACAATGCTTGAGCAGCTTGCCGGCGCGGTCGCCATCCGGGGTGTGGGGGGCGCTGACAATTTCCAGGCCCAGCATGAGCCCCATGCCGCGAATTTCATCAATGCAGTCATGCTGTTTTTGCAGGCCCTGCAAGTGAGTAAGAAGCTGCTGGCCGAGCTTGTCGGCACGGGGCACCAGCTGCTCTTCCTCAATGACGTCCAGGGTGGCCAGGGCCGCCGCGCAGGCCACCGCGTTGGCGCCGTAGGTGCCGCCCTGGGAGCCGGGGTAGCCGTGGGTCATCAGGTCACGGCTGGCGGCAATGGCGGATAGCGGATAACCACTGGCCAGCCCTTTGGCGGTGATAATAATGTCGGGTTTTACATCGAAATGTTCGTGGCTCCAGAACTTGCCGGTGCGGCCGAAACCGGCCTGGATTTCATCAGCAATCAGCAGGATGCCATGTTTGTCGCAGCGCTCGCGCAGGCCTTTCATGAAGGCGGCCGAGGCGGGGTAATAGCCGTACTCGCCCTGCACCGGTTCGATAATCATGGCGGCGGTGTCGGCCGGGTTGCACTCGGTGGCGAAGATATGGTCCAGCTCGTTGAGGCAGTCAGTGACACACTGATCCATGTCCTGCTTATAGCGATAGGCATGGGGGAACGGCGCAATGCTGACCCCGGCCATCAGCGGTTGCCAGCCGGTACGCACCTTGCTGGTAGAGGTGGTCAGCGAGGCCGCAGCCAGGGTGCGGCCGTGGAAGCCTCCACGGAAGGCGATCAAATTGGTGCGGCCGGTGGCCTGGCGCGCCAGGCGAATAGCCGCCTCAACGGACTCGCTGCCGGAGTTGGAAAACGCTACCGCATCAAGCCCTTTGGGCAGGTGTTCGTAGAGTCGGTCGGTGAGGGCCAGCATGTTGGGGTGTGTGACGGTGGCGTACTGTGCATGAACCAGTTTGGCGACCTGCGCCTGGGTGGCCGCGACCACTTTGGGGTGGCAGTGGCCGGTGGAGGTCACGCCGATGCCGGAGGTGAAATCCAGCCAGCGGTTGCCTTTTTCATCGTAGAGCCAGCTACCTTCGCCGCGCTCCGCGCAAATCTCGCTGGACTGAACCAGCAAGGGGGACAAATGACTCATGGTGCCTCCTTTCTCATCGCTCATTGCCGTCGTTGCCTGCTGCGGTATTGCCGGTGAGACGCTTGCCGTTCACCTGTGCAGCTTGATGCCAGCGGGGAGTGAGAATACGCCGCGCTGGTGAATTGGCGTTACCGGCTGATTCTACGAAGCCAGCAATGCATAAAGCCGTTGTCCTGTTTCCCGAGTGCCGCTCATCCGAGCGCCCTGTGGCCTGTGTTCAGGCGTTCCGCTTTCCCTGGCCAGATCCGCCTTCACGGTGTCATGCAGATGTTGTGCCGCATTGCCCAGGGCCGGGTGATGCGGGGCGAGCCATTCCAGGGTCATGGCCAGGCTGAGCAGGGTGGCACGGGGGTCGGCCAGATTCTGCCCGGCGATGTCCGGTGCGCTGCCGTGAACCGGTTCAAATAGCGCGGGAATGCTGCTGTCGGCCGGATTCAGGTTGGCGGATGGGGCGAGCCCGGGGCCGCCGCAGAGCACCGCCGCCAAGTCGGTGAGAATGTCGCCGTGCAGGTTGCTGGCCACCACCACATCGAAACGCCAGGGGCACTGGACAAATTTCATGCAGGCCGCATCCACCAGTTCGTGGTGGGTGTCCACATCCGGATACTCCTGGGCCACGCGCAGGAAGGTTTCGGTGTACAGGTCGCCCCAGAAAGGCTGGGCATTACGTTTGGTGATCAGGCAGACCTGTGAGGCTTTTTCGTTTTTGAACTGGCGCGGCCGATGACGTTGGGTCGCCCGCTGGCGGGCCCGTTCAAAGGCATGGCGGATCAGCCGTTCGGTGGCTGAGGCAGTGAACACTTCCACTTGGGTGGCCACTTCGTGGGGCGTGCCGGCTCGCAGGCGACCGCCCTGGTTGCTGTATTCCCCTTCGCTGTTTTCGCGAATCACCAGCATGTCCACATCGTTGGCGCGGGGATCGCTGAGGTACTGGGGCGCGCCGGGCTGCCAGCGGGCTGGCCGTTCACAGGCCCACAGGTCCAGTTGTTTGCGCAGTGCCAGCAGCGGCGAGAGAGAAATGCTGTCGGGCAGCACAAAACGGTCCGGATCATCCAGTGGCCCCGGATCGCCCAGGGCGCCCAACAAAATGGCATCAAAGGCGCGTAACTGGTCCACGCCATCATCCGGCATCATCTGCCCGTGTTGCTGGTGCCAGGCATGAGATGGCCAAGGGAAAGCGTTAAAGGACAGCGGCAACTGAAAGCGGTCGATCAGCAGTGTCAGTGCTTGTTCGGCCACGGCCATGACTTCAGGGCCGATGCCGTCGCCGGGGAGCAGGGCGATGTTTAGCGTTTGTCCCATTCCGCCTCCTTTCTGACTAAGCCACTGCAGGCCAGAACCGGCAAGATACGAGTAACGAGATGTGAGTCGCGAAAGGCGATACGGGCCCGGGTTTGATTTTCGTTACTCGCGTCTCGTTACTTACTCCGTATCATTCGCGCCTCAAGCGGCGCTCCTACAGCGATTTTTGTGTCCTTCAGCTGCCCATGCACAGGTATTTGGTTTCCAGGTACTCTTCCATGCCCTGGTGGGAGCCTTCGCGGCCCAGGCCGGATTCCTTGACCCCGCCAAACGGGGCGGTGGCATTGGAAATCAACCCTTCGTTGACGCCGACCATGCCGCTTTCCAGTGCCTCTGCCACGCGCCAGCAGCGGTGGATATTGTCGCTGTAGAAGTACGCAGCCAGCCCATAGGGGGTGTCGTTGGCGATGCGGATGGCGTCTTCTTCCGTTTTAAAGGGAATGATGGCTGCCAGCGGCCCGAAGGTTTCGTCCTGGCAGAGTTGGGCATCGGTGGAAACGCCGGTGATCAGCGTGGGCTGAACGAAGCTGCCGCCCCGTTCGTGGCGCTGGCCACCGGTGATAACCCGGGCGCCCTTGCCCAGTGCATCTTCCAGATGCTCCATGACTTTATCGGAAGCACCCCGGTTGATCAGGGCAGCCTGGGAAACGCCTTCTTCAAAGCCGTCACCCACTTTCATTGCCTCAATGGCAACCTTGAACTTCTCCACAAAGGCATCGTGGATACTTTCCTGTACCAGAAAGCGGTTCACGCACACGCAGGTCTGGCCGGTGTTGCGAAACTTGCTGGCCATGGCGCCTTCAACCGCTTTATCCAGGTTGGCATCGTCGAACACCAGGAAAGGGGCGTTGCCACCCAGCTCCAGTGACACTTTCTGGATGTGCTTGGCGCACTGGGCCATCAGCTGGCTGCCCACTTCGGTGGAGCCGGTGAAGCTCAGTTTACGGACAATGGGGGAGTCGGTGATTGCCGTGGATATGGCGCCGGCGCTGCCAGTGATAACGTTGAAAACCCCGGCAGGAATGCCGGCACGCTCGGCCAGTTCGGCCAGCGCCAGGGCTGAGTAGGGAGTGGCGCTGGCTGGTTTGACCACCATGGTGCAGCCTGCGGCCAGAGCGGCGCCGGCTTTGCGGGTAATCATGGAGGAGGGGAAGTTCCAGGGCGTGATCGCGGCGGTGACCCCAATGGGTTGCTTGATCACCACGATCTGCTGGCCGGGTTTGGATGCGGGAATGGTATCGCCATAGGCCCGGCGCGCTTCTTCGGCAAACCATTTCAGGAAAGAGGCGGAATAGGCGATTTCCCCTTTGGCCTCGGGCAGAGGCTTGCCCTGTTCCAGGGTCATCAGGCGGCCCAGGTCCTCCTGGTGCTCCATCATCAGATCGTGCCAGGCCATCAGCAGGTTGGCCCGCTCGGCGGCAGTTTTATCACGCCAGCCAGGGAAGGCCTGATGAGCGGCGTCGATGGCGCGGCGGGTTTCGGCTTCGCCCATGCGCGGAGAGGTGCCGATGTCTTCTCCGTTGGCCGGGTTGTCGACCGCAAAGGTGGCGCCGTCATCAGCATCACACCATTGGCCATTGATGTAGCACTGCTGGCGGAACAGCGCGTTGTCTGTGAGAGAAACCGTTGCCATGAAGCGTCTCCTTGCTGAACCGTTATATCTGACACGCTAGCAAAGCGTGCCGAGATGTCCATGCCGCAGACAGCACTTTCGTATTGAAGTCTAAGGAGTTTTTACAAAACAGGATGGCGGTGGGGCAGGAAAAACCCTTCCTCCGCAGCGGGAGGAAGGGAGCAAAGCCAGGCTATGCGGGGGTTAGCGCTTCAGGCTGTCGTTCAGGTGGGGTTTGATTTTTTGCAGCAAGCCCTTAAAGACTTTCGGGCTGCCGGCCACGATGCCGCCGCTTTCCAGGTATTTGTGGCCGCCACTCAGGTCACCAACCAGGCCACCGGCTTCGGTAATCAGCAGTACGCCAGCGGCCATGTCCCATTCGGCCAGGCCGAATTCAAAGAAGCCGTCCAGCCGGCCGGCGGCCAGCCAGGCCAGGTCCAGGGCGGCGGAACCGGGGCGACGCAGGCCGGCGGTGGAGGCGGCGATATCCGCGAACATGCCCAGATAGGCGTCCATGTGCGGGGCCTGGTCCTTGCGGAACGGGAAACCCGTACCGATCAGGCAGCCTTCCAGGCTGGCTCGATTGGTACAGCGAATACGGCGGCCATTGAGAGCGGCGCCACGGCCACGGCTGGCGGTGAATTCTTCGTCGCGGTTGGGATCGTAAATGACCGCATGCTCGATTTTGCCTTTGAATTTGAGGGCAATGGAGACGCAGTACTGGGGGAAGCCATGGATGAAGTTGGTCGTGCCGTCCAGTGGGTCGATGATCCACTGGTAGTCTTTACCGTCGCCACTGCCTTCGATAACACCGGATTCCTCAGCCAGAATGCTGTGGTCCGGGTAGGCCTTGCGAATCACATCGATGATGCGCGCTTCCGCAGCGCGATCCACTTCGGTGACGAAGTCGTTCATGCCCTTTTTCGTGACAGACACGGGATCACTGCTTTCAGCAGCTCTGCGAATCAGATTTCCCGCCTGACGGGCGGCTCGCAGGGCGATATTCACTTGCGGCGCATGCATGGCATCTATCCTCAATATGACGTGTGGCGTAACAGCTAGGAGCCTGTGAAGAACGCCTTGTGTGCTCAGCGTGGTCTGAAGCGTGCAGTTGTTGTGTCTTGTCTCGACGGGCAGGGTGGTTCCCTTCCCTAGAGGCAAGGCGCAGCAAATGGGCGCTTCAGACCACGCCCTCCGGGTCATCCAGGCTGGCCCGCACTCGTTGTTGCCCTTTTTCGATGGATCGACATACACCTTCAAAAGTGCGCCTAGATTGCGGGCCAGCCTGAAAGACTGAGCGCGCAAGGCGTTCTTCAGAGGCTCCTTTAAAGAGCGCGGGGCAGGGAAGCTCGGGGTTCCCGTTCCGGGGCGCGGATTGTAGCAGAGCCCGCGCGATCAGGGCAGCCGCCGTGTTAAGATTAGCGCCTTTTTAAACGAGAGGCCTCCCATGTTGGAAAATGTGCGCATTGTGATGGTGGAAACCTCCCATCCCGGCAATATCGGCGCGGCTGCCCGGGCCATGAAAACCATGGGCCTGTCGGATCTGCGTCTGGTGCAGCCGCAGGCCTACCCCAGCGTGGAGGCGACGGCGCGGGCCTCCGGTGCCGGCGATGTGCTGGAAGCTGCACAGGTATGCAACAGCGTGGACGAGGCCCTGGAAGGCGCCACTCTGGTGATAGGCACCAGTGCCCGTCAGCGGCGCATTCCGTGGCCTTGCCTGACTCCACGTCAGTTGGCGGCACAGCTGTCCCATGATTTGGCCAATGCGCCGCAGGATACCCGCATTGCGGTGTTGTTCGGTCGTGAAGATCGGGGGCTGACCAACGACGAGCTGCGCCGCTGCAACCTTCATGTGAGCGTGCCCACCAATCCCGAGTATGGGGTCTTGAATGTGGCGTCGGCGGTCCAATTAATCAGTTACGAGCTGCGCCTGGCGTTGCTGGGGGACGACTTTGAGCTGCAGGAATCCCGTTCCCGTCGCGAAGTGATGCCGTTGCCGGAAATGTTCTGGGATGAGCCGCCGGCCACCAACGAAGCGGTATCCGGTTTTCTGGACCACCTGGAAAAGGTGATGGCACAGAGTGGATTCCTGAATCCGGAGCAGCCCGGCCAGGTGATGACGCGCATGCGCCGTTTGTTTATGCGCGCCCGACCGGACAAAATGGAAATGAGCATTTTGCGGGGCGTATTGGTGGCGTTGGAGAAAAAAATGCCGCGAGATGATGGCTGATGTGCCGTAACAAACGGTTATTGGCGTCATCCTAACGGGCCCAGGCCCAAGGCTTCGAAGTTGAGGTGGTTATGTTTGATCAAGTGCGCGAGGACATCCGTTCGGTCTTTCACCGGGACCCGGCGGCCCGCAATACGCTGGAAGTGTTGCTCAACTATCCCGGTTTGCACGCGGTGCTTTTCCATCGGTTGGCCCATGGGCTATGGATGCGCAACTTCAAACAACTGGCGCGGCTACTATCCACGTTTTCGCGCTGGCTCACCGGTATCGAAATTCACCCCGGTGCCAAAATCGGCCGGCGTTTCTTTATTGATCACGGCATGGGTGTGGTGATCGGTGAAACCGCAGAAATCGGTGATGACGTGACGCTGTATCACGGTGTTACCCTGGGAGGCACCAGCTGGAGCAAGGGCAAGCGCCACCCGACTCTGGAAGACGGTGTGGTGGTTGGTGCGGGAGCCAAGGTGCTGGGGCCGTTTACGGTGCACAAGAATGCCAAGATCGGCTCCAATTCCGTGGTCACCAAGGAAGTCCCGGAAGGGGCGACGGTGGTCGGTATCCCGGGCCGGGTGATTAGCCATCCTCTGACCGAGAAAGAAAAGACTCGCCAGGAAATGGCCGAGAAGATCGGCTTCCAGGCCTATGGTGTCAGCAACGACATGCCAGACCCGGTGGCCGAAGCGATTCACTTGCTGCTGGATCACATGCACGCCGTGGACAACAAGCTGGATAGGGTCTGCACCAACCTGAAAAAGCAGGGCATTCAGGGATGCGATGAGAAGCTGCCGGAGCTGAAAGATGAAGACTTCGAGCCGGTGAATGCGGGCGGAACAGACTGAAAAGCAGTTGAAGGTTGATAGTGGACAGTTGACAGCGCAAATAAAAAGGCCGCCCCGGAAGGGCGGCCTTTTTATTTGGCGTGTTGCATGAAGCGTGGTGCGTGCAGCGCTCTTATACGTTAAACCGGAAATGCACCACGTCACCATCCTTGACGATGTATTCCTTGCCTTCCAGGCGCCACTTGCCGGCTTCCTTGGCTCCCTGTTCGCCGTTGTTGTCGATGTAATCATCGTAGCCGGTGACTTCGGCACGAATGAAACCTTTCTCGAAATCCGTATGAATCACGCCGGCAGCCTGGGGCGCGGTGGCGCCGACCTTGACGGTCCAGGCGCGGACTTCTTTTACGCCTGCGGTGAAATAGGTTTGCAGGCCGAGAAGGTTAAAGCCGGCGCGGATGACCCGGTTCAGGCCGGGCTCTTCCATGCCCAGGTCGGCGAGGAAGTCGGCTTTTTCTTCGTCGTCCAGTTCGGCAATCTCGGATTCGATTTTGGCGCAGATGGGTACCACGGAAGAGTTTTCTGTTTCGGCCAGCTCGCGCACGGCGTCCAGCAAGGCGTTGTCCTCAAAGCCGCCTTCGTCCACGTTGGCAATGTACATGGTGGGCTTCAGGGTCAGCAGGTTCAGGCTCTTGATGGCTTTGCGTTCATCGTCATTCAGGTCTACGGAGCGTGCCGGGTTGCCTTCGTTCAGGGCGGGCAGCACCTTGTCCAGTACCGGCAGCAAGCCTTTGGCATCCTTGTCCTGGCCCTTGGCGGCCTTGGTGGCGCGCAGATGGGCTTTTTCTACCGTGTCCAGGTCGGCCAGGGCCAGCTCGGTGTTGATCACGGCGATATCGTCCAGCGGCGATACCTTGCCGGATACGTGGATCACGTTTTCATCGTCGAAGCAGCGCACCACGTGAGCGATGGCATCGGTCTCACGGATGTTGGCCAGGAACTTGTTGCCCAGGCCTTCACCCTTGGACGCCCCGGCCACCAGGCCGGCGATATCCACGAATTCCATGGTGGCGGGCATGATCCGCTCCGGGCTGACGATGGCGGAGAGTTTGTCCAGACGGGGGTCCGGTACTGGCACCACGCCGGTGTTGGGTTCAATGGTGCAGAACGGGAAGTTCTCGGCATCAATACCCGCTTTGGTCAGCGCGTTGAACAGGGTGGATTTGCCCACGTTGGGCAGACCGACGATACCGCATTTGAAACCCATGACAGACCTCCATTTTTCGAGGCCGCAATGCTACTGAAGCCGGGCTGAAAAAGCGACCACCGCAGAGCGGAAACAGCGGCGAGCTATGAGCTGCGAGCCTCGAGAAAAAGCAAAGACGGTATCGTTTGGGGTGGGGCTAATCCTGAAAGCCGGAAGCCGGAAGCCGGAAGCCGGAAGCCGGAAGCCAGAAGCTATCTTTACGCCTTGAACCCGTTGAGTTGGTTCATGGCGCCGTTCAGGTCGCCGCGGAGCATATCGGCGGTGTGGTGGACGGCTTCATCGATGGCGCGATCGATCAGGTCCCGATCGGCGCTGGAGGGTTTGTTCAGCACGTGGGGGGTAACCCGGTCTGCAGAGCCGGGGTGGCCGATGCCCAGGCGCAGCCGATAAAAGTCGCGGCTATTGCCATGTCGGCTGATGATGTCGCGCAGACCATTGTGGCCTCCGTGGCCGCCGCCTAGCTTGAAGCGGGCACAGCCGGGGGGCAGGTCGAGCTCGTCGTGAGCAACCAGCATCTGCGTAACGGGAATCTTGAAGAAGTTTGCCAGTGCGGCGGTGGCCTGACCACTGCGGTTCATGAAGGTGGTCGGTACCAGCAGGCGGATGGTTTCGCCTTCAAAGGAAAAGGTGGCGGTGAGGCCGAAATATTTCTTGTCTTCGGTAAGGAAGACGCCCTGGCGTCGGGCCAGGGCGTCTACATACCAGACGCCGGCATTGTGGCGGGTGTCTTCGTATTCGCGGCCTGGATTGCCCAGGCCTACGATCAGTCGAACCGGTTCCGCCACGGTGCGTCTTATTCCTCGCCTGAGGCTTCTTCGCCTGCCGCTTCGTCGGCATCGTCATCAGCGGACGCACGGACTTTCGGCTGGTGAACCGCGGCCACCGGCTGGTCGTGGTCTTCGCCCAGTGCGAGCTGGGTCAGTTCCACGCCTTTCGGCAGTTTCAGGTCGGACAGGTGGATCACGGTGTCCATTTCAGCGTTAGCCATGTCCACTTCGATGAACTCGGGCAGGTGCTGGGGCAGACAGCTCACTTCCACTTCTGCGAAGTTGTGCTGGATCTCGCCGCCTTGCTTCTTCACGCCGATAGAGCTTTCTTCGTTGATGAAGTGCAGGGGCACGTTCATGGTGATCTTGTGGGTCTTGTCGACGCGCAGCAGATCCACGTGCAGCGGGTGGCCCTTGGCCGGATGACGCTGCATGTCACGCAGTACGGCCTGTACACTGGCACCGTCCAGCTTCAGCGTGAGGATGTGGCTGTAGAACGCTTCGTTTTCCAGGGCTTTTTTCAGCTCGCGCAGCTCAACGCTGATCATCTGCGGCTCGGCTTCGCCGCCGTAGAGGATGCCGGGAACACGTTCTTGCAGACGACGCAGGCGGCGGCTCGCACCTTTCCCTGTATCGCTGCGGCTTTCTGCATTCAGCAGGAATTCATTGGACATGGTCTGTCTCCAGTATGCTCTCGGGCTTCCCGCGACCAGGTCGGCCAGAGAGGTTGATAAAGCCACGGAGGATTCCGCGGGGGCGCGATTATGCATGAAAAGCACGCCAGACGCCAGACGCCTGATGACGGACGCGCCAAAAAGCAAAAACCCGCTCTAAGAGCGGGTTTCAGCGTCAGGCGTCGAGCATCTGGCGTCTGGCGTTCTATACCAGCTCCAGCCGGTCGAACATGGCGCTCAGGGATTCTTCGTTGTTCACCCGGCGTACCGTTTCGGCGAGCATGGGCGCCAGGCTTAGGACGCGAATGTTGGCGCAGGCGCGGCCGGCTTCGGACAGGGGAATGGTGTCGGTGACGACCAGTTCGTCCAGGGCGCTGCTGGCAATGTTGTCGATGGCCGGGCCGGACAGGATCGGGTGGGTGATGTAGGCAATCACCTTGGCGGCGCCGTGGTCTTTCAGGGCCTGGGCGGCTTTGCACAGGGTGCCGGCGGTATCGACCATGTCGTCCACCAGTACACAGGTGCGGCCTTCCACTTCACCGATGATATGCATCACCTGGGACACATTGGCCTTGGGGCGGCGCTTGTCGATGATGGCCAGGTCGGCGTCGTTGAGCTGCTTGGCCAAGGCGCGGGCACGGACGACGCCGCCCACGTCCGGGGAGACGACCATCAGGTCGTCATGGTTTTGGCGTTCGATGTCCGCCACGATCAACGGGGTGGCGTAGACGTTGTCTACCGGGATATCGAAGAAGCCCTGAATCTGGTCGGCGTGCAGGTCTACGGTGACCACGCGATCAATGCCGACGGCGGTGATCATGTCGGCGACCACTTTGGCGGTAATCGGCACGCGGGCGGAGCGCACGCGGCGATCCTGGCGGGCATAACCAAAGTAGGGAACAACGGCGGTGATGCGGCCTGCGGAGGAGCGACGCAGGGCGTCGGCCATGACCAGCAGTTCCATCAGGTTGTTGTTGGTCGGGTTGCAGGTGGATTGCACGATAAAGACGTCTTTGCCGCGCACGTTTTCCTGGATTTCCACGGCAACTTCGCCATCGCTGAACGTGCCCACATCGGCATTGCCGATCGGCAGGTTCAGGTTGTTGACCATGGCTTTGGCCAGTTCGGGATTTGCGTTACCGGTGAAAACGACGAGCTTGGACACTGGCGCCCCCTGGGGTCTTGCGTCGTGAATTTGGGAACCACTAAGGGGAAGGGTAAGAGGTTCCTCAGAAGAAAATGGCTGGGGTACCAGGACTCGAACCTGGGAATAACGGGATCAAAACCCGCTGCCTTACCAACTTGGCTATACCCCAACACTCGGTCTCAGGCCCGCTTAGGCGGGTTTGCCTGAATTCTTTGTCTCTCGAAACTTCGCCAGTGTCTCTCCCAGAATCTGGTGGAGAGGAGAAGTATTACAGCTTCGAGCGACGAAACCTGTCCAGTGTTGTGGCAACTGTTGCAGCAATTGCTGCCCCTGTTGCAGTCCGGCCAGGCGGGAAAAACAGCAAGCGCCTGTGCCGGTCATACGGGCGTTACCCGTATGTTGCTTGAGCCAGTCCAGCGTTTTTCCGATTTCCGGAAAATGCCGGGTTGCCACCGCTTCACAGTCGTTGTGAAAGTCGCGGGTCAGCACCGCCTCAAGCGAGGCCGGTAATTTACTGATGGGTGTATCCCTTGTCAATTGCCGGTCGCCGAAAATTCGAGCAGTTGATACATGAATTCCGGGGTGAACGACCAAAAAAGCGTCATTTGGTAGTGTGACGGGGGAAATTTGTTCGCCGACGCCTTCTGCCCAGGCACTGTGCCCCAGCACAAAGACGGGCACATCGGCGCCCAGCGCCAGGCCGATATCGGCCAGCTCTGGCAGTGTCAGGCCCAGCTCCCAGAGTTGGTTCAGACCCAGCAGGGCGGTGGCCGCGTCGGAGGAGCCGCCACCCACGCCGCCGCCCAGTGGCAGGCGTTTGGTCAGGGTGATCGCCGCCCCCTTGTTGCTGCCGGTGTGCGCCTGCAGTGCTCTGGCGGCTTGCAGAATCAGGTTGCTGTCATCCGTGGGGAGGGCGTCCTGGTTGTTTTCCGTGTGGCATTGCAGTGACAGGGCGTCTGCCGGGGAGAATGCCAGGGTGTCGCCATGGTCGAGCAGGGCGAACACGGTCTGCAGTTGATGGTAGCCATCATCGCGGCGGCCAGTGATGTGCAGGAACAGATTGAGCTTGGCCGGGGCCGGCAATGTCAGGGTCACGGGGTGCTGCTGCCGGGCTGCCAGTCCTTGATCAGCAGGGTGAAACGGTTGCTGTTCTGCTGGGCCTTGATGCGGTAGGGCAGGGCGACGCCGGCGATGGGCGCGTAGCGATCGAAGGTGAGCGACCAGCCCAGTTGTTCCAGTGAGATCAGGCGCTGCTGATCATCGTATTCGGCATCCGCTGGCGCGCCGGGCCAGGGCAGGCCACGGGCCCAGTATTGCAGGGCGGACACGGGCAGCCAGAAGCCGGTGAGGTGCCAGGCCAGTTCCCCGGGGCTGCGGGCCTGGTAGGTTTCCTTGGCGGTGATCAGTTCGGCGCGGCCGCTATCCCAACGGAGGTCGGCGCTGCCAAAGCCCAGTGGCCCGGAAAAATGGATGTCGCCCCGCTGGGGTTGTTGGCGCCAGTCAAAGGTGGCGCTACCGCCGTCGTTGGCGGTGCGGTAGCCGAGCTTGCCGCTCATCTGCCATTGCTGGATCTGGCCGGGGTGTTCGAACTGGGCGGTGGTGGTGGGGCGTAGCTGGCAGGCGCTCAACGCCAGGGCCATCAGCGCCAGGCTAATAATGCGGGTAAGGCTCAGGGTCACAGGCGAGCTCCGAGTTTTTCCATGACTTCACGGATGTGGGGGGCGTCCGGGTCGCTTTCCAGGGTGTCACGCCAGACCTGGCGGGCCTGGTTCTGGGCGCCCAGAACCCACAGGACTTCACCATAATGCGCGGCGACTTCCGGGTCGGGGAATTTTTCATAGGCCCGGCGCAGGTAGTCCCGGGCGGCTTCCGTCTCCCCGCGCTTGTAGAGCACCCAGCCCATGGAGTCGAGAATGGCCGGGTCGTCGGGGCGCAGTTCCAGTGCCCGGGAGACGTATTGATAGGCCTCGTCCAGGCGGTCGGTGCGGTTGCCAAGGGTGTACCCCAGGGCGTTGAGAGCGCTGGCATCGTCCGGGTCCAGGGCGATGATGCGCTTCAGGTCTTTTTCCAGCTGCGCCAGGTTGCCCACTTTTTCGGCCGTCATGGCGCGGCTGTAGAGCAGGTCGGTATTGTCGGGCTGGTCACGCAGGGCGTTATTGATCAGGGCGATGGCGCCTTGTGGATCGCCGTTGTTGCTGCGCATTTCTGCTTCGGTGATGGTGAGGCTGTCCTGCAGTTCCGGCTGTTGCTGGGCCAGGCTGTGCATCAGTGCGTGGGCCTGGCTGGTGTTGCCTTGCTGGTATAGCAGGCGCGCAGCCTGTACCCGCGCACGGATGGCCTGGGGGCCGCCGACTTTCAGGTAGTGATCGATGGCGCCGTCCATGTCCAGCTTCTGTTCGGCAGCCTGGGCCAGATAAAGATGAATATCGTCTGGGCGATAGTTCCGGGCGAGCAGGACGTTGAGTTGGGTCTCGGCGGCTTCACTGGCGCCGGCTTCCAGGGCAAGCAGGGCCAGCGAGAAGCGCAGGTCCAGATCCTGTGGATTTTGCTCCGCCATCACGGTGAGCTGCTCGCCAGCCTGTTCCAGCTGGCCGGTGGCCAGCAGCATGCGAACGTAGGCGATGCGGGGGCGGCGCGCTTGCGGGTATTTGCGGACCAGTTTTTTCAGGTGACGCAGGGCCTTTTTCGGTTCGCCGGTTTCGTAGAGCAGCTGCGCCTTGAGGAGCAGGGCATCTTCATGGCGCGGCATTAACTTGAGGGCGCGCTCGGTGGCGTCCAGGGCCGGTTCGGGCTGCTTCTCATGTTCAAGCCACAGGGCGCGGGCGTACCAGAGGGGCGCCTGATCCGGGTAGCGATCGGTGAGCTGGGCCAGGGCTTCGACCAGTTGCAGGTTGCCCTGTGCGTCCAGGCCGCGGGCCTGAGTCACCAGGCGACCCAAGGCTTCTTCGCCGTGGGCGCTGAGTAACTGGTCCAGATGCCGGCTGGCCGCTGCCGTGTTGCCCAGGCGGATTTCCGAGAGGATGGCGACTTGCAGGGCTTCTTCGCTGTCCGGCGTGGTTTCCAGCCAGAGTTCGCTCATGGCCAGAGCTTGCTGCGGATCTTCCAGATAGTGGGCCAGTTGGGCGGCCTGGCTGATGACGGCCGGGTCACGAGTGCTTTCTGCCGCCCGGCTGTAGTAGCCGAGGGTGACGCCCAGGGACTGGCGCTGGGCTGCCACTTCCGCCACCAGCAGGTCGGACAGTGTTTCACTGTCATAATTCGGGGCGCTGGCCACCGGCGCCGTGGGTTCCGGGGCGGGCTCAGGGGCCGGGGTCTGGCTGGCGCAGCCGTGGATCAGGAGTGCGCCGCAGAGCGGCAGAATCGCGTAACGGGTCATTAAGGTCGGTATGCCTGTTTCTGTTTAGGCTATCATGGCACAGCGATTGGCCATTGCCCAAGCCATGAAGTGGTGTGCGCTACCATACCGGTTTGCTCTTCGGGCTGACATTGTTTTGGCAGGCGCTTTCGCGCAAAATGCCACACCCTTGCGCCCCGGCTTTTTCGGGGTTTACGGGCTGGCCACGGCCGCCCGCTGTCACTGTCGCGCACAGGAATGTATGAATCTAGTCGCTGTTGGCGTCAATCACACCACCGCGGATGTGGAGCTACGCGAACGTCTGGCGTTCTCAACGCAGCAGGCGGAAGCGGCGCTGGCCAGCTTGCGTGAGATGCCCGGTGTGCGCGAGGCTGCCTTGCTGTCTACCTGTAATCGCACCGAGCTGTATTGCCTCACCGACGACACTGCCCCTGACTTTACCCAATGGCTGGCATCCAGCCGGCACTTGTCTGCGGAGCGTTTGTCCACGGTGCTGTATCAGCACTCCGGGGAGCAGGCGCTGGAGCACATGATGCGGGTGGCGGGCGGCCTGGATTCGCTGGTGCTGGGCGAGCCCCAGATTTTGGGTCAGATGCGTGAAGCCTATGCCCGTGCCCACGAAGCGGGTCTGCTCAATGGCGAACTGTCGCGCCTGTTCCAGGAAGTCTTTTCGGTGGCCAAACGCATTCGCACGGAAACCGGCATCGGCGCCAATCCGGTATCGGTGGCCTATGCGGCGGTATCCTTTGCCCGCCACATCTTTGCGGACCTGAAAAAAAGCCGGGCATTGTTGATCGGTGCCGGTGAAATGATCGAGTTGGTGGCCCGTCACCTGGGCGAGCAACAGGTGCAGGAAATTACCATTGCCAACCGCACCCAGGAACGGGCGAGCGAGCTGGCAGCGGCCGTGGGCGGCCGGGGCATCAGCCTGGAAGAATTGCCGGTGGCGCTGGAAAGTGCCGATATCCTGATTTCCTGTACTGCCGCCCCGTTGCCGATTCTGGGCAAAGGCATGGTAGAGCGGGCCCTGAAAAAACGTCGCCACCGGCCCATGTTCATGGTGGATATCGCCGTGCCTCGGGATATCGAACCGGAAGTGGGTGAGCTGGACGACGTTTACCTGTACACGGTGGATCACCTGCAGGAAGCCATTCAGGAGAATGTCCGTGCCCGTCAGCAGGCGGCCCAGGAAGCCTCGGAATTGATTCGTGACGCCATCGTGCGGCATCGCCGTCAGCGTCGTGAGCAGGATGCCGTCAGGGTGTTGCGCGACTACCGTGAGCAACGCACCAGCATGGCGGAGAGTGAACTGGAAAAAGCCCTTCAGCAGTTACGCAATGGCGGGGATGCGGAACAGGTGCTGCGCAAGTTTCAGCATTCGCTGGTGAACAAGTGGCTGCATACGCCCAGTGTGACCTTGCGAAAAATGGCGGCTGATGGTCGCGCCGAAGCCCTGTTGCTGGCCCGCGAGCTGTTGCTCGACAATCCGGGTTCCTCGTCCGAAGAAAACGAATAGCCCGCCCGAATACACCCCTGAATAAAGCGCTGTGCTTTAGAGGATTCTATGAAAGCGTCATTGCAAGGCAAGCTGGACAAGCTCGCAGACCGGTTCGAAGAGCTGGCGGGGCTGCTGTCTGACCCGGATGTGATCGGCAATCAGAACCAGTTTCGTGATTTGTCCCGGGAATACGCGGAAATCGATCCGGTGGTGAAATGCTATCAGGAGTATCAGCAGGCGGCGGAAAACCTGGATGCGGCCAAAGCCATGCAGGACGACAGCGATCCGGATATGCGCGAAATGGGGGCGGAAGAAGCCCGCGATGCCCAGGCGCGCATGGAGGCGCTTGCCGAAGAACTGCAGAAACTGATGTTGCCGAAAGATCCCCGTGACGGCGCCAACGTGTTCCTCGAAGTCCGCGCCGGCACCGGTGGCGACGAAGCGGCCCTTTTTGCCGGCGACCTGTTCCGCATGTATTCCAAGTATGCGGATCAACGCGGTTGGAAGGTGGAAATGGTCAGCGCCAGTGAGGGCGAGCACGGTGGGTACAAGGAGGTGATTGCGCGGGTGATCGGTGAGGGCGTCTATTCGCGCATGAAATTCGAATCCGGGGCCCACCGGGTGCAGCGGGTGCCGGCTACGGAATCCCAAGGGCGGATCCATACCTCCGCCTGTACGGTGGCAATCATGGCGGAAGCCGAGCAGCTGGGCGATATCATCATTCGCAACGAAGACCTGCGCATCGATACCTACCGCTCCTCCGGCGCCGGTGGCCAGCACGTCAACACCACCGATTCTGCCGTGCGCATTACGCACCTGCCCACCGGCGTGGTGGTGGAATGTCAGGACGAGCGCAGCCAGCACAAGAACAAGGCCCGCGCCATGAGCCTGCTCAGCGCCAAACTCTATGATGCCCAGCAGAACGCGGCCCACGCGGAGCAGGCGGCGGAGCGCAAATCCCTGGTAGGCTCCGGTGACCGCTCCGAGCGCATCCGTACCTACAACTACCCGCAGGGCCGGGTGTCCGACCACCGCATCAACCTGACCCTGTATCGCCTGAGCGAGCTGATGGAAGGGGATATGGATGAATTGCTCGGCGCCTTGCTGGCCGAGTACCAGGCCGATCAACTGGCCGCGCTGGGCGAGAGCTGATCGCCATGCGCATTGACGCGGCCCTGCGCGATGCGCGTAGCCGGTTGAGCGATTCCCCGAGCGCCGCACTGGATGCGGACCTGCTGTTGTGTCACGTGCTGGGCAAGCCGCGCAGCTACCTGTTTACCTGGCCCGAACGCGAACTGAGCACTGCGCAGCAGGCCGACTTTACGTCCCTGCTTGGCCGCCGGGTGGCGGGCGAGCCAGTGGCGCACTTGGTCGGCGAGCGGGAATTTTTCGGCCACTTGTTTCGGGTGACCGCCGATACCCTGATTCCCCGCCCGGATACGGAAACCCTGGTGGAAAAGGCCCTGTCACTGGATGTGCCCGCCGAGGCGCAGGTGGTGGATCTGGGGACGGGGACCGGAGCCATCGGCGTTTCCCTGGCGCTGGCGCGGCCGGAGTGGCATGTCACCCTGGTAGATCTGAGTGAGGCCGCCTTGCAGGTGGCCGCTGACAACGCTCATCGGCTGGGGGCCGCGGTGACCTGTTTGCAGGGCAGCTGGCTGTCGCCCTGCCCGGGGCCGTTTGATCTGATCATTAGCAACCCGCCTTATATCGAGGAAAGCGACCACCATCTGGATGAAGGGGATGTGCGTTTCGAGCCCCGCTCGGCGCTGGTGGCGCCCAACAAGGGGTTGGCGGATCTGTCTGCCATTACTCAGCAAGCCGCTGGCAAACTTGTTGCCGGCGGTTGGCTGTTGCTGGAGCATGGCTTTGAGCAGGGTGAGGCAGTGCGTACCCTGTTGACGCAGGCCGGCTTCGTGCAGGTGGGTACGGTACAGGATCTGGGCGGCAACGACCGGGTCACCTTTGGGCAGCACCCGGTGTAGGCGAAAGCCTGCTTGCGATCTTCAGGCTTGCGCCGTCACTTTCATAGACCAGCTTTGCGTGTCAGCGTGAAGCGTGTTGCATGCAGCGAGTCTTTTCATGTTTAACGACGAGCAACTCAATCGCTACAGCCGCCAATTGATGGTGAATGAACTGGATCTGGACGGGCAGGAGGCGCTGGCAGCCGCCCGGGTATTGATCGTCGGTTGCGGTGGCCTGGCCAATCCGGCGGCGTTATATCTTGCGGGCGCCGGTGTCGGGCAGCTGGTGCTGGCGGACGACGACCGGGTGGAACTGAGCAACCTGCACCGGCAGGTGGCGTTTCGCGGTGACCAGGTGAGTCAGCCCAAGGCCGAGGCACTGCGTGATCAACTGCAACTATTGAACGCGGATGTGGATGTGCGCTCGGCAGTGGCGCGCGTGGACGATGCCTGGCTGGATGACGCCGTTGCGGAGGCGACTCTGGTGCTTGATTGCACCGACAACTTCGTCACTCGACAGGCTATCAATCGCGCCTGCGTGGCCCATGCCAAACCTCTGGTCAGTGGTGCGGCTATTCGCATGGATGGCCAATTGGCAGTGTTTGATTTGCGCGCCGCAGACAGCCCCTGCTACGCCTGTGTGTACGGGGACGGCACGGACGGTGATCTGGCCTGTAGCGAGGCGGGGATTCTCGGCCCAGTGGTCGGTGTGGTGGGAACCTTGCAGGCCCTGGCGGCCATGCGAACACTGTCCGGTGCCTCGGTGGCATCGGTGCTGCATTTGTTTGACGGCCGGACGCTGGGCTGGCGTCAGGTGGCGATTCCCCGCGACCCCCAGTGTCCGGTTTGCGCGGCGCGTCAGTTGCCGGGTTGATTGTCCGTGGTGACCGGTGTGTCCTGCATGCCTTCGGCCATGATCGGCGGGTCCTCCGCCATGACGCCAATCAGAACCAGAACGATGACCACAATCAGAAACGCCCATCCGATAAGATGTTTCATGGTGAGCCGCCCTCCCTGGGTGGTGGCTGAGGTTATGCTTTCTGGCCTGGAGGCGATCGCCGTCGGATCAGGCCGACAGCTCCACCACCTGGCCATTCAATGATTTTACCTGCCGGGCCATGTCCGTCAGCAGGCTGTGGATCATGCCCGGGTTGGTGCGGATCAGGTTCTTGAACTGGTGCTTGGGGACCTTGACCACCGAGCAGCGTGATTTGGCCCGCACCGTGGCGCTGCGTGGGGAATGCGTGAGCAGGGCGATGGCGCCGAGCACTTCTCCTTCGCTGACATGACCGACGACCACATTATCCACCAGCACATCCGCTTCACCTTCGAACAGGCTGAATACATAGTCGGCGGGTTCGCCCTGGTGAATGATGATATTGCCGGGCTCAAAATAGGCGAAGCCCGGTGTGGTGTGGTGCTCTTCGGGCACATGGGCGGCCAGCAGCCGTGTCAGCATGCCTTGCTGGGTGGTAAGAATCCGGGTCCACAGCCGCGCCATGTGTTCGTCGGCGAGAACCGCATCCACCAGTTCGACAGTGGGGTAGGCCCCGAGCAGCACGGAGCTTTCCGCGTAATAGGTAATTTCATCGTTGCCGGCGTCGGGGAGAATCAGGTCGCCCTCATCCCAGGTGAACAGCTTGCGGTCCTGACAGCGCATACCCAGCATACCGCCTTTCACCACGTAGGTGGTGTCGCGGCACATGCCGTACTTCAGGGCATCGTCCGTGGGCGCCAGCGGCAGGGTTTGTGGCTGCAGCGGTAGCTGACCGATCAGTTCGTTGACGAGACGTTTGTACAGGCGGGTCAGGGCGGAAAAGCCGCCGCTGGCTTCGGCTACAGAAATCATGCGCTGCCTCAATAATGGTCGGTTTCTGCATTGAGTATGCCGCAAGATCCCGAGAGGAAACAGGGCTCGCTTGGCAGATTGATGAGGAGGGAAAGGCACCGGGGCAAGGCGCCCCGGTGTGTGCGAATCGGTTCAGTAATCCCGTTCGCGAGGCCCGAATGTTGGCGCTTCTTTTTTCATGTTGGCCTGCATGGCGCGGCGCTGGTTTTTGCTGCGCAGCATTTTGAATTGCAGTTTGCTTTCCACGTCGAAAGCCTGGGCTTCCGGTACGTTCCAGCTTTGCTGGAACAGGGCCTTGCTGGCGCTGATGGCATCCGGTGAGCGGGTCTTGATCGCCTGTGCCAGTTTTTCAGCTTCTTCCAGGGGGTTGGTCGCCACGCGGGTGACCAGGTTCATGGTTTTGGCTTCGTCACCGTTGAACAATCGCCCGGTCATGGTCAGTTCCTTGGCCACGTCCATGGGCACCAGTTCACGCAGGGTCACGGTGCCTGTCATGTCGGGAATCATGCCCCACTTGATTTCCATGATGGACATTTCGCAGTCCGGTGTGGTGATGCGAAAATCCGCTGCCAGCGCAATCTGCATGCCGCCGCCGTAGCAATAGCCGTGCAGCACGGCGATCACCGGGATGGGCAGTTCGCGCCAGCACCAGCACACTTCCTGAAAAAGGTTGGTTTTCTTGATGCCGTATTTGGTGAAGCTGCGCAGCAGTTTTACCGGCTGCTTCATGACGGTGCCGAAATCCAGCCCGGCACAGAACGCCTTGCCGTCGCCCTGAAGAATGACGGCGCGTAATTCACGGTCCTTGCGAATCAGGCGGGCGGTTTCCACCAGCCCTTCCATCATCGGGAAATCCAGGCCGTTATATTTATCGGCCCGGCTCAGGGTGACGTAGGCGATGGCATTTTTCTTTTCCAGGGTGACGCGGTTCTGGAAGGTTTGCGTGGTCATGGTTGGATCCTGTTAGGGGCCGCACGTCGGAAGTCTGACGTCGGACGCAAAGTCAAAACCCGGCGCGGCAGGGTTTGCAGTGAACGCATTGCTGCCGTACGGATTGTTTTTCAGGCGTCAGACGTCCGACTTCAGACGTCCGACCCATCATCATTTACCCTAGCTTTTCCCTGAGCAACTGGTTGAGTTGTTGCGGGTTGGCTTTGCCCTGTGTGGCCTTCATGGCCTGGCCGACAAAGAAACCGATTTTTTTCTTTTTCTTGGCGTCATCAGAGTTGCGGTAATCGTCCACCTGGGCGGCGTTGTTGGCGATGATGTCATCGACAATTTTTTCCAGTTCGCCGGTGTCGCTCATCTGTTTGAGGCCCTTGGCTTCAATGATGTCGTCCGGGTTTCCTTCGCCGGCCCAGCAGGCTTCGAATACCTGTTTGGCAATTTTCGAACTGATGGTGCCGTCTTTCAGGCGGGCAATCAGCTGGCCCAGCTGTTCCGCACTAACCGGGCTGTCGGCAATATCTTTTTCTTCGGCGTTCAGTTTGGCGGCCAGTTCACCCATGACCCAGTTGGCGGCCAGCTTGGCGTCACCGCCGGCTTTGGCGGCTGCTTCGAAGAACGCGGCAGTGGCGATGGAGCCGGACAGCAGGTCTGCATCGTACTCTGACAGCTGATAGTCGTTGATGAAGCGTGCCTTGCGAGAATCCGGCAACTCGGGCATGGCCGCTTTCAGTTCTTCGATGTCGGCATCGGTAATTGCGACGGGCAACAGGTCCGGGCAGGGGAAGTAACGGTAGTCGTTGGCGTCTTCCTTGCTGCGCATGGAGCGGGCGGTGTGCGTGTCGCCATTGTACAGGCGGGTTTCCTGAACGATTTCGCCGCCATCTTCCAGAACGTCAATCTGCCGTTCTACTTCCAGCGCGATGGCCTTTTCCATGAAGCGGAAAGAGTTGAGGTTTTTGGTTTCGGTGCGGGTGCCCAGTGGCTCGCCGGGTTTGCGAACGGAAATGTTCACATCGAAGCGCATGTTGCCCTGGGACATGTCGCCATCGCAGATGCCGATGGAGGTGACGATGGCGTGCAACTTGCGGGCAAAGGCCACGGCTTCTTCGGCGTTTGCCATATCGGGCTCGCTGACGATTTCAATCAGCGGCGTGCCGGCCCGGTTCAGGTCGATGCCGGTCATGCCATGGAAGTCCTCGTGTAAAGACTTCCCGGCATCTTCTTCCAGGTGCGCATGATGGATGCGAACAATTTTTTTCTCACCGTTTTCAAGTTGGATCTCAACGGTGCCTGCACCGACAACCGGCTCGGCCAGCTGCGTGGTTTGATAGCCCTTGGGCAGGTCCGGGTAAAAATAATTTTTCCGTTCAAAAATACTGTGGCGGCAAATGTCGGCATTGATGGCCAGGCCAAACAGGGCCGCCTTGCGCACCGCTTCCCGGTTGACCACCGGCAGGGTGCCAGGCAGGCCCAAATCAACCAGTGAGGCCTGGGTGTTCGGTGCTGCGCCGGTGGACAGCTTGCTGCCGGAGAACAGTTTGCTGGCGGTGTTGAGCTGGACGTGCACTTCCAGACCGATAACCACTTCCCAACTCATTGTGCACCTCCAAACGCTGGCGCTTGCTTGTGCCAGTCAGTGGCCTGCTGATATTTGTGGGCCACGTTGAGAATCTGCCCTTCACGGAAATAATTGCCGATGATCTGGGTGCCAGTGGGCAGGCCATTGATAAAACCGGTGGGCATGGACAGCGCCGGCAGGCCGGCCAGGTTGACGCCAATGGTGAAGACGTCGGCCATATACATGCTGACCGGATCGTCCTTTTTGGCGCCGAGTTTGAAGGCGGTTTCCGGCGCCGTGGGGCCCATCAGCACGTCCACTTTTTCAAAGGCGCGGGCGAAGTCGTCGCGGATCAGGCGACGGACTTGCTGGGCGCGGCGGTAGTAGGCGTCGTAGTAACCGGCGGACAAGGCGTAGGCGCCGACCAGGATGCGGCGTTTTACTTCGTCGCCAAACCCTTCGGAGCGGGAGCGTTTGTACAGGTCTTCCAAATCTTTCGGGTCGTCACAGCGATGGCCGAAACGCACGCCGTCAAAGCGGCTGAGGTTGGCGCTGGCTTCTGCCGGGGCAATCACATAGTAGGCCGGCACCGACAGCTTGATGCTGGGCAGGGACACGGACACCACCTTGGCGCCGAGTTTTTCCAGCTCGCGAATGGCGTCACGGCTGTTATCGGCGATGGCGCCATCCAGGGTGTTCGGGAAAAATTCTTCCGGGATGCCGATGGTCAGGCCGCTGATATCGTCTTTCAGGGCGCCCAGATAATCGCCCACCTTTTCGTTGAGGCTGGTGGAGTCGCGAGAATCGTGACCGGCCATGGCCTGCAGCATCAGCGCACAGTCTTCGGCGCTCTGTGCCATGGGGCCGGCCTGATCCAGGCTGGATGCAAAGGCAATCATGCCCCAGCGGGAGACGCGACCGTAGGTGGGCTTGAGGCCGGTGATGTTGTTCAGCCCCGCCGGTTGGCGGATGGAGCCGCCGGTGTCGGTGCCGGTGGCGCCAGGGGCCAGGCGGGCGCCCAGATAATCGCCCACCTTTTCGTTGAGGCTGGTGGAGTCGCGAGAATCGTGA
>NZ_NVWY01000040.1 GCF_002733835.1 Alcanivorax sp.
CCTGAAAGACATCCTTCATCCTGAGCCTGACAGGCACAAAAAAAGCGAACCTCAAATGAGGTTCGCTTTATGAGGCTGCCAACTGTGGGACAGCAGTGGGGGCACGCCCCCCTCTTACCTGGATACAAACGAGGTGTTATTGAGGAAGAACCTCACCTTCGCCAACAGGGTTGGCCTCATCGCTGACAAAGAACCCGAGCAAGCTCTCGGTAGAGCCAGCAATATGACGGAAATCGACAATCACAGCATCCGAGCCACTGTTCTTGATCGGCGCAAGCGTCCAACTGCCGGTATTACCCGGAGTGCCTTCAGTGAACCTCAGGGTGCCGCTTGTCGTGGCTTCCCAAGGTGCATTAATCGGGTTTGATTCTCCATCGTCCACGAAGGTCATCGTGCCCGTGCCATCTTCGTTGAGATAAATATTGGCCTTGTCATTTTCGCCAACCAGGTCAATGCTGAAATCAATCTCCATCCCTTCGAAGAAGCCATCTTCTTCACGCTCGACGATAACAGTACTGGCATTCCCGGCCAGGTCTTCCAGCTCCACAGCGAAACGGCCGATACGGCTGAAACTAAAGCTGCCGTCGTCAACATGAGTAAAGGCCAGGTCGCCCCACGGTTGCTGTTCATAGGACTCAAGCGCATTAGGAGAATCTGCATCATACAGCCCCCCCGGCCCGTCCGTTTCAGCCTCAACACTGGAGATAGTGAAAGCGCCACCGCTAGTCGAATAGGTTCCCCACTCGGAAGACACCTCTATCGGAGAGGCGCCCTCATAGGATTCCTCATTGGCATTGTGCGCTATGGTGTAGTTGGAATCGTCCAGAATCGTCAGCACATTGAAAGCGCCGCCCTCTTCTGCCAGATACCAGGCACCGACAAGCGGATTTGTCGAACTTTCAATCGCCGTAAACGTCACCGTATTGTCTACGAATTGATCATCCGACAGCTCTTCCGTGACAGTAAGAACAAACTCACTATCGGCCAACTGTAATGTCACGGTTTCACCTGACAGATCAGACAACCCACCACTATTATCGGATTCACCGGACACCGTCAGGGTTAAGTCGCCAGATACGGGATCCCAGGTATAGGTTCCCCATTCGGCAGTTGCAGCCTCTTGATCACCATCATCAGCATTTGAATGAGCAATGATGTAGCGATCATAATCCAGGAAACTCAATACATTGCGGCCATAGTCGTCTACAAACAGCCAACTGCCGCGTAGATCGGCCTGCTGAGAGGCGGCGAAATGCGCTTCGGCCTCTTCTTCTGTTACCAGGGTTTCACCGATCGCCGTTTGCGCCTCGGTTTCAAAAGCGCCGGCAGGCTGATTCACCTCTACATCCTTGCCAACAAAGCTATCAAGCGTTTGCTGACTAATGGTGATGCCGTTGTCAGGATTGCCGTCATCATCCAGGGTCTGCAGCAACCGCAGTACATTGGTTACCACATCCGCATCGTTACCGTCGGCCATATCCGCCGGCGTGACACGCCCGGTTGCCGTTACGGCTGGCAGTTCGGTATCGCCAATGCTAAAGATGACGGTATCACCCTCAACATAATTGTATTCCCCCAGAGCCGTGGTCGTTCCACTCTTGTTCCCTGGGGACGTCTGATAGCTGATACCCGCGACCGCGCTATCGGTGAATACCCCTGTCTCCGTCTTTGCGGAAGGCTCTGGCGCCTTACCACCACCGGACGAGGAGCCCCCGCCCCCACAGGCAGTGAGCATTACCGCCAGCGCCAATGATCCATACTTGAATGTTTTCATGTTCCCTCCAGTGCGAATAAAACTCTTCGAGGACACTAGAAGACCACTGGCGTCCCCGGCGCGCATCCCCCAAATTGGGGATGAGCAGCAACTAACTGTTAACCCCTTGGTATTCAGGCGGGGGCTGATAGGAAAAGGAGAATCAGCCCGCGCTGGAGAGCAGAAAAGGCGTGCGGGAAGGGGGCATCTGGCGTTGTACAGACTGTACCGAGAAAGGGGGGGAGAGGCGCAGAAAATAACCTCGGCGTGACGGTAAGAGCACCGCGACATAGCAAGCCACCGTCACTCCGGAGTTATTCGCTACGCTCACCCCTTCGGGGCCAGACGTCGTCTGCTCTGCGCTTCACTTGTGCCCCGGAGTCTCCCTCAAAGCATCGTAGCCTTTTCAAACACTCTGCCAACGGAAGGAGATCCCGGGGCGAGCCCGGGATGACGGTGGGTTATTGGTTTGCTTAGTCTGCCGTAAAGTTCAGGGTGAAATGACACACGGATTTCTGGCTGTCGTTATTCCATGTCCAGGTTTCCGTTCCCGTGATCGTTCCCGTTATCTTCGGTGACTCACCCGGGTGATAGGTGGCTTCCCAGTTATAGGATTCCTGTGTATAGAAGTAATAACAGCGTTGCTGCCCGTCTGCATCACAGCCTTCGTTTTCCCAAACCACATCACCAACCTCTGACAGAGAGAGGATTCGGGTATCTTTGTCATAAGAGCCAGAATCACTGTAGCTGCCATCTTCATCGGTTCCTTCCAGCGTAAACTGGTCCAGGTCAGCCTTCAGCTTCCAGGTTTCCGAGAAACTTGAGCTATCACCGACGACCAGATCACCAATCGTGCAGCGCATACTGTCATTGTACGGAGGGTTGTTGGCCTCAATCAGCGCACCGGGTTGATAACTGGCGACGGTTTCCGTGATCGTCAAATCCAGCGTTGTCACAGAGTTGGTCGGCTCTGGATCAATGCCGTCCTCAATCCCGTCATCATCCGAGTCAGGGTCAAAATCATTCGGGTCCTGGCCGTTGGGCAGGCCGTCACCATCGATATCATCATCGGCCACGTCCCCTACGCCATCATTGTCAAAATCTTCCTGGCCAGGATTAGGGATAAGAGGGGCGTTATCCAGATCATCAATCACGCCGTCCTCATCCGTATCCTCTTCACAGGCATCACCAATGCCATTGCTGTTAGCATCGGTCTGACTGGTATTGGGGGTCAGGCGGCAGTTGTCAGAAGTGTCGGCAACGCCGTCCCCATCATCGTCGCTGTCACACACATCACCCTGGCCATCGCTGTCGGTATCCAGCTGGCTGGCATTGGGGATTGCCGGGCAATTATCTTCGGCGTCGATGATCTCATCGTTATCCGCATCCAGATCACAGGCATCGCCGATACCATCATTATCGCCATCCGCCTGGTTAAAATTCGGCGTTTCCGGGCAGTTGTCTTCATGATCCAGGATTTCATCGTTGTCCATGTCCTGGTCACAGGCATCCCCTGTACCATCGGCATCCTCATCCTCCTGGTTCGGGTTGGCGATGCCAGGACAGTTGTCTGCGCTGTCAAGGTGGCCATCCAGGTCGCTATCCGCTTCCAGATCTGGGTTTTCCACGGTTTCATCCAGATCCTCGGGGGGATCCACCTCGACTCCGGTTTGTTCTGTTTCTGATGCCAGCAAATCTTCCATGTCACTGATAAGAGTATCGGTGCCCGGCACCTTAACCACGCTCAGGTCCTGGCTCAGATCATCTACCACATTGGTACCGGAAAACCCGGAGATAGGGGCGCCATCAACTTCCCCGTCTACAATTCCATCGCTGGCGTCTTCTGCCAGCATGGCGATAACCTCATCGGAGGACGCCGGCGTACTTGTTCTACCCCCGATCCCGGTAGCTACGGCAACCAGCGCTTCATTCGCCATGCGATATTTCACGACGGAGGAGAAATCCGCCTCCTCCATGCCTTCCACATAGAGAGGCGGTGTTTCAAACAGATTCAGGGCTGGATCGATACCAAACCCCAGCGTGGTAGCGACTTGCGCCTGCGCCGCAGCAAGCTCGCTATCGAAGTTTTCTGTTGTGAGCGCTTTATTGCTCAACAGCTCTACCACCATTGTGGTCATCGGCGTCGCATAAACCGGCTGATTTCCACTCAATTGCGACTGGGTCACAATGGTTTTCAGCGTCTGCATGGCGGCACTGCCGTCATCGGTGGACAAGTCCGTGGTTTCTCCGTCGACGGTAATCACCAGCAGGAAAGGCCCCTCTACTGGCTTCAATGTCAGGCTTTCAATGGCTGCCTGCTGATTAGTGCGCGTTTCTCCGACACTCGCACCCTGCAAATTTTCCGCAGCCAAATCAATGCGATAAGCCGTGACGGGTGCATTGGCCAACGGCCCCTTCACGGCGGCCCCGGACATTTTCATCCCGGAGTTGTTCCCACCATTGTCGGCGGGCGCACTGCTGCTTCCACCACCGCCACAGGCGGACAACGCCGCCGCCACACCAATTGCCAACGCGCTTCGTATAAACCGGCTCTTTGTCGTCATTTCCCCTACCCTCATTCGAGTTTCACCAACGGCAGCGCCTGTCGCACTGCCATTCATTCACTCAAAGAAAAGTAGCCATACTGAAAAAAATCCACATCCCCCAAATGGGGGATAAGCATTTGCTCACCGGGAAACCACTTCTTGCATCATTGCATGGGAGAAAAAAAGGGAACCAACCTACGCTTGAGAGCAAGAAAAGCCCTAATCCGTGAGGTGCGCAGGCTTGACTGATCAGGGCCTTGATCGATATACCCTTGATCTGACTACGAAAACTCGGCCCACGGGAAACATTGCCTCTAACGGCAGGAGATCCCGGACCAGGTCCGGGATTAGGCGGGATACATTCAAGGAAGTCGAATACGCCTCTTCCTGGTAATTCTCTGTACGACCCCTTCGGGGGCAGTCTCTGGCCGTTCTGCGCAGAGTCTTTACCCCGAAGCCTCTTTCCGGCTATTGGGAAACTGTCAGTTTCCCTGCCAAATCTTATTCCTCAGGACAACCTGACCCTGGCTCCTCCATGATTGAAAGCGTGACCGGAATAGGATCAAAGTTATCGGCAAGGTCTACCTCTGTATCAATATACATATAGTAGGTTTTGCTGCTTTCCAGTTGCTCACTGAAAGGATCGCCATCCCACCCTCCGCTTGCCCCCATGCAACTTTCGTCGTCGCAGAGCCATGCCTGCACGTCAATCTCGCCAGCACTTGCATAACCGCAAAAAAAGCCGCTCGCTGACGGTGAAAAGGAAAAGCGATTACTCTCCCAGGTACTGTCAAAAATATAGCCTGAGACCTCACCGCCGGAGGATGGCACCGGCACGATGCTGTCTTCATCTATCCCCACATCACCAGATCCATCACCCGACCCATAATCGCCTGATGACGTATCACCATCACCACAAGGGAGAAACGCTTCACCACCGATCAAATCCAGATAATCCTGGGTGTAGTAGAAGTAGGTTTTGTCAACCTCTACGGCGCAGGAGTAGGGATAACTGGATTTTGCAGGGCACTCACCGGAACGGTAGGAGTAGCCGAAAGAATCTTCCATAGCCAATAGCTCCTGCCTTGCCGCCTCTGTAGGAAGGGTGGCTTCTGTACAGGATCCATCAACAATAATATGCGCAGGGTAATCCCCCCCGCCGGTATCCAGGATTGCCTCACTTCCCTCAACATATTTGAAGACCTGCTCTCCTCCCACGGAGACCATGACCTCAGCATAATCCAACGGAATGCCCGCCTCCTGTGCCTGGCGCTTGTCCTGGCAGCTGGCAATATTGTCGAAGCCGACCAGGCAATAATCGAAAGGATTCCCCTTGACGACACGTTCCGGGATTTGTTCGCTGCAATCAAAGGTTTCGCTGGTTTCCACGCCGGTAACATTATTGCGATAAGTTCCTTCTACCGTCACATCCCCACCAAACGCCGACAGGGTGTAATTGCCAATGGGCATATATAGCTGATTGTCCGATGAACTGTTCTCGCCACAAACGGCCAGCTCTGTGGAGCCTGGGCCGCGCGTCGCCAATCCGAATTGAAAGGCATACAGCCCTTTACTGCTCGCTCCCTTGGTATTGAACAGCAACCGGAAGGTACAGCCCTGCGCATCGGAGACCTCGATCATGCTGGCAGGGCTGGCAACCAGGCCATCATTGGATTCCACAATTTTTCCTCGGCCATAATCCCCAGTCCGCAAACCCAGTCCGGTAATACCGTTGGCCAGCCTTACGCTTGAGATCAGGTAAGCCTGACCGTTTTCATGCAGTACATCCGCAGGCTTCGTAAATTCGGGGTCTTGCGAACCTATGGCATAGGCACTGCTGTCGATAAGGAAGCTGTCGCCATTATTGAGGGACAGGGTCACGTTGAGGGGATCTGTGCTGGTGACACTCAGGTCAGCATCGGAAAAGCCCGCTGCGCAGCCTTCAAAGTAACCGTAATTGATAATTTCTATGGCATTGAAGTTCCCTGGGGCAATATCGGTGACGCGACTGCCTTGGGAGGTAAGAATCTCCATTTTCTGGAAATCCACTCTGGCAACCTCTGCCTCGGTCAGCATTTCCCCTTCACCCGCTGTATCAGCCAGCAAGCCTTGCACGTCGATCTCATTGGACCAGTCCAGGAAGGCATTGGTCGCCACCTCATTCACTGAACTGTCCAGCTGGATACCGTTATCCAGATTGCCATCGACATCAATGCTGACCAGATATTGGATCTTGAGAGTGCCTTCCGGAGAGAAGGCATCTGGAATCAGATGACTCAGCGGGGTATAGCCTGTGCCCGTCACGGTAGCCAGCAGGGTGTCACCCACAAAAAAATCGACGCTATCGCCCTGTTTGTACTGATAGCCTCCGCCAGCATCCACTTCACCTTGAATGCCAGAGCTGGTGACATAACGCAGGCCGGTTATCGGCCCCTGAATTTTGCCACTCCCCGCACTCTTTGCGGCGGCCGAGCTGCTGCCATCGCCGCCGCCCCCTCCGCCACCACAGGCCGTAATAACCAAAGCCAGCCCCATGGCCAGAATCTGCCTGACCGCTTGCACTCTATTCATGATGTCGCCCCCTTTCGCATGTATTCGATGAAACCCTTTCTTTCTCAATTCATCACAAAGAAGCAGGCTAACGGGGACAAACGATGCACACATCCCCAATATTGGGGATGGGTAATCACTTACCGTTCAGACCAGAAAATACAAAGCGTTTGAAATAAACCTGAATGAAAACTAACCCGCACTGGAAAGCAGGAAAGGAACGCGGGGCTGAGTAACCTGCTGTTGGACAGGAAGGGCTCTGACCAGTTTGGTGAGCTGGGCCTGGCTGGTGACTTCGGTTTTGATAAAAATGCTTTTAATCTGGCTACGCACCGTGTGGAGAGAAACATTGCCACTGGCGGCAATATCCGCCGGCTTTTCGCCCTGCGCAACCAGGGCCGCAACACGCGCTTCCGCCGGGGTGAGATCCAGCAAGGAGGCGAGCTTGCCAAGATCCATCTGCGACTGCTGTTCGCCATCCACCAGATAGATAGCAACGTGCGCGGGGACCGGCATCAGGCTACTGTCTGCATCCGGGTGCAGGGGAATTACCTGCATGAGCAAGGGCGTGCGCCCGCAACGCCATACCGGGACGACACCGCCAGTTACCGGGGCATGGACATTGCTGCCATCGAAGGAAGCGGCGAGCAGTCTATCCAGTAGATCTTGTGCGGCCTTGTTCTTTAGACGCAGTTTTCTGGTATGCATGCGAAGAGAGGGTTCTGCACGCAGCATTTCCCAGGCAGACTCGGAGGCGTACACCACCTCTTTGCGAACATTCAGCAACAACATGGCACCGAACCGGCCTTGTTGCTCCAGATAATCCTGCTGTTGTTTACGCTGGTGGATAATTGCTTCAAGCCGAAGAGCGCGGCGAATATGTGGCGTTAGTGCATTAAAGGCATTGGTCTCGTTACGGGTAAAATGGCCCTGCCCGCCGGTACGCTGCATAAACATCTGTATGGTCTGGCCTTCGTGCTGCCAAACCGTTCCGCTGGCACCATGGTGAATATCCAAACCACGGGCCCAATCATTGAAGAACTCGGACCGGTAGAACGTTTTCTGATCGCAGATACCATCCAGAAATGAGGAATAAAATTTACCCGGCGGCAGCGAAGCCAATCCGGGTCGCCAGGGGCAAAGGTTCACATAGTGCTCTACAAACGCCTTGTGAGCACTGGCATCGGTGTTAACCTGCACGCCGTTGAACACTTGGTCGGCATCCTTGTTCATCACCAGGATACGCGCCGAACGACTGCCAGACAGGCTCACCATCCGGTTCAGGAACTCCTGCCAGCCGGATTTTTCGTAAGGTGCGTAGTAGAGGGCGTCCAGTAAAGCATTCAGCCCTTTGCCAACAAACATAACCCGCCTCTTTCTTCCCCCTGCTCAAACAATACCACAAAGATTATCGTCCCAAGCTCATGTCTTATACCGGCAAATTCAGCACCAGCGCGGTCAGTTGTGACTGGGAATGCGCCCCGGTCTTACGGTAGATATTTTTGATGTGATGGCGGACGGTGTGCACAGAAAGGTTCAGTTGATCCGCGATTTGCCCCGGCTTTTGACCGCGCGCAATTCCATTGGCAATCCGCGACTCCGACTCGGTCAATCCCAGACACTGTCCGATCAACTCTTCTTCACTATTTTCTTCGCTCGGCTCTGCGACGATAAAGACCGCCAGCAAACCATGCGACAGGAACAACGCTTCATCGCGAGGCTGCACCGTACTGACCAGCAATCGCATAGACTCCTTCCCTGCATCGCCAATGTTCACCATCCCGGTGTATTTGCGCGTTAGGCACTCCTGCATGAGCGCATCCAGCTGCACCTGAGACTGTCGAAAGGACAGTCTCAGGCGATTCTCTTCGAGCCTCACCGAGGCTGCTCTCATCAACTGCTTCTCTGCTTCCGCAGACACGAAAACCACGTTCTGCTGACCGTCCAGAAGCAACATGGCTCCCTGTCTTTGCCGGTAGACCGCAATCTGACGATCATCCAATAGTCTGGCGGCTTCCTCCTGACGAAGGGCTCTGGCAATGTGCGGCATTAGCCCTTCAATCAATTCCTTTACAGCAGCCCCAAACTCGCCCTGCTCTGCTGGACGCTGCACAGTCAGCACCAATAGTGCATCGTCCGTATCATGCCGAACATCACACAGGGTGAGCGCGGACGCGCCACGGCTGTCGGACTTTACAAGGGCGCGGCTACTCTGATAACCGCCCAGTCGCTGGTCGTTCTCCCTATTCAGCATCAACAGTTGAGCGGATTGCCCACCGCTCAATACACTGATCCGGTCCAGGCAATCCTGCCATCCATCTCTTTGATGCGCCGCGAAATAAATCGCGTCCATAATCTCTGCCAGATCCTTGTCCCGCGACACCCCGGTTCCTCCCTATCTCTTGAGGTTCAGAGTAATCAGGCAGCGCTATCCGCGCATCCCCCAAATGGGGGACTGACAGCAAAACGCCCGCATAGGCGGGCGTTTGAGGCAAGGAAGGGCGATATGAGCGAGGGAGCCAGCCTGAAAGACTGAGTACGCAAGGAGTTATTCAAGGTTCCCTAACGGTCCGCGCCCTGTTGGCGGGCTCGCTGCTGTCGCTCTCTCAGGCCCACGGCGTCATTTTCCAACAGCTCCCAGCCCTGAAGATTATCTTCGATAAGCTGAGTCAGGGCATCCAGGTGCGCCGGCTCGGCATTCATGGCAGAGATATAGGCAAAAGACTCGCCACCGGCCGCCTCGAAGTAGCCCCGGTTCTCCTCATCGATTTCCTCTACCGTTTCCAGGCAGTCCGCAGAAAAGCCGGGGCAAAAAACCTGCACGGATTTCACGCCCTGCCCGGGCAGGGATTTCAGGGTGGCATCGGTGTAAGGCTGCAGCCATTCTTCCCGCCCGAAACGGGACTGGAACGTCGTCATCCATTGATCATCGGCAAGCCCCAGTGCCTCGGCCAGCAGCCGTGAGGTTTTGTGGCATTCGCAAAAGTACGGATCTCCCTTCAACAGGAAGCGTTTGGGCACACCGTGATAACTGAAGACCAATTTGTCTGCGGCGCCATGCTGCTTCCGGTAGGCCGCAATGTGGCCGGCCATGGCCTGAATATAAGGCGGGTAATCCGGGTAATGGCTGATAAAACGCAGGTCCGGCAACCAGCGCCGCTGCATGAAATCCCGTGCCACCGCATCGAAGGTTGAGGCGTTGGTGGACGCCGAGTACTGCGGGTACAGGGGCAGCACCAACAACTGGCGCACACCATCGTCTTGCATGGCCTGCAGCTGACTGGCGATGGATGGATTACCATAACGCATGGCAAGACGCACCACCACACCGTCACCGTATTTCTGCTGCAGACGCGCCCGGATGCCATCCGCCTGGTCCTGGCTGTGCACCAGCAGCGGCGAGCCCCTTTCCGTCCATACACCTTTATACGCCTGGGCGGAGCGACGCGGGCGAATCACCAGGATCACCATGTTAAGAATGAAGAACCAGATAACCCGGGGAATTTCCACCACCCGGGTATCGGACAAGAACTCGCGCAGGTAACGACGCAGAGCGCCGGCTTCTGGCGCATCCGGGGTGCCCAGATTGGTGATCAGCACACCGATTTTATCGGGTTGCTGATGGTCAAAGTTTTCTTGTCCCTGATAGGCCATGAAGTGATCTCACTTGGTTGCCATTCTGATAGAGGGGGAGCTCGACTCGCCCCCAGGCTACTATGCCCGTTAGTGTAGCGGCATCACGTCAAGACGCCATGGCCGCCAGGCTATCAGCACCACAGGAAAGCATTACTCCGGGAGCACGCCTTCATGGCGCGCCAGTTCCTCACGAAACGCATCCGGAACCGGTGCCGACGCCTGCTTTTCATGATCAAAATACACCTGAACCGCCCGCCCGCGAGCCACCAGGGCACCGTTCTGCCAGGCCTGCTGGGTAACCACAAAGGAGCTGTTGCCAATGCGTTCAATACCGGTACGCAGGGTCACATCACTGCCGTAGTAAATCTGGGCAACGAAATCGACTTCGACACGGGCAAGAATCAACGGCAGCGAGGCCGGATTGCGGCCGCCACCGAAAAGCTGAAACAGTGGCGCCCGGCCCGTTTCGAACCAACCCGTAACAACCGTGTTGTTCACGTGGCCGAAGGCGTCGGTTTCATAAAAGCGGGGAGTGACGGTTTGTTCAAACATGACCGGATCCGATACAGGGAAGGGGCTGCCATAATACCCATGGCGCCCCACAAATCGAACCCTTGCTCCAGACGAAAGCGGCTACCTCAACTGCCCTGCAGGTGATCCAGATCCGCCCGCAGCTTCTTGACGGTTTCCTCCCGGGTGTACTGCTCCACCTGCAACTGCTCTACCCGCGCCATCAACGCCAGGATGCTCTCACTGGCACGCTCCATGGTTTCCCCCATCTCGCTGGATTGCCCCGCGCCACCCTCCAGCGCCTGCAACTCTTGATCCTGGGTCTCCAGCTGCTGGCGCGCCCGGCGTAGCTGGTCAGAGGCGTCGCTTAACGCACGCTGCTCCTCCAGCAGCGCCCGCCGCAGCCGATCCAGCATGGATTGGTACGCATCGCTCCCCACCGCAATCTGCTGCCAGTCAGCAAAGCGCTCCCGTAACAGGGAGGCCGGCAGCCCTGCAGGAAGATCCGTAAGAGGCAGGCTGATCCGTGCCCGCGGCGGCGCCTCCTCGTCAAGCGGCTCGGTTTGCTCCCCCTCGACCCGCGCCATACCCGGCAACACAACCGACTCCCCAGCCCCGGGCCCTGCCGTCACCACCAGCTCCCGGGCATCCGCATCGGCATAGCGCACCAGTTGCAGGTCCTCCTGCAGTACCAGCCCAACCTCGAACTGGTAGGAGGTAACCACATGCCCTTTGTTGCCCTCTTTCTGGCGGTCGGTCACCGCCAGCGACTCCACCTGCCAAACGCTCAGATTGTTATCCTGCAAGGCTTGGCGAACCTGCTGTTCCAGATACTCATGGCCGCTGTCATCACTGCAGCCCGCCACAAAGAGTCCCAGTAGCCCGGCAGCTATTATCCCTATCAGGGTGGGTTTTCTTCTCATGGTCCCCTCGCTTTCCTGACGTGTCCGCCTAATACGCGCCTTTTTGCTCATTTTTTCAACCCCATACTGACCGCCGGGCGGGACTGCCTTTTGCCCGGCAAGCCGGTACAATGCCGCCTCTTTCTTCCCGCCGCCTGCCGACAACCCCCGCAGCCGGCGATGGCGCGCCCCGGCCGCCCTCTCGTTACAGGACAGTCTCTTGATTTCTACCGCGAACATCACCATGCAGTTTGGCGCCAAGCCGCTGTTTGAAAACGTCTCCGTCAAATTCGGTAACGGCAACCGCTACGGCCTGATCGGCGCCAACGGCTGCGGCAAATCCACCTTTATGAAAATCCTCGGTGGCGAACTGCAGCCCAGCAATGGTCAGGTGATGCTGGACCCCAATGATCGCCTTGGCAAACTGCGCCAGGACCAGTTCGCCTTCGAGGAACACACGGTGCTGGACACCGTGATCATGGGGCACAGCGAACTGGCAGCGGTAAAAGCCGAGCGCGACCGGATTTACAGCCTGCCGGAAATGAGCGAAGAAGACGGCATGCGCGTGGCCGAACTGGAAATGCAATTCGCGGAGATGGACGGCTACACCGCCGAAGCCCGGGCCGGTGACCTGCTGCTGGGGCTGGGCATTCCCGAAGAACAACACGCCGGCCCCATGACCGCCGTGGCGCCGGGCTGGAAATTGCGCGTACTGCTTGCCCAGGCCCTGTTCTCCGATCCGGACGTCTTGCTACTGGATGAGCCCACCAACCATCTGGATATCCACACCATCCGCTGGCTGGAAGATATTCTGGTGGCCCGCTCCAGCACCATGATTATCATTTCCCACGACCGGCACTTCCTGAACAGCGTGTGCACCCACATGGCGGATCTGGATTACGGTGAGCTGCGCCTGTTCCCGGGCAACTACGACGAGTACATGACCGCCGCCACCGCCGCCCGTGACCGTCTGTATGCGGACAACGCCAAGAAGAAAAAGGAAATCGCTGACCTGCAGAGCTTTGTCAGCCGCTTCTCGGCCAACGCCTCCAAGGCCAAACAGGCCACCAGCCGGGCAAAGCAGATCGACAAAATCCAGCTGGAAGAGGTGAAACCCTCCAGCCGGATCAGCCCTTATATTCGTTTTGAGCAGACCAAGAAACTGCACCGCCAGGCGGTGACACTGGAAGGGCTGGGCAAGCATTACGATGATCTGACTCTGTTCCAGGACCTGAGCCTGCAAGTAGAAGCTGGCGAACGGGTCGCCATTATCGGACCCAACGGCATTGGCAAAACCACCCTGTTACGCTGCCTGGCCGGTGATCTGGCTGCCGACAATGGCACGGTGAAATGGGCAGAAGCCGCCGAGCTGGGTTACTTCGCCCAGGATCACAGCCACGACTTTGAACAGGACATGATCCTGTTCGACTGGATGGCCCAGTGGACCAGCGATGGCGAACAGGCGGTGCGCGCAGCGTTGGGTCGCATGTTGTTTTCCAATGACGAAGTGCTGAAATCCGTGAAGGTGATTTCCGGTGGCGAACAGGGCCGCATGTTGTTTGGCAAGCTGACCCTGACCAAACCCAATGTGCTGTTGCTGGATGAGCCCACCAACCACCTGGACATGGAATCCATCGAAGCGCTGAACCTGGCGCTGGAGAATTATCCGGGTACGCTGTTCTTTGTCAGCCATGACCGGGAATTCGTCAGCTCGCTGGCCACCCGCATTCTGGAAATCACCCCCGAAGGCGTTCGCGACTTCACCGGCAACTACGATGATTACCTGCGCAGTATTGATGTGGACGGCTGATGTTACTGTAGGAGTTCCCTTCCAGGGGACGAATCGCGCGCAGCGCGACCATCGCCGACAGGCGATTAAAAGGCCCATTACTATTCAGCACACAGGCCAGCCTTAACGATTTCGAATATTAACAACGCCGGATTCGTCCCCTGGAAGGGAACTCTTACAGCGGCTTCGAATCTGGTGACGAGCACAAGGATAACCCCATGACCGACATCGAT
Source organism: Alcanivorax sp. (assembly GCF_002733835.1). Classification (GTDB taxonomy): domain Bacteria; phylum Pseudomonadota; class Gammaproteobacteria; order Pseudomonadales; family Alcanivoracaceae; genus Alcanivorax. The sequence continues at coordinate 13,920 of NZ_NVWY01000040.1, forward strand.
CAGAGCACCCGTACCGAGATGGAAGCCGCCGCGTTTCGCCGGCTCCTTCAGCATCTGGATGAACACAAGGATGTGCAGAATATCGACCTGATGATCCTGGCGGATTTCTGCCGTAACTGCCTGTCGAAATGGTTGGTGGCCGCCGCTGAAGAGCGCCAGGTAGCGCTGGATTACGAGGCCGCGCGGGAGTGGGTATATGGCATGCCGTTCGCCGACTGGAAAGCCCGTTTCCAGACGCCCGCGTCCCCGGAACAGTTAGCCGCTTTTGAGGCCAGGCAGAAGGCCCGGCAACAAGACTGAAACGCAACGATTTGCGCAAGCTCACCAAGCGCGACCACGGTGCCTATTTTCACTCGTAATGCGGCGCCGGCATAACAAGAGAGGCGGCCCGCAGGCCGCCAGCTGGACATGGATGTCTTGTTATTCTTCGCTGAACACGCTCTCGACCTGATAGACAGCGGTAGTGCCGCTGACTTCATGGCCCACCACCAGCAACGCCTCACCGCTGGGAGAATCCGTCGCAGGAATAAACACCAGCCCTTCCGGCCCCAGATCGCCCGCGATGGTACCAATCTGGCTTTCCGCGATCAGGCCATCATCGATCAGGTCTTCGATATCTTCACTATCTCCACCGCCGCCCCAGTAGTTGCGGCTGTTGAAATAGTCCTGATAGATCGGTGCCGCCGGATCGGTGATGTCATAGACCAACACGCCACCCATGCGCTCCAGCCCCAGGAACAGGAAAGTCTTGTTGCCGATGGCACCGATGGTCAGCCCTTCCGGCTCTGGCCCCTTGGCATCACTGCGGCTATCCATGGCATTGATTTCATCATGCCCGGCATTGAAGAAATCCCGGCAGGCCACATCCCGATTCTGGCTCAGCCAGCAACCATCACTGGCAAGGAACTGTTCGATCATGTCACCACTGTCGAATACCTGCTTGCCATCCTCACCCCAGATGGAGAAAGATCGGCCACCATAGCTGTACAGGGTGTCATACATAAGGCGGTTACCGTCGTCATCCTGGTCGCCCGCGTCGTTGAACAGCAGCGGCTTGCCATTGTCGTCGGTCTTGTAGCCCTGCACCCAGGTGATATTCAGGCGACCCAGCAACTCATCGTCACGGCAATCCCCTGGGTCTCCGGCGGCGGCCCCGCAATAGCCAAATACATCCGGGTCCAGCAGGGCCCCTTCCGCCAGCGCCAGCAGTTGTGGCGGCATGTCATCGCCGCAACGACGCTCAAAGCCATCGGCATGAACCAGATGCTTGACGCGGAGTTCCTCTACAAAGCCAAGAGAGGCATCACCACATTCGGTGCTGTTAACCTTAAGATCTTCATTCCAGTAACCCTCGTTGTCTTCCCCCCAAGCGCGGGCGTCCCCCTCGTTAGCGGTGACCAGATAGGTAGCGCCATTGGCCTGGTAGGCATGAATGGCATCGGGCAGATACAGGCCCATCACGCCGGCGTGGGTGGTGATATTGATAACCCCCCCGTCTTCATCGCTGAAATCCATGGCAACCACACCACGATCAATCTCGCCTAGCGGCAGAATATCCGTGACCTCTCCGGCGAGGATGTCGACCTTGGCCAGGGCGTTGTTTTCCTGCAGGGTCACCCAAGCCGTCTGGCTGTCCGCCGAAATGGCAATGTATTCCGGCTCCAGGTCTTGGGACACGGAGGCATTGGGACCATAAATTCGCACGCCCCTGTCTCGCAGGGTGGCGGCATCAAAAGCGTCAAAGCCCGCCGTGATCACGACCGGGTTGGCCGGATCACTGAAATCCACAATGCTGATGGAGCCGTCCGGGTCCGTCTGGTAATCGTCGCTGGGCTCGCCCTCATTGGCGGTGAGTACACGGGTTCCATCCGGGGTAAACGCCACCATGTCCGGCTGGGCGCCCACTTGCTGGCTACCTAACAAGGTCAGATCACTGGCCTTATAGAGGGCAACAAAACCGTTGTCCGTTTTGGGATCGGCTTCAATCGCCACGGCCACCAGACCATGGCTGGTAGCGACACTATTCACTTCGGCGCCCGCCGCAATGCCTGCGGCACTGATCGCATCAATCTTGACCGGATTCTCAGGATCGCTCAGGTCCAGTACATCCAGCTCACCCTGTTCCGCATTCACCACAAACAGGCGCTGGCTGGCCGCGTCATAGGCCGGGATCTCGGCGGCGGAAGCATCAAAGCTGCCCGTGGAATAACGGCTCACATAGGACAACCGGATACTGTCTGGCGTGCGCACCGCTTCATCGACAGCGGCATCAGACTCATTGTTGTCGCCACCACAGGCGGTCAACGCCGCCGCCAGCACCACGCTGGCCCCCAGATACAAAGTCTTCATTGAATAACCCCTGCTGTTTATTTTCCCCAAACGAATTGCTTTCAGGGTTTTACAGGTCGTTCATGAAAACGAAGAGACGGGGAGGTGAAGAAATTGTGTCTGTTCTGTTCTGGCATAAAAAAACGCGGCACCTGCCAGGCAGGGCCGCGTTCACCGGATGAAACCAGACTGATTCACATCAGGCGGTTTCGTAATCGTTCTCCTCGAAGTCGGCCATCTGCGCCGCGTACTGGGTGGCGAACCCGGGGTACATGGTAGCGTTGAAACCGTCTTCGGTGAGATACCAGCTCTTGCAACCGGAATTCCAGTTGGTTTTGGCCAACCGTTTCTGCATGGTCTTGTTGTGCTTGCGCTGCACATCCTCTTTCACATCCAGCACCTTCAGGTCTTCCTGCAGAATTTTCTGCACCCCTTTCACGGCATAATCGAGCTGGGATTCCATATACACCAGCGCGGAATTATGGCCAGGGCCAGAGTTGGGGCCAAAGGTCATGTAGAGGTTCGGATAGCCCGACACATTAATGCTCTTATAGGCTTGAGCGCCGCCTTGCCATTCATCGCCCAGGACGCGCCCCTTTCGACCCTTCACCGGAAAAGGCGTGCCCGAATGGCTGACATCGAAACCGGTAGCGAAAACAATACAATCCACCTGATGCTCAATACCTTCCACGGTACGAATGCCTTTTTCACTGAGTCGGGCAATCGGCCAGGTAATCAGCTTGGCGTTATCTTTCTGCAGCGCCGGGTAGTAATCGTTGGATACCAGCACCCGCTTGCAACCGATGGTGAAGTCCGGCGTCAGCTGACGACGCAGCCAGCGATCTTTCACTTGCCGGCGCAGATGCAAACGCGCCACGCGTTCAGCCACGCGGGTCAGCGGCGAGTTCCAGATAACGGCCAGCGCCATACTCTCATGGGTCCAGTAGAGCAGGTTGCGCATGGCTTGCTGGCTGGCTGGCAGTTTCTCGAACAGCTTTTTATTCCACTGCGGCGTGGCAAAATCCGGGCGCGGCATGACCCAGCCCGGGGTGCGCTGGAACACTTTTAAATGCTTCGCCTGTTTCACCAGCTCGGGGATGATCTGGATGCCACTGGCGCCGGTACCGATGACCGCCACTTTCTTGCCCGCAAAATCGTAATCGTGATCCCAGCGGGCACTGTGAATCTTGTGGCCCTTGAAATCTTCGATGCCCGTAATCGCCGGGAAGCTACAATTGGATAGGGGCCCCTGGGCCATCACCGCAGCACGGCCGGCAAACTTTTCGCCTTTATCGGTGGTCGCGGTCCAGACGCCCTTCTTTTCATCGAAAGACAGGTCTTCCACGTTTTTCTGGAAACGGATATGTGATTCCAGTTTGAACTCGGCCACCAGGTGATGAATATAACCGAGAATTTCCTCGCTGCCCGAAAAGCTGCGCGACCAGTTGGGGTTGGGCGCAAACGAATAGGAATACAGATTGGACGGAATATCACAGGCCGCACCGGGATATTGATTGTCGCGCCAGGTACCCCCCACCGCATTACTGCGTTCCAGAATCGCGAAATCTTCAATGCCGGCCTGTTTGAGACGGATGGCCATTCCCAGGCCGGCAAAACCCGCCCCAACGATCAACACCGATACCGGCTTTACTGCTGGGCTTTTTTTTGCCGCCGTACGCTTGGCCGAGGCAGAACGCTTACGGGGAGCCGTTTTGCGGGCGGTCTTTTTTGGGGAGGCAGAGGATGTGGTCATAACAATATCTCTTCAGCAAACATGAGAGGCTCATCACGCACACCGGGCACCTGATGAGCCGTCATCGGCAACATCAGGCGGTGGGCTGGTAGGTCAGCTCTTTTACCCAGGAAGGTACAGCAGGCAAAGCCCGGCGCGGGATCAGCCCGGTCAGCTTGACCATGCCATCCACCGGCATGTGGTAAGCACGATTGTTGCGGTCCACCACAAACTTGGCATGTTGACGGATCACCTGGAACCAGGGATTGCGGCGGCCATCTTCCGTGCGCCCACCAATTTTTTCGAACTTGGCCATGGCCGCATACAGCCGCTCTTCCGGCAGCCCCATGGTAATAATGTTGTCGCGCATCTTGTTCAACAGAGGCACGTAGGAGGCGATGCCCAGCATCAGGCGCGGGTCCAGCAGCGGCGCCAGCATTTTGGTGGCACCGATAAAGGTTTTGCCGCGCCCCTGCATCTCCATCACGCTGAAACCGACTCCCAGGTGACGCGATTCATCGTCATTGATTTTCTCAAAGGCCTGGTGACAAACCGGATCTTTCACTGTTTCCAGCAGGAAGGTGCAAAGGGCGCCATCCAGGGCGATCTCCAGCATCGGCACCACGGTGCCCAATACATAGACCGGCATCTCATCGCTATAACGGTCCAGCCATTCGATCACCAACCGCAGGTTGATGTTGGGCTCGGGAATTTCATCGCCCTCAAGCATGCCCCAGCGCTTCATCAGTGCCATCTCGGCATTGGCATGGCGCTGCTCTTCCGCATGAAAATAAGTATAAATTTCACGCAGAGTATCAGTGGGAGCTTTCTTGGCCATGGCGGCAAACGCACGGGCACCCACGTGCTCAATCCACATCAGGTCGGCCATGAAATCTTTCAGTTTCGGCCACTGTTCTTCAGTAATCAGTTCCGCGCCGGGGGCATCCCAGTCGATATCTGACAGAGCCCACTGGGTGGATTTGATTTTGGCCAGCATTTTATCAAGATCGATAGATGCCATGATGCTCTCCTGTTATCGCGATACGATGTTTAAACCGTTTTAACGTGAATGCGTTTTATGCTTTTGCAGACGCCAGGCGGCTAAGCAGCCCGGCGCCACGGGTATACGTGGCGGGCAAATAACGCTTTGCTCGCCAGATCATGCGTGCGTCCAGTTGCGGCAGCACATACAACTGCCCCCGGTCCAGCGCCTTGAGCGTGGTCAGCGCCACCCCCTCGGCAGAAACGCCCGTGAGTTCCACAATCTTGTTCATTAGCGGCGTCACCCCGGCATCAATTCGCCCGGCAGTGAAAATATTGGTGTTCACCACCGTGGGGCACAGCACCGTCACGTTAACGCCGGTGCCGGAGGTTTCCGCCGCCAGGGTTTCCGACAAGGCCAGGACCCCGGCCTTGGTTACGTTGTAGGGGCCCATCAAGGGAGCGGCCGCAAAACTGGCGGTGGAGGCCACGTTGATAATGCCGCCTCGCCCCTGGGCTTTCAGACGGGGGGCAAAAACGTGACAACCATGGATCACACCCCACAGGTTGATGCCCATGGTCCAGTGCCAGTCGTCCAGGGAAATATCGCCCACCGGCTTGCCGCCTACCCCCACGCCGGCATTGTTAATGACCAGATTCACCGGTTCCGGCAATAATGTCTCCGCTTGCTCGGCCAGCGCTTCCACGTCGGCCTGCACGCTGACATCACACTTCACCGCCCAGGCGCGACCGCCTGTACGGGTAATGCAGTCGGCGGTTTCCTGGGCGGTATCCAGATTGATATCTGCACAGACCACCGCGCTGTTGCGCCGGGCCAGCTCTTCAGCAAAGGCACGGCCAATGCCGCTGCCCGCCCCGGTCACCACAGCAGAGGCGGCATGGGTTATTTTGTTATTACTAGCGAACATGGAGCCTCACTCCCTTGCACCGTTTGCCTTGCCTGCCCCCTGTATCGCAACGCAAGGCTTTACTGTTACATTGCTCGGTGTAACAATAAATCGAATGCTTGTTCGGATTCAATTCGGAAATCATCATGGCTCGCAAACCCAAACAACAACGCTCCAAAGCCACCGTCGACGCCATCGTCGAGGCCGCCCTGATTGCCATTGCCCAGCAGGGCCCTTCTGCCACCACGGCGCGGCAAGTTGCCGACATCGCCGGCATCGGCGTGGGCTCCCTGTATGAATATTTCGAGGACAAGGACGCCATCTTCGAGGCTGCGGGTGCACGGTTCGTGGACGACACAGTGGCGATGATCAAGCCACTGATTCCAGAGCTGGTGCGGCTGAACATCCGCGATGCGGTGGCCAAGCTTCTATTTACCTTTCGGGATTTTCTCGAGGAGAACAACCAGCTTTACCTGAAATGCGCCCGTCACGCCTTCAGTTTGGACATGGTGATCTATCAGGAGCCCATCAACCGGGCGTTGATGGATCTGTTCACCCAGTATCTGATGCACCACCCGGACATGCTGCGCCTGCCCAATATCCCCGCGCTGGCCTACTTTTATATCAACGGCGGGGTTTTTACCGTGGTTCGTCACCTTTCGGAGCAACAGCCGACACAGGGATTCGATGAGCTGGTCACCGTATTTGGCGACATCCTGGCCAGTTACGCGGAACACAAACTGGGCCTTCCTGAAGCCTGACCCGTTTTTCAGTACGCGTTACCGAAGTCCAACCGGGACACCACGTTTCATGCATACACAGCCATAGCGACGGCAAGAGACACTAAAAACACAACGCTTGCCGCCAAAATAACAACAGGAGCCAACATGCAAACGCCCAACCCAGGCACGCCGCCGACCGGCGAATCGCGCATCCCCAACCTGGCGGACTGGCGCTTCAACCGCTACCTGACCATGCAGCTGATGCCGCTGTTCTATCTGCTGCTGATTATCGGGGCGCTAGTGGTCGTAGTGAGCGTCGTCGGCCTGAGCTTCTGGTTCTCCACCCTGGCCGGAATCATCGCGGCGGTGATTGCACCACTGGCGTTTTTAGTGATCGTGGCGGTGATTCGAGCCGCACTGGAATACCTGATCATGGCCCACCGCATTATGCGTATCATCGAACGAATGGATGCCCTGCCCGGCCAGGTGGCGGACCTGTCCGTGCGCGTGGACGGCATTACCGATCACGTGGATCTGCTCAATGATCACGTCAACGACATCCATGAAACCCTGATGCATGTGCGCCCCTTCCTGCGCTCGGCCGGCTTGCCCAGCCGCCTCTTGAATGCCTTCCGGGGCCACCCGGACAAGTAAGGCTTATCGCGAATAAGCCGCACTTTGCCAAACGCCCGGCGCAGGATGCCTGACGCAACCCCCCATAGCCTGAGAGGCTGTCGCTATTGCGATCTCCCCTTTTCAGGAATATTCAGGAAATCATCGGGTACTTGTGCGCAAAGAGCATGGCGGCCAGGATTTTCAGGTTTTGAATACCCGCGTCTGCCGCCGGGCATTCGGCGTCCAGCGGTGGTCAGGGCTGTCAGGCCTGTGCAATACGTCCATATCCGCGCCCGGATTGTCGTTCCCGGTACTGACATCGCCGCAGGGATATCGCACTATTGTGCCCCTGAAAGCGCCCCGCCTTTTTCCGGTGGCGCTCACCGTGTGAGTTGAGGAGTTCCCATGGCCCTACCTGCCTCCCTGCAGAACAGCCTGCAGCTGCCCGTTGTGGCATCACCCATGTTCATTGTTTCCAACCCGGACCTGGTGATTGCCCAATGCAAAGCCGGCATCGTCGGCTCTTTCCCGGCCCTGAATGCCCGCCCGGCGGAAGAACTGGAAGTGTGGCTCAAACGCATTACCGAAGAATTGGATGCCTGGAACCAGGCCAACCCGGACAGCCCTGCCGCCCCGTTCGCGGTGAACCAGATTGTGCACAAATCCAATAACCGGCTGGAGCACGATCTGGAAATGTGCGTGAAGTACAAGGTGCCCATCGTGATTACGTCACTGGGCGCCCGGGTGGATGTGAACGAAGCCATCCACAGCTACGGCGGCCTGGTGTTCCACGACATCATCAATAACTTCTTTGCCAAAAAGGCCATCGAAAAAGGCGCTGATGGCCTGATCGCCGTCGCCACCGGCGCAGGCGGCCATGCCGGCACCCTCTCCCCACTGGCCCTGATCCAGGAAATCCGCGAGTGGTTTGACGGCCCACTGTTGCTGTCCGGCGCCATTGCCACCGGCGATTCCATTCTTGCCGCCCAGGCCATGGGGGCCGACCTGGGCTACATCGGCTCCGCCTTCATCGCCACCGATGAAGCCAATGCCGACGAACGCTATAAACAGTCCATCGTAGACGGCAGCGCCAACGACATTATCTATTCCAACCTGTTCACCGGGGTGCACGGTAACTACCTGCGCAACTCCATCGAGGCGGCCGGCCTGGACCCGGACAACCTGCCAGAAAGCGATCCGTCAAAAATGGATTTCGGCGATGGCAGCTCCAAAGCCTGGAAAGACATCTGGGGCAGTGGCCAAGGTATTGGTGCGGTGAAAAAAGTCGGCCCGGCCGCCGATCTGATCGCCCGCCTGAAGCAGGAATACTCCGCCGCCCGCCAGCGCATGGAAGGCCTGCCCTGGAAATGAAATAACCGCTGCCTGCCACAAGCCGCAAAGCAATCAGGTTTGTTCTGGTTGTAAATGAAAAAGCCGCGCCCAGATTCTGGACGCGGCTTTTTCATTTACGCTCAATATCAATTCAAGCGCGCTATCGCGCGTCGCCTGCTCAGCCAGTCACAGAGCCGATCATCGACGCCACCAGCCCTTTCTTTTTGCCCTGCTGGTAATTATCGAACTCCAGAACACCATCATCGATGGCGCCGAAACGTAACTTGGGCAAATCGACCATGTAGTTCTGCACTACCATCCACGGCTGCTTGGAGCCCTGGCGCGGCAAACGGTCATTGGCGCGCTGGATGTAACCGGACTGCATGCCAAGGAAGTTTTCGTCGGTGATGCAGTTCTCCTTGTCACGCGGGATCACCGTCTGGGCACCGGTCTTTTCCATATGATTGAGCAGACGGCAGACATACTCACACACCAGGTCCGCTTTCAGGGTCCAGGATGAGTTGGTGTAACCGAACACCAGCGCCATGTTAGGCACATCGCGCAACATCATGCCTTTGTAGACCAGTGACTCACGCGGTTCCACTGGCTTGCCATCGATGGTGCCTTCTACCCCACCGAGCATCTGAATATTCAGCCCCGTGGCCGTGATAATGATATCGGCTTCCAGCTCCTTGCCGGATTTAAGCAGAATCCCGGTTTCGGTAAACCGCTCGATGTGATCGGTCACCACTTCGGCCTCACCCCGGCGCAAGGTCTTGAACAAGTCACCATTGGGCACCGCGCACAAACGCTCATCCCACGGATTGTAGCTGGGGCGGAAATGGGTCATATCCACATCATCACCCAGCTGACGCTTGGCGGCAGCCAACAGGGCACGACGAACCAGCTTGGGACGCTGCTTGGACAATTTGAAGATCAGACGCTGAAGGCCGATGTTCCGCGCCCTCGCCAACCGGTAAACCATCATCTCCGGCAGGAAACGACGCATGCCCACCGAGATCGGGTCCACTTCCGGCACCGTAGCAATATAGGTCGGCGAACGCTGCAGCATGGTGACCTGGGCGCCCTCTTTGGCCATAGCCGGCACCAGCGTCACAGCGGTAGCGCCGGAACCAATCACCACCACTTTCTTGCCTTTGTAATCCAGATTTTCCGGCCAGTGCTGCGGATGCACCACCTGGCCTTTAAAGTCTTTCTCACCGGGGAAATCCGGCTTGTAGCCTTCGTCGTAGTTATAGTAACCACTACAGGAGAACAGGAAGTTGGCGGTATAGGTTTCCTGTTCGCCGGTTTTTTCGTTGGTGGTTTCCACCGCCCAATGATTGTCAGCACTGGACCAGTTCGCCTTGATTACCTTGCGGCCAAAACGGATATGTTTTTTGACGCCGTACTCTTCCGCCGTGTCTTCCACGTACTGGCGAATAGAGTTGCCATCGGCCAGCACCTTGGGCTCGGTCCAGGGGCGAAAGCTGTAGCCCAGGGTGAACATGTCGGAATCAGAACGAATGCCCGGGTATTTGAAAAGATCCCAGGTCCCGCCGATACGTTCACGGCGTTCGAGAATCGCGTAAGTGCGATTCGGCGCCTTGCGGGTCAAATGGCAAGCGGCACCAATACCGGAAAGGCCGGCGCCAACAATCAGTACATCAACGTGTTTATTGGACATATTCTTTACCTCCAGCCATTCAGGCTGCCAGATCCTCGCAGTGCAAACATTGACATTACTCAATGGCACGGTTCAATGGATGACAGAATAGCCGTACTGGAGGGTATGAGAAAAGGCCAAAACGGGCCGTTAATTGGCTCTGGAGCCCGGAAAAACTGCCGCTACGGACGAAAGCGAGGCGCAACCGGCATAAACACTGGCGTTAGCCGCTCCGCCAAACAAGGCCACCTTGATCAGTAACGGCCAGCGTTCTGCTCCAGGCAGTCCTGTTTGAAGGCTTGAATCATGTAACTCTGGGTCCGACGCTGGGTAGCATACTCCGGGTAGGCCCACAGCCGTCGGTCGTTTTCCACCCGACGCGGCTGGTAACTGATGCCTTTACTGCGCAACAACTTGTCCGTTAGCGCATCGCGCTGATCACTGCCCAGGTTGGCAGCCAACTGGCGAACACAGGACTCATAGCCGGCAATCAAGGCAAACTGCTCGGCGGAGTAATTGAAATCATCCGCCCGTACTGTTGCAACCAGGCTCAGCAACAACGCCACCCGCCCCAACCAGCAGACCACCCCTTCGCGGCCTTGCCGCCCTGTCACTCGCCCAGGTTCATTTATCTGCATATCGACATTACTCATTGATTTTCATAGAAATCTGGTACGTCAGAACCAATGTCAAAGTGCCATTATTTTTTTGTGACCTTTAACACACTGGTTACATAACCGGGTGTGCATACTCGCTTCTGGCCTCGGGGGAGGCCACCCCGGGCACCGCCAATACGGTCCCGCCAATGACTATAATGAAACGGGTACTGGCATGTTAAACCTTGAAAACCTGTGGCATACCGCAGCAGCACACCCCTGGCTCTGGATTCCTCTTTCCTGCGCAGCCCTGATTAGCCTGGTGCTGTGGAGCGGTCGCATTCGGCAACCCAGCGCCGTTAACCTGCTGGCCATTGGCCTGGTGCTGCCCGCCATCAACCTGAGCCTGGTGGCGACCAGTGCGGTGATGGTCTCCAACCAGCTATCGCTGGATTTGGCAGCCCTTCTGCCTTTTTAAGTACCTTGAGCGTTTAGCCTTCCAGGTCCCGCAAAAACGCCAGTTGATCCGCCAGACTGATCTCCCGGGCCTCGCCCTGATAGACATCAAAATGGCCCACCGGGTAGCGCTTCACGCTGGGCCTTGCCATGGCCTCGGCCGCTTTTTCTGCGGCGCTGGCCGGCGCCACCGTATCGGTTTCGCAAATCAGGATCAGCGCCGGGCAGGTGACCCTGCTGGCCTGAGCCACCGGCCGGAATAGCGGCAACGCCAACGCGATCCGTCCCGCCACTTCATTGGGCACATTGTCCGGCATCAGCGCGGTATAGCCGTCATAGGCGTCATGGCTGGACATGGCAGCAAGCTCACCAGGCCGACCGGCTGAAGGCAGCATTTTCGGCCCCAGCCCCAACGCACTGCTGCCCACATCCCACAGACCAATGCCCGTCATTTTCAGCGCCTGCCCAATGCCGGCATAACGAATTACCTCCAGCACCGATGCCATGCCATCCATCATCGGGCACTGGGCAATAATGCCGGCCACCGATTCACGAGCGGCCACCGCTGTGACCAGGCCGCCACCGAAGGAAGTGCCCCACAGCACGATGCGTTGGTTATCCACTTCATCCAGCTTGCGCACACAGGCCAGTGCTGCCTGCCAGTCCGCCACCTCCCGGTTGGGTAGCAGTACCTGGCGCGGCATCCCCTCACTTTCGCCAAAGTGGCGATAATCGAACAGGAACACCGCATAACCGGCTTGCACAAAGGCGTCGCGAAACGGTGCCAACCCGCATTCCTTGGTGAGCCCAAAGCCGTGCCCCATAACCACCGTCAGGAAAGGCCCCTCGCCTTCCGGCAGGTAAAGATCTCCCCGGCAGGACTGCCCCTCGCTGACAAACCGCAGTTCACGCATTGCGCTCATGGAAACTCCTTGGTTTTTTGCGTCTGACGTCTGACGTCCGACATTCACCCAATCGCCGCGGCGATAAAACGCCACTCTTCAATACTCTGCCCCAACACCAGGAAGTGCGGGTTGAGAATATCTTCCTTGTTGTACTGCAGCGGCTCGAAGGCGGTGTTCACCACCACGCCACCGGCGGCGGCTACCACCGCGTGGGCGGCGGCGGTATCCCACTCGCTGGTGGGAGCCAGACGCGGGTAGATGTCCGCACTACCCTCAGCCACCAGGCACAACTTCAGTGAAGACCCCATGGAGGCCCGCTCCACCTCGCCCACTTCCTGGCGGATAAAGGCTTCCAGCTTTTCCACCGCTTCCCCGCCGTGACTCCGGCTGGCCACCATCACCACCGGCGTGGTGCGGGCCCGGCACTGGATCGGCTTGCGCTCGCCCTTTTCCTCTTTAAAGGCACCGACACCGCGGCCGCCCAAATAGGTCACCGCTGTTACCGGCACATGCACCACGCCCAGTACCGGGGTATCGCCTTCCACCAGGGCGATGTTCACGGTGAACTCGCCATTACGCTTGATGAATTCCTTGGTGCCATCCAGCGGGTCCACCAGCCAGAAACGCGGCCAGTCCTTGCGATCCGCATAGGCAATGCCGCCGGACTCTTCGGAAAACACCGGAATCTCCGGTGTCAGCGCCTGCAGGCGGGCTTCAATGATCTTGTGCGCCGCCATATCCGCCTCGGTAATGGGCGACTTGTCATCCTTGGTTTCTACCCCCAGATCATCACGCTCATAGACGTCAAGAATCGCTCGCCCCGCTTCACGGGCAATCTCTGCAAGCGGGTCCAGCAGGGTATTAAAGTCGGTCATTTCATTTTCCTGTGATTCAGATTTTGGCACCTGCAGGAGCGGCGCTCCTACAGCTCAATTATCGACGTTGTTCCAGCAACCGCTTGGTCATTAATAACGCTGCGATCACCCGCGCTTCGGTCACATCGTCCCGTTCGATCAAACGATCCAGGTCGGACAGTTTCCAGGTGAGCACTTCCAGCTCTTCCGGTTCATCCCCGGGCAGGGATTCTTCGTAGAGATCTTCAGCCAGCACTACCTTGATGTGGTGGCCCATATAACCCGGCGACAGGGTCATGTCCTTCATTAGCGTGAGACGGCGAGCGCCGTAACCGGCCTCTTCCTTCAACTCCCGGTTGGCCGCGTCGCGCCAGTCTTCACCGTGTTCGTAAGCTCCCTTGGGCAGGGTCAACTCATAACTCTCTGTCCCCGCGCCATATTCCCGAATCATCACCACGGTGTCGTCATCCAGCAACGGCACCATCATCACCGCCGCAATCGGCGGCGTACGCAGGCGCTCGTAGGTGCGCTCCACGCCGTTGGAAAAGCGCAGGTGAAGTTCTTCGATCCCGAACAGGCGGCTCTTTGCTATCAGCCGGGTGTCGAGAATCTCCGGTTTCTCATCCATAATTACCTCTGAGCCCGCTATTGCAGGCAAGACTAACCCGAACACGCAGGAAATTCATGATTGACTGGCAATCCGTCGACACTGTGCTGCTGGATATGGACGGCACCCTGCTGGACCTGCACTTTGACAACTGGTTCTGGCAACAACACGTGCCCGACTGCTACGCCCGGCAAATGGGTCTGGAGCAGGCCGAGGCCAACCGCATCATCCACGACTGGATCACCAGCCACCAAGGCACGCTGAACTGGTACTGCCTGGATTTCTGGACCGCCGAGCTGGGTCTGGAAATCGCCGGCTTGAAAAGAGCCGCTGGCGACCGCATCTCCGTGCGGCCGGGAGCCGAAGCCTTTCTGCAACATCTGCAAGACTCGGACAAACAAGTGATCATGGTGACCAATGCCCACCGCGATGCGCTGCATTTAAAGATAGAGCGCACCGGCATTGACCAGTATTTTGACGAACTGGTATCCAGCCACGACTACGGCCACCCCAAGGAGGCCCAGGCGTTCTGGCAGCACCTGCAGCGACACCTGCCCTTCGAACCGGGGCGAGCCCTGCTGGTGGACGACTCCTTGCCAGTGCTGCACAGCGCCCGGCAATACGGCATCGGCCAGCCGGTGAGTATTCTGCACCCGGATTCCAGCCTGCCCAAACGGCTTGATACGGACCCGTTCCCGGCCATTGATGATTTCCTGGCCGTGCTGCCCTGACGGCCAGGTGTGGGGAAACCGATGGAAAGCGTACGCATAGATTCCTGGCTCTGGGCCGCCCGGTTCTTCAAGACCCGCACCCTGGCCAAAACCGCCGTGGAAGGCGGCAAGATCCACATCGATGGCAACCGCACCAAGCCCAGCAAGGCGGTGCAACCCGGCCAGACGGTGACCATTACCAAGGGCACCGAACATTTCGAGGTCATCGTCCGCGATCTGAGCAGCAAGCGCGGCCCGGCCAAGGTGGCCCAGACGCTCTATGAAGAAACCCCGCAAAGCGTAGCCAAACGGGAGATGAACAGCGAACAGCGAAAACTGGCCCGGGCCGCCACCGCCGCCCCGGACCACAAACCCAGTAAAAAGGAACGCCGGGATATCCAACGCTTCAAGCGAGACAATCTCGAATAACGATTTTCACGGTGACGTCACCGCGACCAACCTCAGGACATCATCATGCAAGACCACAAGCAGCGTTTCCTTTTCCCCGACTCTGACATTCGTGGCGAACTGGTACAGGTAGAAAGCAGCGTCAGGCGTATCCTTGAAGGCCACAACTACCCGCTGGCCGTACAGGGGCTGATCGGCGAGGCGGTCGCGGCGGTGGCCCTGCTGGCCAGCACCCTCAAGTTCAAGGGTCGGCTGGCCCTGCAGGCCCAGGGCAAAGGCCCGGTATCGCTGCTATTGGCCGAATGCAGCCACGACGGTGACCTGCGCGCTCTGGCCCGCCACAGCGACGGCCAGGACTGGAGCCACGGCGACATTCAGACATTGATCGGCGAAGGCACCATGGTGATCACCATCACCCCGGATCAGGGCCGCCAGTACCAGGGCATCGTCCCGCTCAGCGGGGACACCCTGGCGGCATGCCTGCAAGGCTATTTCCAGCAGTCCGAACAGCTGCCGACCCGCCTGTGGCTGGCCAGCGGCAACAACCGCGCCGCGGGCCTGTTATTGCAACGCCTGCCCAACCAGCTTGCCACCACCGACGGCAACAACCAGATGTGGGAACACCTGGATGCACTGGCCAGCACCCTGCAAATGGAAGAACTGCTGAATCTGGATGACCAAACCATCCTCCACCGGCTGTTCCATGACACCCCGCCCCAGCTACCGGACGCCCAGCCACTGCAATTCGGCTGCACCTGCTCCCGGGATCGTAACCGCAATGCACTGATTTCCCTGGGCAATCAGGAGCTGCAGCAATTACTGGACGAAGACGGCGAGGTGACTCTGACCTGTGACTTCTGTCGTCACCAGGAGCATTTTGACGCGGTGGATCTGACGGAGATGATCCGGGAAGGCAATTAATAGTGAATAATGAATAATTAATAACTCGCGGTTTTGTTCTGTCTGACCAGGAACGCAAGAGGCCGCGCCCATAGCCTGGGTGCGGCCTCTTGCGTTCCGAGACAAGGCCTAGCGGCCCCGCGCAACTATTCATTATTCATTATTCACTATTAATTGCCCCCAGCGCCGTGACCGCACGGTCCGATGGGGAATCGCCACTGATTCTCTTTTCTGGCATAATCGCGCGCCTGTGCTGATCAGTGGCGCCACTACTGGTCCCTTATTGGTCTTGTCCGGGCTGTATCCGGGCACGAGACCGGCACTGTGTATCCGCAATGCGAACTTGAAGGTTGCACGGCCATACCCGCTGCAACCGCACGGCCACAAGCCCAGGACTAACCATGACCGATCCGATTGTTTATAACGACCTCAGCCCGGCCCAGCTGGTAGAGCTGGCTGTTCAGCGCAACGAAGGCCGCCTGGCCGATAACGGCGCCCTGGTAGTGGAAACCGGCCACCGCACCGGCCGCTCGCCCATGGACCGTTACATCGTTGACGAGCCGAGCACCAGCGAGCACATCCATTGGGGCGCCATCAACCGCCCCATCGACAGCGATAAATTTGACGCCCTGTGGGACCGCGTTACTGCGGCCGTTGCCGAAAGCGACGCCTTTATTTCCCACCTGCACGTGGGCGCAGACACCGATCATTACCTGGCCGTGAAAGTGACCGCGCAGACCGCGTGGCACAACCTGTTCGCCAACACCATGTTCATCCGCCCGGAGAAGTACAACCCGCGCAGCAAGGAAGAGTGGCAAATCCTGCATGCCCCGCACTTCCAGTGCGACCCGGAGCGTGACGGCACTAACTCCGACGGCTGCGTGATCCTCAACTTCGCCCAGCGCAAGATCCTCATTGCCGGCATGCGCTACGCCGGTGAAATGAAGAAAGCCATGTTCTCCGTGCAGAACTTCCTGCTGCCGGAAAAAGACGTGCTGCCCATGCACTGCTCCGCCAACGTGGGCGAAGACGGCGACGTGGCCCTGTTCTTCGGCCTGTCCGGCACCGGTAAAACCACCCTGTCCGCCGACCCGAACCGTTACCTGATCGGTGACGACGAGCACGGCTGGGGCAAAGATGTGGTCTTCAACATCGAAGGCGGCTGCTACGCCAAGTGCATCGACCTGAGCCAGAAGAACGAGCCGGTAATCTGGGACGCCATCAAGTTCGGCGCGGTACTGGAAAACGTCATCATCAATGACGAAACCCGCACCGCCGACTACGCCGATGTGTCTCTCACCCAGAACACCCGTGCCGCCTACCCACTGGAAAACATCGACAAAAAAGTCGAAGAAAACCGTGCCGGCGAGCCCAAGCACATCATCTTCCTGACCTGCGACCTGACCGGCGTCCTGCCGCCCGTCTCCAAGCTGTCCAAGGAAGCGGCGGCGTACCACTTCCTGAGCGGCTACACTGCCCTGGTGGGTTCCACCGAAATGGGTTCTGGTGGTGGTATCAAGAGCACCTTCTCTACCTGCTTCGGCGCGCCCTTCTTCCCCCGTCGTGCCGGCGAATACGCCGAGCTGCTGATCAAGCGCATGGAAGAGTTCGGCTCCACCGTTTACCTGGTGAACACCGGCTGGACCGGTGGCCCCTTCGGCGAAGGCGAGCGTTTCAGCATCCCCACCACCCGTGGCGTGGTCAACGCGATCCTGTCCGGCGAGCTGGACACTGCGGAAACCGAGCACCTGGATATCATCAACCTGGACGTGCCGAAAGCCGTTTCCGGTGTGGACAGCAACCTGCTGCAACCCAAGAAGACCTGGGCCAACCCGGAAAACTACGAAGCTCGCGCCCGCGACCTGGCAGAGCAGTTCCAGAAGAACTTCGCTGACAAGTACGCCGATGTGTCCGACGAGATCCGCGCGGCCGGCCCCAAAGCGTAACTGACGCAGCACGCTTCACGCTGCAGGCAACACGCAGAAGGCGCCTCCAAGGCGCCTTCGTTGTTTGTAGGCACGGCAACTCACCTCTCACGCAAAAAAAGCATCGACGCCAGACCGTAAGTACAGCTCTTCCCCCCAACAAGTCGTAATACCATGCGACAATTGGACCTGACATGTCCAAAGGCTAGACTTGCCGTCTTAGATAAAGGACTTCTCATGAGCAAACCCAGAATTGTTGTTGTCGGCGGTGGTGCCGGTGGTCTTCCATTAGTCACCAAACTCGGCGCCAAGCTCGGCAAATATGGCAATGCCGATATCACCCTGGTGGATTCATCCAGCATCCACGTCTGGAAACCCCGCTTCCATGAAGTGGCCACCGGTGCCATCGATGCGGACCTGGACGCGGTGGATTATCGCGCCCATGCCCAGCTCAACCATTACCGGTTTGAGCCCGGCACCATGACCCAGGTCGATACCGCCGGGCAGACCCTGACCCTGGCGCCCCTGCACGATGCCCATGGCAGCGAAGTCCTCCCGGAGCGCAAGCTGAGTTACGACTATCTGGTACTGGCCACCGGCAGCCAGAGTAACGACTTCGGCACCCCCGGGGTACGCGACAACTGCCTGTTTATGGACAGCCGCGCCCAGGCAGAACGCTTCCGTGAGCGTTTCCTCAATGCCTGCCTGCACGCCAACTATGAAAACAAACCGGTTTCCGTGGCCATCGTGGGTGGCGGCGCCACCGGGGTGGAGCTGGCAGCCGAACTGCACCATGCCGTGAGCATGCTCAATTTTTATGGCCACGAGCATCTGGACCGCAAACATCTGCAGGTGGATATCATTGAAGCGGCGCCGCGTATCCTGCCGGTACTCAGCGAGCGGGTGTCCGCCACCGCCACCAAGCGCCTGGAAGGCCTGGGCGTGAAAGTACGCACCGGGGTCATGGTGGCCGAAGCCACCCCCGACGCCCTGGTGCCCAAAGACGGCGATCCCATCAAGGCCGACCTGCTGGTCTGGGCCGCCGGGGTGAAATGCCCGGAATGGCTGAGTCAGATCGACGGGCTGACCACCAACCGTATCAACCAGGTGGAAGTGGAACCGACCCTGCAGGCCAAGGGCCAGAAGAACGTCTTCATCATCGGTGACGCGGCCTTCCTGATTCCGGAAGGGGCAGAACGGCCAATCCCCCCGCGGGCCCAGTCTGCTCAGCAGATGGCCCAGCACACCGCCCGCAGCCTGCAACGGCTGCTGATGAATCGCGACCCGAAACCCTTCGAATACAAGGACCATGGTTCGCTGGTGTCGCTGTCCAACTACAGCTCGGTGGGCATGCTGATGGGCAACCTGAAAGGCGGTAACTTCTTTGTGGAAGGCTGGCTGGCCCGGATGATGTACATCAGCCTGTATCGCATGCACCAGGCGGCGCTCTACGGCTGGCCCCGCACCATCATGCTGCTCATTGCCGGGCGCTTCAACAAGCTGGTACGCCCGCGACTGAAGCTGCATTGACCCTGACAGCTTCCTGAGCACACCAACAGGCCCGGGGCGTTCCGACACCCCGGGCTTTTCTTTGTCTCATCGCGGATTACCCTGCGCGTTGCCGGACGCTCGACGCCGGATGCCTGACGCAAAACCCACAGCCTGAGAGGCTGTCACTATTGCGGCGCCTCTTTTGAGGAATATTCAGGAGCATTGCCAGGGAATAATCGGGTAATGCGTTTTGCGAAGAGGGCATAGCCGCCAAGGTTTTCAGGTTTCGAATGTAAGCGTCCGTTGTCGTGCATCCGGCACCCAGCTGCGACCACGGCAGAATAAGAAGACAACACCTGACATCGGCGCATCACTCAATTACGCGATGAACCTTTTCTTTGATGGCATCTTCACAGTCTCCCTGCCAGGGTGCTCCCATCACACAACACAGGGGGAACCATGCTCAACGCCTTGCCACGCACCATGCAATCCACCCGCTGGATCACCGGTCTGACACTGATAATGGCGATCGCCGGTTGCGACAACAGCACCGAAGTCAGCCGTGAAGTCAGCGCCTCTGCGTACACCCTCTCCGAAGCAGAAACCAAGAAAGGCAACGTGGGCCTGGCCGCCTGGGGCGACCAGCTGGAGCCCGGCATGAAGGCCATTGCCGTATCCCGCGACCTGATCAAGGCGGGGCTCACCCACCAGACCGAAGTCCGCATTGACGGCTTGCCCGGCACCTATCAGGTGCTCGACAAGATGAACAAGCGCTGGACCGATCACATCGACATCCTGATGAAAGACCGGCAGGCAGCACGGGAATGGGGCCGGCAGCCAGTCACCATCCGCTGGGAGGTGCCGGCTGAATAAGCCATCAGCATTCGCCACCTCCGGCGGCAGTCGCTACACTGACAGCAGGACACTGACGCCGGGATAACAATGAAAGCGATCGCACTCTACTGGTTCGGCATTTTCAAAAACACGGTGCGCCTGTGGCTGGAGGGCAACGCGATCAGCTATGCCGGGTCGCTGGCTTTCTTCACCCTGTTCTCTCTTGCCCCGGTGATTATCCTGGCGGTCAAAGTCATCTCCCTGGTGATGACCAGTGAGGCCGCCATGACCGAAATCCTCGGCCAGCTGGAAGCCACCATCGGCCCGGAAGCGGCCAACGAAGTCCGGAACGCCATCGCCAATACCCAGGCACCACGCCAGGGGCTGCTCGCCGGCATGCTCAGCCTGCTGGTCATGATCATTGGCGCCACCACCGTGTTTGCCCAGATGCAACGCTCCATGAATGCCATCTGGGAGGTGATGCCGCGGCCTTCACGCAACACCATCGCCGCGCTGATCAAAAGCCGGCTGCTGTCGCTGACGGTGGTAATTTCACTGGGCTTTGTGCTGCTGGTCTCGCTGCTGCTGAACGTGGTGGTCCAGGCAACCATCGTCTATGCGGAAAGCTGGCTGCCGATTCACGGCGCAGTGGTAGTAGTGATTGAGATGAGCGTATCCCTGCTGGTGATTGCTCTGCTGTTCGGCACCATGTTCCGGGTGCTACCCGATGTGGTACTGAACTGGAAAGCCGTTATGCCCGCAGCACTGGCCACCGCGATCCTGTTTTCGGTCGGCCGCGCACTGATCGGCCTGTACCTGGCGCATACCGCCACGGCATCCACCTACGGCGCCGCCGGCTCCCTGGTGGTCTTGCTGATGTGGGTGTACTACTCGTCCATGATTCTGTTATTCGGCGCCGCCTTCACCCGCGCTCACTGCGAAGCCCGGGGCCTGAAAATTCTGGCCCGCAGCACCGCTATTCGCGTGAAGCGCCAACAGATCGACCTGCCCGCCCAATAAGCCATTCTTCGTTATCCATTAACCGATATAGACCTCGCCTTCCGGATAACGCACCACCGGTTGGCGCGGACGGGTCAGCAGGAATGACAGGGTCAACGGGCCGATGCGCCCCACAAACATGACCAGCATGATCACCCACTGCCCCGCTGACGACAGCTCACCGGTAATGCCCCGCGACAACCCCACGGTGCCAAACGCCGATACCACTTCAAAGGTGAGATCCTCAAACCCCAGCCGGGCATCGGTGACCGACAGCGCCATCAACGCCACAAACACCACCCCGCAGGCAATAAAGGTAATCGCCAGGGATTTGTACACCAGGGTCGAGGAAACCTGCCGCCCGAAGATCACCGGCAGGGGCCGCCCTCGCAGGAAGGCACGAGTGGCCAGCAGCAGCACCATAAAGGTGGTCACCTTGATACCACTGCCGGTGGAATTGGTGCCCGCACCGATAAACATCAGCAGCAGATAAAACAGGCTGGTCGGCAGCGACAAGACACTCATGTCCACCACATTGAACCCGGCCGTACGCGGCGTCACCGCATGAAACCAGGACGCCGCCAGCTTGTCGCTGACACTCATGCCGCCCAGGGTGCCGGGGTTATTCCACTCCGCCAGCATAAAGAACAACAACGTGGCCGCCAGCAACACCCCGGTGCCCACCAGCATCAACTTGCTGTGCAGGGACAACCCGCGCCAGCGCCAGCCTTTTTCGAAATCCGCCAGCACCGTAAAGCCCAGCCCGCCCACGATGACCATGGTGGTAATGATCAGCACAATGCCCCAGTGCCCACCCCAGCCAGTGAGGCTGTCGGCACTGAGTGCAAAGCCTGCGTTATTAAACGCCGACACCGCATAGAACAGGCTGTGAAACGTGCCCTGACCCCAACCCAGTGCGGGCACCCAGACACACATTAACAGCGCCATGCCCACCGCCTGCACCACCACAACCACCACCACAATCCGGCGGATCAGCCAGGCGATATCACTGACCCGGCTGTAGTTCATGCAATCACGAATCAACTGCTGCTCACCGATACCCAGCCGATGCCCGATGGCCAGCAAGGTGGCCGCCGCAAAGGTCATGATGCCAATGCCGCCGGCCTCGATCAGCAGTAGTAACACCCACTGGCCGAACAGGGTGAACTGGCTGCCCACATCCACCACCGACAGGCCCGTCACCGTCACCGCAGAGGTAGCGGTGAACATGGCCTGCAACCAGCTGATTGGCGAATGGGTGGCGATAGGCAACTTGAGCAGCAACGCGCCCAATACGATTAACAAGAAAAAGCTGCCAGCCAGCGCCACAGGCGGAGACACCAGCGGCTTGTGCGTATGGGGACGGGAAACACCAAAACGGCGTGCGAACCAGGGCCTCATTGCGCTTTGGAAAACCGCAACAAGTCGTGCAACGTGCCCATCAGCACCATCTGGTCTTTCTCTTGCAATTCCAGCCCTTCGAACGGTGCTTGCCACACCTGGGTGCCGCGCTTGACCAGCGCCAGGCGCAGCTCTTCATCCTTCAGCGGCAACTCGGATGCGGTCATCCCGGCAAACCGTTTGTCGACCTTCACCTCTACCACCAGCCAGTCATTACCCAGGGAAATATAGTCGAGCATTTCCGGGTGCACGATGGTCTGGGCAACGCGGATGCCCATTTCATGCTCCGGGTGAATAATCCGGTTGGCCCCCAGGCGCGACAGAATCCGGTGATGGGGTTCACTGATCGCCTTGACCCACACCTGTTTCACCTCCGCACTTTTCAGTGCCAGAGTGGTCAGGATGCTGGCTTCCAGGTTTTCACCAATGGCGACCACCACCGCATCAAAGGCCGGGAAATCCAGTTCGGCCACCACCTTGTCACTGGTGCCGTCAGCGATCAGGGTTTGTGACAGCTTGTCAGCGTAATACTCCACCCGCTCACCATCGATATCCACGCCCATCACATCGTGCCCCAGGCGCGTCAATTCCTGCGCAATGGTGGAACCAAAACTGCCCAAACCGATCACAGCATACTGGTGCTTCACAGGCCCTCCTTACTCGAAGCAGTGGCAATAGCAAAAGTCTGCACCTTTTATTTGCCGCTGTCATGGCGGCAATCCGGGCAACCGTAAGAACAGTTTTTTTCGGTTTTTTTGTCGTTATGTGCCGCACCCCGACAACAACGGCGTTATGCTCTGTGTCGCCTTTTTCCGTTTGATGGTGGAGACCCCATGCCCTCGATTCGCGCCGCCCTGTTTGCCAGTGCCACCCTGCTCGCCAGCCCTGCCAGTTATGCCCTGGACAACGCCGAGTTTGAACAATGCATGGCTCAACTACGGGCCCAGGCCGATGAGGCGGGCATCCCGGCCCAGGTGATCAGCCGCAGCCTGAATACCGTCAAACTGAACGAGCGGGTGATCGAACTGGATCGCAGCCAGCCGGAATTCACCAGCAGCTTCTCGGACTATTACACCCGCCGGGTCAGCGAAACCCGCATCGAAACCGGCCGTAAAAAGTATCGCGAACAACAGCCCCTGCTACAGGCACTCACCCGCGAATACGGCATCCCCGGTCACTACCTGGTCGCTTTCTGGGGGCTGGAAACCAATTACGGCGGCTTCCTGGGCAGTATCCCGGTGCTGGATGCACTCAGCACCCTGGCGTGCGAAGGCCGTCGGGGCGATTACTTTTCCGGCGAGTTGATGAACGCGTTGCGCATCATTCAGTCCGGCGATGTGGAAGCCAGCCAGATGGAAGGCTCCTGGGCCGGCGCCATGGGCCAGACCCAATTCATGCCCGCCATCTTTCTCAAGTACGCGATCGATCACGATGGTGACGGCCGCCGCAATCTGTGGGAAAGCGAGGACGACGCTCTGGCCTCCGCGGCCAATTTCCTGCAAGGGCTGGGCTGGCAACGGGAACAGCGCTGGGGAAGGGAAGTCACGCTGCCTGACAATTTCGATTTCCAGCTAACCGGTTTCGCCCATCAACGCAGCCTCAGCGACTGGGCCAAGCTGGGTGTGCGCATGCCCGATGGTCAGCCCCTGCCCCAGGCAGACATGGAAGCGGCACTGGTGGTCCCCTCCGGCCATAACGGCCCGGCCTTTCTCGCCTACCAGAATTTCCGCGTGATCATGGGCTGGAACCGGTCAGAGTCCTATGCCATTGCGGTGGGTCGGCTGGCGGACCGCATTGCCGGCGGCGGCGCGCTCCACCAGGCTCCCGTTCCTGCCCCCAGACTGAACCGCGAGCAGGTCACCAAGCTTCAAAAAACGCTGAATGAACAAGGCCATGATGCGGGCGCGGAAGACGGCCTGCTCGGCCCCGGCACCCGCCAGGCCCTGGCCCGTTACCAGCAGGCCAATGGCATGGTGGCGGACGGCTTCCCGGACCAGGAAGTGCTCACCCACATCGGCGTTCTCCCTTAACCGGTCAGCTCTGCCACATAAACGGCACAGCGAGGACGTGGCCGGCGGCGACACAACAGCCGTCGTGAAAAGCACGTTTCGAAAGGCAAAACCTGAAAGCGCGGAAATGGCAGATTTTCGTAACGCGAAACCCGGCCCCCGAAACGGTTTTATCGGGTCAGTGCCCGGGCCAGGGCACTGACCCCATCCTCGATGGTGTCGTCCGGCAGGGCACCGAACCCCAGTAGCACGCCCGGCATCGCCGGTTCTGCCACATATAAAGCCTCCAGCGACATGGCGGTAACGTCCTCTTTGATCAAGGCGTCAGCCAAGTCCCTCACCGGCGGCGTGCGCACTGCAATATGCAACCCGGCCATCTGCGGCAGAACCGTCAGCGCCGATTGCCCCCGCAATGCAGCAAGCAGTTTTTCACGGCGTGATGCATAGCGGCGCTGCATCCGCTTCAAGTGACGGGCAAAGTCGCCCTCCTGGATCAGATAGCCCAGCGCACGCTGGGTCAGGTCGTTACTGCTCGAGTCGGTCAGCGACTTGGCCTGCAACAACGCAGCCTGCAAACCGCCCGGCATCACTATGTACCCCATACGAAAACTGGCATGGAGCACTTTTGAAAAGCTGCCCAGATACGCCACCTGCTGATGATGATCCAACCGCTTTAACGCCTCCAGTGGCCGCCCTTCAAAACGAAACTCGCCGTCGTAGTCATCCTCCACTATCAGCATCTCGGTAGCACGGGCCCGCTCCAGCAATGCCAAACGCCGGGAAAGGCTCATCGGCATGCCCAACGGAAACTGGTGCGATGGGGTTACATAAACCAGGCTTGCCTGATCTGGAATGCGATCAACACACAGCCCTTCCTCATCCACCGGCACAGGGATCACTGTTGCCCCAACCGCCTCGAACACTGCCCGGGCAGGCGGGTAGCCCGGCTCTTCCATTGCCACGCAATCCCCGGGAGCCAGGCGCACCCGCGCCAACAGATCCAGCCCCTGCTGCGCGCCTTGCGTAATCAGCAATTGATCCGCGCTGCATGGCAGCCCACGGCTGTAGCCCAGATAATCGACCAGCCCCAGGCGCAGACGCAGATCCCCCTGCACCTCACCATAAAGCAACGTCTCCGCCTGCTGATCCCGTACCGCCCGGTGCAGACAGCGCCGCCACGCCTGCCACGGCAGCTGCTCCCGCTCGGTCACCCCACCGGCAAAATTGAAACGCCGGGCGGGCCCGTTCCCCCACACTGGCTGCGTCATCCAGTGGGGCCCGGGGCTAACACCTGCCGGCAATAACGCCACCGGCTCACTGGCAGGCAAACGGGCCACAAAGGTACCGCTGCCCGGCCGGGCACAAAGAAACCCTTCCGCAATCAGCCGCTCATACGCCTGCACCACCAGCTGCCGCGATAATCCCAGTTCACGGCACAACACCCGGCTTGGTGGCATCCGCTCCCCCTCCTGCAGGCGACCATCCTGCATGGCCTGACGTAGCTCACGGTAAAGCTGGGCCTGCAACGCCCCTTCGCCATTCAGCACCAGATGCAACTGCAAATTGGTCTCCTTAATAATAGAAAACTGGTCCTTTTTACCAAACCGGACAGCGGTAGATTAGCACTCGGATGAACTGTTTCCATCAAAAGGCAAACCCCAATGATCAGCAAAAAACGAATAGTGAGAATCACGATACTGGTTGCCGTGGTGCTGTATTCATTACCTTCCATTGCCGCAGACCAGCGCATTGGGATTCTGGTTTATGACAAGGTGCTAACCAGTGATGTCACGGCACCAGCTGAAGTGTTTGGCGTCGCGACAAGAGAGTCGTGGTTTTCAGACTATGAAGTGCTGTTGATCGGCGTAGACAAAGACGCCGCCGTTGTCACCACCGAAGAAGGCATACGCTTGACGGTCGACAACACCATTTACGACAGCCCCAAACTGGATGCACTGATCGTCACCAGCTCCTATGTCATGGACTCGCTGTTTAAAAACGCTGACCTGACAGCATTCCTTACCGAACAGGCAAAAACCGCGTCATGGCTGGCCAGCAATTGCTCCGGGGCGTTTTTGTACGCCCACGCAGGTTTGCTTGATGGCTACACCGCTACCACCTGGGCAGGTGGCGAACCCCGGTTACAGCGAGAGTTCCCCAGCATCAATGTGATCGAAGACCGCAATGTTGTCGTTGATCGCAACCGGATATCCAGCAACGGAGGCATCCCGTCCTACCAGGGCGCACTGGTCTTGCTGGCGCAGATGAGCAGCAAGAGAAAGGCCAGGGAAGTGTTTGAAACCATCCAGCTAAACCGCCTGATCCCCTGGACCGAGATCACCCGTTATTTACCTGAAAAGTGACAAAAGGACGGCACCATCATGAAAGCCCGATTCAATTACTACACCGCCTCACCGGACACCATGAAAGCCATGTTCAACACCCAGGCCGTCATCGACGCCACCGGGCTGGACAAGCGACTGATTGCCCTGGTGGAACTGCGGGCATCACAGATCAACGGCTGCGCCTTTTGCATGCACATGCACGCCGCCCAGGCACGTAAACTGGGGGAGGACAACGCACGCATTGATACTGTCGCTGGCTGGCGCGATACCGACTGGTTCAGCGAACGAGAGCAAGCAGCCCTGGGCTGGACCGAATACCTGACCCGCCTCAGCCAGGGCGGCGATGGCGACGCCGCCTATGCAGCTCTGGCGGAACACTTCAGCGAAAAAGAACGCAGTGACCTGAGCTACGTCATCGGCGTTATCAATATGTGGAACCGTTTCAGCGTCGGCTTTCAGACGCACCCGGAGTAACAACGGTTTTCACTGCCACAGGCCCATGGCATGCTTCGAATCATATTCGATCCGGAGCCTGCCATGCGCACTGTCATTATCACCATGCTATCTAGCCTTGCCCTCAGCGCCTGCGCGGACACCGCCGCCACCCTGGAGCCACAAACCAACGACAGCATTACCGCCACCGAAATCACCGGTGGCCTGCATCACCCCTGGTCACTGGCGTTTGTCTCAGACAACGAATGGCTGATTACGGAACGGCGTGGCACCCTGCGACGGGTTGTGGATGGCGAACTGCAAGACGCCAATGTGGAGGGCGTACCGAACGTGGTGGCCTCCGGACAGGGCGGGTTGTTCGATGTGCTGCCGCACCCGGACTTTGCCGATAACCGGCGCCTGTACCTGAGCTACGCCAAACCCTGTGGCGATGGCGGCGGCACCACGGCGGTGGGCTACGGCACCTATAAAGCCGGCACCCTGAGCGACTTCCGTACCATTTATACGGCGGAGAAATCCTGCACCAATACCGGCAAGCATTTTGGTGGTCGCATCCTGTTCGATAATGACGGCTACCTGTTTCTGACCATTGGCGACCGCGGGCAACGCGAGCGCGCCCAGAATACGCAAGACCCCGCTGGCAGCGTTCTGCGCCTGCACGACGATGGCCGCATCCCGGAAGACAATCCACTGGTGGGTCAGGCCGACCAGGCCACCGAGATCTGGAGCTGGGGCCACCGCAATCCCCAGGGCCTGGCCCTGCACCCGCAGACCGGCAAACCCTGGCTCAATGAACATGGCCCCCGCGGTGGCGACGAGATCAATTTGGTAAAACCCGGCGTCAATTATGGCTGGCCGGTGATTACCTATGGCCGGGAATATTACGGCCCCGGCATTGGCGACACCGAGAAAAAAGGCTACGCCCAGCCCTTGCTGCACTGGACCCCCTCCATCGCGCCCGCCGGCATGGCCTTCATTACCAGCGACCGTTACCCCGGCTGGCAAGGCCACACCGCTAACGGTGCACTCAAGTTGCAGCATCTGAACATGGTGGCGTTTGACGGGCAGCAGCCAATCAGTGAAACCCGACTGCTGGGAGACCGTGAACAGCGAATCCGCGATGTCCGTCAGGGGCCGGACGGCTACCTGTACCTGCTCACCGACAGCAACAAGGGTCAGCTGCTGAAACTGAACCCGGCAGAGTAGTGACGAAGCGCTGATTAGCGCGACTGTCTCGCACTCAACGCAGGATGCCTGACGCTCAAAGCCCCCCTGGTGACCACAACGCCACCCCTTCTTCAGCGCAGAGCCTCACCCCCGGGGGAACCGGGGGCCGGCTTCCCCCCAACAGCAAACTGGCCAGGCAAAACGCAAATCCCCCCCAAAAAAGCCACTGAGCTACGCCGCACCCGGTGACCCCGCCATCAGCCTTGCCACCACAAACGTCTCCGACCAGAGGCAGATTACAGTCCGTCACAAAAGCCCCTGCATCTTTCACGCTTGGGCACCAAGGTACCCACAGATTTGCACTGCCATCTCACCTATGCTGATACATCTATAAAAAAATGTCTCGCTCCACGGCGAGCCGCCACCATAACAACACAGGGACCGCACCATGCCCGCTTCATCCTCAGCGCGCCTGAATGGCCGCACTCTGATCGTCATTCTCCTTGGCCTGGCACTGCAACTGACCGCCTGCGGCGGAGGTAGCGGCAGCGCCCCGACCGTTGTCAATGCATCCAACACCCCCAACGCCAACACCGGCGGCGACAGCGATGACGATACCGATAACGATGCTGGCGAGGATGTGAGTACACCGGTGAACCTGTCCTGGAACGAGCCCTACCAGCGCGACGAGGAATACCCGAACACGGTCAACCTGCCCCAGCAGCTGATCACCATGCGCGACGGCATTCGTCTGGCGGCCACCGTCACCCTGCCAGCGGACGAAAACGGCAATGCCATCGACGGCCCCTTCCCGGTGATCGCCACCTTCACCGGTTACAACCAGGCGCTCGGCGCCATCGGCGCCGCCGACCCGGCGCTGGTGAAAAGGGGTTACGCCTACATCATTGTGGATCTGCGCGGCACCGGGGCGGCAGAAGGCAGCTGGCAGGCATTCAGCCAGGTTGACCAGGACGATATCGGTGAGTTGCTGGAGTACATCAAGGTACAGCCCTGGAGCAACGGCAGCATCGGCATGAACGGCGCGTCTTACATGGGTATCACCGGCCTGCTTGCCGGCGCCCGGGAAGACCCGGCGGTGAAAGCCATTTTTGCCATCGTGCCCATGGGCGATGCCTACCGGGATATCGTCTTCACTGGCGGGCAGATCAACGCAGGCTTTATTCCCCTGTGGGTCACCCTGGTCACCGGGCTGGGCATCATCCCCACCCCCGCCGGGCTGGATAACGGCGAACCGGGCTATTACCTGACCACCCTGTTGCAACATTTGCAGGGCGCCCTCACCGAATTTCAGGTGCCCGTGGTGGCCGGTGCGCTGATTGGCGATGAAAACAAATACGACACCGAATTCTGGCGCATCCGCTCACCGCTGGAACAGATCGACAAGATCACCGCGCCGACCTTTGTGGTGGGCGGGTTGAATGATATTTTCCAGCGCGGCGAGCCACTGATTTATGAAGGCCTGAAAGACCACACCACCGCCAAGCTGCTGATCGGCCCCTGGGAACATCTGGACGGCTCCTCCGGGGCCGGCCTGCCCGCCGATGGTGTGCCGGCCCTGGGCCCCATCCGCCTGGCCTGGTTCGACCAGTACCTGAAAGGCATGGACACCGGCG
>NZ_NVWY01000041.1 GCF_002733835.1 Alcanivorax sp.
GCGACGATCTGGCAACAACTGCTGGGCCGTGAAACCGTCAGCCGCGATGATAATTTCTTTGCGCTGGGCGGCGATTCCATTCTTGCCTTGCAGGTGGTCAGCCGCGCCCGCCAGCAGGGTCTGGCGTTAACGCCTAAGGATCTGTTCGAGCAGCCGGTGTTGAAAGCGCTGGCGGTGCAGGTAGTGAGTGCCCAGGCGTCGGTGATTTCTCAACAGCCCTTGCAGGGCGCGCTACCCCTGCTGCCCATTCAGCAGCATTTCTTTTCCCTGAATCCGCCCAGCCCCAGTCACTGGAATCAGCACCTGTGGCTGGCGCTGGATGCTCCCATGGAGCGGCCGGCGCTGGAGGCGACGCTTCAGGCCTTGTATCAACAGCACGACGCCCTGCGATTGCAATTTACCCGTGAGCAGAACGGCTGGACGCAAACCTGTTTGCCGGCGGACGCGCCGAGCCATGAATTATTGTGGTGGCGGCAGGCGACGGATGATGCGGCGGTATCCGCATTGTGTGAACAGGCCCAGCAAAGCCTGAACATTGAAGCAGGGGAACTGTTCCGTGTGCTTTATGTGCAAACGCCGCAGCAGCCGGATCGATTGTTGCTGGTGATTCATCACCTGGCGGTGGACGGGGTGTCCTGGCGTATTCTGCTGGACGATTTGCTCGGTGCCTATGGGCAGGCACTGGCGGGCCAGGCGATAACCTTGCCGGAGCGTACCCACAATCTGGGTGACTGGCATCAGGCATTGCTTCAATGGTTGCAGAACAACGGCGATGAGCGCTTGCCGTTCTGGCTGGCCCAGCAACCGGACAAGGCTTCGGCTGCCTTGCCTGCGTACGCCGAAAAGCAAAGTGCCATCTTGTCGCTGGACAAGGCGGATACCCGCCGGCTGCTACAGGATGCGCCAACCAAGCTGGGGGTTAGCGTGCCGGCACTCTTGCTGACTGCGCTCTCCCGCACCTTGAAGCCCTCATCTGTAGGAGCGGCGCTCGAGCCGCGAACCCGCTCGCGAGAAAAGTCTCTGGATGCGATTCGCGGCTCGAGCGCCGCTTCTACAGGGAATTCGCCCCTGGTTATCAATCTGGAAGGGCACGGCCGTGAAACCCGCCTGGCGCCGGGCATGGACCTGAGTCGGACGCTGGGCTGGTTTACCAGCCTGTATCCGGTATCGCTGCCGTTCTCCGACGACCCGCGCCAGAACCTGTTTGCGGTATCGCAACAATTACAGCAAACCGAACCGGATGGCGGCGTGGGCTATGGCGTTTTGCGCTTTCTTGCTGACACCCCATTGAATAACAGTCCCGATGCGCCGGTTACGTTCAACTACCTGGGGCAGTACCACTACGATGCCTTGGTTCAGGGCTTTACGCCGTTGCGCGGTGGTGGCTCTGCCCAGGCGGGCGACAATCCCATGGCCTCGCCCCTGGCGATTAACGGTCAGGTGGTCGGCGGGCAACTGGAGCTGGTCTGGGATTTTGCCTCCAGTGTGTATGACGAGCAGCAGATTGCGCATTGGTGTGGCCGTTACCGTCAGGCCTTGCAGGCATTGTTGGCTCTGGCGGATGCGCCCCGTGAAGCCTGTGCCGATCCGGCACTGGTGACGCACCTGAACCGGACCGGGGATCTACCTGTGCTGTGGTGCCCGCATCCGGTGACGGGGCGCACCACCGGTTACCAGGCCCTGGCCGCCAGCCTGGAAGGGCAGTGGCAAGTACGGGGCCTGCAATCGCGCAGTTTCCTGGAGCCTGGCTGGTTTGATCCGTCACTGAATGAAATGGCCGAACGCTATTACCGCACGGTGCGCCAGCAGCAGCCGGAAGGCCCTTACTACCTGCTGGGCTGGTCACTGGGGGGCGCCTTGTCCATGGAGCTGGCTCACCGGCTGGAGCAGGCTGGCGAAACCGTGGCCTTTGTGGGGTTGCTGGATACCTATGTGCCGGGCCACGAAGTGGCGGAAGACCAGTGGTCATCGCCGCAGGCGCAGCAGATGTTACGTGAACACCTGGGCATGCTGCTGACCTCGGCGTCGCCGATGGCGCTGGATGATTGCATTGCGCGCCTGCGTGACAGCCAACCGGCGCAATGGCCGCAGAATTTTGCGCAATGGCTGGCCACGCAAGCTATTGAGCCGGCGGTGGCC
The DNA here is from genome assembly GCF_002733835.1 of Alcanivorax sp. Classification (GTDB taxonomy): domain Bacteria; phylum Pseudomonadota; class Gammaproteobacteria; order Pseudomonadales; family Alcanivoracaceae; genus Alcanivorax. Next base: position 2,140 of record NZ_NVWY01000041.1, read on the forward strand.
GACAGTGCTGCGCAGTTATTGCATGCCTGGGCGGTGGAGCAACATTTGCGGGATTTATGTTGGGGTTATCAGCTGCCAACGTTGCAAACCCCGGTACACAGTTGGTGGGCCAGTGAGCCGGCGGGCCGTGGCCAGGCTCTTGAGAACGGGCTGGCCACGTGGGTTGATTTCGCCCACAGCGACACCGTGCCGGCGGATCATTTGACGATTGTGCGTGAGGCCACCTTTTTACAGAGCCTGCCGGCCCGGCTTGGGCAGAGCAAAGCTCAGCAGCCATTGACTGAAATGCCCGGCTAATCACTTTTTTTGTGCACTAGTCGTAAGGTTTGCAATCTGTATAATGCAGTTGCGAATCATTCCTATTACTGTAATTTTTACGATTGTTAGGAGAACGACCATGGGGAATCGGACCGAGAGCGGGCTGATCCGGGGGCTTAAGTGGGGCCGCAATCCGTTGGCGCTGGCGGTAGCCGCGGCACTGGCGGCGTCACCCGTCTGGGCAGACGAGCAGCAGGACGCTGATGAATTGCAGACTATCGAGGTGAATGCCGAGCAGTCAGATGACGTGTACGGCGGGGACGACTTTGGCTATGTGGGCCAGCGAAGCCTCACTGCCACCAAGACGGATACGCCGGTGAAAGAAACGCCGCGTGCCGTTTCTATTGTTACCCGCGAGCAGATGGATGATCGCGCCTCGGTCAGCATCGCCGATGCCCTGCAGTACACGCCCAGTATTCAGGCGAACTTTTACGGCGAAGATAACAAGCAAGACTGGTTTGTTATTCGCGGTTTCAAACAGGCCAATAACGGTTTGTACCGTGATGGGACCCGGGTTTATTCCTATGGCTTTTACAGCTGGCAGCTGGATCCTTTTGCCCAGGAACGTGTAGAAATTATGCGTGGCCCGGCTTCCGTTTTGTATGGACAAACTCCTCCGGGCGGCGTGATTAACGTTATCAGCAAGCGCCCTCAGGATTATTCCTTTGGTTCCGTGACTGCAGAATATGGCAGCTATGATCGCAAACAGCTGTCGGTGGATGTGGGCGGTGCCCCGTCGGAAGATGTGTCCTGGCGGGTTGTCGCGCTTGGCCGTGAAAACGGCACCCAGGTTGATGATCTGGAAGCCGAGCGCACCATGCTGGCACCGTCCTTGAAGCTGGGCCTGGGTGACCGGACCGAGCTGACATTGCTGGCGTCCTATCAGAAAGATGATTCCGATCCTTACCTGCAGTTCCTCCCCTCCAGCGGTACGATTTCGCCGAACCCCAATGGCAAAATCGACGATGGTGTTGCCATCGGTAATCTGGATTACGAGCAGTTTGAACGTACCCAGGTGTCTTTCGGTTATCAGCTGGACCATGCGTTCAATGATTCGACCACTTTCCAGCAAAGTGCTCGTTATCAGCAAATCGATGTGGATCTGAAGCAGATGTACTCCCTGGGCTATCTGCCGGGCAGTGGTGATTCACAGGTGATTCGTGGGCTTAGCGATGAAGATGGCGATGCCTACGGCGTTAACCTGGATAACCGTTTGATTCATACGTGGTCGATCAACAATGTGGAGCATACGTTGTTGGCCGGCATTGATTACCAAAGCTTGCACATCGACGGTAAGAGCTTTGGCAACCCGCTGATGGGCTACGAAGCGGCGCCGGGTATCTTCGCGCCGGCGACGCTGAATCCTTTTGATCCGCAGTACCGAAACGCGGATGAGTTGACCCCCGTTTCCTGTAATTTCGCCACCTTTGTGTGTACAGAGGTGACCAGACGTCAGCGAACCACCATTGATGCTTATCAGGTCGGTGGCTATCTCCAGGACCAAATGAAGTTCGACAACAATCTGGTGCTGACTGTAGGTGCCCGTTTTGATCGGGCCAGTAGCGATATCGAGAATAAATCCACCGGCGTTGAGCAGAATATCGACAACGACAAGTGGACAGCCAATGCCGGCCTGGCCTGGTTGCTCAATGACAACCTGACTGCGTATACCAGCTACTCGCAGTTCTTCCAGCCGATTCTGCAACTGGACCAGAATGGCGACGCGGCCAAGCCGCAAGAGGGCGATCAGATCGAAGTGGGTATGAAGTTCCAGCCGGAAGGTATTGATGGTTACTTCAATGCGGCGGTATTCAAAATTACTCAGGAGAATCTGGCCTCCGGTCAAACCGGTACACCCGCGTTCCAGCAAATCGGAGAAGTGGAAAGTGAAGGCATCGAGCTGGAAGCTGTTGCCAATATCACCCCGAGCTTTAGCCTGCTGGCCAACGCTACCTGGATGGATCCGGAAATCGTTTCCGATAGCACACCGGCTGAAGAAGGTAATCGTCCGGTGAATATCGCGGATACCCTGTATTCGGCCTGGGCCAAGTACACCTTCCTGGGTGGCCCCTTGAACGGCTTCGCCATTGGTTCCGGTGTGCGTTATGTCAGTGATACCTACGGTGATAACACCGAGACCCTGAAAGTGCCGTCCTACACGGTCTGGGATGCCACTGTCAGCTACCGCTACAAGGACTTCAAGTTCCAGGTGGCGGCCAAGAACCTGGAAGACAAGCAGTACGTTGCGACCTGTGACTACTACTGCTGGTACGGCGACCGTCGCAATGTTATCGGCAGCGTGACCTATGCCTGGTAAGAGTCTTCACCGATCCATTCCGCTGCCCACCGGGCAGCGGCTGGATGTGTTTGAACAGGCACTGGCACCGCAGTGGCGGTGCCAGTGGGACGACCAGGATCTGCTTAGGGTGGAACTGACCGACGGCATCGCCCGTGTGGAGCAGCATTGTCAGGAACCGACGCAGCTTCTGCGTGCTGCCTGGGCGTTCTTTGTCTCGCAGCCGGATATGGAAGCCCTGCAGTTTGAGAGTGGTTTTAACGCTGCGTTCATGATTCAGGAAGAAAATCAGACAGCACGGCTGGAACGCGACATGTTCTGGCAGCTGCCCGGTGACTGGTTAAGCCAGGGCGATGCCTTGCCGTACCCGGTCACCATGATCATGGATGAATCCGGCCGGCGTCACCCACGACGCCGCGCCAAGCCGGCGGGGGAAGTGTACCGCCGTTTTGATACCGGTATTCAGGCGTGGGTGTCTCTGCGCACGCTGGATATTGAGGAAGACCTGCACCGTTTCATGCGCTGGCAGAACAGCGAGCGTGTGGCTGCCTTCTGGGAACAGAGCGGCACCCTGGAAGAGCATCGCGCTTACCTGGAGAGCCAGGCGAAAGAATCGCGAGTGCTTAACCTGATCGGTTGCATAGATGATGAGCCCTTCGCCTACTTTGAGGCGTATTGGGCCAAGGAAGATCGCATCGCACCCTATTACGATGCACAGGATTTTGATCGCGGGATTCACATGCTGGTGGGCGAAGACCATCACCGTGGCCCGCACAAGGTAAAGGCATGGCTGAATGCGCTCTGCCATTACCTGTTTCTCGATGATTGTCGTACCACAAGGATTGTGTCCGAGCCACGCTCGGATAACGACAGGATGATTCAACACCTTCAAGCCAGGCGATTTGCCAAGCCAAAGGAGTTTGATTTTCCGCACAAGCGCGCAGCCCTGATGGTGCTGCATCGTGATGCGTTTTTTGAGCGTTGCGAGCTGAGCTGAAAATCACGGTTCGGATTTTTTCACTCTGAACCGCCATGGCGCGCTGCCCACCACTATCCGGTAGCAAGTGGCTGACTGTCCGAATTCTTCGGTGGTCGGTGTATGGATAACCCGGAGGTCGTTCGGTCTCCGCCACATTGAGGACATATCACCATGAGCGTTCATTCTCAGGAATACGATGTCGTTGGTATTGGGTTTGGCCCGGCGAACCTGGCCATTGCCATTGCACTGGACGAGCAGAAAGACCTGGATGGCCTGCGTTACTGTTTCCTGGAAAAACAACCCCGCTTTGAATGGCACGGCGGCATGCTGCTAGAAGGAACTCGAATGCAGGTGTCATTTCTGAAAGACTTGGCGACCCTGCGCAATCCCGCCAGCCGTTTCACCTTTGTTAATTATCTGCATGACAACAATCGTCTCGATTCTTTTATCAACATGGGCACGTTTTTTCCTACCCGTGTGGAATATAACGATTACATGCGCTGGTCCGCCGATCAGTTTAAAGAGCATGTTCACTATGGTCAGGAAGTGATTGCCATTGAGCCGGTGGAGCAGGGTGGCGAAGTGGAGTGGGTGCGCGTGCGTTCGCGCAATGCTGACGGTAGCGAGAAAGAGATTTTTACTCGAAACCTGGTGATCGGCATCGGTGGTTACCCGAAGATTCCGGCGGTGTTCGCCGGGAAGATGGGTGAAAACATGGTTCACTCATCGCGCTATAAACACGAATACGAGCGGTTTGCTCGCCACGAAACGCCACGTATTGCGGTGATCGGAGCAGGCCAGAGTGCCGCTGAAATTTACCTGGATCTGATGGACCAGTACCCGGATGGCAAGATGGATCTGGTCAGCCGCAGCCGGGCCTTGCACCCGGCCGATGACAGCGCTTTTGTGAATGAAATCTTCGATCCAGCGTTCACGGATACTATCTACGCCCGGCCGGAATCCGAGCGGCAGGATTTTCTCAAACGTTTTAGCCAGACCAATTACGCGGTAGTGGACCTGGCGGAAATTGAACAGATCTACGAGCGTCTTTACCTGCAGAAAGTCACCGGCAAGATGCAGCACCGCTTCCTGTCCAACCGCGATATCGTTGGTGTGCAGAATGATGGCACCCGTGTGCTGTTGACCCTGCGCAACAAGGACACCGGCGTGGAACAGACCGAAGTCTACGACGGGGTGGTGCTGGCCACCGGTTATAACCGCAATGGCCATGAGCAGTTGCTCTCGCCCATGGCGGACTGGATGTCCGAGAAAGGCGTGGAGCGTTGTTACCGTTTGCCCATGGCATCAGGCTGCCATGCCAATGTGTTCCTGCAGGGGTGTTGTGAAGAAACTCATGGCCTCAGCGACACCCTGTTGTCGATCCTGGCGGTACGCTCCCAGGAAGTGGTGGATGCGTTGATAGAACGGCAGAGCCGGCCGCTCGAAACGGCCTGTGCAAGCTGATGATTCCTGCCCTGGCCCCCTTGTTTCAAGGGGGCTTCTCTTCCTATGGCCGGCTGTTACGGTTGGCCGAGCCGAACGATACGGCCATCCCGTTAACCGATCTGTTTGATGCCGGCCGGTTACGGCAGTCGTTGCATCAATTTCGCCCTGACTTGAAGGGGGAGGACGAGCGGGCACTGCTCTCCATCTGGAGTAAATACTATTTCTTGCGGCTGTTGCCGCCGGTGCTTGCGGCCAACCTGATCCTGCAACGTGAATTACCATTGTCGGTGGAGGTGCTGGCGGTTGAGGTGGATGCGCAAGGGTTGCCCGGTGTCTTCGTGTTGCCGGATGACGGACAACAACTTGTGGCAACCGCGCACCCGCTTTCCCGATTCGAGGGAATAATGCGGGATAATTTACAACCGGTTATCACTGCCTGGCAGCAGGCACTGGGGTTATCCACCCGGGTGCTGTGGAGTAATGCCAGCCGTTACATCCACTGGTTCACGGGGGAATTGAAAGGGGCCGGCTTGCCGGAGGTGCTCTGGGCGCCGGGGCGAGCGTTGCTTGATCAGCCCAGCTTTGAAAACGGTGACAGAAACCCCTTGTTTGGGGCCTACCAGGACAGGATGAACGCCAACACCGGCACTGTGATGACCGTGCGGCGCACCTGTTGTATTCGTTTTCGTTTGCCGGAGGCGGCGTTGTGTGAAGATTGCCCTCGGCTGTGTCGCAAGGGCATGGCAGCGTAAGCCGTTAACGGGGCAGGGCAATCCAGCTCAGCACACCTTGCTGCCGTTCGCGCCAGCGAAAAGGGATGGTGGCACCAAGCTTCCAGTCTGGCGACAGGGTTTTCAGCAGGGTCAGTGAGCGGGTCTCCCGGCGCTCCGCGTCATGGAAATAAAAGCGTTTTCCGGTGATCGGGTAGAGCGCCTTGAACAGGCTTTCCTTGGCGGAAAAAATCAGCGTGATGCGATTGGCGCGCTGAATATCCGATAACCCTTCCAGCTGTTCGCGTTCTTCGTGGGTCAGCAATTCCCGGCACAGACGGGCTGCCCGTTCTGCGCTGAGCCATTGCTCTGTGTCCAGCCCTACGGTCAGCCAATGGCGTGCATCGGCGACCATCACTTCAGCAATACCCTGGCTGTGGGTAATGCTGCCCAGACTGCCAGCGGGCCATTGTGGTGCCCGGTCGGGTCCCAGGGCCGGGATACCCTTAATGCCCAGCATCGCCAGTGCTTCACGGGCGCACCATCGCCCCGCCAGATATTCGCTGCGGCGTTTGGCCACCGCCGTACTCAGGGAGGGCGGCAGGGGGATGTCTGCCTGGGCAAAGCTGTCGTCGCAGAGGCGCTCAGGGGCGTAGTGACAGCCCACGCGCACCAGTCCGGTGGCGAGCTCTTCGCGGTGCAGATGAGTCAGGCATGCGGGGCGATGGAATAATGACATGATCAACAAATTTCCCGGTTGCCGGTACTATATCAGAGGTGTCAGTCGGAGGCCCCGGTCGCCGCACAATTTGATCCTCACCACAATGCCACAGCTGCTACACTAGGCATGCGCTGGCCGTGCGTTGTCAGTGTTTCCTTGCCACCTTTCTTTGCACAGGCTGCTCCCGTGACTGATGCCTCTTTTGCTTCCCTGCCGCTGTCTGCGGAACTGCTCGCCAACCTGAACACGCTGGGTTACACCACCATGACCCCGGTGCAGGCACAAAGCCTGCCATTTGTGCTCAAAGGGCATGACGTGATTGCCCAGGCCAGCACCGGCAGTGGCAAGACGGCGGCTTTCGGTCTTGGCCTGCTGCATCCATTGAATCCACGCTATTACGGTTGCCAGGCGTTGGTGCTGTGCCCCACCCGGGAGCTGGCCGATCAGGTGGCCGGGGAAATCCGCCGGCTGGCTCGTGGCCCTGGCAATATCAAGGTGCTGACCCTGTGTGGCGGGCAACCCATCGGCCCGCAGATTGGCTCGCTGGAACATGGGGCCCAGATCGTGGTGGGCACGCCGGGGCGTGTGCTCAAGCATTTGAGCAAGGGCACGCTGAGTCTGGAAGGGCTGAACACCCTGGTGCTGGATGAAGCGGATCGTATGCTCGACATGGGGTTTTACGACAGTATTGCCGAGGTGATCCGGCAGACGCCATCACGTCGCCAGACCCTGTTGTTTTCGGCGACCTATCCGGCAGGAATCAAGCAGCTGGCGGAAACCTTCATGAACAACCCCCGGCATGTAGAGGTGGAAGCGCTCCACGATAATAGCCAGATCGAACAGCGCTACTACGAAGTAGAACCTGCTGAACGGGAAGACGCGGTGGCGCGTGCCATTGCCTGTTTCCGGCCGGTGTCCTGCGTGGTGTTCTGCGTGACCAAAAAGCAATGCCAGGACGTGGTGAACCAGCTTTGCCGGCAGGGGATGTCGGCCATGGTGCTCAACAGCGACCTTGAGCAACGCGAGCGCGATGAGGTGCTGACGTTGTTTGCCAACCGCAGCCTGTCCGTGCTGGTTGCCACGGATGTGGCAGCGCGGGGGCTGGATATCGATAACCTGGATATGGTCATCAATGCGGAACTCTCCCATGAGCCGCAGACCCATATTCACCGTGTCGGCCGCACTGGCCGTGCCGGTGAAAAAGGCCTGGCCATCAACCTGGTAGCGCCACGCGAATCCCGCCGTGCCATGGCCATTGAAGAATTGCAGGGCGCGCCCCTGAACTGGCACCCGGTGAGCAGCCTCAAACCCCGTGAAGGTGACACCTTACACCCCCCGACAATTACGTTGTGCATCGGCGCTGGCCGCAAGGACAAACTTCGCCCTGGCGATATTCTGGGTGCGCTGACCGGTGATGCGGGGATTGCCGGCAACAAGGTGGGCAAGATTACCGTCACGGATTATCAAGCCTATGTGGCTATTGATCGTGACAGCGCAGATCTGGCGTTGGAGCGATTATTGAAAGGCAAAATCAAAGGCAAAAACCGGCGCGTTAAAAAGCTGTAACCTTTCCCGAGCTGTGGCCGGAGAGTCTCTCCGGCCACTTCCTCCATGCTTGTCATTTTCCCCCGTCAGTTCACGCAGAGTACGCAAGGTTTCTTCAGAGGCGGCCAGATGTTGGTCGTCGATTCAATGAAACGTGTCTGTATGTCGCCATAACCGTTACCGGGCTTTCTGTTGTTCCCACTGTGAGGGAGGAATCCCGAACCAGCGCGAGAATGCTCTGGAAAATGCGCTCAGGTCGGCATAGCCGAGCAGGTCGGAAAGTTGGGTGACTTGCAGGGTGGAGTCCCGCAAATAACGCAGTGCCATTTTCTGTCGCGTCTCATCCAGCACGGCCTGAAAGGACGTGCCGGAATCACTGAGCCGCCGTTGCAGGGTGCGGCGGCTCATGGCCATGCACCGGGCAATGTGGTCCACGGTCACCCGCCCCTGTGGCAGCAGGTCGCGAAGCAGATTGCTCACATAGCCCGGCAATTCCAGATCCGTGAGGTTCTGCATGGTGTCCAGGTGTTCCCGGATCAAACGGTGCAGGGTCGGGTCGGCCTGGCTGAGTGGCAATTCCAGTTCTGCCGGTTTCAGGAGCAAGGCCGTGGTATCGCTGTTGAACTGGGGGGAAACGCCCAGCACTTTCTGATAGGCCGCGAGGGGCGCCTGCCGGGCGTGTTCAAGCAGCATGGGGTGGGGGTGCCAGTTTTCTCCCATCAGTGTCTGCAGCAGCTTGCGGCCAACCCCCAGTGCCAGTTCTGCGCCCTGGTTGATGCCGGGCTGGCCCGGCTCCAGCACCCGGTAGGCCAACTGGACCTGGTCACCATACGCACTGACCTCCACGTGAGCGGCGCCCATGTGCAGATGGAAGTACTGCTTGAGTTCCGTGAGGGCTTCGCCAACCGTGCGTGCGTTGTTGAGCAGGTACAGAATCGGCCCGAAGATCGATACCCCCTGGCTGAGCCCCAGCTTCAGGCCGAACAACGGGTCGCCGCTGCGCGCCGCACTCAGTTTCAACAGCTCCAGAAAACGCCGGTAGGACACCAGGCCCTGAAGGTTGTCCAGCGTGTTTTCCGGCAAGCCGGCATCACGCAGCAGCTCGGTGTGTGACAGCCCGTATTCGGCAATCAGGGTGTCGAATCCATACAGCGCGGATGCCCTTGCAAAGTCCTGCATGGTGTTTGTCCTTGGCCCTGCCTGTTGTGGTTGTTCTGGCACCAAATGCTAAATCATTGGCGCACTTTATCAAGTCCGTGGCCTGGCAGCGGCGCATGATGGCTTTGCGATACAAACAACATCATTTCAGGGAGAGCCAACATGCTACCGATTACCGTTAAAGATCATGACAGCCTGCTGACACTGAACAACAACGATATGCCGGTCTACAAGGACATCATGGTCCCGGGCCTGGATGTTCAGCCGCAGTTCATCGACATCAACCGTGGTATCTGGGTACTGCGTGTCATGTTCCACCCCGGCGTGCGCCTGCCCATGCATTACCACACTGGCACCGTCCATCTGTGGACCCTGTCTGGCAAGTGGAACTATGTGGAATACCCGGACCAGCCGCAGACGGCCGGCTGCTACCTGTACGAGCCTGGCGGCAGCATTCATACCTTCTCGGTACCGGAAGACAACACGGAAGTGACCGACACCATCATGATGGTGGAGGGCGCCAACGTGAACTTCGACGAGAACGGTGAATACCACAGCATTCTGGACGCCAACTCCATCACCTTGCTGATCGAGCAGTACATCCAGGAGAACGGTCTGAAGCCGGCCAACTATATCAAGCCGTCCATGCCGGACTACGCGCCGAATATCAAAGGCTGAAGCGGGCCGGGAGTCATACGGCTGTATGGCTCCCGCGGTCTGAAAAGGGAGAGTGGATATGACAACAACAATGCCAGTCGGCTACCACGGGCAGCAGCCCGAGGTGCCGAAATCCGTCTTCGTGACCGGCGCAGGCGGTTTCATTGGCCGGGCCATCATGGCGCGCTACAAGGCGCTGGGCTGTGAGGTGCGTGGCATGGATCTGCAGCCGGATGAACGCGCCGGTATCGTGGCCGGTGATATCACTGATCCCGCCGGTTGGGCAGAGCACGCCAAAGGCTGTGACCTGTTCATCCATACCGCAGCGGTGGTCAGCCTGGCGGCACAGTGGCCGGCGTACCGCAAGATCACCGTGGAAGGCACCCGCAATGCCATCAAAGTGGCGGTGGCCGCCGGGGCAACGCGTTTCGTGCATTTCTCCTCCATCGCGGCGCTGGGGTATGACTACCCGGATGGCGCGGATGAAACCTGGCCGGTGGTCATCGGCAATGAATACCTTTACGGCGTCGCCAAGGGAGCCAGTGAGCATGTGGCGCTGGCGGCCCATGCCGCCGGCGACATCGATGTCACGGTGATTCGCCCCGGTGACGTTTATGGCCCCGGTTCCCGCGCCTGGTTGATCGAGCCGTTGAAGATGGCCAGAGCCGGCCAACTGATCCTGCCGGACAACGGCCAGGGCATGTTTACGCCGGTCTTCATTGACGACTTGCTCGACGGGATCATGCTCGCCGCCGGTCTGGAGGACGGCAAGGGGCAGATATTCATCCTGTGGGGTGGCGAGGCGGTGTCCTGCAAGGAATTCTTCAGCCACCACTGGCGCTGGGCGGGCCGTCAGGGATCCCCGCGCAGTCTGCCTCTCAAGGCGGCGCTGGCGCTGACAAAAGGCATCTGGAAAGTGAATCAGATGCTCAAGCGCAATGATGAGGTAACACCGGATGCCATGTTGATGTTCACCCGCAAGGGCGGCTTTTCCATCGACAAGGCGAAGCGCCTGCTGGGCTATCAACCCAAGGTAAACCTGGCGGAAGGCATGCGTCAGTCCGAAGCCTGGTTGAAGGCTTGTGGTGAACTGGAGGACAAGACATGAATCACATCATGATTACCGGTGGCGGCAGCGGCCTTGGGCTGGGCATGGCGCGCCGTTATCTGGAGCGCGGCATTTCCGTCAGTGTGCTGGACCTGATGGTCAACAACGACAATCAGAACCTGCTGGACCAGGCCGCCAGTGCCGGCGGCAGTCACTGGGCTTTTTTTGAAATGGACATCACCGATGAGGTGGCGGTCTCCAGAGCTGTTGCCGCTGCGGTGGCAAAGTTTGGCGCCCCCGAGAAGGCTATCAACTCGGCTGGTGTGGCGATCAACAAGACCCTGGCAGACATGCAACCGGCAGAGTTCCGCAAGGTTATCGACATCAACCTGAACGGCAGTCTGCATTTTGCCTCGGCGGTGGTGCCGCATTTGAAGCAGGGCAGCCGCCTGGCACTGGTTGCCTCGTTGGCAGGCATTACCAGCAACTACGGTTACAGCGCCTACGGTGCCTCCAAGTTTGGCGTTGTGGGGCTGGCCACTGCACTGCGCTATGAATACGAACCGCTGGGCATTCACCTTAGCTGCATCTGCCCGCCAGAAGTTCACACACCGCTGGTGGACAAGGAGCGCCAGGAAGGCAACCCGATTTCCCTCGAGCTGAAGAAAACGGCGGGCTGTATGGACCCCGATGTGGCCTGTGACCAGATCGTGGCAGGGCTGGATGCCGGCAAGTGGATGATCATCCCCGGTGCCCTGGGAAAAGTGACAGGGTTTGTGGCCCGTCATCTACCCGGCTTGTTTAATGCCTACATTCAAATGATGGTCAAGAAACTGATGCGGCAACACCCGGTCAGCCGACCGACCTGATTTCCTGTCTCGCAAGATAGCGACACTCCGCTATGCCCCCGCACCCGATGGTGCGGGGGCTTTTTTTGGTTTTATCACGCATTTACGGGAATTGAGACTGGGTTGATGTAGGTGGTCTGACGTTTAAAACAACCTAGTCCGCTTGATATCGCCTGCGGCCGTTTCGCCGGACAGAACTCGTGTTACATGACAGAAGCGAATGGCCTCATTGCCGCTGTGACCTTGATCTACCCGTATCATCGCAGTAACCGTGCCTGTGCGGCCGACGCCACCCTTACATCGAATGAGTATTTTCAGTCTATAGGCTGCCCACGCCAGATACCGTTGCGTGTCAACATGATAGTTTCGAGAAACTGAATTAGTATGTGGCTGGGGAATAAATGGGGGGCGCCACCGTATTGATTAGCGGGGCAGCCATTAAAGTGTATCGCTTATCGCGTCCATACAGGACGCTGTTTGATTACTCTCGGACCACATTATGACAACAACACTGCGCGACAGCCTGGTATGCCTGGTCGCCCTGATGGCGGCCGGCTGTGGAGGTGGTTCCTCATCCAGTGGCGGCGCCGACACGCAAACCACGAGCAGCGCGCCAAGCCAGGCCTGGTTTTATGATGCTGACGGCGCGCAGGTGGCGCGTATGCAGTTCCAGTACCCGGACGAACTCACGATCAATGTGCAGCTTCACTCTGTCGGGCCAGACATGACCTGGGATACCGGGGATGATACGTCGCATCCCTATCTTCAGTGCCAGTACATGTCGGCGCCGACCCCGTTGCTGCGCTATCCGGATCTGTATTTTCATGGTATGGCAGGCTCGCCTACGGGAGCGACTGGACTGGCAGCTTTAGGCCTTTCGAATAACGGCCCGATGAAATGCCCGATACGTAACGGTCGACGACTGCAGCAAGAGTCCGGTTACGTAACCGGACTGCTCATGCCTGCCTTTGACTTTGCTTACAGTTACCACATCAATGCCGAACTTGAGCATTTTGGCAGGACTGCAACGGAGGTGATCGGCTACGAATTTGTCGGCCTGGACACAACGGTTGCCGAGGTATTGGCGTTGTCAGAATTTACCTCTGATATCGACCTCACCACGGTGGATGAGCCTGATCTGCCAGCCATCGTCGATCACACGCAGACCAATACCGTCAGCTTCGATGCCGAGCAGCGGCCCTTGAGCATTGACCTCGCTGCCGATAGCGCCTGGACCGCTGTGCTTGAGGAATACTGCATGGATACTGATCCAATTGCCGTCTCAATCAAGCTTCTGAGGGGATGCTCTTCCGCCTATCAAGCACGGTCCTACCGCTATCTGGATGATAGCGTCGAACAGGATACTCAACGCTACAACGGCTCAACGTCCGCAGGCTTATATACCTACACCGCCACTCGCCTGGCCGACCGGGTCATCGTCCATCCCGGTACCGCCGATGCCGGTCCTGAATCGGAGGGGGATTACGAGTCCTATCTCTTTAATGAGTCAGAACAAGTGACGGCCAAGGTGCGAAGCTCATACGGCAAAGACGGGATTTGGGGCACGGAAGACGACCAGCAAGAAGCTCGCGAGACTTACCATTATGATCAAAATGGCAGGCTCTCCGAAGTGGGCCACTTCGGGTCGATAATCCGGAAGTATGGTTACTACAACGATGGGAAATTGAAGCGGGTTGACCACGTTCATAGTGAGTCCGACGTCCCCTGGGAGCGAACGCTGGTCTCCTATCGGCAGGGCGCGCCAGCGAAGATCACCGTGCAGAGTCGCGAAGACGACGGGAATGATGGCTATGTGCTGCAGACGCGTATAGTAATGGAATTTGCGCCCAGCGAAGAAAACTGGCCCGAACTGTTCTCACCCGTCCCCCTTTTCCCCGAATTCCGGACGCCGCCCAGTATTGATGAGCTGATGCGCTTTCAGCCGATAAGGTGATCAAGTAAATATAAGCGGTTCAGATGGGACCGCTTTTTCTTTCTATAGAAGGGCTATTGCCTGTCAAAAACTGCGGCGGTCATTTTATGCAGCATGTGAAGTACAAGCTGCCAGTTGCAGGCAGCTCATGCTACACACTAGGAGATCGGAAACAGGAAAGAAAATTGGTGGGCCCACCAGGACTTGAACCTGGGACCAATCGATTATGAGTTGGCAAGGTATACCGCAAAGCCAGCAAAATCAAGAGTAGGGTGACGTAGCTAGCCGTAATGGAAAGTATTTTTAAAACAGTAAGTTAGCGTAATTATCCGAAAGCAGTCAAAGCGTATGAGTGTACCTGTACTGTACCTTTTTTCGATTCGGTATAGTGTCTCTAGAATTCGTGCTGTGGAAGCTGCCCTGACGGTTGCCGTTAATGAAGAAGTCATTCTTCGGAGCGGGGTAATAACGTTAGGCTATGGAGAGCGGAATGAAGGACTCAACATTCACTAGCGTCTGGGATGCCATCGAGGACGACCCTGCAGAGCGGGAAGACCTCAAGGCCCGTAGCAATGCCATGATGCGGCTGAAAGCGCATATCGCGGCCAAGGGCTGGGATGCCGGAACTGCAGCAGCAGAGCTGCAGGTAGACCTGTTCCTGGTGGAGTGCTTGCTGAAAGGCCGGATCGGCCAGCTCGACCAGGAAAGCCTGGCATCAATGCAGCGGGCTGCAGAGATCAGCACAAAGGTCGTGCTGACGCCGTTTGACCCGGTTGACTACCTGGACAGTGAAGAAGCGATAGCAGAGTTCATCGAGGCGGCGAGGGAAACCGAGGACGAGGAATACATTGCCCATGCCAACCAGGTGGCTGACCGGGCAAGGCGCAAACTTCTAGTTACTCGATAAATTTCTCAATAACGCTATCGGCTCCGATCAAAGGGATAATCCGCACCAGCACCTGGTCCATGACCCCCGATTCGGCTTTGGCGATGAACTCAGCCTTCCGATCTTTCCAGGAGAGCGTTTGGATCAGGCTTGAGGCCGCCACAGACGGTTTGTCCAGGTTCTTTACGGCGACCTCGGTGGCAGCCCCTCGAATGCTTGTACTGATGGGGCAGCAAATCAGGAGCCCTGTTTGCTTGTTGTACTGCTTGGAAGACAGAACCAGGGCGGGCCGGTATTTGCCAATTTCTTTGCCCCTGGTCGGCTCGAAATCCAACCAGATGATGTCATTACGATCCGGGACGAACTGAGCCATCAAGCCCCCATTTCAGAAGCAGAGGGCTGGGCCAGCTCGTCCGCATGAGCGCCATGGGCATCAAGCCCTTTCAGCAGGTCAGCTTCCGAGAAAGGCAGGTTAACCTTGCGGGGAGCCTTCTGCGCGGCCTCAATAACGATTTTTCCGGCCTTTACATCAATGCTGATCGAACTGGATACATCCAGCTTCGCTAGTGCCAGAATCTTGCTGGGGAGCCGTACAGCGGCGCTGTTCCCCCAGCGTTTGATTTCACTTTGCATGGCAACCTCGCCTCTATGCCTGTAGCTACACATGTATCTACATTAGCTCTGGGTGATGCCCGTGTCAACGATTGTATCTACATGTGGATCACCCGGAATTTGTCGTCATATCGGTTCAAAGTGAACCTGGCCTGGCCAGGCGGTACCCTCAAAGTGTCGTTATTACGCTCAGTTTTTGAACAGAAAAAGCCCGAAAAGGGGCTGTTCATGGGGCCACAGGCCGCATTCTGTCGTCATTGAGGCGGGATTTTTGGCATACCCGGATTCTGTCGTCATATCCCCCCTAAAGTGTCGTCATTGGCTGTAACCCTTTGTATTTACGGAAAAAACAGGTAGCCAGTGGCGGCCATTGGGATGCGAATTAACCAGATGCCGGCAAGGGTTAGGGTAATATTAGTTAACATCTTAGGAGTAGGGCTTAGCTATGGAATCGATCAGTTCACCCAAGGAGAAGCGGGACACCTCAAGAATGCTCAATCCGTTGACGCAATCAGAGATCGAATCTCTGCGGCAAGAGATGCAGCAGGATGGGGTAAAAGTCAGGGCCTGGCTGCAGGAAAAAGAGAAGACCAAACAGCAGGCCTGACAGGAAAAAGGCGCAAAGAGCCTCAGGGTAGAGGCCCGTATATATAGGACGTTAGCGCTGGAAAAATAGTCTCCCAATGTGGGCTGGTGGCAATAAAGACCAAAAAAGAATAGCCCAATGTATAGACAGCGTATTTATGGATTGAAAAATGATGCTTAGTAAGGCCTTTAAAGACGATCTCTTCTTCCTCAGATTTATTCTTTTTATCCCTGAGTTTTTTATATGTAGTAGGAAATAGCTGTCTAGCTGAATAGCTTACAGTTAATAAAAAGGCAACAGAGAGAGCAGCGTTAAAATCTGGTGAGTGCGTTCCTAGTGATGCTAGGCCTAAAGTAAACGCCAGGACTCCTATTGTGTTATTCAAAAAGCTTTGCCAATTTTCAAATTCACGACGCACTAAATCCAGATCAATTTTATCTTGAGGCATTCCTTTGCTACTCCATCTTTGGCTGGGTTTGTCTAAGGGAAATCTTTCTGCTTGGGTATAGAGTTAAAAGTGAATGTAGTGCCGCATAAGGTGCCGTTTTTGGGTCACATTAGCTGGCACAGTAGCGCCAAAATATCGCTGGGAGCCGCTGTAAGAGCAGTCAACCAACTTTGATTGGGCCGAACATTCCTGTGTGAATTAATGAGTTCCAGATTTTCTTGATGGCTTGCCCGGTTTCTTGATTGACGAACAATGATGAGCGAGCACCGTGAGGGCTCCCAAGTAAGTAATAGCGCATGCTCTCCCAGGTTTCTGCAAGCTCGGACCAGCGCCAGCACGGGAGTTCTTGTTCAAGGATTAGGGGGATTGCGATAGATAGGGGGATCATCCCGTCCATGCCGATCACTCTCTCCCAGTTGCACTTAACCAATACAGGAGTAGCGTCAGGGTTGTATAGCGTCACATCCAGCTTTTCAGCAGTAATGTGTGCGATAGGATGAATAGGCAATGCATTCACCGATTCTATGAGTTGCTCAGCTTTGCCACTTTCTGAATAGGGGCAGGAGATGAATCCGTTGAGAAAGAATCGCGTGTGGTCGAGGCCTTTGTAGCGAGTCCGATCACTTGGTGCTACTTCTGGATACCGCTTGTCATGGTTGCAAACTAGAGGGTGCCAAGATGGGTAGCTATCAACAACTGGACCAACCTCATCAACGATATCCATGAGGGCTTCTTTGCTGCTGGATCTTACGGATTCGTCTGCATCTTGTGGTCTTGGAACAAGGTAAGCCTCTACCTGTTCATAGCCACGCTGTGCGGCTTCGTCGGCTCGAAATGCCATTTTTGCCTCGCAATAAAGTTGATTCATGCATAACTGTGTCACTTTATGCGCAGCATTGTCAATTCGTGATTTGCGATAATTTACTTGTTAACAAAATCGTTCACTTCATCGTGCTTGGAATCGGGAATGTCCGAGCCGGCATCACTACTGCCGGTATCGGTCTGGGCGTCACTGGTGTTCTGTGAAGCTCCTTGTTCCCGGATGGCCGAGGCGATTTTGCCGCCTGCGGTGTTGGACAGGGATTCCCGCACGCTGTCCATGCGGTTACTAACCCCTTCTTTCGCGGCCTTCGCGGTACCTTTGCCCAGGTTGGCCGCTACATCGCTCATGTAGTTGGTCCCGGTATTCATGGCTGCGGCAAAGCTAGATGTCTTGCTGCCACCACTTCCTGCGCCAACTGAAGCGCTTTTGAAGGCTCCTTGCCCCGATGACATGTTGGCATTTGCTTGTTTGAAGGCCGCATTTAGAGCGGAAGCGCCGCCAAAGGCCTGTTTTGCACCGGCCATTGCTGCCGCACCGCCTGTTGCAACGGCAGCCCCGCCAAGCGCGGCTGCGCCCATGAGGGTGCCTGCCCCAAAGCCGCTTGGTCCGCTGATGCTGGACCCGTTGATGATGCCGGCCACCATTTGGGGGGCTTTGCTGACTAGAAGAAGCAATATGCCTGAAACAACGGCGACGATAGCAAGTTCCTTTATGTGAATGCCCTTGGAGAGATTGTGGTAGTAATCGTTAAGGATGCTATTCCCTATGCCGATAATCAGCACCATGGTCATAATGCTGGCTGCGACACCCAAGACGGTTTTGAAGTAGTTAATGGCTATGTCGCTGGTCCACTTGGAGCCACCAAAGCCCAGAAAGAAAACGCCGGCATAGAGGAGAATCCAGGAGCTGCAGAGCAAGATGATCATGTTAGCCGCAATCAGGCACATCATTGCAAGGATGACAAGCCCGAGTAACAGTGCGCAGAGTGTCTCCCCCATTCCCCAGATGCTGCTGTCGTCTATGATCCGGAAGAAGATTTTGAAGCCAATATCCATTACATTGCCTGGCCTAAACTCCGGGCCGAGGCCACTAGCTGTGCCGCCTACTTGTTGAAGGCTGAGGATGATGTCACCAGCCATTTCCGGCCCATTTAGAAGTAACCAGTAGTAAAATCCGACAAAGACGGTAAAGCGGATGAATTCCGCGAAAAACTCTCCTATATCGGCTTGACGCAAGGCCATAAAGCCGAAGGTGAAGATCATGGAAATAGCGACCAGGCACCAGAAAAGCCAGCTTGCACGGTCCGTGATAACGGTAGCCCAGGTGGCGGCATTATCCCTGAATGCACGAATGATCTGCTCCGACACATCAGAGTTGTCGATTGCAGCTTGAGCCCCGCTACTGGCCATGAACAACATGGCGGATGCCATGATTCGCAGTTGCCAGCCGTTAATCCTTTCCCAAATGCCCATGGTCGCGTGTCCTTATCCCTTTACTGAACGGTGAATCCTTCGCCGGAGCTTTTCTTAAAGGTACCTCGACGCAGGCATTTGCTAGAAAACTCTTGTTGCATTGCTCTGCTTTCCAGCTTCTTGATGTTTTCCAGCTTACAATTCGTGTCGTTCACTTCGGGCATCTTTTCCTCGAAACATCCAGAGAGAAAGATAGCCAAAGAGGCTGTCGCCACCAGAGGTAGGGTTTTTGCTGATTTCATTGTTGCTCCTTAATGTTGGTTTTTTTACAGCTTCATTTGACGGTGAACCCTTCACCGCTACTTTCTTTGAACTCGCCTTTTCTGAGGTTTTCTGAGCTGGCTTTCTGCAGGGCTTCCCGGCTGTTCTCGGCCTGCATACGGGCCACCAGGGCTTGGTTCTGCTGGGCCATCAGAGAGCGAATTTGTAGGAGTTGGGCTGACTGCTGACTGGCAAACTGATTGGCGTACTCCAGGGCAGCCAAACGGCCCGTCGGGTTTTGCGCCTGGTTCTGGAGCTGACGTAGCCGCTGGGCATCTTGCTCTAGCTGATCCTGCTGCATTTTAACGCCCACTAGGGCCTTGTCGTTGGCCGCTTTCTGGGTGGTGGTGCCGGCGGCGTACAGATCATCATAGGTGCCCCGGCACCCGTCTTCCTGGAAGCAGTTAATATTGCGGTACTCGCCCAGGTCGCCGCCGAACTTGTCCAGCCAGGCATTCAAGCTGCCAGCCTGCTGGGAATACACCTTGATGGCATCGGTCGCGTTAATGAGCTGAGTAATGGTGGAATCGGTCTGATCCCATAGATACCCATTCACGCCCGTGGTGTTCTTGATCTGGTCTTCAAGCTGCAGCAACTGCGTCCGGTACTCCTCGATCTGCTTTGACGTCTGAGCCATATTCTCAATCGAGGACAACGTGGTCTGGATGATGTTGGTCACGTCGATGGTCGCGATTCCAGCATTGGCAGAATTGAATGAGAACAAGATGAGAAGAGATGCAATAAGGGTTTTATTCATGGTTGCACAGATTTTGATCAGGTTGTCTGGATGTTATCAGAAATGGTGGTGATGTTTCTTTGAGGTTATGCACGGTATTAGGGTTTTGCTAAATGGTTAATTTTAGCCGCTAAAATTTAGCGTAGGGTTATTCGCTTTTGTTTAGCTTTATGACGCTTATTAGGGTCGGAATTCAGCATGACCTTTTGTGAATGGATGTCGGTGAAGTTGACTCCCATGGAGTTCTTTCCTGCTATTTTTGCTATTTGAGTGCGGAATGTAGGGTCACCTGATAATTCGAGGTTCTCCCCATATTTGATCTTGGCTAGAGAAAGCGTCGCAATAAGCGTCTCTTCCTTAGGCTGCGGCGGTAATATCAATTTCTCGCCATCGTCACGTACAGCTTGCCCATGAAGCTGGTAAATAATGGTGCCCTTCCTGGTGACCCCGCGGGCTCTGATTCCTGGCGTCTGGTTGTCCTTTTTGTGCTGAGGTTGGCCTATGCAATTACCCTGAGATGGCTTGGATCTCTGTGACCTAAGCACTTGCAGAGCCTCATCGTTACCCTGTTTTGCCTGCTTTCTTAGCCAGTCGTTCCAGCCTGGAAGGAGGTGTTGGTTATTGATTTTATTCCGCTCTCTAGCGTATTCCTCACGGATGCGCTTGATCTCGTTTTGAAGGGAGCGGTTGATCCGCATATAGACCAGGCGTTTTGCTGTTCGCCCTCTAGCCAAAGTTCTGAGTGATTGGCGCTTTAAGTTGGCAGAACGCCTGGCAGCGGCAATTAACTTTTCCCTTTTGTTAATTGCCCCTTTGATGGCTTGGCTTTGTAAGGCTCGCCCTTCCGATTTGGCTTTAGTGTATTCGGCGAACAATTCTGCTGAATGTGGGTCCCGATGGACTGGCTCGCCTCGATACTTAACCTCTGGTTCCGGGGCTTGTCCTTCAATGGCGCGGTAGCAGCCAAGCCTTTTCTCGAGCCTTGTTTTTGAGAAATCACGACTGACGGTGCTGGCTTTCAGAGCTATCCCTGATCCCGATTTAAATACCAGGCCCGCTCCTTGCGGTACTAGCTTAATGTCGTGTTTCGCCATGGCTTCATGGAGCTGCTGCCAGGTTTCTGATTCCTTCACCGCTTCCGTGCAGTGCTTTCGAACCCAACTCAACAGGCTTTCCTTGCCGCTCATGTTCTCCATATCTTGTGCTCGGCCCTCAGCCGGGGTGTGCTTCTTTTTGTGATTATCGCGCTGCAGGTTGTGATTTTTCTCTAGCTCCAAGCAGATGTTATCCCGAATCCTGTAGTCGCGATATGGCTCATGCATGGTCAGGCGTACGGGATGAATTTTGTTGATCGCAAGGTGGATATGAAAATTATCTGTGTCTTGGTGGGCGACACTGATGCGCTGGTGCTCGCCATAGCCAAGAGCGTTACACATATCAGTTTCTATGCTCTTCAAGACCTCTTTTTTGGGTGTCTCTCCCTCGGGAAAGGAAATAATCAGGTGATATGTTTTGTCGCCTGTAGCTCTTTGGTTGAGGCTCTGAGTCGTCTCAATCTCCAGGGCAGCCCACTCCGGGGTTTCTGAGCGGCAGTTGGTGATCGAGATGGAGCCGACCCTGAATTCCTTGCCCTGGGAATTGAGCAAATAGTTGGTCAGCCTGCTGAAGCTGCTCTTGCCGCCGTGGTTCATGGTGACCCGTTTGCTGATCATGAGAACTTTAGCCGCTAAAATTTTAGCGCGGAGGCTTTTTGGTAGAGCAGGGCCTGAATGGCTTTTGTATCCCTAAGAGCAGCCAGAATGACGCTTTCGAGTCTGGCTGAGCTGTGCCCCTCAAGTTCCAGCTTCTCGTCATTGGTGAGCCACATTTTCAGCAAGCCGCCAATTCGGCCTAAATCGGCATTGATCTTCACCAGCTCCATTACTGCTTCCTTGTCAGCTATGCCTGTTACTGGCGTACCCATTCCGACATTTCGTAAATAGGCGGAAGCGCTAAGCCCCGCGGACTTTGCCTTATTCACAATGTCACCTTTTTCATCAGGCAATACCCATACCTTAATGGGGGTGGTGCCTTTTCGAGTTGGCGATTCAGTCATCATTATCTCTTTTGGCGGTAGCCTTTGCCTCGCAGAGCAGGACCCGTTGAGCACTTGTGCGAATAAGGATTGTGAAGTGGTGCGCCGGGCTTGCCCCGGTGGGCCTACTTCACCTGTCCTGCCCTAATAAAAAAAGCTTTTAAAACGATTTATGATGCGATCCTATCGCTTTTTATTTGCTGTTTTAAAGCAAAAACAGGAGATTTTTTATTGGCTTAGTAATTTGGCGAAAGTGGGAGTAATTAATGATGCTGAAAATCACTGTAAAAGCATGTGGAAGGATAAGAGCAGTGTTCTAAAAGCAGAATAAAAGCGTTGTGGCAGCGTTTCTGGCGAGGCCATCCTTATAGCCTTATTTGAGTTTGGTTCTTCTTTCACGCTGTTTTCGCAGCTTGTTCTTGGCCCAAAGCCCGTCCCTTTGCATCTCTCGTCGCAGATCTTCAATTTCTTCTTGTGTCAGTTTTCTGGGGCCTTGATCTGATCCTGATGCTGAATTTGACGTCATGTCTTGTTCCTTTCGTCCAGTGTTCAAAAAACCTTTAGCCGCTAAAGGCTCCCCGTGCGATCAGTGTCGCTCTGTATTCATGCTAGAAGGGCTATTTGTCTTTGTCGGCTTTCCGAAGCCGCAGCCTTTCTTGCATCCTTTTGAGGTCGTGTTTTGCCTCTTCTCGAAGTGCTTCGATTTCCTGCTCGGTGAGCCGCCTTGGCCCAAGATCAGAGCGGGGTGGTGGTCTGTCGTTCATTTCCCCTCCGTTGTCACTTGTGGATGATTATACTTTAGCCGCTAAATTGACGATGGTTATCATGGGCAAAGGACTAAGACTGTTTGTCGTTTTTACGGGCCTTGCGAAGGCGAAGCTGCTCTAGCCCCCATTCGATGTCCCGCTTAGTCTCTTCCCGAAGTTCCTGGATTTCCTGCTCGGTAAGTCGTCTAGGTCCATGGTCAGGACGATATGGTGGTCTGTCGTTCATTTTTCCCTCCGCTACAGTGGTACTTGGCAGAACTCATTTTAGCCGCTAAAGGTGGGAATGTGTCAGCTGCGCTGACGGGTTGAACGCCAAGATGGGGTGTGAGAGGCGTATTCTGGCGTTGTGCGCCTTTTCTTGGCGTTGAATGGTCAGCGTAGCTGACACTTGGCGAGCCCTGTCTGTGCCTGAAAGGCGCGGACTGGGGCGCGCAGCGTAGTTATTATTAGTAATATCCTAGTACGGAATTCGATGTGATCGCTGTATACCAGTAATGGCGGGGGCTACAGTGAATTTTGTGAAGTAAGAACGTGACCGTTGGGCCGGTAAAGCGTGACTGTTTGGCCGGTAAAAAGTGACCGTTTGGCCGGTACTAGTATCGCTTTGCTAGTCGCGGACGCTTTATAGTGGCTTTGAGTGTGGTGCCGCGTCCCTGAATTGTTACTTCCCAGCCAGGCAGCCTGTTAATTTCCTCCAACGCTGCGCTAATTCGTCCCCGGCGCTTACGGTTAGTGGAGGCCTTCTCGGGAGGCCCCCAGACCTTCTCGGCAAGCCGGTCAAGCCGAATACTGTTTTGGCCGCCCTGTCGCAACCATGCCGATAGCCATGCATGGGCTATCTTTGCGGTATCACCCTCCAGTTTTTGGCGCTCTGTCAGCGATACATGCACATGCTGCCCGGACAGCGCTTCAGCAAAGCGGGGATTCAAGGCAATATGAATTTGTCCTTCAGGGGTTTTGGCGTAGGAGAGAAGCCGCATAGACCAGTCATAACCGTCCCTGCGAGCGCGGCAACCTACCATGCTGAGGCGTTCCAGGCAGCTTTCAAGCAACCCATAATTTCGTCCCTTGTCATCAAGTCTTGCTGCCTGTATTAGCGCGTAGCGGGTTGTCTTAACCACGATTGCTCGGTCCATCACTGCACTTTCTGATGGTTCGAGATCAAGCCACAATTGCTGTCCCCTTGGGTGGGCCGCTTCTGCTCCGAGCCTGGGAGCTTGACCTGCTCCATTTAGCATGCCGGCGAGCCCAATGGTGCCCAGTAAAACCGCCTGGTCACGACTATCAAGCCCTTGCCATACATTGAACTTAAGCTTTAATCCGTCATGCTCGTGTTCAATGGTCGTCCCACCAGGTCTACGGCCTCTGAAGATGGGACGGAATAGTGCGACCAGGGCCAGAGCGGGATCTTGACGAGCATGGTCCACTTCACCTCCATGGTGATTAACCAGAATAGTCATTGGCTGCTTTTGATTTATTTGTCTTTGATTTTTTGGGTGAGATGGGAAATAGCTGTACGGGGCTTAGTAGGCCGTCATCGTTTCTTTTGTACCAACGGTCATCAGGCCTAGCACCGTAATTTTGTTTGCTGACGCCAAAACGAATAAACCGCTTTCTATTTGTAGGGCAGATAGGCCTATTACCAAGTGGGGTTTCTGAGAGACTATTAGATTCACGCTCTGTCATAGGAACCATATAGCCGCACCAGCGAGCGTTGTCGATTAGTGATGATGCCCCCCGTGCTGAGTGCTGCTGATCAATATAACCGTCGCGAATGCCACTCTTGCTGCTATGGTGTAGAAAGAGGACGGCTGATCCTGCTTTTGCTGCCACGCTTTCTAGGCTTCTAAGAAGCTGAGCCATCTCACTATTACTGTTTTCATCGAGTTGATGGAAACGGCTAAGAGTGTCCAGAATTATGAGTCTGCCCCCTTCGGAATCCTGGACGATTTTTGCCCTATGTTTTTCGCTCATTACGTCGATAGATGTTCCCGCAATTGGTATTACGGATAGCCAC
Source organism: Alcanivorax sp. (assembly GCF_002733835.1). Taxonomy (GTDB): domain Bacteria; phylum Pseudomonadota; class Gammaproteobacteria; order Pseudomonadales; family Alcanivoracaceae; genus Alcanivorax. The sequence continues at coordinate 26,481 of NZ_NVWY01000041.1, forward strand.
TTGTTGGCCAGAATTCGTTCTGATCGAGAGAGGTCCTTGCCTATTGCATGGAGACGTAGTCTTAAGATATCACCTGGATCTTCGGCGGCTAGATAGATTACTTTTCTGGCTTTATCTGTGCGGAGATCTATTAAATCGGGTGCTGATCCGCCAGTGGCTACGCTAATGGCTACCTGTAATGCCCAGAAGCTTTTCCCGACTCCACCAGGTGCTATTAATGCTCCTACTGTTCCTGCTAAAAGCCCAGGCCAGACAAAATCAAGTTCTGGTGGTGTATCTTCAAAAGCAGCTTGTATGTTTAGCTTCATACAGAGCCCCGTGTATCAATCTCGTTATCTTCACTAAGAATCTGGGCAATTTCAGAAGTGCGGAAGTAAACCCTGCGGCCAATTTTTAAACGAGTTTTATTTATTCGTGTTGCCCACTCACTGCTGTTTCTTAAGCTGATTCGTAAACCCTCTGGTGAGCGATCCAGTATATTGGCGAGTTGGCTGATGCTGAGAAGCGGTCCAAAAACTTTCAAAAGTGTTTCTTCAATTGTCATGGCGTAACCTTCGGTTATTAATTTCAATTCACGCATAGGCTACGGTAGTATGATTTTAATGACATTTAGATGGTTGGTGGGTTATGGCTGATTTTGAAAAAATAAAATATTTTTGTGTGGTTGGTGAGTGCGATCCCGTTGTTAAAAATGCAATTAATGAGTTTTTTTCTGGGTGGGAGGGGTTCTCTGTTTCTTCTAGGAAAAAACCTCTTTTCTCTTTGATTCGTGATGTGATCGACGATTCGATTAAGTCATATTGGGCTTCCGTTTCGGAAGTCCAGGTACTCTATCATTATGGTTATGATAGGCCTTTCAGTGTGGTTTGTTATGAGGTCGGTTTTGATAGAATGAGTCAAATCATTCGTGACTGCGTGCGGGACATGGTGCTGGATAATGATTATTCGAAAAACCAGGTCCACATTGATACTTTGGAGTCACTTGTCTATTTATGCTACGAGTGCGCAGATAAAAGAGCATCTAAGAAAACGCGTCCAGGGGAGGGGATTAACCTTCAGAGGGGAGGGCGTTTTTGTCGATATTGCGGCAATCTCTCAGAGTTTGCGATGTATTATCAGGGGCTTTTGGATGTGGGCGACAAGAAGGCTCGTTTGAGCTCTCGCTATTGTCATGAGCATAAGCCTCGATTCCCTAGTGGTGCTTGGAATATCAAATACAAGCGGGTCAGGAACAACCAGAACGTTTTTGATTTGGAGCTAGCTCGCTTGTATAGGCAGGGAGCTAAACCAGAGTTTCCAAGCTCTGGCAGTGGTAATGATCTTATCGATAGATACTTTTTTTGCTTGATTAATCAACACATCAATCTGCCGCCAGTGCACGCCGAAATTAGAAATCTTGCTCGATGTATGGTTGACGAGAGGCTAACGGATAGGAAAAAGGAAATTGCCATTCTGATGCGTGCGGGGCTTTCCCAGGCGGATGTAGGAAGGATGCTAGGGATTAAGCCCCAAACGGTACACAAACTGGTCGCTAGCCTTTCTAGGCTGTCCCCTATTCTTCGGCTCGACAAGCCGTAGTGGCGTCTCGTGTCTTTGTTCGATGTGAATTTTCGGGCGGAGAGGGGGCTGTTTCGCGACTTCTGGTTGAAGTCGTAATAGGTCAGGTTAGATTCTTTAGCGGCTAAATTTTAGCTCTAATGCGATATTGGTATTCGTTAGTAGCTTTTATTGTCAATTCCATCAATGCCTCTCTTGTCAGGCAGTTCGCCTTGATTGTGATCAGAGAGGAAGTCTGACGGCATTGAATACTTATCCAGCATGGCAAAGAACTCACTCCAGCCATTGGGCTTGCTGCTCAAAATAATGTCACCTGTTTCCGGGTCGCGTCGGATATAAACCTCGTCGGTATCAAAACGATAACGGGCTGGCAGTCTAACTGCCTGGCTGCGGCCATTCATAAAAAGTTTGGCTGTGTCGCTCATCAGTAGGCCTCCTCCTTTCGGTTGGTACGGCCGTTCAGTAAAATCGAAGCATGCGCTTTTCCTCTCACTGAAGCGCTTGTCGCTTTGGGTATTATCGGTTTTTTATTGCACGCTTTGAGGCTATCGAATCCAGCTCATCTACCAGCTCTTCCGCTCTCAAGTGCGTGTATCGTTTTAGCATCTGCATGGACTTGTGCCCGCTGATAGCGGCTACCTGCTGATCGCTGAGCCCGCCTTCTACTAGCCGGCTTACTGCTTCGTGGCGCAGGTCGTGGAAGTGGAGCTCTTTCAATCCGATGCTTTCCTTCGCCTTTAGCCAGGGTTTGTTGAAGTTATAAGGCCTGCGTTGTCCGTCCCTGCCTGGCTCGCCAAAGAACACCAGGTCTGTATCTATGGGGCGGATGGGATTGTCCTGGGCCTCCTGCAGTATTGCCGTCGCTGTGCTTGAGAGTGGTACGGTTCGCGGTGCGGTGTTCTTGGTCTCAAGGAGGCGCACAACCCGCCGTTTAAGGTCGATCTGGTTACGCCGTAGTGTGGTGATCTCTGCCGAACGCATGCCGGTTTCCAGGGCCAGCCGTACGATCCAGCCAAGCATGGGATTGGAGTGGCTATCGACTTCAGCCAGCAGGCGCTCTTCTTCCGCCTGGCTTAGCCGGCGCTCTCGTCCAGGAGGTGGGGCAGGGCGACGAATATTTTGCACGGGGTTGGCCGGCAGACCGATTCCCCATTCCCTGATAGCGGTATTGAACATATGACCGAGCAACGCCAGGTCGAGCCTTACCGTGTTGGGGGATCGAGGTTTGGGATCAGGATTGCCCTTGGCGTCTTTGCGGTCCTGGCCTGCGAGACGTTCATCGCGATACTTGGCAATGATCTCAGGCGACAGGGCGGCGAGAGAGTATTTGCCCAGGCCTTTGATCAGTGGCTTGGAGTGCCGTAGGTCACAGGCTGCAGAAGCGGGGCGCTTGGTTGGGGAGACTTCTGCCAGGTAACGCTTGAGTGCGTCCGCCACGGTCATTCGTTCTGCGGGGGCACGTTGGATGTAGACGCCGCGCACCATTTCATCTTCGGTACGACGCGACCAATCTTCCGCATCGCGTTTGGTGCGAAAGGTCTTTGAGGTCGTGGGGAACCCGGTTTTGCGAATGACGGCTTTCCATGTGCCGGAAGGGGTTTTGACGAGTGTTGCCATAGCCTTATCGATCCCTGCTGTATTCGGCCACTGTACCGAAATTGTACCTTTGAGAGAAATCGATTGGTGCCAGGCTAAATGGCTGAGAGGGAATTGCCGCTACAGCTTTGTTATCCTTATGATTTAAAAGGAAAAAATAAAGCGTTTGGCGTAAGGAAATGGTGGGCCCACCAGGACTTGAACCTGGGACCAATCGATTATGAGTCGACTGCTCTAACCAACTGAGCTATAGGCCCGAAGAGGTCGCCGGACGCCTGAAGCAGGACGCCTGACACTTGCCTGCGTTGTCGCGCGGGCGAAGAGTATAACGTGTATTTGATTTTGGGAAAGGCTGTTTGTTTTTGTTTTGCTTGCCGGGCTGCGAAGCAGCCCGGTAGCGTCAGGCATCCGGCGTCTAGCGTCGGGCGTTCTTTACAGGTCGCCGTCCAGGAAGCTGCGCAGGTGTTCGCTGCGGCTGGGGTGACGCAACTTGCGCAGCGCCTTGGCTTCTATCTGACGGATACGTTCACGGGTCACGTCGAACTGTTTGCCCACTTCCTCAAGGGTGTGGTCCGTGTTCATGTCGATGCCGAAGCGCATGCGCAGAACTTTGGCTTCACGGGCGGTCAGGTTGGCCAGCACATCACGGGTGGCCTCTTCCAGGCCCAGTGAGGTGGCGGAGTCCACCGGGGATTCCATGTTGCCGTCTTCGATAAAGTCGCCGAGGCTGGAATCTTCATCGTCACCGATGGGGGTTTCCATGGAGATCGGCTCTTTGGCGATCTTCAGTACCTTGCGGACCTTGTCTTCCGGCATTTCCAGGCGTACGCCCAGCTCTTCCGGGGTCGGTTCGCGGCCCATTTCCTGCAGCATCTGACGCTGTACCCGGTTGATCTTGTTGATGGTCTCGATCATGTGCACCGGGATACGGATGGTGCGCGCCTGGTCGGCGATGGAGCGGGTGATAGCCTGACGAATCCACCAGGTGGCATAGGTGGAGAACTTGTAACCACGGCGGTATTCGAACTTGTCCACGGCTTTCATCAGGCCGATGTTGCCTTCCTGAATCAGGTCGAGGAATTGCAGGCCACGGTTGGTGTATTTCTTGGCGATGGAAATTACCAGACGCAGGTTGGCTTCCACCATTTCTTTCTTGGCGCGGCGGGCCTTGGCTTCGCCGATGGAGATGCGACGGTTGATTTCCTTGATGTCGCCCACGGGCAGACCAATGATGTCTTCGATGGTGCCGATCTTGCGCTGGGCACGTTGCACATCTTCTTTGACTGCGCCGAGTTTGTCGGCGATGGCTTTGCCTTTTTTGGTTTTCAGCTGGGCATCGATCCAATCCATGTTGGTTTCGTTGCCGGGGAACGCCTTAATGAAGTCTTTGCGATCCATGCCGCCGCGGCGGATGGTGGCAGACATAATCTGACGCTCGAATTTGCGCACCAGATCCAGGTTGTCACGGGCACCCACCAGCATGCCGTCGAAAATGCGCGGCACCAGTTTGAACAGGGTGAAGTGTTCGGCCAGGGCTTCCAGTGCCTTGGCGCTGGAGGCGTGGTCGCGACCATTGCGCTTGAGTGAGCGCTCGGCTTTTTCGTGCAGTTTTTTCAGCGTTTCGAAACGCTCTGCTGCCAGAACCGGATCCAGGCCGCCTTCATCTTCTTCCTCATCGTCGTCGCTGTCTTTGTCATCAGCGTCGTCGTCTTTGGCTTTTTCTTTGGCCTTGGCTTTTTCTTCTGCCGCTTTTTTGGCTTTCTCGGCAAAGGCTGGGTCCCGGTTGGCGTTGGTTGCCGCGGCGCCATCGTCGTTGGGATCCAGGTAACCGGCAATGATGTCGGTGAGCTTGCGTTCTTCGTTTTCCACGCGGGCGTATTCGTCGATCACCATGTCGACGGCGCCGGGCCAGAAGGCGAGGGCGTGCAGGACTTCACGGGTGCCTTCTTCGATGCGTTTGGCAATTTCGATTTCGCCTTCGCGGGTCAGCAGCTCCACGGTACCCATTTCGCGCATGTACATGCGCACCGGGTCAGTGGTGCGGCCGGGTTCGTTTTCTACGGAGGCGAGCACAGCAGCGGCTTCTTCAGCGGCGACTTCGTCGGTGCTGTCGGCGCTTTCATCGATCGTCAACTGATCGGCATCGGCGGCCTTTTCCACCACGGTAATGCCCATGTCGTTGATCATCTGAATGATGTCTTCCACTTGATCGGTGTCGGTAATGGAATCCGGCAAGTGGTCATTCACTTCGGCGTAGGTAAGGTAGCCCTGTTCCTTACCCAGTGCGATCAACTGCTTCAGCTGAGATTGTTGCTGCTGCTTTTGAGTCGTCATGCAATAAAGCCCGTAACGTCGTGCTGGAAGCTTGCGCTGGCCAGCGTGATGGTGGCGTGGGAAAACGGCGTATTATACCGGGATGTGGGGGCTACGGCCAGTCAATGCAACCCCGGGGGTATGGCACGGACCGGGCTAGCCGAAGGGTTTGCGGGCGTGCTGGCGCGCTTCGGCCAGGGCTTTATGCAGCGCCTGCCAGTGCGCCGGGTCGGGCATGCCGGCCTGTTCCACTTCCAGCAAGGCGGCTTCCAGCCGGGTGACTTCCAGCTGTGACAGGGCATCCAGCCAGAGCCGGGTGGCCATTTCTTCGCCCATGGGCGGCTTGAGGCTGGCCTTGAGCAGACGAGACAGAGTTTCGCCCTGCTCCAGCGCCATCAGGGCGCCAAGCAGCGCGGCGGCGCTGTGGTTTTGCCGACACAGGCCGGCTACCTGGACCAGCAGGTCGATATGCGGCAGCGGGAGGGTTTCGATGCCCTCGGGCAGCGGGTGTTGGTCAATCAGTGAGGGGTAATCCAGCAGCACCAGCACCAGGCGTTCAGCCAGGGTGAGCGGGCCTTTGCGGGCGCTGTTCTGGCGTGGGTTGGGGCGTGTGCGATTGGGGCTGCCGCCGTTGAAACCGGCATTGCCCTGGTTGCCCTCGTCCGCAAAACCGAAGTCTTCCGGGTAGGGCATGCCTGGGTCGTCCTCCGCCGGCGGATAGCCTGCGTCCTCGTAGCCGTACGCAGTGGCATCCTGGGGAGGCTCTGAGGGGGCGGCGGGTGCTGTAGGGCGAGGCGCTGCCGGGGCGGGTTTGAGCTGGATCAGCGATTCCTTGTCCAGCCGGGTAAGGCGGCTGAGCTCTTCGGTGAGCAGGGCGCGATAAACCGGGCCGGCGGGTTTGTCCAGAAACGGCAGGGCCAGCCTGGCCAGCCGGGCGCGGCCGTCCACGGTGTCCAGGTCGAGCCCTTCGGACAGGTGCCGGAACAGGTAAGTGGACAGGGCGTCGGCCTTGTCAGTAAGTGCTCGCAACGCCTCGGGGCCTTGCTGGCGCACGAGTGTGTCCGGGTCTTCGCCGTCTGGCAGGAACAGGAAACGTACTTGTTTGCCGTCATCCAGAGCCGGCAACAGGGACTCCAGCGCCCGCCAGGCGGCGCGGACGCCGGCCTTGTCGCCATCGAAACAGAGAATCACTTCGTTGACCTGACGAAACAGTTTGCGGGCGTGGTCTTCGGTGGTGGCGGTGCCCAGGGTGGCGACCACGTTGGGCACGCCGTGTTGGGTCAGTGCGATCACGTCCATGTAGCCTTCCACCACATAGAGGCGGTCGCTGCGATCGCGGCTCTGGCGCCATTCCCACAGCCCGTAAAGTTCCTGTCCCTTATGGAAAACCGGGGTTTCCGGGCTGTTCAGGTATTTCGGCTTGCCGTCGCCGAGTACCCGGCCGCCGAAGCCGATGGTGCGCCCGCGGCTATCGCGGATCGGGAAAATGATGCGGTCACGGAACTTGTCGTAGGTGCGGCCGTTATCCTCCCGGCGCACCAGTAAGCCGCCGGTGAGGGCGGTTTCCAGGCTGGTTTCGGTGAGTGACAGACCGTTGATCAAATTATCGTAACCGGGTGGTGCAAACCCGATCGCGAATTTTTTTGCTATTTCGCCGCTCAATCCCCGATTTTTAAGGTAGTTAACCGCTTTTTGCCGCTCTGGCGCCTGGCGTAACTGCTGCGCGTAGAACTTCTCGGCGCGGCTAAGCAGGTCGTAAAGCGATTGAAGGCGGTCCTTCTTTTGCCGGTCGGCGGCGGTTTCCGGCCGGGATTCGGGCACTTCCATGCCGGCGCGGCTGGCCAGTTGTTTGACTGCTTCCGGAAAGCTCAGATGCTCGTATTCCATCAGGAAGCCCACCGCATTGCCGGAGGCGCCACAACCGAAGCAGTAATAGAACTGCTTGTCTGGAGCCACGGTGAAGGAGGGCGTTTTTTCCTGGTGGAAGGGGCAACAGGCGCTGTAGTTGCGGCCGGTTTTTTTCAGCGGCACACGGGCATCAATCAGCTCTACCAGGTCGGTGCGAGCCAACAGGTCATGTGTGAAGTTTTCCGGAATGCGTGCCATATAAGGGTCTGTTAAGTGATCTCAATCGGCCTGCCGAGTCCTGGCCAGGCGTTCGCGCGCAACGGTTAAGTGGACTGATAGCAAAAAACGGCGTGGCTGGATGTGTGCCCCGTCGAACAGGTCCAGAAAATCTCTTCCGGCAGAGAAGCAATAGTAGTGTAGACAGGCCGGGTGGTTTCTGCCAGAAAGGGACGGTATTCAACCAGAAAGTTGGCCATTGTGACAGAGTTAGCGGGTCGCGGGATTGGATACCGGATTGCTGTTGTTGCGCAACAATTTATGAACGATGTTAAGACGAACATTGCTGGTAGAACGGAATTCAGACCCGAATAATGCAATAACGTCACTACAATAAGGGCGGGAGCCATGGCAGAAGGAAGTGCAGTGGCTGTTCAGGCGTATTTGAACCTGAATGGGGTCGTATGGAAGTTGATGGAGGATGGTTCTCTGGTTCCGTTGGAACCCGGAGAAGCCGTTCTTCCCGATGTCCCTTTGCTGGAGTTTCCGGACAGTAACCCGGAGGCTGATCCGGCGTCTTCTTCAAGCCAGTCCTCGCTGGCCTCCTTCTTTACCAATGTTTCCCGCGATGGTGCTGGCGAAATTCCTTCTTCCGGGTATGACACCCGTGGTGTAGCCGATGCCGGGGAGAGTTCCCGTGATGCCAAGCAGGGTCCACCCCCGGACCTGCTCCCCAACGATGCCGGCATCAGTATCCGGATTCAGGATGGCGGCGACGGTTATGTAAACCGTTTCGAGCAGGATGCGGTGGATCTGGTGGGTACTACCACCGATATTCTTGATGACACCGTGGTGGATGTGATTGTTCTGGATGCCCAGGGCGGCTCTGTCACCTTTACGGCCGTGGTGCAGGATGGCCGCTTCTCAGTGCCCGGTGCAGACCTGAGTTCACTGGCAGAAGGCCCGCTCACCGCGGTGGCCACTTACCAGGATCCTTACGGCAACCGGGTTACCGGCACCGACGACAGCATCAAGGATACGCTGGCCAGTGGTGTGGATGTGGAAGCCGCCACTGGCACTGATGATGTGGTCAACGCGGTGGAAGCGGTGGACAACACCCTCAGCGGCACCTTTGCCGATGTGCAGGCCGGTGCCGACGTGGAGGTGACCGTCAGTGGCGCCGGCCATGGGGATCTGGTCTTTACCACTACGCTGGATGCCAGCGGTCACTGGTCGATTCCCGATGTGGACCTGGATGTCTTCGACGACGGCACGCTGACGCTCACCGCCAGCACCGTGGACCAGGCCGGCAACCCGGCGACCATCACCGATACCGTAGACATGGACACCCAGGCGGCGATTACCGCCGAGTTTGTGGACGCCCAGCAGCCTGACGGGGTCGCTGCGGGAGTGGCGGAGCCGGTCTTTGCTGGCGGTTACCGTTAAATCGCTGCTTGTCGGCTTACGGCCTTCGGTCTAAGCCGACCACGGTGCATCCAGGTAGGCTGCGGTGTTTGTGCGTATCGTAGACGCAGGGAAACAGTGTTCGTCGTCAATAGACGAATAAGGGGGAGGCTTGAGTGTTATTGCTGGAGTCTGGTTCAGTCCAGTTTGGCGCGAACCTTGCCACTGGCGGCGCCCATGTCGGCACGACCCTGCAATTGCGGCTTGAGAATGCCCATCACCTTGCCCATATCCTGCATACCGGACGCACCGGTTTGCGCCATGGCGTCATCGATAAGGGAATCGATTTCGGCATCGGTGAGCTGGGTGGGGAGGAATTCCTGGAGTATCACGATTTCCGCTTCTTCGGTTTCCGCCAGTTCAGGGCGGTCCGCCTCACGGTATTGTGTGGCTGAATCCTTGCGCTGCTTGATCAGCTTGTCGAGCAACGCCAGTACACGGGCATCATCGGGCTCGATGCGCTCGTCCACTTCGATTTGCTTGATCGCTGCCAGCGCCATACGAAAAACGCCAAGACGCGCCTTTTCTTTGGCACGCATGGCGTCTTTCATGGCTGCAGTGAGCTGCTCTTTGAGCGCACTCATCAGACGTTTATACCTTAGTACAAACGTTTGCGTGCCAGTTGCTCACGCTGCAGTTTTTTAAGGTGACGCTTGACGGCTGCGGCACGCTTGCGCTTACGCTCTTGTGTGGGCTTCTCGTACTGCTCGCGACGACGCACTTCAGAGAGAATACCCGCTTTTTCACAGCCACGCTTGAAACGGCGCAGGGCCACATCAAACGGTTCGCCTTCTTTCACCTTCACCTGAGGCATGAAGAATCACCTTCCTAGAAATTAGAGTTTATGGGTTCGCCGCGGGCTCAGGTGGTCCCGGGGTGCGGCGAGGCGGGGATTCTACCTGAGTGGTGAATAAATGCAAATCCGGACGTCTGGCGCTATCATGGCGCCGCAATTTCACAGGGTTGAGCACCATGCGCGTATTGGGTATTGAATCAAGCTGCGACGAGACCGGCGTGGCCATCTATGACACCGAACAGGGCCTGCTGGGTCAGGCGCTCTATAGTCAGGTGGAGATGCATGCCCGTTATGGCGGGGTGGTGCCAGAGCTGGCCAGCCGTGACCATGTGCAGCGGGTTCTGCCGCTGGTGCGTGATGTGATGGAGCAGGCTGGTACCCACCCCGAGCAGCTGGATGGTATCGCCTATACCGCTGGTCCGGGCTTGGCTGGCGCTTTGCTGGTGGGCGCCGGCGTGGCCCGTTCACTGGCGTTCGGCTGGGATCTGCCTGCGGTGGCGGTGCATCACATGGAGGGGCACCTGTTGGCGCCGTTGCTGGAACCCAATGCGCCGGCGTTTCCGTTTGTGGCGCTGCTGGTCAGTGGCGGGCATACCCTGCTGCTGGATGCCCAGGGGCTGGGCAATTACGCCATTCTGGGGGAATCGGTGGATGATGCTGCCGGTGAAGCGTTTGACAAGGCCGCCAAGATGATGGGCCTGGGGTATCCGGGTGGGCCGCGCATTGCTGGGCTGGCCCAGCAGGGCGCGGCAGGGCGGTTTCGTTTTCCCCGCCCGATGACGGATCGCCCGGGGCTGGATATGAGCTTTTCCGGCCTGAAGACATTCACCCTGAACACCATTAACGATCTGGGTGGCAAAGAGGCCTTGAGCGAGCAGGATCGGGCCGATATTGCCCGCGCCTTCGAGGAAGCGGCGGTGGATACCCTGGTGATCAAATGCCGCCGGGCGGTGGAACAGACCGGACACAAACGGTTAGTGATGGCGGGTGGCGTGAGTGCCAACCGTTCCCTGCGGGCAAAGCTGGGTGAGCAGATGGCCAAGCGTGGTGTGGAACTGTTTTACCCGGCGCCGCAATACTGCACCGACAACGGCGCCATGATTGCCTTTGCCGGGGCGTTGCGTTTGCAGGCGGGTGAGTCTGCGGAGTTGCCGATCAAAGTGCGCCCAAGGTGGCCGCTGACTGAGCTGGCGGGGCTGTAAACCCAGTTGAAAGTTTAAAGTTCAAAGTTTAAACGCGGATTAGGCTGTCCTGCTTTGCCATGCTCTGCCCGCGATGAGGGTAATGTCGCGGGCAATGCCTGTCAAAACCCGAGGCGCGTTGACGCGCTTTTCAACTTTGAACTTTCAACTTTACACTGCGGCTCAGTCTTTCTTCCTGAACCCCAGTTCTTCCCCGCGCAGGATTTTCTGCAGGTTGCTGCGGTGCCGGGCAATCATCACCAGAGACAGGGCCAGCATGGGCCCGAAGGCCTGGGGCAGCCAGGCGAAAATACAAGCTGGCGCTACCACAAAGGCACTGAGTGAGGCGATGGAGGAGATACGGTTAAGCGCAAAGACCAGCAGCCAGGTGCTACCGGCAACCAGCCCACTGGGCCAGTGCAGGGCGAACAGCAACCCAAAAGCCGTGGCCACGCCTTTACCGCCCTGAAAGTGAAAGAATACCGGATACAGGTGGCCCAGGAAGGCGAAAGCACCGACCATTGCCGCGACAAAGGGGCCCATATCCAGATAGCGGGCCAGCACTACGGGGATCACCCCTTTGAGTACGTCGCCGAGTAGTGTGAGGGCGGCGGCGGGTTTGCCGCCGATGCGCAGCACATTGGTGGCCCCGGGGTTATTGGAGCCCTCCGTGCGCGGGTCCGGGTAGCCGAACAGCCGGCAAACCAGGATGGCACTGGAAATGGAGCCCATCAGATAGCCGGCCACGCACAATGGCAGTAACCAGAACCAGACTTCCTGTAATGTCCCTGCTTGCACCGGCTATAATCTCCCTTCGCATCGCTGTGTAATACACGGGGTGACATTGTACACAGCACGACGTTATTGCCTGCGCTGCAAGCGTAACATCTGATTACCTGAAATGGGATTCATTCGCCAGGGTGCTGTCGCCAATGAATGCCACGCCAAGAGATCGAGTATGGATATTGTTTATATCAATGATTTGAAAGTGGATACCGTGATCGGCATTTTCGACTGGGAGCGCCGTATTCGCCAGACCGTGAGCCTGGATCTGGAAATGGCGGCGGATATCCGTAAAGGCGCGGCGTCGGACCATATTGATGACGCCCTGGATTACAAGTCTATTGGCAAGCGGTTGATCGCCTTTATCGAAAGCAGTGAGTTTCAGCTGGTTGAGACTCTGGCTGAGAATGTGGCACAGCTGGTGCTCAACGAGTTCCAGGTGCCGTGGCTGAAGTTGCGGCTCAGCAAGCCGGGCGCTCTGCGTGGGGCCCGGGATGTAGGCGTGATTATTGAGCGGGGTGAGCGTCCCGATGGGTGAAGGGCTGAAGAGTGAAGCGTCTCAGGCTCAGGTATTTCTCAGCCTGGGCTCCAATATCGATCGTGAGCACAATATTCGCTCCGGACTGAATGCCCTTGCCCGGGTGTTCGCGCCATTGGCGATCAGCCCGGTGTACGAAAGCGAAGCGGTGGGGTTCGACGGCGATGCTTTTTATAACCTGGTGGTAGGGCTGCAAACGACATTGAGTGTTGGTGAGCTGACTGCCTGCCTGAAAGGCATCGAGAAGGACCATGGTCGGGTGCGGGGCGAGAAGAAGTTTGCCAGTCGAACCCTGGATATCGACATTCTTACCTACGACGATCGCGTGGGTGAGGTGGATGGCGTCCAGCTGCCCCGCGACGAAATTCTCAAACATGCTTTTGTGTTGAAGCCGCTGGTGGATCTGGCCCCGGATGCGCTGCACCCGGAAACCCAAACGTCTTATCAGGCATTGCTGAAAGCAGCAGATTTCAGTGGGCAGGATTTGTGGGTGGTGCCGTTCGAGGATAAGTAACGGCGGTTTTTATATGCCGTCTTCTCTCCCAATGAGTCCCTGCACCCCTGTGGGAAGCGGTGCAGAGCGTTTTACCGGGGTTCCCTGGTTTGCGTTGCAGCGTGTGGCGTGAAGCGTGTTGCGTCTCTCTTAAGGAACCTCTGAAAAACTCCTTGCATGCTCAGCGTGGCCTGAAGCGTGCAGCTGTTTCGTCTTGTCTTGATGGTCAGGGTGGTTCCCTTTCCGAGA
>NZ_NVWY01000042.1 GCF_002733835.1 Alcanivorax sp.
CCTGAACCTCCCTGATCACAATGTTTTCCTCGCAGAATCATTGTAACCAGTTCGGTTCAGGCTTTTTCATTTGTCCCTCAACTGTGGGACAGCAGTGCCCGTGGGCCGCTTTTTCGTTTGCACCTGGCTCAGGAGAACGGGTGGCGCTTGATGATGGTTTCCACCCGGTCCGGGCCAGTAGAAATGATATCAATGGGCGCACCGGTCACTTCTTCAATCCGCTTGAGGTAAGCCTTGGCGTTGGCCGGCAGATCATCTTCCGATTTGGCACCCAACGTAGACTCCGACCAGCCCGGCAGGCTTTCGTATACCGGCTTCACTTCTTCGTAGCTGTCCGCATCCCAGGCACACTCCAGCGAGTTGCCCGCCGCATCCTGATAGCCCACGCAGATGTTGATTTCTTCCAGGCCATCCAGCACGTCCAGCTTGGTCAGGCACAGGCCGGTGATGGAGTTGATCTGGATGGAACGCTTCAGTGCCACCGCATCGAACCAGCCACAACGACGGGCACGGCCGGTGGTGGAACCGAACTCGTGACCTTTCTCGGCCAGGTAACGGCCATTTTCGTCAAACAGCTCCGTGGGGAACGGACCGCTGCCCACCCGGGTGGTGTAGGCCTTGGTGATACCCAACACGTAGTCCAGGTATAGCGGGCCGAACCCGGTACCAGTGGCAGTGCCACCGGCGGTGGTGTTGGAGCTGGTCACGTACGGGTAGGTACCGTGGTCGATATCCAACAGGGTGCCCTGGGCGCCTTCAAACATGATGTTCTCGCCGCGCTCGCGGGCACCGTGCAGCACGGCAGTCACATCGGTGACCATGCTGCGCACGTCTTCGCCAAGTTGCAGGGTTTCATCCAGGGTTTTCTGGAAATCCACTGGCTCGGCATTGTAATAGCTGCGCAGAACGAAGTTGTGGTAATCCATCACTTCGCCCAGCTTGGCGGCAAACAGCTCGCGCTGGTACACATCACCCAGGCGCAGCCCCCGGCGAGCCACCTTGTCTTCATAGGCAGGGCCAATGCCACGGCCGGTGGTGCCGATTTTTTTGTTGCCGCGGGCCGCTTCACGGGCCTGATCCAGCGCCACGTGTACCGGCAGGATCAGCGGGCAGGCCGCCGACAGACGCAGACGCTCGCGTACCGGCACACCCTGATCTTCCAGGCCACCGATTTCCTTGAGCAGCGCCTCCAGGGAAAGCACCACGCCGTTACCAATCAGGCACTGCACATCTTCGCGCAGAATGCCTGATGGAATCAGGTGCAGGACCGTTTTCTTGCCATCGATCACCAGGGTGTGGCCGGCGTTATGGCCGCCCTGAAAGCGGGCTACCAGTGAAGCCTGATCGGTCAACAGATCGACGATCTTGCCTTTGCCTTCATCACCCCACTGGGTGCCGAGAATGACTACGTTCTTACCCATGATTGCTTGCTGCCATCTGTTCAGGAAAAAGGAAATTCGGTTTAAAGGTCGGTCACAACCCAGCCATCGGCCTGGGCGACCAGGCGACGCTGGCATCCCAGCTCGGCCGGGTCATTATCGGCGCCGGGCAAGGCCAGCACCACGCGCTCACCCTGCTCACGCAGGGCGGCAACGGTGGTCGCAAAGGTGGCGTCCTGCAGCGAACCTTCCGCCAAAATACCGGTGAGCGCGGCAGCTTCCGCCCGCTCCGCCAGCATCTTCAAATCTGCACTGAAACCGGTGGCCGGCCGCGCCCGACCAAAGACTTCACCAATGTGATCGTAACGGCCGCCCTTGGCCACCGGCTCACTCTCACCGGGCAGGTACGCGGCAAACACGCAACCGGTGTGATAGTGGTAGCCGCGCAGCTCACCCAGATCCAGGTGCAATTGCACACCGCGGGCACCCAGCACATCGACCAGCACCGCCAGCTCATCCAGTGCCGCCATAGCACCCGGGAAAGGCGACAGCAGCGCCCGCGCTTCGGCCAGCACGTCCACGCCCCCCGCCAACCAGGGCAAGGCTGCCAGGGCTTTGCCGGCAGCGGCAGGCATATCATGGCTGGCAATGAAGGTGTCCAGCTCTACTCGTGCCTTGCGGACATAAATGTCTTCCAGCTGGCTCTGCTCACTGTCGCTCAGATCACAGCTGTCGAGCAGGCCACGGAACAACCCCACGTGCCCCAGATCCAGCACCACGTGCTGGTCCACACCTGACAGCGTCAGCGTTTCCAGCAGCAGCGAGATCACTTCCAGGTCACTGTCGGCACCGGAATGGCCGAACAGCTCCACGCCCAGCTGATAAGGCAGGCGTGTGCCACCGGCCACCATCGGGCGGGTACGCAGGGCGCTGGAGCAGTAACATAGGCGGGAAGGGGCATTGCGGCGCAGACTGTGGGCATCCATACGCGCCACCTGCGGAGTAATATCCGCACGGACACCCATCAGGCGCCCGGTGAGCTGGTCGGTAATCTTGAAGGTTTCCCGCTCCAGATCTCGGCCACCGCCGTTCAGCAGGGATTCCATAAACTCGATCAACGGCGGGAATACGAGTTCATAACCCCAGCGCTGATACAGATCCAGCGTCTGGCGACGCAGCTGCTCGATGGCCCGGGCGCGACCCGGGAGGACTTCTTCTACCCCGTCGGGCAGTAGCCACTGTTCTTCCTGATTCATCATTTACGACCGCATCAGTAATAACAGGCCCGCACCCAATACCATGAGCACCAGCCCCATAATTCGCAGCAGGCGACTATCCAGACGCGCCACCTGAAGTGCTGCCTGGCGCGCACGCACAGGCGCCAGAAACAGCGGAAGGCCTTCTATGATCAACACCAGACAAAGCGCCTTGATCAATAAACTGAAATCCATTGTTCCTGCCAGACAGCCACAAAAAAACCGGGAGCCTGCGCGCCCGGTTGCGGCATTCTACCACGGTCTCCCCGTGGCAGATAGGTTACCGACGGATGGATCAGCGTAGCCAAATCCGCTACGGATTCACCCTCACATCGTAACGGACAACCCCTTGATTCCCCTTATCTCGGCCTTTCACTGACAGCGCCTGCCCCAAACCCAGCGGGATTACCGACGCACCGTGCTGTTGAGCACCGTTACACGCCACCCGAGCGACAAGGCCACCCTCTCGCCCTGGCTACCGTATAGGGCTCCGTCCAGCATGCGTCCCCAGAAGAGAAAACCTCAAAAACCTGGCGGAGGAAGGGCGGTCACTCATCAACTTTGACGTCGTAACTGACCACACCTTCCGCCCCGGGCTGCAATTCACCGGTAAACGTCCACTCCAAAGCCCCTTGGTAACCACCTGCATTGGCTCCATCCGGCGTAGTAATTGCGCACCCTGTCAGGTCCGTAGGTAACGGTAATACCGGGCAGGACACAGCACCATTGAGCGAAGTGAAGGCTGGAGTGCTATCGCTGATGACGACGTCAGTCAAGGCACTGCTGCCCTGATTACGGAAAATGAGGCGGTAACGCAGCACATCACCCGGTGACGCTTGGTTACTCGTGCCCTCGCTACTTGCTGTAGTCAGGTTTTGTACCCGTTTTTCCAGTTCCAGCTCGCCCGCAGCAATACGGGTGGTATCCACGACTTGGGCGGAAGCCTGGAACGCCGTACCCGTATAGGCCTGTGTCGCCAAAAGCGGACGCTGATGCAGCGCCCCCACCGGCGCATCTCCCGGCGCGAAGACCTTGACCAGCAGGCAAAGCTGTTCGCCCGCTGTCACGGAGACAGCGGTTAGCGGCAGTGTCGCATCCGCGCCATCCAGTTCAGCATTACAGTTGTCATCACGGTACAGGGTGTCGCTCCAGGCTGGAACCACCGGGCTGGTGGCTGCCGCGCCCAATGCGAAATCCACCTCACCGGCACTACGCGCAGTGAAACGATGGCTATAGAAACGACTCCCTCCTGCGGCAATCACGCCCTGTTGATCCGGCTCCAGAATCGGCAGGCCTGCATCACCGAACAGGATGCCTTCCCAGTCGGTTCCGCTGGGCGGAATACTCAAGGTCATCACATCATCGTTGGCAGCGCCGAGGTTAATGCCTACACCCGCAGAGCCACTGTTTTCAGAGACTGATAATAAACCGCTTGGTGTGCCCACATGTAAGCATGCAGGCTTGCCCACATCGGCCAGTGCCGCCACCAGTAGCCAGGCACCATCACCCTCAGTCATGGTTGACGCCAACACCGGGTCAGACTCGCTGCATTCATCATTGTTATCCACATCGTGGTATAGCGTCACCGGCACATCCGCCAGACCCGGTTCATCACTGCCCTTGATACCATCATGCGCGATGGCACCTATTCCATTATCTTCAAATACCCAACCGGACAGCAGGCCAGCGGTTGCCGCAGCCGCCACATTGACTTTGTAGTCTTCGACTTCACCACCGATGACCAGCATGCCCGCAGCTGGCACATCCGACGTGTTGGAAAAACGGAAACGGGCATAGGTGTCGCCCACAAAAGCCCCCAGGGGAACAAAGATACCAAGCCGGATTTCTCCCACCGCGGGGTTGCTGTCTTGAGGGCCATTATCCTGCACATTCAGCGCAACCTGTTCCCCGCTATCGTCCAGCACATTGTTGCGGTTCCAGTCGATCCAGCCCTGTAAGTAGCCTTGCCCCGGGGTGTTTTCCGTCACAATGATATCCAGTGTTGCAAGACTCCCCGGCACCAGTGCAGAGAAACTGACTCCATCCTCTTCCGCCCCATCGGCATCCGCTTCCACAGAGTTCTGATCCATTTCTTCTGGACCTGGAGGAATCAACCCCAGATAGGGCCTGGGGGCCTCCAGAGTGGCCAGAGAAATGGTTGTGATGTCTGTATCGGCCGTCGGCTTACCGCCCCCTTGGGCAACTTGAGACGCAAAATGACCGCCACTTTCCGGGTAGCCAGCAACAATATCGCCGTGGTCTTTCTGGACAAAGACGCCAAACGCCATGGCCTGGCCGCCATTGGTATCAATAACGTGCTGGGTTGTCGTGACCCCTTGAGTCATGGCCAGAAAGCTGCCAACACCATCCCCAGGCACAGAGCTGATGACCATGCGAGAAGCACCGTTTTCGAATCGCACCTGCAAATCATCGGTGCCAGGCGCCACTGCAAACAATTCCCACGGGTCACCATTCGTCTGCGCATACATCGATTCGTTATCGTCGGTATCTTCCGCATCAGCAATAATGATTTCCGCCGGAATGGGATTGCCGTCCAGATAGACCTGCCAGTCAATGCGGAACTCCGGGTTGTTACCGTCCGCATTGCCCAACCCAATAGGATTCACCCCGCTGTAGAGGTCATCGAGCAAGTCTCCGCCCCAATTACCCGTGTTGTACGGTTCGATAGGAGCGGTAATATCGGAAATCGTTGCGCGGATTTCAACGGGGCCAAATACCCAACTTTTCATGACGATCTCAGAGGGATCGAACGTGGCCTTGCCCAAACAGTTCCAGTCCAGCCAGTAAACCGCATCGCGGTAGGGGCCATTTCCACCACTGGCGATCCCGCCACCGGTGCTCTCCGAGCCCGTTTCACACATCACCACAGAACGTGCTGTCAGCCGATAATCTTCCACCTCTCCATCCACGGCCCCTTCGGTGGCATCCAGCCCCGGTTGGGACGACCAGCGGAAGCGTGCATAGGTATCTCCTGAGGCGACCGCGCCGGAATAATCGGCCACCACCGAGATAATCCCATCGTTATCATCATCCTGAAGATCAGTGGCAATTCGTTCTTGCGGGTCATCGAAAGTGCCATTGCCATTCCAGTCAACCCAGGCTTGCAAATAACCGCCGTCACCCTGCACCTCGACTTCAATAGGCAGAGAGCTGGGCAGAGCGGGCGGCAATGTCACCCCATCATCGAAATTATCGGCGGCGGCATTCACGTCGTTATAACCGGCGGTCTCTGCGTCTACATTGGTTCCCAACACCAAACTGCTACCGAGAATATGGGAAGGCTCACCAAAACTGCTCGGGGCATCACCATAGTCAGACTGCACCTGGGGCGGAGCATCGGTGATACAGACTTTTTGTTCGTTGTAAGAACCGCCGGTTGCCGCAGTAAAACCGAAATAAACATTCGGATCGCCGCCAAAAGCATCATTAACAAAATCCACAGCGGTGGTGGTAACAGGATTGCCATCAAAGGAATAAGCCAAGGTATTGGTCGATGCGGTCCAGGTTAGCTGGACACTATGCCAATTCCCGTCTTCAATATTTCCCAAATCGTAAGTCGGGCTATATTGATGCCCATCCGCACTATTTTCACCATAGCCCGCCGGGTTGTAGATCATGGTGTGATCATTGCCGATATCGTTGAAATTGCTACCGTTATTCCAGGTGTCAAACTCGACGGCCACCGCCGGAGACAATCCACCGACACCCAACGCCCCCCCAAACTCACCCACTGCGGCATTGCCCGCCGGGTCATCCTGGAAGGCAAAAACGATACCATCCGCGCCATCGCCATTACGGGTTCCCAGGTATACGTTGAACTCCAGAGTGAAATCGGACAGCAAGCTGATCTGGCTTTCTGACCAGGCATAACCTCGGCGACTGCCAGCTTCTGGGGTCAAGGTGATTTCCCCGTTACTGCCATTACGGGAGGCATGCCCACCCAGCTGCATACTCATGGACTGGGGGTGACACATGTTCGGCAATCTTTCGTCGCCAAAATTCATGTCCGCCCATTCGCCCCCCCCTTCCGGGACGGTGAATTCCATACGATCATCGCTGGCAGACCCTAGCGTGACCTGCCCCGACGGCGCACTACCCAAGGATTCGCTGGTGGATTCATAGCCCCAGGAGGGCGCGTCGGTTTCCAGACAGACGGAATCGCCGACATATTCGCCCGACAATTGTATCTGCCAGGCACCATTCGCATCGGTCTGCGTCTGCGCCAGCACGGTGCCTGCGTCACATTGCCCACCACCATCCTTGCCAAGGATACGCACGCCGACGGCATCAAAGCCTGCTTCGCTGCCCTCTTTCAAACCATTGCCGGCGGTCGCTCCAACACCAGAGCCATCGTCTTCAAAAATATGGCCAGAGAACACCGGGGCATCCAGCACCGTAAAGCGTGACAAGGCATTTCCCGCCGCTCCGCACGCGGAGCTGGAAACCAGGTTATAGTCCCCGGGGCTTTCGGCGAGATCGATTTCAAACCATTTATCCGCGTCAATCTGACCATTTTCCGCACGGACCGTAATAGGAATTTCAACGAGATACTCTTCGTATTCTCCCGCCGGAACCGGGATAGAGAAACTGGAATTGGTGCCACCATCGATCCAGTAATCCGTCCCTAGCACCGCAGTCGACGCCGGGTTCACTTCAAAATTCAACGTCAGCCCACCCGCTGGTACGGTGCCGATAACCACCACGTTCATGTTGGTCGCGGTGCCTGCACCTTCCGTGCTCTGGTATTGCTGCGATTGAAACTCGATAACCGGTTTCAACACCAGTTGAATATCATCAAGAAAGTTACCATTGGTGGATGAACCACCTGCACTTTCAAACCCCACTACGGTATCGCCCGTGGGAGCGCTATAGGTGAAGGTACCGCTATAATCGGCCCAGCGAGTACGCCCACCTGTTGTCATCTGTTGCGATTGCACCGGGTTACAGGTTCCTGAATAGCAATTCTGAACATTGCCACTACCGGTACGGCTGGTCCGCGCGCGAATAACGTCTTGACTGCCAACACTGAACACCATGGAATCCGGGCTTGAGTTGCGGCCGTTGTGACTGAAACGCCACGCCACCTGCTCCCCCTGGATCAAACAGATATCCTGAGTCAGTTTGGATAACGCCTCGGCATTCAGTTCAGCAAACTGCTGCCCGTTTCTTGCCGCGATATTTCCCTGACCAGAACTCAGTTCACGCGGTCCGCGCCACATCTCAATAAGACGCGCATTGCCGGAATAAGCAGGCCCACTGTATCCCGGAGGGCAACTCACGTTCTGGTTATCGAGAGGGTGATCGGTAATCCAGCCTGGAATCAGGTCGTGGCCGATAGAGGCACGACAAGGAGAGCCGGTTGAAATTTGTGGTGCCTCAAAGCTCAGGTTGACAAACCCGCGCTGCACCGCCGCCACCGCCGACGCACTGGTCAGCGTACACACCACGGGTAGTGCAAGCGCAATAATTCGGTGAATCCATCGGGAGAGTCTGAATGGCATCATCATGGCTTACTCCACCCGCAGACCAAAAATCAGCACCGCATTCTCACCCGCCCCGAGCAAGCCAGCATCCCCGGTAACATCTCCCGTGGCCCCATCCGCAGGGGTGTTCACCGACGCGCAGCCCAGCGGAGACACGCAGGATTCCGAATCACTGTAATAGGTAGTATAGGGCTGGGTGCGGTCATGAATGAGCACGTTATGCATAGGCTGCGCCCCCGTGTTGGTGGCGGTCAGGCGGTACATGACACACTGGCCCGGCTCCACCACAAAACGGGTAAAGACAAAGCAGCCAGCCCCCGTACAACTATCCGGGCCATCCGCAATGCCATCACAATCTGCGTCCAGCGCCTGCTCCTTGGTCACCGCCACATTGGTATTACTCGTGGTGGTCGTGTCCGTGGCACTGGCAGTGACAGGCAAAGACGCCCCTTCTGCTGTGGCGGTCAGCGTTTTCACATTGGTGATGCCATACGCGGCTGTTGCAGGCGCAAACACTTTGGCAAATACCGTGCGGGTTTCATTGACGGCCAGATCAGCCAAAGGCACACCGGTCTGAATCAGGGTATCTGCCGGGTCCCAGACCCCATCATTGTTGCTGTCTTCATACAGCACCACGGACCAGCCGTCATCCAGGGAGGCATCCGGTTCCCCGCTCAGCAACACATTGGTCAGTGGGACATTGCCGGTATTGGCCAACTGGTGGGTATAGGTCACGGTGTTGCCGGGGGCAACCTGGCCGGTCTGATCCGGGGTCAACGACAAGGCTGGCCCTTGAGCCACCATCACCGCATCGTGCTTGATATCACTGGCGCCACTGGTAGGCGACAACGCCCGGAAGTACAGGCTTTCGGCCACGCCGCCCACCGCTCCTGCCGGAACACTCACCTGGGCACACACCAGCCGGTGCCCCCCTGCCGGGATCAACCCGGTCTGTACCATGGCTGCCCCCAGGCTGGAACAATCTGCGCCACCACCATCCTGGAAAAACTCCACCTGCCACCCGGCCGGCAGCTGATTGGCCACAAAGGGTAAACTATCACTGACCGCCAGTGCGTAGTTGTCCTGGCTGACGCCAGTGTTGTTGATCACCAGCGTCAGCACGCCACTGTTGCCCGGTGCAATGGAGAGGGTTTGTACAGGCGCCCCTTCCGGGCCGGCGCCTTCACCCGGCGCGCTGCCATTGACAGGGGTGTCGTTGGTCACATCCACACTATTACTGGTGATACCCAGCAGCACATCGGTGGCCGCATTGCTGACCTGTGCATCCAGTGTCGAGCGGGCAATCTTGGTCACCTCGAAGGGGCCGCCGGTAGCATCCGGGGGGAGTGTGGTTTGCAAGACCACCCGCAGACCACAGCGCTGCTGAGTGCTGTCATGCACAAAGCTGGCCGGGCAACTGCCCGCCACCGGCACCGGGATCGGGCCGGTGTCCACCACGCCATTGCCGGTAGTGTCCACCAACGGGGTGGCACCGTCGCCTTTGAGCAACAGAAAGCCAGTGCCCGCAGGGAAGGGATTGCCAAGTGGGCTACCCAAACGGTCGTTGGTGGCGTCGATCAGGATATCAAAGCTGTCTTCACCGTCGCCCAGATTCCAGATCACGTTGACGAACTGCACGACACCACCTTGGCCAATGGCGGGCATTTCTACCCGGTTGCCAGCATTATTACTATCGTCTTCGCCGGCCTGGCTATCGCCAGTATCATTATTTGCCACCACCGCAGGCGCGAGGGCGTGGGCAATGATGCGGTAATTCACCGTATTGCTGTCAAAGGGGCCGAAGCTGGCATCGCCAGCCTGGTTGTCGTAAGCCACACTGGCCAGGTTACGCACCCGGTCACCCGCTGCCAGGCCCGGCTCGATATTGACCTCAAACGTCAAGGTGCCCTGGGCACCCGGTAACAGCTGATCCAGTTCAGCCCGTACCCGGTCATGGCAATCGGTGTTGCTGGCAGCAAGGTCATAGGCACAGAAGTCGATCAGATCCGGGGCGCTGCCCTGGCCACCATCGTCGTCATCGGTGAGTACGGTATTCCCCGTCACGCTCCAGCGAGCAGAGCCAGGCACATAGCTCATCCCCGCACTCACTCCATCCACCGACACGGTGGGCAGGATATCTTCAATCACCACGGAGGTGGCAATCTGGTTAGATGGGTTGCGGTAAGTCAGTGTCACCGTGAGCGGGCCGGACGGTGAGTGGCCTTCGCTGAGGCTCAGGGATTTCACCAGCTCCAATACCGGGCCATCAATCAGATTAATGGTGTCGGTGTTACTGGCACTCAGCAGCGCATTGCTGTTGCTGGTGGCCTGCACATCCAGAGTGAGCATCTGCCCCACCAACGCGGTCGCGCTGACCTGTGCTTCCACCACCAGCGCAAAGGTTTCCCCGGCGAGCAGATCCGGAGTGTGAGAATCCCAGCAACCATCCGGGTCGCCATCAGTAAACAGGCTGGCGGCTCCTGCATCGGGCTGACCATCTCCATTGGCATCCGGGTATACCGTCCAGCTATCGATATTGGCATGCTCGTTATCGATACAGAGCGCGTAATCATCACGGCCATTACCGGTGTTGGTCAGGGTGTGCGGGAAGTACGCCACGCCACCCGGCTGCCCGGGCCGAGTCTGATTGCTGACCAGCTCGATGCCCGGCACGGCCTGTATCAGGGTTTCTACCAGATTGGAGGTGACACGCTGCATCTCTGCTAACTGCGCACAGTTATCATCCAGGCAGGCGCGATAACTGGCCGACGCCTGGTTTTTGATCACCGTGCCTGCCGCTGGTGCAGCAGCCTGTAAAGCACTGGCAGGCAGTAACAGTATTATGATCGCCAAAATCAGCAGCGATGCGCGCACATCCCCCATGCCGTTACCTCACCGGCTCGGGCGGCACAAAACTATCACCACCACTGTTGTCGAAATCCACCCGCATCACCAGCGGGCGCCCCTGCGCGTCCAGCGGCATCAACTCAACGCGACGGTTGACGATTCGATCCTGCTCACTTTTGCCCGGCAAGATCGGGAGTTCCTTGCCCAGCGCCGCCATCTTGATTCTGGCCGCATCCAACCCGTTGACTTGTAAATACTCGCTGACCTGCTGCATGCGACGCTCTGCCAACCGACGGTTGTAAGCGCTGCTTCCCAGCTGATCCGTAAACGCCTGAACACTAACCTGCAACACCGGGTACTGTTTAAGAATCGCCAGATTACGATCCAACCGGGAGCGCTCTTCATCGGTCAGGCCACCGTCATCGAAGCCGAAATACACCGCAGGTTCCCATAGCTCGCCTTCTGCCGCAGACGCCATCGCCGACACCATAACAAGCCCTGTATCTGTTACTCGGGCCTGTACCGGACACGCCTCATCGTATTCTGCGTACAGGGCCTCGGTACTGACACAACCGGACAATACGATTGCCAGCATCAGCCACACGGCCGTCATATAGCGACTCATCGTGCCTCTCCCATATAGCTTCGCTGACCCGCCGCCTTGCTGCCCAGCCAGCCCAGATCATCTTCATCAAACTTGTATTCCAGGCCCACATACAGGCCTTCCACGTTGTAGCCTTCCGGGTCCAGATCGTCGTCACGGAAACCGGTAAAGTTATAGCCCACACCCATGCGCAGGTTGCGGCGAATCAAGGCATTGACGCCTACACCAAAACTGTAGCGGCGCTCTTCGACGCCCTCGGTGGTCAATGCCCCGGCATGCACATCCAGATCAAAGCGACGTGTCATATCCCAGATGATTCGTCCATCGGCCACATAAGCGTCCGTATCCACATCCAGCTCATACAACTCTGTGGTCTGCCATTTGCCTCCCAGCCGACCGGAGAAAATCCAGTCGTCGTGGGGCTGATAGTTATGATGCGTGGAAACAATATGCACCCGACGGTCTGCACCGCTATCGCCTCCCCACTGGGTTTTCCATTTGTACATGAACAGCATGTGGTGACGGTTATCCAAACGTGGACGGCGCGCTGCACCCAGAGTCACGATGTTGTCACCTTGCTTGGCTTGTGCATCAAAGTATTGCAGACGCAAATCATCACGAACCACCGCCGACCAATCCACATTCATTCGCCAGATGTTGGCCGCACTGAGACCATAGTAAGTACGCTCATCGCCGAAGCGGGTTTCCGCCCGGCCTAGCGTGCGGCGGTTGGGGTTACGGCGATCTTCCGCCGCCAGTGACAACGCCGTGGAGTCCTGACTGGTGTTGCCATCAAGCGTTTCGATCCATTCTGCCGACGGCGAAATCGTCAGCCCCGGTTCGATTTCAATATCAGAACGTACGCCATTGGCTGCAGCCACATCACGGCCGTCCTGGGCACCGCGTAAGCGGTATTCAGAAAACACATCCGTATTACGGGTCAGGGCAGAGCGAACCCCAAAGGTGAACTGCCGGGTTTCGGTGCTATTGTCCAGCAAGTTGATGCCGCTGAGGCTATTAATCATTTCGTAGCGGCTGTACAGGCTGGTTTTTTCGGTGATGCCCAGGTCCGCATCAGCGGCAATACGACGGCGCTCCGTATCCGCAAAAGCCTGCTCGTATTCCGCCCCCAGGGTCAGCGGCTTGCCGAATAGACTGGCGGCCTGGTTCGCCCCGACGATCCAGGTGCCGAACTCTTCGTCGTTACCATTTTCATCGGTCTGCTCAATGCCTCTGACCCCAGCCTCAAGCTGGGTACTGCCAAGCTGCTTGCGACCACGCACGGCCACACTACCCTGGGCTTCTTCCGTATCCAGGGATTCCGAGTGGATCGCCTCAAGGTCCGCAGACACCGTATCCGTCAATTTCTGCTCGTGGTTCAGACGCATTTCCTGACGCTCTTCGACAATCCCGGCTGCCGGATTGCGGAAGCCTGCTTCTGCACGGGCCCACCGCAAATCTGTCTGCGAACCGTTCTGCCATATCCACTGGCTGCCAAAACTGAACGCTCGCCCTTCACTATCGTCGTCATTGTTTTCCATGGTTGCGGAGGACACGTACAAACGATTTCGCTCGCTGAGCGCATATTCCGCCGCCACGCTGCGTAGATCGAAACCTTCTACATCGTGTTCATCACGGGTGCGGCTGGCACTAACCGACAGGCGCTCATTAAGCTGATAGCGGGCGCGGGCCCCCATCACCGTGTACTCTTCAGCGTCGCTGGCTTCCACGTTATAGCTTGCGCGGATGTACACCGGATTCAGATTTTCATCCACGGTGGGAATCACATCGTGGAAACGGATATCGCCCGTGAAATAGTTCACCGAGTAATCCACATAACGGGTCAGCGGTTGCACGGAAATCACCAGCCCCGGATTGTCCCGGTCACGAATAATCAGCTCCAACGTTTCGCTATCCCGTTCCGGGCGGCTGCTCAACGTAAACAGCAGGGCCGTACCATTACCCCGAATTTCCTCACTAACCTGTTCGTATTCCGGGCGCGCACCAAACACCTGAAAGCGGGCACGATCACTTTCATAAATCCCATTCAACCCGGTCAGCGTCCGCTGTATGCGCCCCAGATCCTGGACTTCATAATTTGGGTCAGTGAGGTAATCCCCCCACATGATACTGCTGCGGTCTTTTTCCAGCTTGGCGTAGAGCTTGCTGCGGCTACGGGCATCGTAGCCACGCACGGACGCATCCCCGGCTATGGGGTAAGAATCAGATGGGTTCAGATCGCGGCGAATCTCTTCATCATCGTCCAGGTCATTATCCGTGTCATAGGCCAGGGTCAAATGAGCATTACCTCGCACCGCCCCCTTCACAAATACCGCACCATTGGCATCCAACCCTTCTTCCGGCAAAGAATCCCCCAGCTCAGTGGGAGCATTACCGTTATCCCGCAAGTTGCCACCAAACCCTTGCTTCAGCTGCACATAACCCGTTGCCACTAGAGGCCGAAGCGGGGCAATTTGCTCAACCGTGGCCTTAGCCGCGAATTCATCCACCGTCGCGCGCAGCCGCACCGGACCGGTGTATTCGGTACTACGCAGGTGGGCGACACCCTCGCCATCGCGCACACGGATCTGGTAACCAGCGGTATCCGGTTGCAGGTCCTCTTCCAGCCACGCACCCTTGTCGTTTTCCAGCGTCACGAAGTAAGTACCGCGTGCTGGATTGCCACGGCCATCCAGCATCTTTACTCGTATCGCCAGAGTAGAACGGCCACCGTCTGCTGGTAGGGTTTGTGCTGCCGGTTCCAGCATAAGGCTACGGGCGGCCGCAGGACGCAAGAGGGTAGTAGACGCCAGCACTCGCTCGTTGCCAAACATGTCCTGCGTTTTCACTTCCACCTTGTTGTCGCCTTCTTGTAAAGGCACCCCATACCAGCTCAACACCTGGGTCTTTTCTCGACGATTGAGAATTTGTTCACCCAGCTGACTGCGCGATACCTTCTCATCGTTGACATACAAATCGGGCTCTACCCCACCGCGCACCGCAACCTGCAAACGGCCATCACGGCTGACACCTTCCAGCGGCCACAGCCAGGTTCCGGACTGCCCCTGCTCATGGGTAACATTTTCCGCCGCTATCTTGGTTTCAACCATCTTCCGCTCTGGCTCCGCACCAACCACCGACAGGCTCTGTTCGCCCTGCTGGCTGCGGCCCACCTGCTCCCAGACTTCTGTCAGGTTGGCATCACCGGTTTGAGTGTAAACACCACTACCCAGGTCACCACTACCATCCGCCTGGCGCAAACGGTTGTTACTGTTGTTTTCACGCAACGGGTCAAAACGCGCCGCCTCATCCAGCATCCAGTCACCGCTGAGGGAGGCGTTACGGGCCTGTAAATTCTTCACCAGAGCATCACGCTGTTCAGCGGTTGGGCACATGGCCGCAAAATCTGCACGGTGATATTCCCCCGGCGTCAGATCAAGAAAGCGGCTTTGCGGGTCGGCAGCGTGGCGGTTATCAATCGGCTTGAGTTTCAACCCTTCCGGCAAGGTCAGAGGATCAACCTTGATGGTGTGCAATCCAGGACGCAGGCCATACAAGGTGTATTGGCCATTCTCATCAGTAATCACCCAGGACCCATCGGACAAATACAGTTTCACCCCGCCGACGGGGTACTCACCGTCGTTTTGCAGGTTGTTGCAATCGGCATCCACATACACTTTACCGAAGACCATGGCCTGGTCAGACAGTACGCCCTCATTGCGCACCTTTACCTGCACCTCGTCCTGGTTGGAATAATAGGTAAAGCCCGAGCCAGTATTTGCAGAAGCGACCGCCCGGTTAATACCATCACTATCTACCGCGCCCGCCGACAATCGAAGACCGTAATGCAGGGTTACCGTGCTACCCGGAGCAATCGGCAAAGGCTGCGGGCCGGCAGATGTCTGCTGGCGAACGGCAAAAGTGAGTTGGTTGCTACCATTATTGGCAGGTTCAGGCATTTCAATCCGGCGCTCGCCAATTTCCAACCAGGCACTGTTCTCGATATAGCGAAACCCGTAGGGCAGCCGGTCAACAATTTCTGCCGCAAACAGGTCTGCATCATGATTGCTGGTCAGATCAATCTGGTACGCCAACACATCGCCAACGGCGGCCTGATCCGTTTCCACCTGCTTATCCAGCAGCAAAATACCGGCAGTCGTCGTGCTGCTCGGGTCCAACGGAATATCCACAAAAACATCCGTCCCCCCCAGCAAGAAAGCACCATTATTATCGGCGCTGGCAGCGCGGGCCGCCGCACGCCCTAGCGGTGCAGTGGTCGGGTCATACCCCCCCAAACCATACGAGCTTTCGCTTATGTTGGGATAAAATGCCTTGGCCGCCGCAGGGGGGCGACTGGACGGGAAGGTATAACCTGCCGGAGGCACCACATCCAGGTAATAACAATGCCCAGGCGTTGCCAACGGAAATTGATAACGCCCGACCTGCAGAGTGTTATCTGCCGTAGCCGTATCAGTATGTTCATCATCCAGCACTACGCCGGTGAAAGGGTGCAGGGCACGCTCATAGGCACTCTCCGGCAACGCAGCACAACTGGCTGCACCGGTAACAGCAAACGGTTGGCGAGACTGATACATGGCCACAACCGCTCCCGGCACCGGGCGGCCATTGCTGACATCAAACACCGTTCCTGCCGGATCAACCGCTGCCAAGGCCGTGACCGTCTGCACATTAACCACGCTGCCATCAGCTGCGTAGGTCGGCACAGAAAACGTCGCCGTAATCCGATCCTGCGGGCCTGACTGCAATACACAACCCAAGCCCAATACGTCACTCAAAGTGGTGCTATCAGAATACTGTGCCAGCGATTGCGCATTCGCTCCTGCCGGACACAGGCCTCCTGCGCCAAGCCGGTCTTCATTAAGCGACAACGGGAATACACTGCGGAACACTCCGGTATTCACGCCAGTTTCCCTCACCGCCATACGCACCGTATCGCCGGTTAATCGTGACAATAGCGACACCTGCAGCAAACGTTCGCCGGACGGCGTGGTCTGCACAAAATCCTCATCCGCTAATACCTGATTCAACTGTGAGGCTGTCACCCGCAAGTAAGCCCCATCCAGCAAAATCCGCTGCGATTCTTCTGGAACAAGCGGATAAATCACCGCATCAACGAAATCTGCATCATCGCTATGATGGGGCGCGCGGTTTTGTTGGTACACATGATTAGCCGGGCGCTGAAACGTAATCTCCGGCGTCAACGTGGCGGCAACCTGGTTGCAAACCCGATTACTCTCCACATCATCGCCATTGATAAAACCGTTGCCGTCAAGATCCACACGCGCCTGATTAAACAGCACAGTGCCCTGTGTCAGGCCGCTATTTACCCGCACCTGGAAATTGAAATTGCCGGTCTGGTTATTACGAATTCCGCTAGCAGGAATCAGCAGACCAATTTTTTCTACTGCCCCCATTCCGTTCCAGCTATCGTAAGGTTGCCAGACATCTTGGGCATCGCCGCTGAAATGTAACACCGGAAGCGCCTGTAACGGCGCAACCGCCGATACCGAGCCGGCCACCAACGTGACGTTACCGGGCAATAGATCTTCGATAAGAACACCTTGCTCAGGCTGGCCTGCAACCTGGATAAGCCGCTCTTGCGGTGATGAATTTCCCGCATTGGTAATGGAAAGCTGATACTCAAGGGTCGCCCCTTCCGCCAGCGGAACATCACAACTTTGGCTGGAGGATTTACTCAGCACCAAGGACGCCCCGTCCGCCACCAGCACCGTGTCAGTCACCACATCGATTTGCGAACTATCGCGCTGGGAAGTGGCCTCCAGTGACAAGCGTATTTCCTGACCCTGCTGAAGGCTGGCCGGAACCGCGCCACTAACCACCAACGCCACCGTTTCCCCTGGCTGTATTTGAGTCAGCTCGGTAACTGCCGCTTCACCGGCATCGGCAAGGCCGTTGCCATTGATATCCAGATAGACAGATAGTCCCTGCAGATCTCCCGCATCACCGGCCAAGTTAGCCAGCACCAGTGAGTAACTGTCGATCACATTGCCGGTATTAATCAGCGCGTGCTCGATATTGACCGTTTGCCCCGGCGACACCAAGCGCGTCTTGTCGTCATCCAACGCAAAAGCAACACTTTCCCCCACCATCACCCGCGAGGTGTTCGATAGCACCCGTAAAACCTGGCCATTGAGCGGATCAAAGTAACGCAGCTCCGCCTGGTTGAGTAGGGCCGTGCCCGGCGCCGTGGCAGCATGCAGCGCCATGCTGGTTAACACCAGCACGGTAGCAACAACACTGCGAAAAGCGGCACAAAGCACGTTCAATATCATCCTGGCTTGTTAGTTTTTCTAGCCTCAGGGCTTTTCCAGAACGAGCGCACCCGCCCTGGAAAAACCCTCCCCCCCACAGGGGAGGAGGGCTTAACTTGGGGGAGCGTTATTCCACTTCTACACAGAAACTTGCTGTAGAACTTTCACCAGACGCCAACGTACCAATTTCCCACTGGATGGTTGGCAGGCTAATACTGGGGGAAAGCGTCAAGCCGGAATCTGTCGATGCAACCGTTGCAGTGGCATCTTCCGCCGACTGGAGAGTGGTAAATTCCGTCTCTTCGTCGGTGATTTCCACATTCTGTGCTGCGGTCGCACCTTCGTTAGTCGCGGTCAGTTTCCAGATAACACACTGCCCAGGCTCTACCTTAGCGCTTTGTACATCGAGGAAAGCCGTGTCTGCGGAGCAATCGCAGTCCGTGTCCACGGCTGCCTGCTTGTTCAGACGGACCTGGCCAACAACCACCTCTGTGGTATCCGTGGCGGAATCAGACACGGAACCGGCGGCGCTCAAGGTATAGGTATCCACAGAACCGGCAGGCGCATTGGACGGTGCGAATACAGTGACTTGCACATCCAAACGCTGGCCAGGTTCCAGGGTGACTACGGTGTCAGCACCACTGTTATCCACGTCCACGGTGATGGGTGAGCCGTTGGGAGCACGAACACTCACCGAGCCTGACGACAGGTTTGACAGTTCAACCCACGCCCCCAGGCTGTTTACATACAGCTGGGTATTACTGCTCCAGCCATCGCCCACCAGGGAGTTCGTGGTGGTAAGGGTAACCTCTTCGGTGGTGTTGCCGTTGTTGGCGATGATGTGGGAGTAATCCACGTTACCGCCTGGCTGCACCTGGTTGGAACCATCCGGGGTAACCGACAGGCTGGGAGCAGCAATCACATCCACCGCATCCAGCTTCTTGTCTTTAACATCGACATCCGAAGAAGATTGCACGGTGAAGACCACCGGGTAATCTCCGTCGCTATCGGTATTACCATCTGTCTGATTTTCGCCAGAGCTGTCAACGGTACCGACAAAATCGGACAGAGCCTCATCCACCACGGATGATACTTGTACCAACGCCTTATACTGGTAAATCGCACCCGCTGGCAGGTTAGGTGTTGATGTTACCGTTGTGCCGGCACTACCAGTATCAACCGTCCCATCCGGCAAGCCTGGGTCGCTACCGTCAGGATCCAGGTCCACGCCCACTTCCTGGAAGGTGACAGACCAGCCATCAGGCAGCTGGGCACCCAACGTGAAGGACTGCGGATTGCCGGAGTTGTTGGCGACAAACAGATCGAAAGTGGCTACTCCACCTACTGCAACAGTGTCATTGGTGTTAATGGGAGCACCCGAAGCGAATGCATCGGCGGATCCATCGCCAGCGGCGGCCACAAGTGCGGGGTGGCTGTTGGCCAAATCCACAGAAGGCGCAGTGATTTCGCCCAGCACTTCCAGCTTGTCGTCGCTAATAGTGTTGTTGCCGAAAGACGTGGCGACCATGGTGGCAACATAAGGGCCTGAAGTTGCACCACTATTGGCGGGCAACTTGGCACGCACAGTGATGCGTCGATCCGCGCCGGCATCAATGGAGCCGGTATCCGCAATGCCGTTACCATTGGTATCGGTCAACTGCACATTGTTGTTTTCATCCCAGAAGGTGAACACAGTACCACTTGGGAATGCGACCGCTGCCGCAGGAACAGTTGCAGTGCCGCCATAGCCCGCACCCGCATCGTTATTGATGGCCAGGTCGAAAGAATCGGCACCATTACCGCCATTAGCGACAATGTTGGCGAAGGTCACCACTGCACCCGCAGCAGCAGAGTCCTGCTTTGCAATATCATTCAAAGCCCCGTCATCATCTGCGGCATCACCGGTATCCGTGACGTCAACATCAGCGACCTGGGTAACCGTTGTGGTCGTGGTGTTGGATTTGTTCCGGTTATCAGGCTCATCATCACCATTGCCATCAACGCCAGCGATGAAGGTGTTACGGATGTTGTCACCCGCGCTTGCAGCAGCATCAACGGTCACTTCATAGACGATGGTGACGGTGGTGTTAACACCGATTTCTTTATCGCGGAAACGGATACCCGGCAAGTCAGTACCATCGGAGGCCCCACTGCCATCCAGATCTTCACCATCCTCATCAATCAAGGCCAGGTTGGCAGCGGCAGGATAGGCTGCGCCCGGCGAGTTCTGCCAAGCGCCGTTTTCATCCATCCAATCATCAAGGTTACCCGCCAGCAGACCGTTAACGGCAACGATGCGAGCAAAGGTCGTGCCCGCAGGAATCGGGTCAGCGATGATCACATCCGTGGCCGGGCTGCCGCCGGTGTTGGTCAATTGCAGGGTATAGCGAATGGTATCGCCAGCCTTTGCGGAGGAAACAGATGCCATCTTGCTCAGCTGAAGTACCGCATCCGTACTAACGATCACCTTGTCGTTGTTGGTACCTTCCAATCCGTCTGCGCCATTACCTGCATCGGTAACGTCATTAACGTCACCATTGGCCGACGTGACCGTCAGGGTGGCATCTATTTCATCACCCGCTTCCTTATTCGCCGGCACCGGCACAGCAACCACCAGGTCCACCTGCTCATCGGCGTTCAGGCTGACGTAAGTCACCACATCTTCACCGGCATCTGGCACACCATTGCCATTGGTATCACGGTATACGGTATAGGCAGCGGCAGAGTCATCATCCTCAGCCCCAACAGTATAGCCGTCACTGCTGTTACCCTTGTTGGTCAAGATGTGCGAGAAGTACACGGTTTCACCCGGTGCACCTAACTTTTCGCCATCCTGTTCCAGATCGGCGAAATAGACCTCTTTCACTGTCACCGAGGACTCGTTGGATTGCGCCGAATACTCATTCCCATTGGCGTCTTGGTAGGTCACTGTTGCACGGTTATTAATGTCCGTTCCGGCAGGCGTGTAAGCCAGCGTTTGCCCAGCGGCAAGCACCAACCCCAACCCCATGGCCGTGGCAGACACACGCGCAGACAACAGGCCCTTTGCAAAGGCTTGCTTCATGGCTGTGTTCCTTAAATTGAAGTTAAGTTTGGACCTTTACTGCATCTGAAAGCCTTGCCAGAACGACCCTCCCAGTAGCGGGCCGCTCCCCCATCACGACATCAAGTCGCTCGTGCAAGACTTCCCGGGATCTTTCGATCCCACGTCTGTTTCTCCCGGAGCTACTGCACCGTTACCCGATAGCGATATTGCTGCACCTGGTCAGGCTGCAGGCTGCCTTTGGGCTGCCAACGCACCTGGGTGTAGTCGCTGGGAGAAACCTCGACGTTCTTGGACTGGCCATTTTCGCCAGTGACTGTTTTGGTTACCGGCTCAGCCTGAAAGCTGTCGCCGTTATCAATGCTGACGGTGAAATCGGCGCTCACCTGGGTGGCAGCACTGTCTTTGAGATAAACCGTGTTGGTAGGGATTGGGCCAGTGATTACCAGGCCGGAAAGCGGCTGATCGCTATTATTGGTGTAGGTAAGACGGTATTCGACAATATCTCCAGGGCTGGCCTGCTCAGCTTCAACAACAACTTCCTTGCCGTTTTCGTGAGTCACCAGGTAGGAGTCCATCTGACTGGACAAGGGTGCATCGGCCCACACAGCGGCAGACATCAGCACAGCCAAAGCCGAAATGATCCGTTTTTTCATGAATAAATCCCCGATACATCCAGGGCTTCGCCCTGATTTTACCTATACACCGACACAATGCGGCATACCCCAGTATGCAAAAAAAATCAAAAGCCCGAGTCACACACGCTCAGATAAGAATTAAGCACTATGTGACCCAGTGCGCATTTTGCACATAAATCAGTCAATGTGTGTGAACAGAATGTAAAAAATACACAAAAAGAACACATTCAGCGCGAATCTCTCGCCTCATCTATTTAAAAACAACAACTTACCGGGAGCCCATCACTCCCGCCCACAAAAAAACCGCCAGAGGCGGTTTTTTTGTGCTTAAGCGAACGAGGACATCAAGGCTTGCCTTTCGTCCCGTTCAGGTAGCGGAAGAAATCACTGTCCGGTTCCAGAATCAGCACATCCTCGGGCTGATCGAAGCTCTCCGAGTAAGCACGCAGGCTACGGTAGAAGCGGAAGAATTCCTTGTCCTGATTGTAGGCCTCAGCGTAAATCGCGGCCGCTTCCGCATCCCCTTCACCGCGGGAGCTTTGCGCCTTGCGATATGCCTGGGCCAATGTCTCGGTGCGCTGACGGTCTGCAGAGGCACGGATTTTTTCTGCCTCCTCACGGCCCTGGGAACGGTGTGCGGCCGCGTCTCGCTGACGTTCCGCCCGCATCCGGTCAAACACCCGGCCACGGACCTGATCCGGCCAGTCCACCTGCTTGACGCGAATATCCACCACTTCGATACCCAGATCTTCCAGGGTGGATTTGTTCACCTCATCACGCACCTGGTCCATCAACGCTTCACGCTGATCGTTGGCCACGCTGGGCACCGGAGAATCAGAATCGCTATCCGTTTTAGCTGCCTTGGCCTCACGGAGCACGGATTCATCCAGCTGGTCGGTTGGCACTTCCACCGTTTCACCGGTGGCAGGGTCACGGATAATCGCCTTGTCACCTTCCACTTTTTCCACGTCGCTCTCACCGGCCACTACCTGGAACACGGTGCGTGACGCGAACTCGTTACGCAGCCCTTCGTTCACACGGGGATCCAGCAACTCACGGGCGCGGCGCTCCATCACCTGGGCATTGGAAGAGCCGCCCCCCACGCTGACGATATAGCGTTGTACGTTGCTGATACGCCAGATCACGAATGCATCCACGTTGAGCAGTTTCTTCTCGGCTGTCAGGAATGACTGGCTGCGCACGTCATAGACCAATGCGCGCCCGTCCACTTTCACCACTTCTTCCACCAGCGGCCATTTGAAATACAGGCCCGGCTCGATGTCAGTCTTGTCGATCCGGCTGAACTGCTTGAGCACCGCCTTTTCTTTCTGGTTAACGATGAAAAAGGAATCCAGCGCCAACAATGCCAGCACACCCAGAGCCAGCAGCGCCATCCATCCACGATTATTCATTAGCGCAGCTCCTGGTTTCGGTTGTTGTACAGGCTGCGACCGGTATTGCGGCCACTGCCACCATCATCTGCGCCGGCACTTGAGGTCGAGCCGGAAGACGTTGCGCTCTGGCTCGGCACCTTAACCTTGCCGTCCTGGTTCTTCATCAACTTGTCCAGCGGCAGGTAAATCAGGCTATCACCCTTGTCCACGTCCACCAGTACCTTACTGGTGTTGCTGAACACCTGGGTCATGGTTTCCAGGTAGAGACGTTCGCGGGTCACATCCGGCGCCTTGCGATACTCGGTGAGCAAGTCGGTAAAGCGATTGGCATCACCCTTCGCTTCGTCAATCACCTGCTGCTTGTAGGCAAAGGCTTCTTCCTCAATACGCTGGGCTTCACCACGGGCCTGGGGAATCACCGCATTGCTGTACGCTTCGGCTTCTTTCTTGAAGCGGTCTTCGTCTTCTTTCGCCTTGGATACATCATCAAAGGCATCACGAACCGCATCCGGCGCTTCGGTTTTATCCAGCACCACCTGGCGCAGAACCAGGCCGGTATCGTAACGATTCAGGTACTCATCAAGCCGTTCGCGAACCTGTACCCGGATCGCCTCACGGTTATCCTTGAGTACATCATCCATGGAGGATGACCCCACCACATGGCGCAAGGCCGAGCTGGTAGCGTGTTCCAGAATTTCTTCCGGTTGCGCAACTTTCAACAGGAACGGGCGTGGATCGAGCACCTGGTACTGCACCTGCAAGGTCACGCTGACGATGTTGGTGTCCTTGGTGAGCATTTCCTCGGTGATCTCGTAGCGGCGGTTCTGGCCCACGTCCACCTTTTCGTACTGCTCCAGAATGGGCGCCCGCCAGTTCAGGCCCGGCTCCACGATGCGATCAAACTTACCGAACCGCAGCACCACGGCGCGTTCGCGCTGATCCACCTGGAAAAACCCCATCAGGCCATAGCCGATAGACACAATGACCAGTGCGATGATCAGTACCGGCCAGGGAGACCCGCCGCCACTGCTGCTTCCGCCACCGCCGGGCTTGCCGCCCTTGCTGCCGAAAACATTATTGATCTTGTCTTTCAGGTTTTTCAGGGCTTCATCCAGGTCCGGCGGCCCCTGGTCGCCACCACCACCCCAAGGGTCCTTCGGCTTGTTGCCGCCGGGTTCATTCCACGCCATGTAGATCTCCAGTCCGCCAGAGCCAATGGGCTCCAGCCTAATGATGACTCGCGTTTGGCGAGCGTTCTGAATTGTAGGAAGGGGTGTCGTCACCTGCAACCACAGGGGCCGGAATTACCAGCTCTTCCTCTTTTAATCCCTGTTCACGAAGCAGGCGCTCAAAGTGCACCCGATTCACATTGATGCGCAGTAACATGCCGCCATCGGTGGCGGTCTGCTCTTCCAGCACCTCTCCAGCCTCATGCAAGCGTGCACGCAGACGCCCAGCAGATGCCGGCAATCGCACCCAGCAATCCACCCAGCCAGCCGCCAGCCGTTCCGCGATGGCTTCAAACAACAGGTCGAAGCCGTCACCGGTCTGTGCGGAAATCCATACCCGCCAGGGCTGGCCATGCTCGTCTCGCTCAATGCGCGGGGCCTGGTCCAGGTTATCGACCTTGTTATAGACATGCAGCACCGGCAGCTTGTCACCACCGATTTCTTCCAGCACTTCATCGACGGCGGCCACATTGCTGTCGCGCTCTTCCGCACTGCAATCGGTCACGTGCAACAACAGGGTCGCGTTGACCGTTTCTTCCAGGGTGGCCCGGAATGCCTGCACCAGCCGGTGCGGCAGGTGACGAATAAAGCCCACGGTGTCCGCCAGAATGGCGGGGCCGACGCCCGGCACCTTCACCTTGCGCAGGGTCGGGTCCAGGGTGGCAAACAACTGGTCCGCCACATAGACATCGCCAGTAGTAATGGCATTGAACAGGGTGGATTTCCCCGCATTGGTGTAGCCCACCAGGGAAATCAGCGGGGTTTCCGAGCGCTGTCGTGCCCGGCGGCCTTGAGCGCGCTGCTTACGGACCTTGTCCAGGCGCGATTCGATCCCACGAATACGGTCACGTAATAAACGGCGATCCGTTTCCAGCTGGGTCTCACCCGGGCCACGCAGGCCGATACCGCCTTTTTGGCGCTCCAGGTGAGTCCAGCCCCGCACCAGGCGGGATGACAAATGACGCAACTGCGCCAGCTCAACCTGCAAGCGCCCCTCGTGGGTGCGCGCCCGCTGGGCGAAAATATCGAGAATCAACCCGGTACGATCCAGCACCCGGCATTTCACCACCCGTTCCAGGTTACGTTCCTGGCCCGGGCTCAGTGCATGATTGAACAGCACCACGTCAGCGTTGTACTCGCTCACCATGGCGGCCAACTCGTCGGTTTTGCCGGTACCGATAAACAGGGCCGGGTCCGGGCGGTCGCGCTTGCCGGTCAACTCGGCCACCGGCTGCACGCCGCTGGAGGTCACCAGGTGATGAAATTCGTCCAGATCCTCACGCCCCATGGCATCGGGCAGCTCCAGATGAACCAGAATCGCCCGCTCACCCGCTTCGGTACGTGTTTGCTCTGTACGATCAAATAATTCCATAGGATCCGGATATGGGGACAGGTGGCCCTAGTTTAAACCAGGATGATGGTGGAAAGGCAGGAAATGCACAGGTTCTTCGTGGATTAGAGTGAACAACACCCTCCTGCCATTTGATTGCTTGTCGTGAACCCCTGACAGCTTGCCGACCGCTCAATGTCGAATGCCTGACGCAGAGACCATACAACCCGAATGGTTATCGCCCCCTTGTCCACGGCACCCAACATGGCTTCCCACAATGGAGCCCGTATTTTCAGGGGCTTCCCAAGAAGCTCAGCGCACAACGCACAGAGCCACCCGAAGGTGGCTCTGTCTGGGGCTTTACAGCGACACCCCATCAGGCGAAGCAGGCAGTGTTACTGATTGCCGTAGCCTTCATCTGCAGCCGGAGCACCCGCAGCACCCGCACCTGCAGCCATGGCCGGATTACCCGTTGCACGAGGGTTACGGGCCGGCACCACGGTAGAAATTGCGTGCTTGTACACCATCTGGCTGACTGCATTTTTCAGCAGCACGACATATTGGTCAAAAGACTCAATCTGCCCCTGCAACTTTATGCCGTTCACCAGGAAAATAGAAACCGGAATACGCTCCTTGCGCAGCGCGTTCAGGAAAGGGTCTTGTAGCGAGTGCCCCTTTGACATGGTAGATCTCCTTGAAATATCAGTAAAAAGTAGCGCCCAACACTTCGGGCAATCAGCGCGATGCAGCAGCGAAACCGTCCCAAACGGCCACTGCCTCCGCCCGGTGCGCCACCGGGCAAATTTTTGTCAACAACCCACACAAAAGGTTCCGGGTCCCGACCCATCCATGGCCGCGACACCATTCCCGAGTAACGTCGCAGACCTATGCAGTCATTGCATTATAAACCAAAACGCATGCTTTCAGGGCTAACTAAACACAGATTTACAGATCTTCGCAAGCTGCCCAAACAGCGCCTTTCGCTGTGACAGATCATTACTGTCGAACCACTGCAGATCCGGCCATTTTCGCAACCAGGTGAACTGGCGTTTGGCCAGCTGGCGGGTGGCGATAATACCCCGCTCCACCATGGTGTCATAATCATACTGGCCGTCCAGATACTCCCACACCTGGCGATAGCCCACCGCCCGGATGCCCGGCAAGTCCGGATGCAGCTGTGGCTGCTGGCGCAACCCTTCCACTTCGGCCAGCAAACCGGAGTCCAGCATGGCCCGAAAACGCAAGGCAATCTGCTCATGCAGCCAGGCCCTGTCCTGCGGGGCCAGCGCCATGCTAAGCACCGGATACGGCAATCCGCTGAACTGGCTTAAACCATCCCGGTTCTTTATGACAGTTGTATGATGTTCCGCATGAAACGCCGACAACGGCCGACCGGTGAGGCGAAACACTTCCAGCGCCCGCTGCAACCGCTGCCGGTCCGTAGGCTTGAGCCGCGCCGCTGTCACCGGGTCCACCTCGGCCAGCGCCTGATGCACCGCCGGCCAGCCCTGCGCCTCGGCCAGGGCCGCAATCTCCGCCCGCACCTGCAGGTCCGCTTCCGGCAACGGCGCCAGCCCCTCCACCAAAGCCTTGAAATACAGCACCGTGCCACCCACCAGCAACGGCAATTTGCCGTTGGCGTGGATCTGTTCAATCTGCGCGAGGGCATCAGCGCGAAAATCCGCAGCAGAATAGGGCTCGGTCAGATCACGAAAGCCCAGCAACCGGTGCGGCGCTAATGCCAGTTCTTCTTCAGTGGGGCGGGCCGCACCAATATTCAAGCCCCGATACACCAACGCCGAATCCACATTGATGATTTCGATGGGCAGGGACTGCACCGCCTCGATAGCCAGCGCCGTCTTGCCGGAACAGGTGGGCCCCATGAGAAGAAAAACAGGCTTGATGCCGGATGCCGGACGCCGGACGGAGCCGGTTTCACGTTGGGCGTCCGGCATCTGGCGTCCGGCGTTCATCACTGCCCCCGCATAAACAGGCGATCCAGATCCTTGATGCTCATCTGGGTCCAGGTGGGGCGGCCGTGGTTGCACTGGCCGGAGCGCTCTGTGGCCTCCATGTCGCGCAACAGGGCATTCATTTCCGGGATCGTCAGGCGACGATTGGCGCGCACACTGCCGTGGCAGGCCATGGTGGACAGCAGCTCATCCAGCTTCTGGGCAATACGTTCACTACTGCCTTGCGCCAACAAATCCGACAACACATCGCGAACCATCGATTCGCTGTCACCGTTGCGCAGCAAGGCCGGCACTTCGCGCACCACCAGGGTTTCCGGCCCGGCGCGCTCGACACCGAACCCCAGCCGGGAAAACACCTCCGGCTGCTGCTCGGCAAAATCCGCTTCACGGGACGACACCGCCAGCGACACCGGCACCAGCAATGGCTGGCTGCGCACCTTGTCGTCCGCCCAGCTCTGCTTGAGCCGCTCATAGGTAATCCGTTCGTGGGCGGCATGCATATCCACCACCACCATGCCCTGCTGGTTTTCCGCCAGAATAAAAATGCCGTGCAGCTGCGCCACCGCATAGCCCAGCGGTGGCACGGTTTCGTTGTCGCTGGCCGGCGGCATCACCGACGGCGCTGACTCGCTGACCTGCTGCCCCACCAGGGCCCCGTAGGCATCGGCCTGCCGCTGACCCTGACCATAGCCAAACGCGCTGCCGCCGGGCGGGTAGGCGTGGCCGGCCGGGCGAGACAGGGAAGACATGCCCGCACCCGCTGGCGCAGACAGCGACATATTGCCCTGACTGGGCGCCATGGCTGTATCCATGCCGGCGGCTGGCGCCCCTTCATCGACCACGGAACCGGCCAGCTCCTGCCCCGGACGTACCCCGGCAATGGCGCGATGCAATGAGCTATACAGAAAACCATGTACCATCCGTTGTTCGCGGAAACGCACTTCGTGTTTGGTGGGGTGAACGTTCACATCCACCATGGCCGGGTCCAGCTCCAGAAACAGTACATAGGCCGGGTGGCGGCCGTGGTAGAGCACATCCGCATACGCCTGGCGCACCGCATGGCTGACCACCTTGTCGCGAATCACCCGGCCATTCACATAGAAATATTGCAGGTCCGCCTGGGAGCGGGAAAACGTGGGCAGGCCCATCCAGCCGTGCAGACGCAAGCCATCGCGCTCCACGTCCACGGCCACCGCCTGCTCCATGAAACCCTTGCCACACAGCTTGGCCACCCGCGCCGCCCGCAGGGTGTCATCCAGCCCGGCGGGCAACTGGTGAATCACTTTCTGGTTATGGGTGAGACGAAACGCGGTATTGAATTCACTCAGGGCAATGCGCCGAAACACTTCTTCGAGATGATTGAATTCGGTTTTTTCGGTGCGCAGGAACCGGCGTCGGGCCGGGGTATTAAAAAACAGGTCACGCATGGTCACGGTGGTGCCACGGGGGTGCCCCGCCGGCGATACCGTCGGCGCCATATCGCGCCCTTCCACGGTCACTTGCCAGCCTTCCGCTTCGCCTTCCACGTTACTGGCCAGGCTCAATCGAGAGACGGAGCTGATCGCCGCCAGCGCTTCCCCGCGAAAGCCCA
This sequence comes from Alcanivorax sp., assembly GCF_002733835.1. Lineage (GTDB taxonomy): Bacteria > Pseudomonadota > Gammaproteobacteria > Pseudomonadales > Alcanivoracaceae > Alcanivorax. The sequence goes on from NZ_NVWY01000042.1 coordinate 29,082, forward strand.
ACGTGCCGATGGCTTCCAGATCATCGAGGCCGCGAATCTTGCTGGTGGCGTGCCGGGACAGGGCCAGCGGCAAATCATTACGTTCGATGCCGTTACCGTTATCGCGCACCCGCACCAGTTTCACCCCGCCCTGCTCCACATCCACGCTGATGGATTCCGAGCCGGCATCCAGCGCATTTTCCAGCAATTCCTTGAGCACAGACGCAGGACGTTCAACCACTTCACCGGCGGCAATCTGGTTAGCAAGGCGGGAATCAAGCAGCTGAATCTTGGACAAAACAAATCCTTTAGAAAGTTATCTGTCCCGACACACAACGCTCACCCGGCACGCCTGGCGTTTAGCGTGCCGACATGATGCGTGCTGCATGCCAGCGGAATATTATGAACGCGGAATTTTCAGTACCTGGCCGACCATGATCCGGTCACCATCCATACCGTTGGCCGAGCGGATAGACTGCTCGGAAACACTGTACTGCCGGGCAATTTCCGACAGTGTATCACCGGGCTGAATACGATACTCATCACCCTGCTCACGGCGCTGGGCCGCATACCAGCTATTGGGTGCCGGGTGGCTGCGGAAATAGGCGTCGATGCCGTTAAGCACCGAGCGTGCCAGCTTGGTCTGGTGCGCCGAGGAGCGCAAATTCCGCTCTTCGGTGGGGTTGGAGATAAAACCGGTTTCCACAAGGATGGAGACCATTTCCGGCTCTTTCAGCACCGCAAAGCCCGCTTGTTCCACTTTGTCGCGGTTACCATGCAGCTTGGTGACTTTACCCATTTCCAGCAGCACCTGGCGGCCCAGATAGAGACTGCCGGCCATGGAGCCGTTCATCTGAAGATCCGCCAGCACGCTGTATAACGAACTGTCGTCTTCCTCTTCTTCATACACCCCGGCTACGCGGTCAGACTCGTTGGCGATCTTGGCAAGATAGCGGGCCCGGGCACTGGTGGCCCCCCGGTTGGACAGGGCAAACACCGAGGCGCCATGGGCGCGGGCGTCGGTGAAGGCATCCGCGTGAATAGAGACAAACACATCCGCACCGTGTTTTTCCCGGGCGATCTTGCGGCGCTCGACCAGAGGCACGTAGTAATCGCCATCGCGCACCATCACCGCCCGCATGCCGGCCTTGTCATTAACCAGCGCTTCCAGCTTTTTGGCAATCTGCAAAACGATGGTCTTTTCATAGGTGCCACTGGGGCCGCGGGCACCCGGATCTTCCCCGCCGTGCCCCGCATCAATGGCCACAATCATCAACCGCTGCGCCTTGGGCTCTACCGGCTTTTGCGGCTTGGGCTTGTCGGTTTTGGCGGTTTGCAGTTCCTTGTCGAACAGGTCCACCACCAGCCGCCAGCCGTGGGGCTCAATGGGTTTGAGCAGATTGGTGCGGGTGCGCACGGACTCTTTCATGTCCAGCACCACCCGGGTTTTATCGGTGTGCTTGCCTACCCGGATATTGGCAATGGGGCTGCTGGCGTAATCCAGCGTTTTCACGTCGAAATCCAGCGCCGCGTCTTGCAGATCGAGCACAACACGATCCGGGTTGGCCAGCTTGTCGAGTTTGTGATCCACCGGCGCGGGCAAATCGAACACGATCCGGGTGTGGTCCGGCGCCCGGTGCAGGCGCACGGAATCGATGGTGGTCTGGGCAAGCGCCAGCGAACTCCAGCACAACGCTGCCAGAGTGAAGAAAAATACCGATACGGTTTTCTTGTTGTGAATGCGAGTTGTCATAAACGTTTAGTCATAGGCGTTTAGTCACCAACCCATTCCAGGGTCGCTTTTCTTCCGTGGCCATGCACGGCCAGTGTAATGGTCAAATCCGGCGTTGGCACCACTCCCGCGCCCCGCTCCGGCCATTCCAGCAAACACAGGGAGCCGGCATCGAAATAATCCCGCACGCCAATCAGCTCCAGTTCTTCCGGGTCGGCCAGGCGATACAGGTCAAAGTGATAGATATGGACGCCAGCAATCTCGTAGGGTTCCACAATGGTATAGGTCGGGCTCTTTACGGCCCCTTCATGCCCCAGGCCACGGAGCATACCGCGAACCAGGGTGGTTTTCCCCGCGCCCAGGTCACCTTCGAGATAAACGCAGCCGCCCGCCGCCAAGCGGTGGCCCAATTCAGCGCCCAATGACAAGGTTGCCGCTTCATCCGGCAAATCGTAAAACTCCTGGCTCATTGCTTGTCTGCCCCTTGCGGCAATTCATGGCCTTGCAGCCTGTGGTTCAATTGCTGGCGCAACGCCCCGAGCAAATCGGTAGCCAGCAAGCCCCGCTCACCCTGCGCCGCCGCACAGTGGTCCGCCGCCCGGGCGTGCACCATGGCACCCAGGCGAGCCGCATCAAACCCGCTCAGCCCCTGGGCCCGCAAGGCGGCAATCACCCCGGTGAGCACATCGCCCATGCCTCCGGACGCCATGCCCGGGTTGCCATCGCGAATCAGCGCCCGGCCCGGCCCGGCCTCTGCGGGCTCGCCCTGCACCAGGGTACCCAGCCCCTTGAGCAGCACGGTACCGCCATAACGGGCAGACAGACTGTCCAATGCGGCAAACCGGTCCTGCTGAATGTCGCCAGCGGACACTCCCAACAGCCGGCCCGCTTCACCCGGGTGCGGAGTGAGCACCCAATCCGCCGTGCCGATATCCGCCTGCCCGGCGATCAGGGTCAGGGCATCCGCGTCCACCACCATCGGCTTGCCCGTTGCCAGTGCCGCATCCAGCAAGCCTCGGCCCCACGCATCCAGCCCCAACCCGGGGCCAATGGCAATCACCGTGGCCGCCTCCATCAGCGCAACAGCGTCTTCCGGGCGATCCACCCCGCGTACCATGATTTCCGGCTGGCGGATCAAAGCCACCGCCACATGGGCCGGGCGTGTAATCAACGACACCTTGCCAGCCCCGCAACGGGCGGCGGCCTGGGCACTCATGACCGGCGCGCCGGCAAAACCATGATCGCCACCGATCACCAGCACATGGCCGTAATGGCCCTTGTGGCCATCTACCCGGCGGGCGGGCAAACGGTGCTGTAGCGTCTCGGCGCCGGGGCTTAGGCAGTCCGGCTGCATCTGGGCGTAAATATCTCGCCCCACCTGCAAATCGAAAAAACGCAGCGCACCGCAATGCAACGGCCCTTCGCCGGTGAGCAGACCCCGTTTAAGACCAATAAAGGTACAGGTCATCTCCGCCTGCAATACTGGCCCCAGGGGCATGCCGCTGTCGGCGCTGAGCCCCGAAGGAATATCCAGCGCCAGCACCGGAAGCGACAATGTATTCAGGGCGCGCAACAACGCGGCCACGTCATCACGCAACGGACCTTTGAGGCCGGTGCCCAGCAGACCATCTACCAACAGGTCCGCAGAATGCGGCAGGTCGGCCTGGGTGAGCGGTTGCATGGGAATGCCGACGGCCTGACAGCGCCGGGCCATGGTCAGGGCATCGCCCTTGAGCTGATCCGGTGCAGTGGTAAACCAGATCTGCGGCTGCAGGCCGGCCTCCGCCGCCAGCCGCGCCACCACATAGCCATCGCCACCGTTGTTGCCGCCGCCACACAATATCGCCAGCTTGCCGGCTTGGGGCCAGCGCTCGCAGAGGGCATCAAAGGCCGCCTGCCCGGCCCGCTCCATCAGCTCGGCGCCCGGGGTGCCGGCGGCAATGGCCAGTCGGTCCAGCTCGCGGGTCTGCGCCGCGGTGTATAAAGCAGCAGGTAGCTCGGTCACCTGTTATCCTTCGCGTTATTTCGTGCGCCTCCCGTTTACCGGGGCGCCACAACACATTTCCCGCCATTATACGCACGAGAGCCGGTTGCCCCGAAACGTCATGGATCTGAATCAACTGAAAGCCCAAATCCAGCAATGGGGCCGCGAACTCGGCTTCCAGCAAATCGGTATTGCCGATACGGATCTGCACGCCGAAGAAGCACAATTGAAAGCGTGGCTGGCGAAAGGGTATCAGGGGCAAATGGAGTGGATGTCAGCCCACGGCAACAAGCGCTTTCGCCCGGAGGAGCTGGAACCGGGCACCCTGCGGGTGATTTCCGCGCGCATGGATTACCTGCCCCCGGACACCCAGCCGGTGAAATTGCTGCAACAGAAAGACAAGGCCTATGTGTCCCGCTATGCGCTGGGCCGTGACTATCACAAGCTGATCCGCAAGCGCCTGGCAATTCTGGCCAGCCGCATTCGCGAGGCAGTTGCCGACAGTGAGCTGGCACGGGCCTTTGTGGACAGCGCCCCGGTAATGGAGAAACCGCTGGCTGCCAAAGCCGGACTGGGCTGGCAAGGCAAACACACTCTGGTGTTGAACCGGGAAGCGGGCAGCTGGTTCTTCCTGGGCGAGATCTACACCGACATTGCCTTGCCGGTGGACACCCCCGGCGAAGACCATTGCGGCAAGTGTAAAGCCTGCATCACCGTCTGCCCCACCGACGCCATTGTGGCGCCCTATGAACTGGATGCCCGGCGCTGCATTTCCTACCTGACCATCGAACACGAAGGCAGCATTCCGGAAGACCTGCGCAAGGGCATCGGCAACCGTATTTTCGGTTGCGACGACTGCCAGCTCATGTGCCCCTGGAATCGTTTTGCCCAGCACACCGGCGAAACCGATTTCCACCCCCGCCACGGGCTCGGCGACAGTGATCTGGTCTCACTGTTTTCATGGAGCGAAGAGGAATTTCTGGAACGCACGGCGGGATCGGCGATTCGTCGCGCCGGGTATCTGAAATGGCTGCGCAATATTGCCGTGGCGCTGGGGAATGCGCCAAGCTCAGACGACGTTATCAAGGCCTTGAAGGAAAGACGCGAGTATCCGGACGAAACAGTGCAAGAGCATGTGCAGTGGGCGCTGGCGCAGCACCTTCCAACCTGAAACGATTACCCGCAGGAGCTGCGCTTGAGCCGCGAACAACGTTGCTTCGGAATCCCCGCTACGCTCGGTTCGCGGCTCAAGCGCCGCTCCTACGGGAAAGCACACTCCGGTTCAGGTTTTTTTACGTGTTGCGTGAAGCGTGCCGCATGATGCGTCGCCGTTAGGCGTCAATAAAATGCTCGCGGTAATACACCAGCTCGGCGATGGACTCGCGGATATCATCCAGCGCCAGGTGTTTATTCTCTTTACTGAAGCCCGGCAGGATTTCTGGCTTCCAACGCCGCGCCAGCTCTTTCAGGGTGGACACGTCCAGATTGCGGTAATGGAAGAAGGCTTCCAGTTTCGGCATGTAGTTGGCCAGGAAACGGCGGTCCTGGCAGATGCTATTGCCGCACATGGGCGACATGCCCGCTTCCACGTACTGCTCCAGAAACGCGATGGTCTGGGACTCTGCGGCCGCGTCATTCACTATGCTGGCTTTCACCCGCGCCACCAGCCCGGAGTTGTTATGGTGGGTGGTATTCCATTCGTCCATGCCATCCAGTAGCGCATCGCTCTGATGCACCGCCAGCACCGGCCCTTCTGCCAGCACATTCAACTCGGCATCGGTGACAATGGTGGCGATCTCGATGATGCGATCGTTTTCCGGGCTCAGGCCGGTCATTTCCAGATCGATCCAGATCAGATTATTGCGCTTGTCGGTCATGGGCTCGGCATCTCTTTGCTACGCGGAATGTGGCCTCCATGGTAGCATGCCCCCATTGTCATACTAGATCTCATACCCGAAGACAGGACCGTAATAACCCGTGGCCAAACGCAAGCTCAATCGCCGCCAACGCTGGCGCATCGAAAAGATCCAGGCGGAAAAGCGCGACCGCGCCAACCGCCGCACCGACCAGCAGGAGATCCTGGTGGCCGACGATCTGGGCGATGAGCAACACGGATTTATCACTGCCCACTTCGGCCAGCAGGTGGAAGTGGAAAATGCGGACGGCCCGAATGGTGAAAACCGAAAGACACGGCGGTGTCACTTTCGCGCCACCCTGGAACAGCTGGTTGTTGGCGACAAGGTGATCTGGCAGCCGCCCAAAAGCGAAGGGCTGGGCGTGGTCGTCGCCATCGAGCCTCGCGACACGGTGCTCAAGCGCCCGGACCTGTACGGTAACCTGAAGCCAGTGGCCGCCAACGTGGAGCAGATGCTGGTGGTGTTCGCGCCGCTTCCCACACCCTCAAGCGCCCTGCTGGACCGTTATCTGGTGGCCGCCGAGCTGTCCAATATCCCCGCCACCCTGGTGCTCAACAAGGCCGACCTGATCGACGAAACCCTGCGCCCCTTTGTGGATGAACTGTCCGATATGTATCGCCGCCTCGGTTATCCGGTACTGGAAGTGTGCGCCCATCAGAGCGAAGGACTGGCACCGTTACACGAGGCCCTGATTGGCAAGACCAGCGTGTTTGTGGGGCAGTCCGGGGTGGGCAAGTCCTCACTGGTCAATGGTGTACTGCCGGAGGCGGATCTGCAGGTGGGCGAGCTGTCCAGCAACTCCGGCCTGGGCCAGCACACCACCGTCACCGCCCGGCTGGTTCACCTGCCCACCGGTGGCCAGCTGATCGACTCCCCCGGCATCCGCGAATTCGGCCTGTGGCATATCGGCGAAGACGACCTGCTGCACGGCTACCGGGAGCTGTCGGAGCTGGCGGGCCACTGCAAATTCCGCAACTGTTCACACCGCAACGAACCGGGCTGCGCGCTGATCAACGCCGCCGAAAATGGCGATATCGACGAGGAACGGCTGAGCAACTTCTACCAGATTGCCGACACCCTGGACGAGGAAGGGCGGGAACGCTACTCAAGTTGACAGTTGATAGTGGACAGTTGACAGCGAAACCCGGCTACCAGAACGTGGTCATATAAGGAATAATGGGCCGCTCCAAGACGCGCTGTTTTGACTTTTAGCTGTCAACTTTCAACTGTCCACTATCAACTGCCTTTTATGCTGCCACTGCTGCTCGAACCCGCCGAACTCGCCAATCGCCTTGACGACGACAAACTGCTCATCATCGACCTGAGCAAGCCCCCGGTTTACGTCCAGGCCCATGTTCCCGGCGCCATTCACCTGGATTTCAGGCGTTTACAGACCGGCGCACAGCCAGCACCGGGCATGATCCCTTCCGATGACGCCCTCAGTGACCTGTTCTCCGAGCTGGGGCTGACCCCGGATACCCATGTGGTCGCCTATGACGACGAAGGCGGCGGTTGGGCCGGACGCCTGCTGTGGACCCTGGACGCCATCGGCCACAAGCGTTACAGCTACCTGAACGGGGGCATCCACGCCTGGCTGGCCGAAGGCCACCCCACCAGCAGCGAAGCCCACGATCCCACCCCCAGCGATTACGAAGTCGGCGCCCACGACCCTGTCACCGAAGTGGATCTGGATTATCTGCTGGCCCATTATCAGGATGACGATGTGGTGATCTGGGATTCCCGCTCCCTGGACGAATTCGACGGTGTGCGCGCCTTCGCCCAGAAGGCGGGGCACATCCCCGGCGCACGCCACCACGAATGGACCGAACCCATGGACAAGCAGAACAACCTGCGCCTGCGTCCACTGGAAGACATCCGCGCAGAATTGGCCGCCCAGGGCATCACCGGCGACAAGGAAGTGATTACCCACTGCCAGACCCATCACCGCTCCAGTTTTTCCTGGCTGGTAGGCAAGCTACTGGGCTTTGAACGCATGCGCGGCTACGCCGGCTCCTGGGCCGAGTGGGGGAATCACCCCGATACGCCCGCGCAGAAAACCGAATAATCCGGGCCAATGGCTCCCTGAAAGAGTAAGGATTCCCCTTGAATAACTGGCGCGACAAACTGTTCGTTACCCTGCAGTATCTGGTCCCTCAGCACGGCCTGTCCCGGCTGGTGGGCATGCTGGCCCGCAGCGAAGTGCCGTGGATCAAGACCACCTTCATCAATCTGTTCATGAAGCGGTTCGGCATTGACTTGTCCGAAGCCCAGATCGAAGACGCGGATCGATTTCCCACCTTCAATGCTTTTTTTACGCGCGCACTGAAAGCCGATGCCCGACCACTGGAAGCCAGCGGCGATAACGAGATTGCCTGCCCGGCAGACGGTGCTGTCAGCCAGCTCGGCGCCATTCGTGCCAACCAGGTATTCCAGGCCAAGGGGCACGATTACTCCCTCTACGACCTGCTCGGTGGCGACAGTGCGCTGGCCAGTGAATTCACCAATGGCCAGTTCGCCACCATCTACCTCTCTCCCCGCGATTATCACCGTGTGCACATGCCTTTTACCGGCACCCTGCGCGAAACCCGTTACGTGCCTGGCGACCTGTTCTCGGTGAACGAAGCCACCGCCAACGGCGTGCCCAACCTGTTTGCCCGCAACGAACGGCTGGTGTGCATCTTTGATACCGAACAGGGCCCCATGGCAGTGATTCTGGTCGGCGCCATGATTGTCGCCGGCATCGAGACCGTATTCAGTGGGCAGGTCACCCCTCTGCCCAAACAGGTGGTCACCACCGACTACCTGCGCACCGCCCCCATCACCCTGGAAAAAGGCGAGGAACTGGGCCGCTTCCTGCTCGGCTCCACCGTGGTCATGCTGTTCCCTGAAGGAAAGGCCGACTTTGAAGGCAATCTTAAGGCCGGCAGCCAGGTACGGGTGCGCGGCAAACTAGGCGCTTATACCCACTGATATAAACGCCCCACCCTGCACAGATCCCGCTCATCCGCAATGACCGGAACTGCGGCAAATCGGGGCGGGTATCCCCCCCGACATCAATGGCGGTCCGCACGGCAACTGCGCCCGCCCGCTTCTTCCCTACAATGACCGCCCGTTGATCCTTAGCCGGTGGAATTCATGCTAACTGACACACTACAGCAGGTGGTTTACAAGCGAACCCGCCCCTGGCGGCATCGCCTGGACAATGGCCGGGCGCGCCTTTTCGACGCCCAGCAACTCAGCCAGGCGGAACAGACGCCCTACGAGACCCTGTTCGACGACGGTCTGGTAAAACTGCGTTATTACCCGCCGCTGACCGAAAGCGCCATCCCGCTGTCGGACGGCACCGTAGTGCCGGTCAGCCAGACCACCCAGCGCACGCCATTGGTGCTGGTGGCACCGCTGGCAGTGAACATGCTGATCTATGATCTGTTCCCCCAGCGCAGTCTGGTGCGTTACCTGCGCGCCCGCGGGTTCGAGCTGTACATGGTCGACTGGGGCCGCCCCGGCCGCCATCACAACCACCTGAGCCTGAGCAGCTACTTTGCGGACTATCTGCCCAAACTGCTGGTGCAGGTCCGCCAGCACAGTGGTGAGCAGAAACTGAGCCTGCACGGCTGGAGCTTCGGCGGATTGTTCAGCCTCTGCTACGCCGCCCTGGGTAACGACCCGGACATCAACAACCTGGTATTGATCGGCGCGCCCACGGATTATCACCGCAACGGCGCGCTGGGCGGCCAGTACCGCGCCCTGAGCCGCCGGGCCAAGTGGATTCGCAAACGCACCGGCCTGCGTATCCATGATGTGCCTGCGGACCTGTTGCGTTCCCCGGGCTGGGTAAACAGCCTGGCCTTCAAGCTCACCAACCCCATTGGCAGCCTGCAGGGTTACTGGAGCCTGATGAAGAACCTGCATGACCGGGACTTCGTCGCCTCCCACGCCACCAACGGGGCTTTTCTGGACGACATGGTGGCCTACCCCGGCGGCGTGATTCAGGACATCATCCGCTACCTGTGGACGGACAACGTGGTCGCCCACGGCCAACTCCCCATGGAAGGGACTGACGGGCACCTGAACCAGGTCACCGCTAACGTGCTGAACATTACCGGTGCCAACGATCCCATCGTCACCCCGGAATGCAGCCAGGCCATGAAACCGCTGATTCGCAGCAAGGATAAAACCTTTGTCACCATTGATGGTGGGCATATGGGTATCCTGGGCAGCGCCGCCGCACAGAAACAGAGCTGGGGGCGCATTGCGGAATGGTTGATCGAGCGGGATTAAAAGCAGCAACAAGCTGCTAGTGACTAGCGACAACTCGGGTTAGGCGCGGTGCCTCACGGTGGCCGCTCTGCCCGCGGGAGCCAGTTCAAAGTCCAAAGTTGAAAGTTGAAAAGGAAAACCGGGGCGACACCAGCCTCTCCGTTGGCTCTACTGTAGGAGCCCAACTTGAGGGGCGAACCGAGCGGAGCGAGTCGACAGGAATCCAGATCTACCCGCAATATTTCCTGAAACCTGTCGAGCCCAAGGAACTTTTCTGGCTTCCCCTATCTATTTTTCGCAACTCGCAACTCGCAACTCGCAACTCGCAACTCGCAACTCGCAACTCGCAACTCGCAACT
>NZ_NVWY01000043.1 GCF_002733835.1 Alcanivorax sp.
GGTGAAGCAATCTCTGGAGATTCTTGCAGGACATGCTCTCCTGGAACGCTAATGCCAGCTTCGCTGGCACGCTGAGCTGCCGCTTCCAGCATCATCTTGCCTTGCTCCAGAGCCAGACGATTACGTTTGGCATCCAGATCCGCCAACTCTTCCATCAAATGCTCTCGGCCACCCAGCGCCAGATTACCGCTGAAATCAGCACTGACCGGGTAGCGCGAATGGTCCAGTACATGCAACAAGATCAGCGGCGCACTCAGGCGCTGTGACGCCCAGGCAGCGTAGTCACAAACAGCCGTTGCAGCTTTGGAGCCGTCGATACAGGCGATGACGTTAGTCATTGTTGTTCTCCTTTGACGCTTAATGCGGCAATTGCTTGCGACGCTTAGTGGCCGCCCATCATTTTTTCAACGGCAGCGGGCTTGTCATGCACACCGAACTTGTCCACCAGCGTAGCACTGGCTTCGTTGAGGCCGACGATATCCACTTCGGTGCCTTCGCGGCGGAACTTGATCACTACCTTGTCCAAGGCACCGATAGCAGTGATATCCCAGAAGTGGGCACGATGAACATCAATAGTGACTTTATCGATGGCTTCCTTGAAGTCAAACGAGGCGATGAACTGGTCGGAGGAGGTAAAGAATACCTGCCCCACCACATCGTAAACCCGGTGCCCGTCTTCAGCACTTTCGGTCGCTTTCACGTAGAAGATACGCCCCACCTTGTTGGCATAGAACAGCGCACTCAGCACGACACCGATACCCACACCAATGGCCAGATTGTGGGTCGCCACCGTGGCCGTAACGGTGGCCAGCATGACTACGGTACTGCTGGCCGGATGTTTTGCCATATCGGTAATGGACTCCCAACTAAAAGTACCGATGGACACCATGATCATCACAGCCACCAACGCACCCATGGGAATCTGGGACACCCATTTGCCCAGGAACACCACCAGCACCAACAGGAAACAGCCGGCAAACAGAGTCGACAACCGCTTGCGTCCACCGGATTTCACGTTGATCACCGACTGGCCAATCATGGCGCAACCGGCCATCCCGCCCAGGAAACCGGACGCGATATTGGCCACGCCCTGGCCTTTGCATTCCCGGTTCTTGTTACTGTCAGTGTCGGTCAGGTCATCAACGATGGTAGCCGTCATCATGGATTCCAGCAGGCCAACCACAGCCAACGCCAGGGAATACGGCAGGATGATCTTCAGGGTTTCCAGATTCAGCGGAATATCCGGCAGCAAAAAGATCGGCAGACTGTCAGGCAGCTCCCCCTTATCCCCCACAGTGGGCACATCAAGCCCCAAATACATCGCCACACCGGTAATCACCACGATGCAGACCAGCGGCGACGGCACCGCCGTGGTCAGCAAGGGCAGCAGATAGATAATCCCCAGACCTGCGGCCACCATGGCGTAAACATGCCAGGTCACGTTCACCAACTCCGGCAACTGCGCCATGAAAATAAGAATGGCCAACGCATTCACAAACCCGGTGACCACAGAACGCGACACAAATCGCATCAGGTTACCGAGTTTGAGGAACCCCGCGATGATCTGCAGTGCGCCAGTGAGCACCGTGGCTGCCAGCAGGTATTGCAAGCCGTGGTCGGCCACCAGCGTCACCATCACCAGCGCCATGGCGCCAGTGGCTGCAGAAATCATCCCCGGGCGCCCGCCGAAGAAGGCCGTCACCACGGCAATACAGAAAGAGGCATACAAACCCACTTTCGGGTCCACGCCGGCAATGATGGAGAAGGCAATCGCCTCCGGGATCAACGCAAGCGCCACAACGGCCCCTGCCAGCAAGTCGCCACGGACGTTACTGAACCAGTCCTGCTGAATCGTTCGAAGCATGGATTTCAATCCTGTGTTTGGAAATAACAAGCAAAGGCTGCGCAGCGGCAGCAATAAAATACGAAGAACGGCGCCAACAGGCACCGCACGGCAAAGCCATGTAGGGAGGGCGCCAGGGAACCTCTAAAAAACTCCTTACATGCTCAGTCTTTCAGGCTGGTTCACAATCTAGGCGCAATTTTGAAGGTGTCCCCTCAAGGGGGATCGAGATATGTCGATCCATCGAGAAATTGCAACAACGAGTGTGGGCCAGCCTGAAAGACCCAAAAGGGCGAGGCCTGAAGCGCCCATCTGCTGCGCCTTGCCTCTAGGAAAGGGAGCCACCCTGTCCGTTGAGACAAAACACAACAGCTGCACGCTTCAGGTCTCACTGAGCACGCAAGGAGTTTTTTAGATGTTCCCTAGGGCGGACTCAGCCGTGTTTGGGTCATTATGAACACCCGGAGTAGTGAGGAAAGGCGCGAATTCTAGCAGAACGCCCCCGGCAATTACAGGCAGCCCCGGCCGGCTCATCACATCAGCAGCACCTCACCACTACGCCCGATCGGCACAACATGCGATAATCGCCCCCTGTGTTACCGCCACCGCGGCCGTCGTGAAGGCCTCCAATCATATGCCCGATACCGTGTTAATGACCGACCCCACCGCCCACACCACAGCCCGCACACTGGACCGCCGCCTGAGCGTCGCCCCGATGATGGACTGGACCACAAGGGACTACCGGTTTCTGGCCCGCCTGATCACCCGCCATACGCTGCTGTACACCGAAATGGTGGTAGCCCAGGCCATTGTGCACGGCGATCGTGACCGTTTCTTGAGCTTCAACGACGAGGAACACCCGGTGGCCCTGCAACTGGGAGGCAGCGCCCCACAACAACTGGCCGAAGCGGCACGCATCGCCGGAGACTACGGCTATGACGAGATCAATCTGAATGTGGGCTGCCCATCCGACCGGGTTCAGCAGGGCAAAATCGGCGCGATTCTGATGGCCGAGCCGGATCTGGTGGCGCGCTGTGTCGAAGCCATGCAGGCGGCGGTCCGCGTACCGGTGACGGTGAAAACCCGTATCGGCATCGATGACCAGGATGACTATGATTTCCTGTACCGGTTTGTGGGCCGCATGGAAGCCGCTGGCTGCACCAGCCTGACCATCCATGCCCGCAAGGCGGTCCTTTCCGGCCTCTCACCCAAGGAAAATCGGGATATCCCGCCGCTGATCTATCAGCGCGCCTATGCCATCAAGCAGGCCTTTCCGCACATCGAAATCATCCTTAACGGCGGCGTTAAGACCCTGGATCAGGTGCACGAACACATGGGGGAAGTGGATGGCGTCATGATCGGTCGCGAGGCCTACCAGAACCCCTACTTTTTGGCCGAGGCAGACCGGGTGGTGTTTGGCGACGACCACGCCATTCCCAGCCGCAAGGCGGTTGCCGAGCAGTTCCTCCCCTATGTGGAACGCCGTTACGCCCTGGGCCACGCGCCCAAACACTCGCTGCGACATATCCTTAACCTGTTTCAGGGCCAACCCGGTGCCCGTCGTTTCCGCCGCCACCTCAGCGAAAACATGCACAAACCGGAGACGACACCACAAGTGCTCATGGACGCCTTGGCACAACTGCCTTAGGCTGTAAAAGTCTTTCACCACAGAGTTCACAGAGCCAACAAGCCGGATAGCACACTCTGTTTTTGTGGGAAGCTATGCTTGCATAGCGAATGCCGGCCGTGCCCGCCTCTTCACCATGCAAGCATGGTTTCCCACACCCCCGATTTACCGCTGTGTACTCTGCGACCTCTGTGGTGAAAAAATAATTCTGTCATGGCGGCCCAGTACCGTGCCCCGCCATGACACTGAAAGGAACGGATACCGTGAACAAACGCGAACAGCTCGCTCAATGGACATCGTTAGTTGCCGACACCGGTGACCTGGAAATGATCGCCCAACTGCAACCCGAGGACGCCACCACCAATCCCTCTCTGCTACTGGCCGCTGCCCGCGACGAGCGTTACCGGGACCTGTTACAGCAGGCCGCTGATCTGTGCCGCACCCTGGGCCACCAGGGCGAAATGGACTGGCTCACCGATACCTATGCCTGCCTGGCCGGCCAGGCCATCCTGGAACGCGTGCCCGGCCTGGTATCCAGCGAAGTCGATGCGCGCCTGTCTTTCGACACCCGCGCCACCGTGGAAAAAGGCCGTCGACTGATGGCGATCTACCGGGAACTGGACGTGGACCCGAGCCGCATTCTGATCAAGGTAGCGGCCAGCTGGGAAGGCATCCGTGCCGTGGAGATCCTTGAAGAAGAAGGCATTCGCTGTAATGTGACGCTGGTGTTCAACCGGACCCAGGCCCTGGCCGCCGCCGAAGCCGGCGCGACTTTGATCTCGCCGTTTGTGGGCCGCATTTTCGACTGGCACCGCAAAAATGGCATGCCCATCGAAACCCCGGAGCAGGACCCGGGCGTGCTATCCGTGCGCGAGATCTTCGCCACCTTCAAGGCCCGCGGTCTGGACACCATTGTAATGGGAGCCAGCTTTCGCAACGCCGGGCAAATCGAAGCGCTGGCCGGCTGCGACAAGCTCACCCTCAGCCCGGCGCTGCTTGAGGAACTGGCTGGCGATAACGGCGGTCTTACCCGGGTACTGGACCCTGAACTGGTGGCCCCGCAAGACGACTGGACACCGGTGAACGAAGCCGCATTCCGTTGGCAGCTCAACGATGATGCCATGGCCAGCGACTTGCTCGCCGATGGTATTCGCCGCTTTGCCAAGGATCAGCAGGCACTGGAAACCTTACTGATTGACGAGGGTGTTATTTGAACTGGCTGAATAGACTGTTTCGCCCTGAAAGCGAAGCACCACAATACTCTGAACACGATCTGCATCGTGCTGCTGCTGCCCTGCTGTTCGAGGTAGCCCGCACCGATGGCACGGTGGATCAGGCAGAAACCCAACGCCTGATCGCTGCCGTGGAGCAACACTGGCAGCTGGATGCCCAGGAAATGCAGGATATCGTAGCCGAGCTGGAAAGCCGGGTGGATCAGGCCACCGACCTGTTCGAGTTCACCCTGCCGCTACGCGAGCACTGGGGGCCGGAGCAGCGCGTCACGCTGATTGAGGAGATGTGGGCCATGGCGGCCGCCGACGGCAAGGCTGATGTGCACGAAGAACACCTGATTCGTCGAGTCAGCGACCTGCTCTACGTCTCCCACGGCGACTACATCCGCGCCAAACTAAAAGCAGTTGAAAATTGACAGTTGAGCGCTGACAGCTCGCGATCTGGATTTCGTCTTTACTTTAAAGCGATGAGGCCGTGCCCCTGCTATGGACGCGGCCTCATAAAATGGGGAAACAGAAAACCCTGCGCGCGTAGCTGTCAACTGTCCACTATCAACTGCCAACTCTCTCTTCACCAGCCATCGTCTTCGTACTCGTCATCGAGTTCCGAATCCCGCGCTTCAATCTCGGGAAAACGCAACGACGGCCGGTCACCGCTTTCAAAGCGACGGCGTTGCAGATAGGCATTACGCAGGAAGGTATAGCGGTCGCCAACGATATTGCGTTCCAGATCCAGCAAGTCAGCCCGCAAGTCGACCACATACACGGCGGTAAAACTGTGGCGGGTCAGGTCATGGGGGATATAGTGACGCAGGCGCATGTAGTCTTCCGGCAGGATAGCCGCAGCATCCCGCCCTGTGGATGGCCCAAAGAACGGCAGCATCATGAACGGGCCTTCCGGCACACCCCAGCGGGCAAACGTCAGGCCCAGGTCAGTATTGCGCTTCTCCAGATCCACCTTGCTGGCCACATCAAACAAGCCACCAATGCCCAGCGTGGTATTGACGGCAAACCGGCCCCAGTTCTGGCCCACATGCCCCCAGCGCCACTGCAGGACACTGTTCAGCCCGCTGCGAAAATCACGCAGGTTTTCATAAAAACGGGTGATGGTGTCGTTCATCCACTGTGGCGTGAACTTGTCGTACCCTTTGGCAACGGGCTTCAGGCCGTATTTGTCCAGCGCTTCGTTGAAAGCAAAAATCTTGCGATTGATATCTTCCCAGGGGTCTTCGTACTTGGGTTTGCCGTCCGGGGAATCAAATGCCGTGGACGCATCCCCCCAGTCCTCTTCCGCCTGAACGGCGAATGGCAGACATAACAGCAAGCTCAGCAATAGATAACGCACGGGCACCCCGGACAGTAATGGACGCCGCATTATAGCGACGCCCCGGCCCCTACGAACAGGGCCACCGGCAAACCGTTACCCAACCCGCACAGGTTTTACACATTCGATCTGCCTTGAGCCCAGCAACGACGGGCAATCCAGTAGTCCAGGCTAACGAAGCGCCCTGCCCCGGAGAAGAACAGCACCAACAGCATAATCAGGTAAGTAACGGCAAATTCGATGCCATTATTCAGCACCACGAAATTGCCTTTACCGGTAAGCCAGTCGTACTGGCCGTGCTCGCGCAGAATGGCCCGCGCCCGGCCCAGGCGCTCGCCCACTGCCTCACTGTTCTGCAAACTGTCCGCGGCCCCCGGAAACCCGACCTCGGCCAGCGGCGCGGCCATACTGGTTGCCGGGTTGCCCGGCGCGATGGCAAACCAGCCGTTTTCCCAGTGCACGGAGCCAATGGCGACCACCATGGTGAACATCAACGGGATGCTGATATAGCGGGTGAAAAGGCCCAGTAGCAGCAACACACCGCCAACCAGCTCAGTGGCCGCCGCCAGAAAGGCCAGTAAAGCAGGAAAAGGCAAGCCCAGCCCCCATTCTGTATTGCCAAACCAGGTCACCGTACTCTCAAAGCTCATGGCCTTGTTATATCCCGCACTGAACATGACCGGAGCCAGAAACAAACGAAGCGCCAGAGGCGCAAGGAAATCCGCAATACGGGTGTGATTCAACGCCGCATGACAGCGGTGAAAAAAAGACTGTAGCGTGGTCATCGTCAGGATCCTTACAGGCGACTCAGTGAGGTTCCAATAAGGATGTCCCGCTCACGCATTTGTTGCAGGATATCGCGAGAAAAAGTTTCCAGTGCTGCCACGTCCGCAAACTGCATTTCCTCGGCGAGACGCCCCACCACCGCTTTACCGCTATCCTTTGGGTGTTCGCCAATCAACTGCAACAACCTGGCCGTCGGCGCGTTGATTTCCATAAAGCGCACGCAGTCGTCCCGGTCACGGTACACCAGCAACCAGACGGGTTGCTCAAGGGCTTCCTGAGGCTGAAATTCGGTGCAGATTTTGTGGACAGGAAAGTGGTAGCTCAATATTTCATGCAGGGGGCTGAGCTCGGGAATCGCACGCAACAGATCCCCTTCCGGGTGAAAGCCGGTTTCCGGGAAAGTCTCTGTGGACGCATCCAGCACCAGTTCCATCCACTCGTAATGCGCCAGCTCCAGCATAAAAGGGGGATCGCCTGGCTCGCTGCCCTGGCCACTGGCCAGGAAGCTGACAAATTCCTGGGGTATTTCCAGAAAATAAGGCGTCTGGCTGGCGTGATGCTCAAAGAAAGTCCGGGCCAGTCGCTGCCAGCGATCACTATCCAGCAGACTGTGCAATACAGGAAAGCCCTGGCGAAGAAAGCCATTCACGTTATTGAAAAAAAGATTACGGTAGATATCCAGACGCCGCTCTTCAATACCTGCTGGTGCAGGATGGGTGTCCGGGTTGCGCAAATGCGCGGCAAATTCGCGCTGCAGGGCCTGAAAATCTGTGCCTTTCATGATTGCGCAGACTTATGTGTGTCCGGTGCCTTGAGCGCCCCCCCCGGATAAAGCTGCTGGTAGTCACTTATCTTTCGGAGTTCAGCAAACAGGGTTTCGTTATCCGGAATATTGAAGTCCCGTTCCAGCAATGTCGGCAGTGAACCAAACGTCTGATAGGCATGGTCCAGTAATGCCCACACCGGGTCGATCACATCGCTGCCGTGGGTATCCACTTTCAGATCTTCCGCTTCATCAAAATGGCCTGCGATGTGCAAATAGCAAATGCGATCACCGGGCAAGGCGGAAATAAAATCGTAGGGGTCATAGCCATGATTAATACCGTTCACATAGGCATTATTCACATCCAGCAGCAGTTCGCAGTCAGCTTCCTGCAATACCGCATTCACAAAGTCGATTTCCGACATCTGTGAATCGGGCGCCGCATTCCCCAACCGAGCATAGTAGCTAACGTGTTCAATACCGATGGGTTGTTCCAGAAAGTCCTGCACCTGACGAATACGATCCGCCACGTAATGCACCGCCTCTTCGGTGAAGGGAATCGGCATTAGGTCATACAGGTGACCGTGATCGCTACAGTAGCTCAGGTGTTCTGTGTACCGGCGAATGTTGTGTTCCTTGAGGAACGACTTCACCGATTTTAATAATTCGAAGTCCAGCGGTTCTGGCCCACCCAGTGACAGACTCAGTCCGTGGGTGACGAAGGGATAGCGCTCGGTAAAGGCACGAAATTCTTTACCCAGACGGCCCCCCATGGGGATCCAGTTCTCTGGCGCCACTTCCATAAAATTAAAAGGGATACTGTCAGGCGCGGAATCATGGGCCTGTGAAAGCGGGCCCATAAGGGCCCGCCGAAGACCCAGGCCCACTCCGGACACTGGTGTCTCAGTTTTCATGGTCAGGCGTCCTTATGCGTCACCGCCGCATTTGCCTTCACCACACTTGCCTTCGCCTTTTTTATCTTCACCACATTTACCTTCGGCGCCTTTCTCACCACAACTGCCTTCGCCTTTCTTGTCTTCGCCACATTTACCTTCACCACACTTGCCTTCAGCGTGATCTGAGGCCAACTGGTAGCCAGCACTCAGGTCAGCAGCAGCAAACGGATTTTCAGCAGCCTGGGCCACTGGTGCAGACAGCGCAGAAGCGACAACAGCAGCACCAACGGTAGCAGCCAGGGGGTTCAGTTTTGTCAGCTTAGCCATGTTAAGTCTCCATACTTACTTTATTTGAGGGTGTACATTATTGAATGTCATGTCCGAAGCCGTTTTACCGGCTCAGGCACCCGCGCAAATCAAGAGCACCTGACACAGACAATATAGAGATGCACGCGTGAGGTAAACGTTACGGCTACAGGCTAAAAAAAACAAAAAAGGCCGCAGAATACGGCCTTGTGAAGAGCAGGTGAACGCAGCAGTGATTATTTGATGCGGTTCACAATAACGCTGCCGATGGAATAACCGGCACCGAAAGAACAAATAACGCCCTTGGTATCCACCGGTAGATCTTCATTGTATTTGTGAAACGCAATCATGGAGCCCGCTGAACTGGTGTTGGCGTATGCATCCAGAATCACCGGGGCTTCCTCACGGGTGGCGGGACGGCCCAGTACCCGTTTGGAAATCAGTTCGTTCATGCTCAGGTTGGCCTGATGCAGCCACATGCGGCTGACAGACTCCACCGGCACCTGGGTATCGGCCAGGTGCGAGCTGATCTGCTCGGCAACCATGGGACAAACTTCCTTGAAAACCTTGCGCCCTTCCTGACGAAAAAGCTTGTCACGGGCACCCACGCCTCGCTCATCAGCCCGGTTCAGGAAGCCAAAGTTGTTACGGATGTTGTTGGAAAACTTGGTTTGCAGGCGAGTGCCCAGAATTTCCCATTGATTGCCAGACGTCGCATCTTCCTTGCGCTCCAGAATCACGGCCGTGGCCACATCACCGAAAATGAAGTGGCAATCACGGTCTTCCCAGGCCAGGTGTGCCGAGCAGATTTCCGGGTTCACCATCAGCACCCGGCGGGCACTGCCATTGCGAATCGCATCCACGCCGGCCTGGATACCGAAAGTGGCACTGGAACAGGCCACGTTCATGTCGTAACCCCAGCCGTGGTCCATACCCAGGGCCGCTTGCACTTCCACGGCCATGGCCGGGTAGGCACGCTGCATATTGGAGCAGGCAACCAGTACGGCATCCAGGTCATTGGCTGTCAGGCCGGCATGATCCAGTGCCTGTTTGGCCGCCTTTACGGCGATTTCCGCCTGGATCGACACCTCATCATCGGTGCGTTCATCAATGCGGGGAGCCAGGCGGTCAGGATCCAGAATTCCTGTTTTATCAATCACATAACGCTGCTTGATACCTGACGCTTTTTCGATAAAAGCACTGTTGGACGGCCCCAGGGCTTCCATCTCACCGGCCTCGATGGCTTGTGCGTTGCGGGCGTTATAACGTTCCACGTATTCATTGAATGATTCCACCAGTTCATCGTTGGTGATGGTCTGGCCCGGGGTCCACAGGCCGGTCCCACTGATTACAACCGAATAGCTCACAAGCGAGTCCTCGCACTAATGCAGGGCCAGCCGCCCTGCTACAGCAAATTAGATAATGGGTCGATTATCCGGATTCAGCGGGCCCGGCGCAAAGGCACCAGGGCCCATTTTGTTGGTTATTACGGTCGTTCAGAGGCCTGTTTACGTCTTGTGCTGTGGCCGGAGCGCCGTAAGCAAGCCTATTCGCCCTTCAGCATTGCTCCCACTGTTTATTCAGTCGTTTCGCTGACACAGGCACTTTGGTGCCCAGCTGCTGGGCAAACAGGCTCACCCGGTAGTCCTGCAGCATCCAGAAAAACTGTTGCAGGGGCTCGGGTTGCTTCCATAACGGGGCACCGGCAGCCCGGGTTTCATGCTGTTTGCTGTACGCCTCCAGCTCCGCACTGAGAGTGCGATCCTTGCCGATCTGCCCGCCCAGCTTATCCAGGCGGTGGTCGATGGCCCCCAATAGCCGCGGGTATTCCTGTAACCAGGCCCAGGGCACCTGTAACAGCACGTCATCGGGAAATAATTGCCCAAGCTGTTGCTTCAGGTCTCGGTGGGCATGGGCCCAGGCCAGCGGGAAGTTCTTTTCCAGCGCACCCATCAACTGCCGGTAGTGCGCGAACAGCGTCCCCAGCGTGGCCAATTGCTGCTGTGCCCAGGGCACAAAATCGCCACGGTGGGCATTGAGTCGGTCCCGAAACGACGCCTCGTTACGCACCGGCTCATCCAGCTGGAAATGCTCGGCCAATAACCGCAGCAAGCCGTGATCAAGCGCATTACGGGCCATGGCGCCTTTCTCGGTTTTCAGTTTCTGGAAACCCGCCATTTGCGAGGCCTGCTTGCGCAGATCCCGTAGCTGCATCGACAGTTTGAAGCTCAACAAGCGGGCCGTGCCCCATCGGTGTGCCCAGGCGGCCTCGACGTCATCGTCCCGATACTGCAGCTCTACCTCGCTGCCAACATCCACCAGGGCCGGGAAACGGCGCACGGTCATGCCTCCCAAATCCTGATCCTCGGTTTCCGGCAGCTCACCAAACAGCCACTCCTGACCACGCAATGCCGGCGCGGCTTCGGGAGGTTTGGGCAAGTCCCGGGTGACGCCAGCGAGCCGGTCTTTTACATCATCCAGGCTGCGGCCCTGGGCGTGGACCTTGCGTTTGCCGTCAACACGGTCCACCACCTGAATAAACATGCGCAGATGGTCCGGCAAGGTGGCCGCCTGCCACTCCTCCAGCTCGATACGAAGGCCGGTCATGCGCTGCAGTTCCCGGGTCATGGCCGGCAGCAACGGCTCATCCGGCGTCAGGGTTTCCATCAGAGCGCTGACATAATCCGGCACCGGCACAAAATGGCGGCGGCGGGCCTTGGGCAAGGCCCGAATCAACGCTTCCAGCTTTTCGCGCAGCAACCCGGGCACCAGCCAGTCCAGTCGCGCCTCCGACACCTGATTCAGCACGGCCAGCGGCACGATCAGGGTGACCCCGTCACGCTCCCCGGTAGGATCGAAGCTGTATTCCAGCGGCAGGCGAAGGCCATCAAGTTTAAGCTGATCGGGAAACTGGTCATTGCCCAGATTCGGGCTTCGCGAAAGCAAAAAACTCTCATCCATGAGCAACGCATTTTTTTGTTCCTCACTGGCGTGTTTGCTGTACCAGTTCATCAGCCCGGCGACAGTGTGAAGGTCACCGGGCAGGCGTGCGTCGTAGAAAGCCACCCGCGCTTCTTCATCCACCAAAATGTCCCGACGGCGCAGTTTGTGCTCCATCTCTTCCAGTGCTTCAAAGCGCTTGCGATTGGTTTTCACAAACGGCGGCTCCCGGGTCAGCTGCCCCATGACCAGGCCTTCACGGATCATCAACTCACGGGCTTCTTGCGGGTGAATGGGTCCATAGTTAACCGGCCTGCCGCTGGCCAGAATCAGGCCGAACAGATTGACCTGTTCCTTTGCCATGGCGCAGCCGCGCTTTTTCGACCAATGCGGCTCGAAATATTGTCGCTTGAGCAGGTGCCCTGCCGCCTGTTCGATCCACAACGGATCGGTTTTTGCCACGGTCCGGGCGAACAACCGGCTGGTCTCCACCTGCTCTGCCGCCATCAACCAGCGCGCCTTGGTCTTTGACAGTGACGACCCCGGCCATACCAGGGGCTTGCGGTTTCGCGTCGACAACCATTCGCCCTCTTCCGTGCGTTGCATGACATTAGCCAACAACCCGGTAAGCAACGCCTGATGCAGCGGCGCGTAGAGCGGGGACGGAGGAGCGTTATCGCCGTTTTTGCTCTTTGCCTTATCAGGTTCTCTTAACGGCAATCCGGATTCCACTGGCGCGTTCAGCTCCCAACCCTGCTCTTTACTCAGCAATAATAGTTGACGATGAGTGTCGCGCCATTCGCGCATTCGCGTGGGAGACAGGAAGGTTTTCTTGAGCAGCTTCTCATACTGGTTGCGGCTCAGGGCTTCGCGTTGGGAATCCGCCCACTGCCACAGCTTCACAAAAAACAGGAAATCCGATTCCTTGTCGGTGAAAGGCTGGTGGGCCTGATCCGCTTGTTGCTGCTTATCGTGGGGGCGTTCCCGAGGATCCTGGGCGGCCAGTGCGGACACCACGATCAAGGCCTCGCGCAACACTTTCTTTTCCGCCGCCGCGACCAGCATTCGGCCCAGAGTGGGGTCCAGCGGGAAACGTGCCAGCTGCCGCCCCAGTGCGGTCAGCGTCTGTTTTTCTGTCAACGCGCCCAGCTCATCCAGCAACCGGTAACCATCGCGGATCAGCCGGCCATCCGGCGGTTCGATAAAGGGGAAATCTTCGACCTTGCCCAGGCGCAGGTCTGCCATCTGCAGAATCACTGCCCCCAGATTGGTGCGCTGGATTTCCGGGTCGGTGAACGCCGGCCGATTGAGAAAATCGTCTTCGTCAAACAGGCGGAAACAGATACCCGGCATTACGCGGCCGCTACGCCCGGCCCGCTGATTGGCACTGGCCTGGCTCACCGGCTCCACCGGCAGGCGCTGTACCTTGGAATGCACGCTATAACGGCTGATACGCGCGGTGCCGGCATCAATCACATAGCGAATGCCGGGCACCGTGAGTGAGGTCTCTGCCACGTTGGTACTGAGTACCACGCGGCGCCCCCGGTGGGCAGAAAAAATACGATGCTGCTCGGCCTGGCTGAGACGCGCATACAGCGGCAGAATTTCTGTGTCGCGCAGGCTGGAACCCTGTGTCGCACAGCGTTTCAGGTGGTGGTGCACATCACGAATATCCCGTTCACCGGCCAGAAACACCAGCACATCGCGCGCCATCGGCAGGCCATCGCGACGCTCATCACGCTGAATTTCCAACAGGATATCTTCCACCTGCCGGGACAACTCCTGCCCGTCTGCGGGTGGCCGGTAACGCATCTCCACCGGAAAAGTACGCCCGGACACTTCCAGCACCGGGGCGCCACCGAAATGTTCGGCAAACCGTTGGTGATCGATGGTGGCCGAGGTGATGATCACTTTCAGATCTGGCCGGCGTGGTAACAGCTGTTTGAGATAGCCAAGCAGAAAATCGATGTTCAGGCTGCGCTCGTGGGCCTCATCAATAATCAGGGTATCGTATTGATTAAGAAAACGGTCCTGCTGAATTTCGTTAAGCAGCATGCCATCGGTGAGCACCTTGATCAGCGAATGTTCACTGACCTGCTCGGAGAACCGCACCTTGAACCCCACGGCGCTTCCCAGTGGGCTATGCAGCTCTTCCGCTACCCGGGTTGCCACCGCTCTGGCCGCCAGGCGCCGTGGCTGGGTGTGGCCGATGGTGCCTTCAATGCCCCGTCCCAGCTCCAGGCAGATTTTGGGTAACTGGGTGGTTTTACCGGAGCCGGTTTCCCCCGCAATGACCACCACCTGGTGGTCGCTGATCGCCTGCATGATATCCTCCCGGCTGGCCACAACCGGGAGATCCGGCCACTCCAGTGCCGGTACGGATGCAAGACGCTTATCCCGGCTGGCCATGGAGGCGGCCATGGCCTCGGCGACTTTATCTACAGCTTTAGGGTTACGTTTCCCGGCCGGCGTTCGTGCCAGGCCATCAACCCGTTTCTTCAGACGAAAACGGTCAGCCCGACGTACTTTGTCGAGCTGCTGGTATAGCGGTTTCAGGGTATCGGTCATTTAATTGCCATTGGGCAGGAGTGCTTTTCAAGTCACTCCTGCGGATAACAAACGAATTTCGTGCCGCTATTTTGCGTGCAGCCACGCACGGCCTTTTTCTGTCAGCCCACCTTTGGCGATAGTCAGGAATGCAGTGCTGGCTTCGGTGGCTTCCACCTTGACCTTGAACCGCATCAACTCATCACGCCGGAAAGCATGAATCTCCATGACCTCGCCGGGCAGGAAACCCGACAGCAGATTATCAATATTGCCGGTGGTGGCCTGCAGGCCATCCACGGCGATAATCACATCACCAGCGGATAGCCCCGCCGCCATGGCGGCCCCTTGCTCAAACGCCACCGCGATTTTCGCCCCCATGGTATCCGGCACCAACCTGGCGCCCAGATGGGGAATGCCATCCTTGCCGGCTTTGCCGCCGTTATCCCCGTGGCCGGCAGCACTACGCCAGTGCAATTCCACCCCACGTTCTGCCAACAATTCAGCCAGCGGCAAATCCTCTGTGCTGTACAGGGCCTGGTTGAAAAAATCGCTCATATCGCAACCGGCGATTTCTTCTGCCAGCGGCTGAATACCCTGCTCCGGCACGCCCTCACCGGTCTGCCCGTAGCGCTGCCACAGCACTCGCATCAGGTCATCCAGAGTCTTTGCCTCACCGGTCAGGTTACGCAGTGTCAAATCCAGCACCAGCGCCACCAGTGAGCCCTTGGTGTAGTAGCTGACAATGGCATTAGGCGCATTTTCATCCTGTTTGTAGAAGCGGGTCCAGGCATCAAAGCTGGATTCCGTCACCGTTTGTTTATGGCGACCCTGCCCCCGGTACACCCGGGTGAGCGTTTGCCCAAGCAGCTCCAGGTAACTCTGCGGCGCAATCAGCCCTGTGCGGGTGAGGGAGAGATCGTCGTAATAACTGGTGATCCCTTCAAACGCCCACAGCAATTCGGTATGCACTTCCTGTGACAGATCAAAAGGGGTGAACGCAGCGGGCTTGATGCGCTTCACGTTCCAGGTATGAAAATACTCATGGCTGCACAGCCCCAGATAGGAACGATAGCCGTCGTGAACCTTGCCAGGCTCATCGCTGCGCCGAGGCAAATCATCGCGGGGGCACATCAGGCTGGTGGAATTACGGTGCTCCAGTCCGCCATAACCATTGCCGGTGACCAGCGTCATGAAAACATAGCGATCCATGGGCGCCGGCTCGCCAAACATGCGGATATGGTGTTCACAAATCGGTTTCAGGTCCCGACAGAGTCGCGCCATATCGGCTTTATGACGCCCAGCCAACACCACCCAGTGCGGCACACCACAGGCTTCGAACTGGGCATACTCAAACGGCCCCATTTCCACCGGGTGGTCGATCAGATCATCGTAGTTGTCCGCCAGGAACATACCGAAACCCAACTCCGAGCCGGACTCACGTGCCAGGCCGGTCGCCACTTGCCAGCCGTTATAGGCATGCCCTTGCGGGGGCTCTATGGCAACGTGACAGGGTTGATCTTCATGGCCCATGGCGGCCAGGAACACGCAGCTGCCGTTAAAATAACCGTGGGTGGTGTCCAGGTGCGCGCCACGCACGGACAAATCCCAGGCATAAACGTGATAGTGCAGTTGTACCGGGCCATCACAGGGGGGCACCTGCCAGGTTTGCTTGTCCCGTTTGGCCACAGGCAAGGTTTCACCATGGCTACTGGCTTCCACATGCACAATATGGCGCGCGAAATCGCGAATCATATAACTGCCAGGAATCCAGGCGGGCAAGCTGAACGCCTGCCCCTCCGGGGTCGGGTCCGCCACCGTCAGGGTTACTTCAAACAGGTGCGCCTCGGGGCGCAGCGGGCGAATCCGGTATTCGATCATGGTGACTCCTGAAAGGTGTGTCGCGTTCATTCAATCGGGATTTAGCATCACAAACAAAACCGGGAGCCCAAGGCTCCCGGTAAACGGCGCAGGCCAGAGATTAAATCATGTCATCCTTGGCCATACGGTCCACAACAGCATCGGCCACACCGCTGGTCCCTGCCTGCAGGTCACTGGGGTTTACCGTGGTGGATTTGGCTCTCCATAGTAGCCCTTCCGGCTGAAGCCGGTACAGATTGGACTCCAGGAAGTACTTCTTGTCATTGCTGAAATAACCAGGCTCGTAGGTAGCATTTTGGCGCACGTAATAGGTCTGGCCCATGGCACCGGACACCGCGATATCCGGGGCAAAATTGGTGCCACCCTGGGTGTAGTGCATTTCTTCCTTGATATCGATAACACTGATTACCAGTGCCGCTTCGTAACCTTTCGAGGCGATATCGGCAGCCATTTGTTTGCGGGTTTTCCCTTCACTGTACTGGTCACCCAATACCGGGGCGGATGCTGTTGCTTCCACGCCCTGCGCTTTCAAAGCCGCCACAACATTGGATTCCAGCGAATCGCGGGCCTGGGTGTCATTGACCACCGCCACCACTAGCACTTTGTTGACATGCTCACCGGCCTGGTGATCCTTGGCGCGGGCGGAACTGCTGACCATGGTGTTATGGGCCGTACAGGCAGTCGCCAGCAGGGCTACCACGAAAACCATCAGGAGACCTTTTATTCTTGCTATCATCTCTCTTCCTCGTTGAGTTTCTTGACCTTGCCTCGGCAATGACGCACGTTTTGCGCAGCCGGAGACTATTATGACCGAACAGATGATCCATCACACCACGGATGATAACCATGTTGTCGCCATCCACCACTGGCCCTGCGAATCAGCCACAGCCAGGGGCACGCTAATCTGGCTGCACGGCATGTCCGAACATGGCTCACGTTACCAGAATCTGGCCCGTACCTTGAATGCAGCCGGTTGGCACCTGTATTGCCCGGACCATCGCGGTCATGGTGACAGTATTAACGAGGACAGCCCCGCTGGCCACATAGGTGACCAGCACGGCTGGCAACATCTGGTCAATGACACCGCCAGCGTCATTCATCTGGCCAAAGAGCAACACCCGCAGTTACCGGTCGTTCTGGGCGGCCACAGCATGGGCTCTTTTATTGCGCTGGGCACAGCAGAGCAGCACGGTGATGCCCTCTCCGGCCTGGTAATGTGCGCCAGCGATTATCATCCCGGTGCCTACTACCGGTTAATGTCCCTGCCCATCCTGTTCGAGCGCATGCGCCGGGGCAAACGCAACCCCAGCCCGCTGATACACAAGCTCACCTTTGGCACCTGGGCAACCCAGGTACCGGACCCGACCACCGATTTCGACTGGCTGAGCAGCAATGCCGAAGAAGTGAAACGTTATATCGATGATCCACTGTGCGGGTTCGATTGCAGTACGGAAACCTGGGTGCAACTGGTAACCGCCATGCATCGCATACAGAGCATTTCAGGGCTGTCCGAACTGCCGGAAAATCTGCCCGTACTACTGCTGGGCGGTGAACAAGACCCCATGAGCGACAACGGCAAGGGCATGATGGCCCTGGAGAAAGTGTTGCATGCCATGGAGCAACCGCTGACCACGCACTTCTGGCCTGAAGGCCGGCATGAAATCCTCAACGACCACTGCCGTGACGAAGTGCACCAGGCGATCACCGAGTGGCTGGGAAGTCTCTGAAAAACCGGGTCACGTGCGACATAAAAAAACCGGGCAAAAAGCCCGGTTTTTTTTCAAACGCCTGGCGTTACTTGAACAGACTGTTCTTGATGTCCTTCAGCCCATCCAGGGTGCTATCCCAGGTTTTTTCCACGCTGTCTTTCACTTCTTCCCAGCGTGCATTGCTGTCGTTACGCACCTCATCCAGCTGCGCAGACAGTTCCTTGCGCTTCTCTTTCAATTCCAGCTTACGGGTTTCCCACTGGTGACGGACATCTTCGCCGGCTTTATCCGCCTTGACTTGCAGCTGATCGAATTCATTGTCCAGTTCGTCCAGCTTGCCTTTTACCTTTTCGATGAAAGTGTTGCGATCCATCACAATCTCCTTCAATGAGTGGTACCCCAGATGATGTGGCCCATTTCCGGCTTTTCCATGGCATAGTTGTAAAATTCAGGTTAAAGCTGAGACTGCTCCTGCTCGCCCAGCGCTGACACATAGCCAAGATAGCGGTTCTTAATCTCCCGCACGTACTTCACCGGCTCAGTACCACGCACATAGCCATAGCGGGCCTGGCGGGCATACTGGGGTTTGGACAATAACAGCATGGCCTGCTCCACGTGCCCGAACCACTTGTCCGGGTTTTTACCGATACGTTGCGCCAGACGGCGGGCATCTTCCACGTGGCCATGCCCAGCATTGTAAGCCGCCAGCGTAAAATACAATTTTTCCGCCAGGTCCAGGCGAGCGGGAAAGCGTTGTTCCAGCCAGTCAATATAAGCCAGCCCCGCTTCCACGCCATTTTTCGGGTTAGTCAGATTACTGTAACCAAATTGCCGGCCGGTACGGGGCATCACTTGCAACAGCCCCTGAGCACCTGCAAAAGAGCGCGCGTTCGGATTAAAACGGCTTTCCTGGTACATCTGGGAAGTAATCAGGCGCCAATCCAGGCCATACTTAAGCGACTCTGAACGCACCAGCTCATCATAGGGGGAAATATCCCGACCTGGTTCTACCCGGTAGGCCTCATGGGTGGCGATGGTTTTCTTTTCCTTGAAATACCGGTTGTAGGTCACGTTATAGAACAGCCCCCGATAACCACGCTTTATATAACTATTGAGCTGCTCTCGTAAGGCTTGCTGGGACTCTCGGGTAACCCAGGCGATCTGTTTGGCCGGTTCGAACTGGAACAATACAGCGATGTCATCCCGGTAGGTGGATTCCATGGCAGCCAGATGACTATCGGCCATGGTCAGGTCGTAATCACCGTTGGCCACGCCATCAATCAACATTTCCGTACTGGCGTTCTCCACTTCCAGAATCTCGAACGTGCCCCCCGCCTTTTGCAACGCTTTGAGCGTGTCGTAATAGGCCGTTTCCGGGTTCACTGCCACCGTGCGCCCGGCCAGTCCTTCCACTGTATCCAGCGAGCTCTCGCCGGCTTCACCGATAAGCTGCTCATTCACTTCCAGATAACGTTCACTGAAGGACCAGCCTGCGCTCTGACGCTCTGGCGTGACGGTCATGGAGGCGGCGATAACATCGCCTTCCCCCGCCTCCAGCGCCGCAAACATGGAGGACGGCGTATCGTGCACAATAACCCGCACACGCAAACGATGCTGCTTGGCAAAGTCCTTGATCAGGTCGTAATCAAACCCCATCAATTCACCGCGCCACATAAAATAGCTGGCCGGGTTATTGGAGGTGATAACTCGCAACACCCCTTTTTCGCGAATTTCCGCCCAGCCGCGTTCTTCTTCACTGTCCACGGAGGTAATGACCCGCTCACTGGTGATGTACTGGTTGATCTGATCCAGTAATTCGCTGCTATCCGAGCGCACGGCCCAGGCGATACGACGCTTGCGATTGACCACCGGCCCGGCCACGGCCTCGCCATCCTCTTCAAGCAAGGCATCTAGCATATTGCTGTCGACGATACTTGCTGCCAGCTCACCATTTGCCACACCGTTAACCAATTCCTCATCTGAGATATTGCTGTCCAGCACTTCCAGGCTGATATTGTCGTGGCGCTTGGCCAGTTTGGTGGCGGTTTCCAGATAGGCGGACCCTTCCGGTACCGACAGCGTCACCTCCCCCATCTCCGTTAGCGGCAGGTCCGCCAGCGCCCGCGGTACCACCATGCGTTCCTGTACAGCGTTTACCGGGGTAGAAAAGGCGAGGTTCTTCTGGCGCTCCTTGGTCACCGAATAATTGGTGATAATGATGTCAGCCATGCCCTGATTGATAAGGGTGCTCAACTCACCAAAATTGTCGGCGTACACCCAGCGCGGCTCCATCCCGAGGTGCTCGACGAATTCTTCCGCCTGCTGCTGGTATTCGCTGGCCGGGACGCCATCGCGGGGCAGCCCTGAGGGCTCGTCAAACCGTGGGGCCAACAACCGAACAAAGCCCCGTTCCTTCAGCGCAGGCAAATCACCGGTTTCCTGGTAATTTTTAAAGGTGCTGACGACCTCTCCCACCTCCGGCTCCTTGTCGCAACCGGCCAGCAGCGTGACACCGAGACATATGAGGATGAATATGCCTGTTCGCATGGGTGCCCCCCTTTCCCTTCTAGTGTTTATTTCTTAGCTCAGGGTACCAGCCTATGCCCATCAGGCGATACTTTTTAGGTGATCCGTACTTATCTCCGAAAACGGCGTTTGCGGCTATACACCCCAGAAGCAGTTAACCAGTACGCTATTTGTGCTCAAGACAGCCAGGAAGCCTCTGAAAACGCCGGCGCCCGGAACAAAAAAAGCCTGAACCTCTTCGGTGACAACGCATTCTTTTCGGAATCATTGCAACCGGTTTGGTTCAGGCCTTTCTCTTGCCCCGAGGCGCTATTGCTATCGTTCGGAGCCGGGCCCCGTGGGGGCCCTTTCCTTATTTACTTGCTTTGCCGATCAGGGCGTACCGACACAAACATCGTGCACACGGAACGACTTGTTGGCATTCACCAGGCCAGCATAGTCCAGCTGAATGGAATCGAACGGCTGGCTAGATGCCGGGGCAGCAATGAAACGCTGATCCGAGTTGGCACCCAGGCCCAGCAAGTCCAGATCCAGCAACCCGCCGCCTACGGTAGCGCTATCCACTTCCACGCCGTCATTGAAGAAACGAATGGTAATGAAGTTGCCAAGCAGTTCCAGATTAAGCAGCTGCGAGCTCGGGTCGCTGACCACAAAGCCGACAACGCTGTCTGCAATATCCACGGACTGGTCAATGGCGTCCGCCGCCACAAACCCGCCACCGTAGACCAGTGCCGCGCCAATATTTATCTGTGCGAATGTGGCGTTATTTCCGTCAATTGCCTGACCCTCGTCATCCACGGAGCAACCAAGGCATACGCCCAGCACGCCGCTGTCTGCCGTGTAATCCGTATTGGCCAGCTGCTGGTAAGTGGTGGTAGCGGAACAGGTGAAACCGTCGTCGTCACAGACATCGCCTTTACCATCACCATCGCCATCAGCCTGATCTTCATTAGGAATCATCGGGCAGTTGTCAGAGACATCCGGAAAGCCATCGCCATCGGTGTCAGTGGGATCACCGCCACCGCCATCACAAACGTCACCAATGCCGTTACCGTCGCTGTCCGCCTGGTTCGCGTTGGCAGCCAGTGGGCAGTTATCAGTGTCGTTGTCCACGCCGTCACCATCACGGTCGTCGTCACACACATCACCAATGCCATCCAGATCCAGGTCAGCCTGGTCAGTGTTAGGAATGTTCAGGCAGTTGTCATTGGTATCAAGGATGGTGTCACCGTCGCGGTCGTCTTCGCAGACGTCGCCGATACCATCGGTATCCGTGTCTTTCTGATCCGCGTTTGCCGTGAACACACAGTTGTCATTGGTGTTATCCACACCATCGCCATCCGCGTCGTCATCACAAACATCACCGATACCATCGTTATCCACATCACCCTGTTCCGGGTTGAAAATGGCAGGACAGTTATCTACCCCATCGTCGATACCGTCGTTGTCCTGGTCGTTGTCCTGATCACAGGCATCGCCAATACCGTCGCCATCAGTGTCATCCTGAGTCGGGTTGGCAACCAGCGGACAGTTGTCAGTGGGGTTGTCTTCCCCGTCACCATCACGGTCGTCATCACAGACATCGCCGATACCATCACCATCCTGATCTTCCTGCATGGCATTGGGGTTAGCGGGACAGTTGTCCACGTTATCGGGAACGCCATCATTGTCCTGGTCAGCATTATTACCAACCGGAGTGTTGCCGCCACTGCTGCCATCTCCATCCGCTTCACAACCAGCCAATCCAAGACCCAGCAAAGCAGCCAGCATGATTACAAAAAACGATTTGCTATACATATTCATGACTATTCTCCTACTGCTCGCTAACGCGGAATTCAACGCGACGGTTCATGGCACGGCCTGATGAGGTCTCATTGCTGGCAACCGGAACCACTTCACCATACCCACGAGCGGTCAGACGCTCTGCTGCTATGCCATTATCAATCAAGTACTGGCGTACAGCCTTGGCACGTTCATCGGAAAGGGTTTCGTTGTATTCAGCGCTACCGGTGCTATCCGTATGGCCTGCAATCTCGACATCGAAGTTCGTCTGAGATTTCAGCGCTTTGACAAGACGGTCCACTAGCGGACGGGAGGTCGCGGTGAGCTTGGCAGAATTGAGCTCGAAGCCAATGTTGTTGAAGGTAATGGTCTGGTTGGTTAACAGACAGCCATCGCCATCCACCTTGCCGCCGGCAATGGTGTTCGGGCACTTGTCACGGTTGTCAGGAATACCGTCGCCATCACTGTCGGCAGCGGCCACTTCCACAACTTTCTCGACTTCACGGGTTTCGTAGACAATTTTTTCCACTTCGACAATCTTGGTCTGGCCGAGAGGTACTTCCAAACCCAGAGAGAAGCGCCAGTCGTTGAACCCGCCTTCATCTTCAGATGCCGTGCCGGTAATACCGTCGAAATCGTCATACATATAACGGGCTTCAGCGCGCAACTTCAGGCCGTTATCAAAAATAGGACCGGTAACCGCACCCAACCCCACATTGGCGTGCAAATCAAAGCCATCATCATCGTCTGGCACCACATCGTTGTAGATGCCACCGATCTGGGCCAGAACGAAAGGCGTAAAGCCTTCGCGGTCGCCAAAGGCATAGGCCACACCGGTACTTACCGTGTACTGGTAATAATCCGCAGCGCCTTCGACACCGGAATCCAGGCCATACCCGGCACCTTCGGTTTCCCACCACCAGTGATCGGATAATTCACGGCCATAGACCAAACCGGCACCCAGCCCCTTGCGAGACAGATCCCGATCTTCGTCCAGTACCAGATAGTGCAGCATGGGCGCGACATACTGCCGCGTGTTGGGCTCTTTCATGTCCTCTGCGGCAATCGCTTGCGTCGCTAATGCGACACTCGCTGCCAGCATGGATATACGCGTGCTTCCTTTCATGACTACCCCCCTTGGGTATGAATGATCTGTGCAACCATTGGAATAGGTGGGGAAAGAAAAAAAAATAGGCGTCCGGTGCCGTTGCGTTGGAATATTGTTGTGAACCCGTTCATGTTCCTGCTTTCTGTATCTAAGCGTATCTTTTCGTATCCTTCACGCCCGCTCAGCAACAAAATGCACCCGTTTGCACCAACAGCACCAAATTGGTACTTTGGTGCAAATTATAAGAAAGCCGGATTATGAAGCCCACACACCCACGCCGTATCCGCCGCTGGCTGCTGGTCATTGTCGCTCTCATTGTTATCGCCGCCCTGGCCCATACCGCCTGGCCGTTTCTTTTTTTTCCCCGTCAGCAGGTCGACATTCACCTTGGCGAACCACTTGCGCCCAGCCAGGCCACCGCGCCGTTGGCAGGCATTGCAGAACGGGACATCACCCCGCCAATAGGAATACCCAAATTCGGTTATTCCGCCTGGGCCAAACCTGCAGATGGTTTTCGCACCCGATTGAAAGCAAGGGCCTTTTATTTACATGCGCCCGGGCAAACACCGCTCGCTATCGTGCAACTGGACCTGGGCACCGGCTCTCTGCCGCTTCACCATCGCGTGGCAGAACGCATCGCAAAGAAAACCGACGTGCCTGCACACGCGTTATCTTTACTGGTGACCCATACCCATTCCGGCCCGGGGCAGTATCTGGGCAGTGACTTCTATAATGTCTTTGGCAGCAACAAACCCGGCTTCGACCCGGCCTTGTTTGAATACCTGAGCGAACAGATTGCCGACGCGGTCATCGCAGCCTATACCTCCCGACGGGAAGCCCGCTTCGCAGTGGGCCAAAGCGACATCCGGGGCTATACCCGTAACCGTTCCATGGGCGCCTGGGCGAACAATTTCCCTGACGGCCAGCACCTGGATGACGACCCGATGATGGCGGTCAACCCCACCATGACCCTGCTGCGCATCGACCAGAAGCAAGGTGACCGCTTTGTTCCTGCCGGTGCGCTTAGCCTGTACTCCATTCATGGCACCGCCATTCCCCCCTTTACCCGTCCTTACCACGCCGACGTCTGGCACTGGATCAGTGGCACACTGGAAGATGAACTGGCAAGCACAGCCCCCGGCTTTATCCATGGCGCCGCCCAGGCCACCCACGCCGACAATAACCCGGCCTGGCACACAAACCAGCGTGGCGACCTGGAAGCACAACGTATTGGCACCGCTCTGGGCGAACACGCCGTACAATTATTTCACTCACTGGATAACCAGCTCACCGGCACACTGGAGACCGCTATCGCCAGCCGCCAACTGAACCTGCTGGAGCAGATCGACACAGAGCGCTTCGGACTCTGTGAGCGCGCCATAGCCGGCGCCGCCGTCGCCGGGGCCGCCAATGGCGATGAAGTGTTTCCGATTTCCTACTTGCCCTTTCTCAAGGAAGACTGGCCTCGACGCTTTTTCACCGACAACTGCCAGGGCGTAAAACAGTGGATGCTCTCCAAGCTGCAACTGCTGTTACCCGCAGAACGCTTCCCCCATCAGGCCTTATTCCAGATCGTACGGATCAACGAGCTGATCATCGTGCCGCTGCCCTGGGAAATCACCCTGGAAAGCGGCAATCGCCTGCGCAATGCCGTTACCGATACCTTGCCCGCCGGCACGAACTGGAAAGTAGAAGTCTCCAGCCTGGCCAACGGCTATTTCGGCTATGCCGTCACCCCCGAGGAATACCAGCGGCAATACTACGAGGGTGGCCACACGCTCTACGGCCCCCATACCCTGAATTTCCTGATTGGCCAAAGCACGAAACTGAGCCGCGACCTGCAACAAAGCGGCAACATCAGCGGCGACATCAACGACATTCCCCGCCAACAGACCTTCTCCCTGCTTGCGCATCAGTACTTTCCTGAAGCACAGCAAACGGCAGCCCCGGCCTCTCCCACGTCTGTCCAGTGGCAAGGTCATCCTGCCCACCAGCCCGGCGAGCCCACCACCGGCCCTTACTGGCGAATCTCCCTGCTGGCCGCCCCCGCCGAACAGCTGGCCCTCGACACGCTGGAGCTTGCTATCCACTGCCAGGGGCAACGTGCAACCACCGATGACGGCGCCGCGCTACAACTACAATGGCAAGCGCAACAAAACAGCCAAGACAAATACGAAGTGCGCTGGTACCCCGCCCCCCGGCAGCCACAAACAGGCTGCCGCTTTGCTTTTTCAGCCAACCCGGCAGCCCCGGTGCAGCACTCCCCGGCGATCCCCTAGCGGCCAGCCTGAGGACAAGAGAATGTGCACCAGTTGATGTGGCGCCACTGCGGCGCTGTTACACTAGACCCAGCCATTGAAGGCACCGCATTCGCCGCCGGAGATTTCCATGCGACCGCTTTTCCGATACCTGTTACCCGCCCTCTTCGTTGCCGGTTGCGCCAGCACCACGGACGTGACCACCCGCTTCACCGACGAGGGCAGCCACCCGCCGCAAGATACGTTGCTGCTGGTCGCCCACACCCCGGAAGGCAACATCCGCGAAACCTGGGAATTAACCTGCAAGGATATATTTTCAAGTAATTCGTTGACCGTTTTGCTCAGCCATCAGGAATTACCGTTATGGTATGAAGGCGGAAAAAAACGCATCCTCGACTGGGCGCAAGAAAACGATGTAGAGCGGATTCTGGTGGTCGAGCTGACCCACTTGCTGATAGATGCTGCCGCACCGCCTGCGGCCGGCAACCAGCTCAACCCCATGGAGCAATCCGCCGGCGACGTACAACCGACCTGGAAAATCGGGATCGGTGGCGACCTGGCCAAAGACGAGGTACCCGACGCCCTGCGGCAACATGGCGCAGAGCTGATCAATGCCGACGGCAAACCTCTCTGGACCGGCATCGCCACCACCCACGAGGCCAGCAACGCCGTTGCCATCGCCAAAAGCCAGTGCTCGGCCCTGCGTCGCAGCTTGCGTGAACAAGCCCTTATTCCCTGACCGGCCAATGTCCGTCAGGGAACGGTAAAACGGACTCTGACAACGGACATGAACATTATGACAGGCCCACTTAACGGACTGACCTTCATCGAACTGGCCGGCATTGGCCCCGGCCCCTTCTGCGGCATGATGCTTGCCGACATGGGCGCCACCGTTATTCGCATCGACCGCCCCGGCGGTAACCCGCATTCCGCCATCGGCCACACCGTCCTTTTCCGCAATCGCCAGAACCTGGCCGTAGACCTGAAAAGCCCCGAAGGCATCGAAACCGTTCTGAAACTCTGTGAAACCGCCGACGGCCTGTTCGAAGGTTTTCGTCCCGGCGTCACCGAACGCCTGGGCGTGGGCCCGGAGCAATGCCTGGCCCGCAACCCAAAACTGGTCTACGGCCGCATGACCGGCTGGGGCCAGACCGGCCCACTGGCCCAGGCCGCCGGCCATGACATGAACTACATTTCCCTGTCCGGCGCCCTGCATGCCATGGGCCGTGAAGGCGAAAAGCCCGCCATTCCCCTCAACCTGGTGGGCGATTTCGGTGGCGGCGGCATGATGCTTGCTTTCGGCATGGTCTGCGCCGCACTGGAAGCCCAGCGCAGCGGTAAAGGCCAGGTGGTCGATTCCTCCATGGTAGAAGGTTCCGCCGCCCTCATGGCCATGTTCTACGGGCTCAAATCCCAGGGCATGTTTACCGACAATCGCGGCACTCACATGCTTGATTCCGGCGCACACTTTTATGAAGTGTATGAAACTGCGGACGGCAAATACGTCTCCATCGGCAGTATCGAACCACAGTTCTATGCCCAGCTCTGCCAGCTGGCCGAACTATCCGCCGAAGACTTTGGCCATCAGATCAACCCGCCCAAATGGCCGGAAATGAAAAAAAAGCTCGCCGCCGTCATCAAACAGAAGACACGGGACGAGTGGTCCGCCCTCATGGAAGGCACCGATGTCTGTTTTGCACCGGTTCTCAGCCTTGAAGAAGCGCCCTCACACCCGCATAACGTAGCCAGAGAATCCTTTGTTACCGTCAACGGTGCCGCACAACCGGCACCGACCCCGCGCTTCTCACGCACCGCAGCCGGCGAGATAAAACCCGCCACCACTGCCGGAGCAGATAGCCGGGCCGTACTGAGCCAGGCCGGCTTCAGTGACAGTGACATCGATGGCCTGATCGCCAGTGGAGCCATCAAGCAGGACTGATCCCTGCTTGCTCTCCACTGGCTGCATTGACCTGTAACACCTGCCGGGCCACAAGCCAGGCAGGTGTTCGCCCCATTGGAGGAACCATGAACGTAGTGATCCCCGGCACATCCCTGGCCATTCACCCGGAACGTTTCCCTGATCCCATCGACGATCTGCCCGCCAATGGCATGGCCAAAGCGGTTCTGGCTGGCGGTTGCTTTTGGTGTGTGGAAGCGGTCTATCTGAATCTGGAAGGCGTGAACGCCGTGGTGTCCGGTTATGCCGGCGGCCATGCTGCCCGCGCCAATTACGAGGCCGTCTGTACCGGCACCACCGGCCATGCGGAAGTGATCGAAGTAGAATACGACAGCACCGTCATCAGCTTCGGCGAACTGCTGAAAGTGTTCTTCTCCGTCGCCCACGACCCCACCCAGAAAGACCGGCAAGGCAACGACCGGGGCACCCAGTACCGCTCCGCGATTTTTTATCACGACGAGGCCGAGAAAGCGGTGGCCGAGGCGTACATCCATCAGTTGAATAACGCCGGCGCTTTTATCGCCCCCATTGTTACCACCGTGGAACCGCTGGACGCCTTTTACCGCGCCGAGGATTACCACCAGGATTTCGCCCGTCGCAATCCCAACCAGGGCTACATCACCCATATAGCCAAACCGAAAGTGGAAAAGCTGATCCAGGCCTTTCCCGACAAACTCAAAACCCGGACACCTTAACCAGACAAACTCAAGGGAGTGCCTGATGACCCAAGCACTGTCCGCCAGCGGCTTCGATCTGACGCCCCTGAGCGAAGAAGAGAAACAGGCCCGCGCACAATCGCTGAGCGAAGAAGAACGCCGCATCCTGCTCAACCAGGGCACCGAGCCACCGTTTTGTGGCGGCCTGCTGGATAACAAGGACGAAGGCACCTACCACTGTAAACTGTGTGACCTGCCGCTGTTCGCTTCCAGCACCAAGTTCGAATCCGGCACCGGCTGGCCCAGTTTTTATCAACCTTTCGATCCGCAACACATTCGCGAACTGCGCGACAGTAGCCACGGCATGATCCGTATAGAGATCCGCTGCGCCCGCTGCGATAGCCATCAGGGGCACGTCTTCCCCGACGGCCCACCGCCCACTGGCCAGCGCTACTGCCTGAACTCTGCCTCCATGGTGTTCAAGGCGCAGAATTAATCCGTCCCATCACCAGAAGCGTAGCGAATAACCTCGCTGACGGCGCGATAACCCAGGCCGACTCTGCTGTAGGAGCACCTCTCGAGGTGCGAACCTGAGCCTCGGCGAAGGATCGCCTTCAGATTGCCTATGCGCAAAACAGGCGGTTCGCACCTCAAGAGATGCTCCAACGGCTAATGGGTTTATCGTGCCGCCTACACAGCCAGCCTTCCCCGCCCTTAGCGCCACGCTGACTTGACCACAGAGCACAGCGGCACTTTCTGTCATTGCCTTGGATTACACACTGTTTACCATCGGAGATGACTCTCAAGTCACCCTATTCCCGATGATATTGCTTCCCGCGCCGGCCTGCGGCGCAGAGCAGAACAACACGATCCCAGGAGGCACCATGAACGCCGCGCCCCCGGCTCCAGCCCGTGAAGAATCCGCCCAGACCCGCTGGGACCGCATTCCCGTCATCAAGACCGGTGACGACTACCTGGCCAGCCTGCGCAACCGCGGCACTCGCCTGTTCCTGTTCGGTGAGCTGATTGATGAGCCTGCGGACCACCCCATCATCAAACCCAGCATCAATGCCCTGCGCGCCAGCTATGACCTGGCCATTGACGATCCAGAACTGGCCACTGCCTGGTCACCGTTGATCGACGCCCAGGTAAACCGTTTTCTGCACATCGTGGAATCCCCCGGCGACCTGGTAAAAAAGAACAAGATGCAGCGTCGCATGGGCCAGATCACCGGCACCTGCTTCCAGCGTTGCACCGGCCTGGACACCATCAGCGTGCTGCACTCCGTTACTTATGAGATGGACGAAAAACACGGCACCCAGTACCACCAGCGCTACCTGGAGTTCCTCAAGGAAGCCCAGCGCAAGAACATCCTGATTGCCGCCGGCATGACCGACCCGAAGGGTGACCGCAGCAAGCGGCCCGCCGAGCAGGCCGA
The DNA here is from genome assembly GCF_002733835.1 of Alcanivorax sp. GTDB lineage: Bacteria > Pseudomonadota > Gammaproteobacteria > Pseudomonadales > Alcanivoracaceae > Alcanivorax. The sequence continues at coordinate 29,577 of NZ_NVWY01000043.1, forward strand.
TCCGGACATGTTCATGCGCGTCACCCGCCGCACCGACAAGGGCATCTACGTCAAAGGCGTGAAAGCCCACATGACCGGTGGCTGGAACCAGCACTGGATCTGCGTGCTGCCCACCATGAACCTCACCGAAGGCGACAAGGACTATGCCGTGGTCGGCATGATCCCCGGCGACGCCGCCGGCATTACCTATATCTACGGGCGCCAGAGCTGCGACACCCGGGCCATGGAAGGCGGCGACATCGACCAGGGCAATGCCCAGTACGGTGGCCAGGAAGTGCTGGTGTACTTCGATGATGTGTTCATTCCCCACGAGCACGTGTTCATGGACGGCGAATACGAATTCGCCCAGGAGCTGGTCACCCGCTTCACTGCCTATCACCGCGCCAGTTATGTCTGCAAAACCGGCCTGGGCGATGTCATGGTCGGTGCAGCGGCATCCATCGTGGAATACAACGGCCTGGAAAAAGTCAGCCACATCCGTGACAAGCTGGTGGAGATGACCCATCTCAACGAAACCATCTATTCCTCCGGTATCGCCAGCTCCCACGAAGCGAAGAAGATGCCCAGCGGTATCTTCATGAACGACACCATGCTGGCCAATGTGTGCAAGCACAACGTCACCCGCTTCCCCTACGAAATTTCCCGCCTCGCCCAGGATCTGGCCGGCGGCATCATGGTCACCATGCCCAGCGAACAGGACCTGGAAAACGAAGAAGCCGGAGACATCATTCGTCGCTTCCTGAAAGGCCGCGAAGACATCCCCACCGAGGACCGCATGCGCATCCTTAGGCTGATCGAAAACATGACCCTGGGCCGCAACGCCGTGGGTTACCTCACCGAATCCATGCACGGAGCAGGCAGCCCGCAAGCCCAGCGCATTCAGATTCTGCGCGGCATGGATGTGGAGAAGAAGAAGTGGCATGCCCGCAAACTGGCCGGCATCAAGCAGGAAGCCTGATTCCTGCTTGCCTGCAGCGGGCGGCCTGCTAAACTAGCGCCCGCCCCGCACAACGGGCATGCCGGGATAGCTCAGTCGGTAGAGCAACTGATTCGTAATCAGTAGGTCCGCGGTTCGATTCCGCGTTCCGGCACCATTTCGAATTCCACAAAAAAGCCGCTCCTGATCATCAGGAACGGCTTTTTTGTGGGCGAAAATCGCCGCAGACGATCGCCGCCAGCGACACTACTACGGCAGGGTTATTTCCCGCCGAAGGCTTTCTGCCAACCTACGGTAAAGGTGTAATCGGTTTCCATCTGGATACCATGCAGGGATTCCTGCACTGGCGCTTTGTACTCCATCGCCAGACGGTGGCCTTTCAGGGCGCCGTTCTTGCCCAGCAGGTTCAAGCCCACACCAATATCCAGCCGCTGGCCACCCTTGGCATCCGGGTCCGCCGCCGGGTTCATCATCGGTGAGATGGTCAGGTCTTCAGCAGAACCGTTAATACTGGTCCACCAGCTCTTATACGCTGCCACAGACACCGATGCCCACGGAGAAACAGGCTTGGCCGCCCAGGCAGTCAGGTACTTGCTCGAACCCAACTCATAACCCTGATCATTCTCATCCAGAGGAATGTTGGCACTGACCTGCGCGCCCCAGCTCCAGCTGTCATATTGCTTGTTCAGGGTCAGCCCCGGGCGCAACTCATAGCTGCCGGAGCCCAGCTGCATGGGGTAAGGCAGCTGCAGATCCTGACCCGCCATGGGAATGTAGTCTTCTTCCTCGATGGAACCGGTGGGCAGCCCAAACACCATATTCAGATGCAAGCGGTAGCCGTTTTCGTCATAGAACTTGTAGAGACCACCGATGCTGGCATCACCAATGCCGGAGGTTTCCGTATCAAACTCGCCTTGGGTGGTGTTACCCATCATGGTCATGCGGGTCTTGGTGGTCATCTCGTTGGTGCTGTACGGCAACATCGCCATCAGGGTGAGGTTATCCGTGGGCGCGTACATGGCGCCAAGCATATGCATCTGCATGGTCATCTCGTACGGCAGGGCTTTCATGTTCATCATGCCCATGCCCGGAATCTCGGCAAATGCTTCATCCGTGCTCAGAGAGTCACTACCGGATTTCGCCCCACTCATGCCCATGCCCATATAACGGTAGGAAAGCATCCACTCACCCTTACCGTGCGTGTGGTCACCCATCACAGAAATCGGCGCATGGCTGTCAGCGCGCCCGCCATCATAGTGGGCAAGCACAGCAGGACTGACAGTAAACAGCGACAGCGATATCGCAGCGGACAAAACGGAACGAGACATGACATTTCCCCGGCATTGAATATTCGCCCGCAAGGATACGGGCCCGGGAAAAAATACCAATGTGGCAAAGTGTCACACCGCTCAAGCGCGAGAGTCAGTGGGCGTGAGCTTACCCGGCTCCTGGTGAAACGTTTTCTGGTATGCCTTGCGATATTGACCCGGCGCACACCCCTGCCAGCGCTTGAACGCATGGTAAAAATTGGCGGTATCGGAAAAACCCAGTTCAGCGGCCAGGCCGTGCATGTCGCAACGGGGCTGGCTCAGGGCCTTGCAGGCATGCTGATGGCGCACCTGATCACGCAGTTGTGCAAACCGCGCACCTTCTTCCTGGAGGCGCCGCTGGAGCGTACGCGGGGTCATGGCCAGCGCATCGGCCACCGCTTCCATGGTCACCGTATGCTCACCGAGTAGCCGCTCCAGATGCTTGATCACCTGCCCGGTAATACCCGCCGCCCGAGACAGGCCTGCCAGCACCTGGTCCGCAGAACGGCGTAATCGTTCATTGTATTTCGGATAGGCGCGGGGCAACGGTGTGCCAAGCAGCTCGGCACTGAACTGGATGGCATTCTGGCTGGCAGCAAACGACAACGGACACTGGAAAAAGGCGCCATAGCTTTCCAGCTCATCAGGCGATGGCTGGCCGTGCAGGAAGCAGGCGCCAGCCAGGGGCATTTCCGCCCCCAGTAATGAGCGCCCGATGGACACCATGGTGGCCACCACGACTTCGTTGTGTGCCCGCGTGGCCGTAAAGCGCAAGGTCGGGTCCTTGCTGATCACCGATAGCTGCACATTCTTGCCGTGCAGGTCGAGAGAGAAATCCAGGTAGGGAACCACCAGATCCTTATAGCGAAACAGCATGCCGATCCCGTTATCCAGGGTATTGGCGGTAGCCATCAGGTTACCCAGCAAGTCCAGATTGCCATAATGGTTATCCGCCCCCACATGCAGGCCGAATAGCGGATCATCACTTTCCGTAAAGGCGGCATAGAGCAACGCATCCAGCTGCCCGAGGCTGATGAAGCGATCGCTGCGGCCGACAATATCCGCATCGATTCCCACCTGCTCGAACAAGGCCTGCACGTCCAGTTGATCACGTAACGAGACTTCAAGAAGCCCCGGCAAAATCGAGGCCGGTAACAGTGTTGTTGTCATGCTGACTCCTCGCAATCACCCGAAACTAGGCAAAGGCCCCGGGCAGGTCAACAACGTCTGCCGAATTGGCCCGTTTTACCGACTGGAGGTTGGTGCCTACTGTGCGTAATCTAGGGAGCTTTGAATAATGGCTTTGGTGCTATCGCAGTGGCCTGCGTCACGCACTTCCTGGCAGCCCCTTCCACCCAATAAAAACACGGATGCAGCATGCTAAAACGTTATCTGGTCGACGAAGTCACCGACACCCGCGCCTCCCGCAAACAAGCTTTCAAACTGTTTGCCGACGCCGACAACTGGGCCAGCTGGTGCTCGGTGGTCCGCCACGCCCGGTTACTTAATGGTGGCTGGCGCCCCGGTGCCCTGCTGCTGTTTGTGGTCGACCTGCCTCGCCTGCCGCCAGCCCCCGTGGTGGTGAAAGTACTGGAATACAAGGAAAACGAGCGTATCACCTGGGGGCTACAACTACCGTTTGCCCGCATTATTCACCGCTTTACCTTTATCGATGATGGCCAGGGCGGCTGCCGGGTACATCAGGAAGAGTGGACTGAAGGCCTGCTGACCTTGCTGGCCTGGCCCGCCGGCAAAGCCATTCACCGTTTCGATACGCAGTTCGCGGCAGAATACGCAGCCATGTTCTGAAAACGGTCTGTTCGCTGTATACCGTGCAAGACTGAACCCCCTGTAACGTAAATCGGATACCTCATGACCCATCGATTGTTTAAGGCCTATTGCCAGGCCGTACTGGCACACCCTGTCTTCTGGCTTGTGCTGCTGGTGTTGCTTTGTGGCGTCGCTGCCACGCAGGCCCGCAACTTCAAGATCGACGCGTCGGCGGACTCCATGGTGCTGGAAAACGACAAAGCGCTGGAGTATTACCGCAAGGTTTCCAAACAGTACGGCGGCAGTGATTTCCTGGTCATCACCTACAGCCCCAAAGACAAACCCCTGTTCCAACAGAACAGCCTGGACCACCTGCAATCCCTGCAGCAATCGCTCAAGGATGTGGACCGGGTCAGTTCGGTCTACAGCATGCTGGATGTGCCCCTGCTGTTCAGCCCCCAGGTGGAATTCAGCGACCTGGCCAACGACTACCGCACCCTCACCAGTGACGGCGTGGATCTCTCCCTGGCCGAAAAGGAATTTACCGACGAGAACCCGCTCTACGAAGACTTATTGGTCAGTGACGACGGCAACACCACCGCCCTATTGGTGAGCTTCGAACGCGACCAGAAATATTACGACCTGCTCTACAAACGCAACGACCTGCGCGACCAGCAACGCAACGGCGAACTGAACGAACAAGGCCAGCAAGCACTGGAAGCTGCCACTCGCGCCTTCAGTGACTACAGCAGCCAGATCCAGCAACGCACCGCCGGGGAAATCGACCAGGTGCGTGAGATCATGGACCGCTATCGGGACGACGCCAACCTGTTCCTGGGCGGCGTGCCGATGATCACCACCGACCTGGTGCGCTTTATCCGCTCGGACCTGAAAGTGTTCGGCGTCGGCGTGCTGGTCTTCCTGATCCTCACCCTGTTCCTGATTTTCCGCCGCCCTCGCTGGGTGATCGTGCCGCTGGCCTGCTGTGGTGTCACCGTCCTGACAGTCACCGGCTGGCTGGGCTGGATGGACTGGAAGGTGTCCGTGATCAGCAGCAACTATATTTCCCTGCTGCTGATCATCACCATGTCTATCACCATTCACCTCACCGTGCGCTTTCGCGAGCTGCACGAAGAGAACCCGGACGCCAGCCAGAAATGGCTGATCCGCGAGACCGCCGCCCACATGATGCGCCCCAGCATCTACATGATCCTCACCACCATGGTGGGCTTCTCCTCCCTGGTCATCAGCGGCATTCGCCCGGTCATCGACTTCGGCTGGATGATGACCCTGGGCCTGGGCGTGTCACTGATCGTCTGCTTTCTGGTGTTCCCCGCCCTGCTGGCGCCGCTATCCGCCGGCACCCCCCGGCAAGGCCGTGATCTCAGCCGCGAGCTGACCCTGGCCTTTGCCGGCTTTACCGAGCGCCACCGGCCCATTCTGCTGGTCGTCGCACTGGCCGTGATCATCGCCTCCCTGTGGGGCATCAGCCGCCTGACCGTGGAAAACCGGTTTATTGATTACTTCCAGAAAGACACGGAAATCTATCAGGGCATGCTGCAGATCGACCGCAAACTGGGCGGCACCACCCCGCTGGATATCGTCATCGATGCGCCCAAGGCCACAACCGCGCAAAAAGCCGCCCTCAACCAACCCGCCACCGGCTGGGACGGTGACAGCATGGAGGACAGCCCCAGCGACCCGTTTGCCTCTGACAGCCCTGACGAGGCTGGCAACGCGGATCCCTTTGCCAGCAGTGACCCTTTCGCGGCAGACAGCGCCGATCCTTTTGCCGACGGTGACCCCTTTGCCAGCGAGGCCGGTGCAGACCCCTTCGCGACGCCGAAAAAGGCTGAACCCAATCCGCTCAAGGGCGCTTACTGGTTCACCCCGGCCCGGCTGGGCCAGTTGGTGGACATTCAGGACTACCTGGAATCCCTCCCGGAAACCGGCAAAGTGCTCTCCATCGCCACCACCTACGAGGTGGCGGAAAAACTGAACGGGCGGCCGCTCAGCTATGTGCAGCTGATGCTGCTGGCCAGCTTTATCCCGGATGATTTGCGCAACCAGCTGGTCAAGCCCTACCTGTCTGACGACGGTGACCAGGTGCGCATCAGCGTACGGGTAATCGATTCCGACAAGAACCTGAACCGTAACGAACTGCTCGCCAAGATCCGCACCGACCTGCAAAACGACTTTGGCCTGCAGCCGGAACAGGTGCACCTCACCGGCGCCATGGTGCTCTACAACAACATGCTGCAAAGCCTGTTCGACTCCCAGATCAAGACCCTGGGTTATGTCTTTGCGGCGATTCTGTTCATGCTGCTGATCCTGTTCCGCAGCCTCCCGGTGGCACTGATCAGCATGGTACCCAGCCTGATCTCCGCGTCGCTGGTACTGGGGCTGATGGGCTGGATCGGCCTGCCGCTGGACCTGATGACCATCACCATCACCGCCATCACCATTGGCATCGCCGTGGATGACACCATTCATTACATCCACCGCTTCCACGAAGAACTGCCCAAAGACAACGACTACGTGGCCACCATGAAGCGCTGCCATGGCTCCATCGGTAAAGCGATGTACTACACCTCGCTCACCATCATTGCCGGCTTCTCCATCCTTGCTCTGTCCAGCTTCAACCCCACCGTCTACTTCGGCCTGCTCACCGGCCTGGCCATGCTGGTCGCCCTGCTCAGCAATCTCACCCTGCTGCCAGCACTGCTGATCACCGTCAAACCCAAACTCAGAGCGGGCTAACCCCTCCGCCGGCCACTGAGGGAGCTTGCAAGCAAGCTCCCTCGCCCTTCCTGTCCCTCTGCTTTACCGCAAGGCGGAAATGGCACAAGTAATCGTCGCCACAATAACGCCTCCTTCTAGCCCAATGCTGTTCACTTAAGAGAAGCAGCGCTACGCCAACATCTTCGTCATGCGAGCATGACTTCCCACCAATCCCGAAGTTTGAGGGAGGTTGTGGGAAG